>NZ_CP010681.1:1392500-2088750 GCF_002407245.1 Phaeobacter piscinae | reverse complement strand
CAATCACGAACGCAAGGTCGGCAGCGACTGGGTTGTGACCCTTCAGGATGTCGCCTTCAACGTGACGGTTGATGCGGATCGTGACGGCTCCACCGTGCGCTTTGACGATGGCAGCGCGCTGCGCGTCGCCTCCGACTGGACGCCCGGCGACCAGTTGGCGCGGCTCACCGTGGGGGATGACAGTCTGGTGGTCAAGGTTGGCAAGGTCTCCGGCGGTTTCCGCATCCGTTCGCGCGGGGCCGATCTGAAGGTCCATGTCCGCACCCCGCGTCAGGCCGAACTGGCCACGCTGATGCCGGAAAAAATCGCCCCCGATACCTCCAAACTTCTGCTCTGCCCGATGCCGGGACTGGTGGTGAAACTGGAGGTCGAAGTCGGCGATGAGGTGCAGGAAGGTCAGGCGCTTTGCACGATTGAGGCGATGAAAATGGAGAATATCCTGCGCGCGGAGAGGAAAGGCGTGGTCAGCGCGATCAACGCCGCCGCTGGTGACAGCCTCGCCGTTGACGAAGTGATCATGGAATTCGAATAACACCACATGATGTCGGTGCAGTCATATCACAAACTGGCGCGTGTCGCCTGTGTGGCGCTGGCCCTTTCGGGGCTGGCGGGCTGCGCCTTGCAAGATGAGGCGGCGGCCCGTGCCGCCGTTGGCGATTGGGTGCAGCTGGGGGAGACGCAGTATTACTTCTCCCGCCGCAACTGCGCTGCAGGCGTGTTTGAGGTGAAGGCGACCCGCATTTCATCGCTGCTGACCAAGGCGCGGTCGATCCGCGCGGGGCTGCGCCACCTCGACAAAAACCGACCCGTCGCCTTTGAGGTCGACGGCCTGTCGCCCAATATGGTCTCGGTTCAGGTGATGACGATGGATCAGGGCCGCGGCAACGGCATTTTTGCAGCCGGCATCGTTGGTAAGGACTGCATGCTGGAGGAGGTCAGCCGCGCTTATCTCTTGGCGCTGCTCGATCCCACATCTGTGTTGATTTATGAACCGCGCGCCCGTTTTATGGCGGTGGTGGATCGCAGCAACCGACGCCTGTTTTACGCGCAGGGCGGGGGGGCGTGATGCGCCGTCGCTCTCTTCTTGGCGCTTGGCACTCAAGTTGCAGCGGCACCCGCAACCGCGGCACCAGCCTGCAGCGGACCGTGCCTGATCAGCTGCCGCGCCGCTCCTCCACCTCGCGCAGGCGGGAGGGGAATTTGTCAATTGTCCGGCTCAGCTCTCGCACGGTCCAAGGTTGCGGTTTGCGCAGTTTGACGCCGCCATCCTTGCCGATCAGCACCAGCATGAACCCCCTTGGCCGCAGCTTTTTGCGCAGCGCAGATTTCACGCCGGGGTCGGTATCGGTCAGCACGACGACATCCCGCTCCAGCAAGGCCTCGGCCCCGTCCGCCAACCGCTCCATCTGTTCGTGGAAGCGTGGATCAGCAGGGCTGTCGGCAAACACCACGATGGGCCGATGCAGCCACATCAGCTCATCGAGATCAACACTGGCGCCGGGTCGCACCAATTGCACCAGCGGGTCGGCAGGCGGATCCGCAACCTCTGCCAGCGCCTCGGCGTCGCTTGCCCCAGGCGATGTGGTCTCTTCCGTCATGACCCCGGCGTCCTCCGCGGCAGCAGCGGCAGCCTGTTGTGCTAGGCCTGCAGACGGCAGCCCCATGGCAAGCAGAGCCGCCAGCCCCAGTATCCCAGCCGATCCAATCCGCGGTTCGGCTAGCCCAAAACGGTTTTTTCCAAAGACAAACAAGTGTTTCATCAGCTCTCCTGTAGCGATGAATATATGCCCCATCCCGGTAATTGCGATGGGGAATCCTGCGCTCGGGGCAAAAAAAGCGCGCCCCCGCAACAGCCGCACACGGCGCATTAACCGCATCGTCAGCCTCCCTGTGGCACGCTCTTGGCCTCTGCAAACGCGGCTGTCTGCCCTGCGCGACGCCACCATCGGGACGACACTGGCTATGGATATCATGCTACATATCGGCGCGCATCGCTGCGCGACGGGGTATTTTCAGGGCTTCCTCGCCCATCACGCGGCGCGGCTGCGGCAGGACGGGCTTGCGATCTGGGGGCCGGAGCAGACCCGCAACGGGCTGTTCCATGGCATTCAACCCGGCCCGGCGCCGGTCACCGGTCGTGATCTGGCAACCCGCGCGCGGGGCCGTCTGCGGTTGCGTATCGCGACAGAGGCCGCCGCCGGCGCCCAACGCCTGCTGATCAGTGACACGGATCTGATGGGCAGTGCCCATGACCTTCTGCAGCAGCGCCAGCTCTATGCCGGGATTGGCGTGCGTCTTGCCCGCTTCGATGCCGCCTTTGACGGGCAGGTGCGCGACGTGATGCTGAACCTGCGCAGCCCGGATCGCTTCTGGACCTCACTGCTGACCCAGATGGTGGCCAATGGGCACCCGCTGCCCTCGGCTGCGGTGCTGGGACAGATCGCCGCCCATCCGCGCAGCTGGCGCGACGTCATCACCGATATCGCCTGCGCAATGCCCAATGCCCGTATCCGGGTGATGCCTTATGAAACCTATGGCGATCGCCCTGAGGTACAGCTGGCCCTGCTTGCAGGTCCACGTCTGGCGCGGGTCTCGCTCTCGGATCGGCTCAACCGTTCCGACGGGCTGCCAACCCTGCGCCACCGCCTGGCCGCCAACGTGGCCCGCGATCTGCCGCGCGGGGAGGGCCGTTGGAGCCCGTTTTCCGACATTCAATCCGCAGCGCTGCGCGAGCGCTACGCCGACGATCTGATGTGGCTGCAAGGCGGCGCCGATGGTCTGGCAGAGCTGATGCGCGACCCTGACAAACACGCGGTGGGCTCGAACCCGCCCCCCTACGACCTGACAAGAGGAACTTCCGATGACGACCAAAACCGACGATTGGCGGGCTCTGGCTGAAAAGGAACTGCGCGGCCGCCCGCTGGACGCGCTGACCTGGAACACGCTGGAAGGTATTGATGTCAAACCGCTCTATACTGAAGCGGATACCAAAGATCTGCCCCATATGGGCACCTTGCCCGGCTTTGGCCCCTTTACCCGCGGGGTGAAGGCCACGATGTACGCAGGCCGCCCCTGGACCATCCGCCAATATGCGGGCTTCTCCACCGCTGAAGAATCCAACGCCTTCTACCGCCGCAACCTCGCCGCCGGTCAGCAGGGCGTCTCAGTCGCTTTCGATCTCGCCACGCACCGTGGTTACGACAGCGATCACCCCCGCGTTGTCGGTGATGTCGGCAAGGCCGGCGTCGCCATCGACAGTGTCGAGGACATGAAGGTCCTGTTTGACGGCATCCCGCTGGATCAGGTCTCGGTCTCCATGACCATGAACGGCGCGGTGATCCCGATCCTTGCGAACTTCATCGTCGCGGGCGAGGAGCAGGGCCATGACAAATCACTGCTGGCAGGCACCATTCAGAACGACATTCTGAAAGAGTTCATGGTCCGCAACACCTATATCTATCCGCCCGAACCCTCGATGCGGATCATTTCGGACATCATCGAATACACCTCGAATGAGATGCCGAAATTCAATTCCATCTCGATCTCCGGCTATCACATGCAGGAGGCGGGCGCGAACCTCGTGCAGGAGCTGGCCTATACCCTTGCGGACGGGCGCGAATATGTGCGCGCCGCGATGGAGGCAGGCATGGATGTGGATAAATTCGCAGGCCGTCTGTCGTTCTTCTTCGCCATTGGCATGAATTTCTTCATGGAAATCGCCAAACTGCGCGCCGCCCGGACGCTCTGGCATCGTGTGATGACCGATTTTGGCGCGCAGAACGACCGCTCCAAGATGCTGCGCACACACTGTCAGACCTCGGGCGTCAGCTTGCAGGAGCAGGATCCCTATAACAACGTGATCCGCACCGCCTATGAGGCCATGTCGGCGGTTCTGGGCGGCACGCAATCCCTGCACACCAACGCGCTGGACGAGGCCATCGCGCTGCCCACCGATTTCTCCGCCCGCATCGCCCGCAACACCCAGCTGGTGCTGCAGGAGGAAACCGGCGTCACCAATGTGGTCGATCCGCTGGCCGGCTCCTACTATGTCGAAAGCCTCACCAATGAGCTGGTGGAAAAGGCCTGGGCGCTGATGGAGGAGGTCGAGGAGATGGGCGGCATGACCAAGGCCGTCGCCTCCGGGATGCCGAAACTGCGCATCGAGGAAAGTGCCGCCAAACGTCAGGCGATGATCGACCGCGGCGAAGAGGTGATCGTCGGCGTCAACAAATACCGCAAGGAGAAGGAAGACCCGATCGACATTCTGGATGTCGACAATGTTGCCGTCCGTGAAAGCCAGATCGCCCGTCTCGAAACCCTGCGCGCAGACCGTGACAACGCCGCCTGCGAGGCCGCGCTGGACAATCTGACCCGCGTCGCAAAGGAAGGCGGCAACCTTCTCGCCGCCGCTGTCGAAGCTGCGCGTGCGCGCGCCTCAGTCGGAGAGATCTCCATGGCAATGGAAAAGGAATTCGGCCGCCATAGCGCCGAGGTCAAAACCCTCGCCGGGGTCTATGGTGCCGCGTATGAGGGCGACGAAGGCTTTGCCGCCATTCAGAAATCCATCGAAGACTTTGCCGAGGCAGAGGGCCGTCGCCCGCGTCTTCTGGTGGTCAAGATGGGTCAGGACGGTCACGACCGCGGCGCCAAGGTGATCGCCACCGCCTTTGCCGATATCGGTTTTGACGTCGATGTCGGCCCGCTGTTCCAGACCCCGGATGAGGCCGCACAGGACGCCATCGACAATGACGTGCATGTGGTCGGGATCTCGTCACAGGCGGCGGGTCACAAAACGCTGGCCCCGCAGCTGGTCAAGGCGCTGAAGGAGCAGGGCGCAGAGGATATCATCGTGATCTGCGGCGGGGTCATTCCGCAGCAGGACTACCAGTTCCTCTATGACAATGGCGTCAAGGCAATCTTTGGCCCCGGCACCAACATCCCCGAGGCGGCGCAGGACATCCTGAAACTGATCCGCCAGAGCTGATCTGCCTGATCTGCCTACCGTTTGGGCAATGACACACCCGTCCCGGACTGCCGGGGCGGGTGTGTTTCTTTCCCGCTTGCGCCTGTGCCCCTGCAGGCTAGTCTCCCCGCAGCATGATCCGCAGGAACAAGGGGGAGACGTCATGGAGCTTGATCATCTGGCCGTGGCCGCAGACACGTTGGACGCGGCCGTCGCCCATGTCGAAGACAGCCTTGGCGTGCCGATGCAAGCCGGTGGCAGCCATGCGGTCTTTGGCACCCACAACCGGCTCCTTGGCCTTGCCGATGGGCTCTACCTTGAAGCCATTGCCATTGACCCCGCCGCGACACCGCAGCGCAGCCCGCGCTGGTTCGATCTGGATCGCCGTGCGGGACCTGCGCGGATCACCAACTGGATCTGTCGCTGCGATGATCTGGCGGCGGCGCTGGACAACGCCCCGCAGGGGGCAGGCGAGATCGTTGATCTGCAACGCGGCAATCTGCGCTGGCAAATGGCGGTGCCTGCGGATGGCGTTCTCCCCTTCGACAATATGTTCCCAGCGCTGATGCAGTGGCACAGCCCCCATCCTGCTGACGCACTCACCCAGCAGGGCTGCACCCTGCGCCGTCTGCATCTGTCACATCCGGGCCGCATGGCGCTGCCGCTTGATGATCCGCGGGTGGAGATCCACCGCGGCCCGGCCGGGTTCGAGGCTGAGTTCGACACCCCCCATGGGCCACGGGTGCTGCGATGAATGTCCGACAGGCGCGCTCGGCAGATGCCAGCGCCATCGCAGCGATCACCAATCAGATCGTCCGCGACACGCTGATCACCTTCACCACGGATGAGAAGACGGCGGCAGAGGTCGCGGCTGAGATCACCGCAAAAGGTCCGCATATGCAGGTGGCGGAGGAGGCGGGTGAGATCCTCGGCTACATCAGTCTTGGTACCTTTCGCAGTGGCCCCGGCTATGCGCGCACCTGTGAACACGCGATCTATCTGAATGAAACCGCCCGTGGTCGCGGGGCAGGGCGGGCGCTGATGGCCGCTATTGAAGAGGTTGCGCGTGCCGACAGCATCCATGTGCTGGTTGCAGGCATCAGCGCGGCCAATCCCGGCGGTGTGGCCTTTCACGCCGCCATGGGCTTTGCCGAGGTGGGGCGGATGCCGGAAGTGGGCTACAAACGGGGCCAGTGGCTGGATCTTGTGCTGATGCAGAAAATTCTCTCCCCCAAAGAGGTTGGCGCCGCTGACAGCCCGGCCAAACCGCGATAGTCTGCCCTTATGTCACTCTGGACCCGCATCACCGAAGCGCTCTCTGCGCTGGCCTCCGGTCAGAGCCTCTCCGAGGTGTTCGACAGTCTGCGCGCGCCGCCGGAGCGCAGTGTTGCCTTTGCCATTGCGGTGATCGCGCTTGGCGCCAAAATGGCCAAGGCAGACGGGCAGGTCACCCGTGATGAGGTCACCGCCTTTCGCGAAGTCTTTCAGATCGCCGCCGAGGATGAGGCCGGGGCCGCGCGGGTCTTTGACCTCGCGCGGACTGATATCGCGGGCTATCAGGACTATGCCGCCCGCATTCAGAAGATGTTTGCCAATGATCCCCAGACGCTGTGCGATTTGATGGAGGGGCTGTTTCACATCGCCATGGCGGATGGGTTTTATCATCCCGGCGAAAATGAATTCCTGTCAGAGGTCAGCCGTATCTTCGGCCAGAGCGAACAACAGTTCATGGCCCTGCGCGCGCGGTTCGTGGCCGATGCGCCGCGTGATCCCTTCACGGTGCTGGGCGTGTCCCCGGATATGCCGCGCGATGAGATCCGCAAACACTGGCGCAAACTGGTGCGCGAAACCCATCCTGATTCCATGATGGCGCGTGGTGTGCCCGAGGAGGCGGTGCGCCTGGCTGAAAAGCGGATGATCGACATCAACCGTGCCTGGGACGAAATCAACGGATGCGGTGGCCATGCGGCTCGTCACCTATAACGTTGAATGGTTCTCCTCGCTGTTCGGCGATGACGACACGCTGCTGATGGATGGTGGTACATCGGGCCGCCACGGGATTGATCGCGTGGGCCAGACCCGCGCGCTGGCGCAGGTATTCAAACACCTGGACGCCGATGGCATCATGGTGATTGAGGCGCCGGATACCAGCACCCGCCGCAAAACCCTGCGGGCACTGGAGTATTTCGCGCAGGAGGCTGGTTTGCGCAGTACCGAGGCGGTGATCGGCTTTGCCAATGACACCCAGCAGGAGATCGCCTTTCTCTACGACCCCGACGTGCTGACGGTGGCCCATACGCCACGGGAAAGCACAGAGGCACCGCGGTTTGATGGCGTGTTTCATATCGATCTGGATGTCGATGCTCAGAAAGACGCGGTGCGGTTTTCCAAACCGCCGCTGGAGTTGACCGTGACCACGCAGAGCGGCCGCGAGGTCTCGCTGATTGGCGCCCATCTGAAGTCAAAGGCCCCGCATGGCGCGCGCTCCGAGGACCACGCCGTCACCCTGTCGATTGCGAACCGGCGCAAGCAGTTGGCGCAGGCGATCTGGTTGCGCCGCCGGGTTGAGCAGCTTTTGGCCGAGGGACGGGATGTCGTGGTGATGGGTGATCTCAACGACGGGCCGGGGCTGGATCAATATGAGCAGCTGTTCAACCGCTCCTCGGTGGAGATCGTGATGGAGAGCGATCTTTACGATCCCAACGCCCAAAGCCTGCTGCAGCCCCGGCTGCGGGTGATGCCCAGTTCCGCGCGTTTCTATGACAAGGCAAATAAACGTTATTTCAGTGCCTTGCTCGATTATATCATGGTGTCCTCCCGGCTGCGCCAACCGGCAGGCAATTGGCGGATCTGGCATCCGTTTGAGGATGCCGCCTGTTATGAGGATGTGGCGCTGCGCGAGGCGCTGCTGGCGGCTTCGGATCATTTCCCGGTCAGTCTTGATCTGGAACTGGAGTGACGGTGGTCCGCTGCGCCGCAACACGTCGCGCGTGCCGACTGAACCGCGCCTATTCAATCCAGACGTGTTTCACCTATATTGGCAGCAGATGATGCCTGTTCAGCGATAAGGGAGCAATCACATGAGGTCTTGGGTCCGAATGACACCGCAGCTGCGCGGCGCTTTGGCGTTGGCTGGGCTGTTGATGCTGCCGCTGGCGCCAGCCGCACAGGCGGACACTGCGCCGACACAGAACGACGAAGGCAGCAGCCTGATGCAGCGCGGGGCAGAGCTGTTCTGGGAAGGGCTGCGTCAGGAAATGGCCCCGGCACTTGATGATTTACAGGCGCTGGCGGATGACTTTGGGCCAAGCCTGCAAGGGTTCCTGTCCGAAATGGGCCCCGCGCTGGCCGAGATCGCGAACAAGGTTGAGGATTGGAGCGTCTATGAACGACCCGAAATCCTGCCCAATGGCGATATCATCATGCGCCGAAAGCCGGAAACCACCCCGGATGAAACACCGGATGCCACGCCCGAAGGGCAGCAGGATGAGGGTTTGCCCGAGGGCACAACCGACCTTTAGGGCGCCGGGGCGCCCTTGCGGATCTTAACCCGCACTTCCGCCTCCAACGAGCGGGCGAGGGAGGTCAGTCGCGCCTCGGCCACCTCGCCATACAGCGGCTCCGCCTCGCGCGGCAGTTCCAGCAGCAGATGTTTTTTGCGCGGTTGCCAGACCAGCTTGCCGATGTCGCCATCCTTGCTGACCATCAGCATGGCGCCAAACCGCATCGCCTTGCCAAGGATCTCGGCCTCTTTCTTGCCGCGCTCATCCAACAGATCATAGAGGTATTCAAACGCCGTGCCCTGTCGTTTGTTGCGATAGCGGTGCAGCAGCGCGAGACCCAGAAACACCCGTTCGGAATGCTTCAGCCCGCCCAGATTGGCGCGGGTGGCATTGTCGAAACAGACCTCGGCGCGGTAGTCGGGGTGGGCGCGCCAGCTGACGTCATGCAGCAGGCAGGCAGCCTTGACCAACCGGGTTTTCGCATGATCGGAGGCTTTGAACAGGGGCGACACAAATTCATAGAGCGTGCGGCCAAAGCCTGGGATGCGGGCGTCCTTCTTCTCGGCAAAGCGGCTGGCCTCGATCAGCGGATCCCGGTTGCGCAGCCGCTGCGGCATCTGCTCATACAGCAGCCCCTCGCGGATCCCATAGCTGGAGACGGCGATATCCTTGGGTTTGAAGGTCTTGACCAGCCGTGACAGCACATCGGCGGCATAGGGCACCAGCGACATCCGCGCGGTAGAAATGCCGCATTCGCTGCGCAGTTTTTCCAAATCATGGGTCTCGATATAGCGCAGGGTTTCGCGCACGTCCTGCGCGTTCATGCGGTATTCATGCAGCACCCGCAGCGGGTAGCCCCGCCGCGCCATGTCAATCCGCGCAATCGCCCGCCAGCTGCCGCCGACCAGAAACAGCCGGTCGTTCTGCTGGCCCATCTCGGCGCGCAAGCCTTCCATCACCTCGGTTATATGCGCCTTGCGGCCCCGTCTGCCGCCGGGAATGTCGCGCAGTTTCAGCGGGCCAAGCGAGGAGGTCACGCGTTTGCCGACCTCGCCATCATGGATCTCTGCCAGTTCCATGGAGGAGCCGCCGATATCGCAGACCAGACCATAAGATCCGGGCCAGCCCAGAAGGACCCCCTGTGCGGAGAGGCGCGCCTCTTCCTGACCGTCGATGACATGGATTTTCAGCCCGGTGTCGCGCAGCACCTCATCGCAGAACTCCTGCCCGTCGCTGGCATCGCGCACCGCAGCAGTGGCCACCACGGAGAGCGGCGGCATGTCCATGCCCTCCGCCAGATGCTGAAACCGGCGCAGCGCCGAGAGCGCACGGGCGCGCCCTTCAGGGTTCAGGCGACCGGTCTCAGACAGACCAGCCCCCAGCGCACACATGATCTTCTCATTGTAGAAATAGGCCGGACTGCGGGCTGCACCGTCAAAAATCACCATCCGCACCGAGTTGGAGCCGACGTCGACAACCCCCACCCGCGACAGGGCGCGGGCGCCCGGATCGTCAAACAAGGGGCGCTCAAATGGCCCCCAATCGGCGGTGGCAGGCTCCGGTGTCACGTGCATGTTGGCTCCGTTACGTGTCGTCAGGATGGGGGATCGCAGGGCGCGGGTCAATCGCCGGATGCGGCCGGGCGGGCAGCATCTGCGGCATCTGATTTCGGATCGGTCTCTGCAGTGGCGCGCACGTCTGCCGGGACCTCTGCCGGTGTCGGCATTGGCCGGGCAGGGCGATCGGACATCAGCTCCACCGCCAGCATGCGCGACACCATCCGCCCTTCGGTGAGGGAGAGGCGATCCAGCTCCTCCACGATCTGCGAGGCGGCAGCAAACGACCGGTCCATATGGGCCACCAGATAGGGGATCACATCCGGTTTCGGGGTGATCTGGCGATCATTGAACAGTTTGGCCAATACCACCGACAACAGCGCGTCATCGGGGGGTTGCAGCTGCGCGTGGGGCGCGCCTTCGATCCGGCTTTGTAGATCGGGCAGCGACATGCCCCACAGATGCGGCGCCGCGCGGCCCGTCAGCATCAGTGCGTGGCCATTGGCCAGCACCAGATTGTGCAGGTGGAACAACGCGTCCTGCGCGGGCGCGCAATCGGCAATATCCGGCACATCCTCCACCGCGATTGGCCCATCGGCCAGATGCGGTACATCTTCCTTGGTCAGCTGCCAGGCGGGGATGATCTGGGCGCCTGAATTGCTGGCCCAGACATGCACCAGATGGGTTTTGCCAGAGCGTTTTGGTCCGCTCAGCACCAGCTTGCCGCCGGGCCAGGCGAACGAGGGATCCAGCATCGCCACCGCCATCGCATTGGAGGGCGCGACAAAGAAATCATCCCGCCCCAGCGCCGGTTTCGCCGGGAGATCAAAGCTCAGCTGCTGGGCCATGGGTCCATTCAGTCCGCGTCGTTATGGGCTTTGCCCTGATAGAGTCGGCTGTCCAGATACTGTTCAACAAGGAAACGTGCAATCACCCCAAGTGCGGCCGCCACCGGCACCGCGATCAGCATGCCGACGAAGCCGAACAACGCACCAAACACCGACAGCGCCAGCAGCAGCCAGACCGGATGCAGCCCGACCGAATTGCCCACCAGTTTGGGGGTGAGGAGGTTGCCCTCAATCACCTGACCGATCATGAAAATGCCGGCCACCATACCAATCGACCACCAGTCGCCCCAGAACTGGAACAGCGCCAGACCAATCGCCAGCGCGCCGCCGATCAGCGCGCCCAGATAGGGGATGAAGGTAACCAGCCCGGCGATGAAGCCAACCGCCAGACCAAAATTCAACCCCACCACCATCAGCGCGACGGCATAATAGGTGCCAAGGATCAGGCAGACCGTGCCCATGCCGCGGATGAACGACGCCAGCACCTTGTCGATGCGGCTGGCCAATGTGCGGATGGTCGGGGCGTGGTCGCGGGGCAGCAGCTCATCAATGCGGGCGACCATGCGGTCCCAGTCCAGCAGCAGATAGACGGCCACCACTGGGACGATCACGAACAGCACCATCACATTGACCAGCGACACGGCGGATCCCACGACGCCTTCCAGAACGCTGATGGCCTTGCTTTGCAGGGTTTGCGCGATGGAGACGATGGTCTGTTGCGCGCGGCTGCCCTCATCAAACAGGGAGGGCGCCTGTTTCTGGGCGAAGTCACGCAGGTTCTGGAACGCCTCCGGCAGAACCCGTGCCAGATCAATCATTTGATAGATCAGTGTCGGCACCACCACCAGCAACATGACCACAAATAACAAGACCGCCGCCACAGTGATGACAGCCGTGGCGGCCGTCCGGCTGAGGCCCAACGCCTCCAGCCTGTCGGCAATCGGATCAATCAGATAGGCAATCGCCGCACCCAGCACAAAGGGCAGCAGCACATCGCCCAAGGCCCATAGGATGACCGCAAAGACAACGGCGGCAATGCCCCAATAATTCAACTGCTTCTGTGCCGGAAGTGCCATGTTTTGGTCCCTGCTCTCAGCCCGATCCTGTGGCGTCTGTTTGACAGAAGTCTTCGCTGATGCACAGGCGCGATGCAAGCCCAATGACCGGTTGCGGGGATCACCGCGATGGGCGGCGGCCTATGGCCCCGCTCTGCCGCCGCAAAAGCCACAAAGACAAAGCACGATTGCCCAAGGCGCGCCGATGGCTTAGACCGCTTGCGAACCCAGATTGACAAATGAGACCGCCATGCGCCTGTCCCGCTATTTCCTGCCTGTTCTCAAAGAGAACCCCTCCGAGGCCCAGATCGTCAGCCACCGCTATATGCTGCGGGCCGGCATGATCAAACAATCCGCCGCCGGGATCTATTCCTGGCTGCCCTTGGGCTTCAAGGTGTTGAAAAAAATCGAAGGCATCGTCCATGATGAGCAGATCCGCGCGGGCCATATCCCGATGCAGATGCCGACCATGCAATCCGCCGACCTATGGCGCGAGTCTGGCCGCTACGAGGCCTATGGTCAGGAAATGCTGCGCATGAAGGACCGGCATGACCGCGACATGCTGTTCACCCCCACGGCAGAGGAGCTGATCACGGATATCTTCCGCAGCCATGTGAACAGCTATAAGGATCTGCCGCTGACCATGTATCAGATCCAGTGGAAATTCCGCGATGAGATCCGCCCGCGGTTTGGCGTGATGCGGGGCCGCGAATTCTACATGAAGGATGGGTATAACTTCGACCTGACCAAGGAAGACGCGCTGCACGCCTATAACCGCCATCTGGTCAGCTATCTGCGCACCTATGAGCGCATGGGTCTGCAGGCGATCCCGATGCGCGCTGACGGCGGGCCGATTGGCGGCGACTATACCCATGAATTCCTGGTGCTGGCCGATACCGGCGAGTCGGAAGTGTTCTATGACAGCGCGGTCACCGATCTGACCTTTGGCGACCGTGAGATCGATTACGACAGTGTCGAGCAATGCCAGGGCGTGCTGGAGGAGTTCACCTCCAAATATGCCCGCACCGACGAGACCCACGACGCGGCCCTGTTTGACGAGATCCCCGAGGAACGCCGCCGCGTCGCGCGCGGTATCGAGGTTGGTCAGATCTTTTACTTTGGCACCAAATACTCCGAAGCGATGGGCGCCAATGTTCAGGGCCCCGATGGCAAGCAGTCGCCGGTCCACATGGGGTCGCATGGCATCGGTGTGTCCCGCCTGCTGGGTGCGATCATCGAGGCGAGCCATGACGACAAGGGCATCATCTGGCCCGAGGGCGTGACCCCGTTCCACTGCGGGATCGTCAACCTCAAGCAGGGCGACGATGAGGCGGATGCTGCTTGCGAGGCGCTCTATCAGGCGCTGACAGCGGCCGGGCTGGAGCCGCTTTATGATGACCGCAAGGAGCGGGCGGGCGGCAAGTTTGCCACCATGGACCTGATCGGTCTGCCCTGGCGCATCACCGTTGGCCCGCGTGGGCTGAAAAACGGCGTGGTGGAACTGACCTCCCGCCGCAGCGGCGAAAGCGAGGAACTGTCGCCTGAGGCGGCGGTGCAGAAGATCATCGAGATCTACGCCAAACACCCCTCCAGCCGCGGCTTCTGAACCCGCCCGGCAGTTTGAAACAGACAGCCCCGCCAGCCTCGCTGGCGGGGTTTTCCTTTGTCAGCCGTGTTTCAGCGGGTAGTCATGGCCGGAGATCCGGTGGAACAGCGTTGCAATCGCCACCAGCGCCACGGCGCCAATCAGCACCGGGAACAGCAGGAAAGAAATGCCGGGGTCGGTGGCAAAGACCACCAGCGGATCGGCGCCTGCGGGCGGATGGGTCAGCCGCAGCGCCGCCATCAGGGCGATCGACAGCCCCACAGCGAGGGCCAGCGCCCACCAGGCGTCCGGCAGCAACGCGTTCAGCGCCAGTGCCACGGCAGTTGCCAGCAGATGGCCGCCGACCACATGCGCGGGCTGCGACAGCGGGCTGGCGGGCACCGAGAACAACAGCACGCAGCTGGCGCCAAAGGGGGCGATCAGCAGCAGGAGGTTGGCATGGGTTGTCAGCAGCGACAGCGCCGCAATCGCCAGAAAGGCACCAAGCCCGGCCATGACCACCGCGCGCAGCGACGGATGTGGCAGGGCGCGTTTGAAATATCGGTCCATCGTCATCCTCATTGTGACCTCGCAGGAGGTTTGGCAAATCGATATCACCGGGGAAGGGCAATGCAACGGGCAATTGCACCGGGTCACGATTCGGTGACGCCATATGCAGGCCCGCGCCCAAGAGATTTGCAGCCTGCGATGTGCGCGGAGCCATGGAACGGGCGGATTATCGGGCAGATCCGCCACCACACCTTGACCCCGGACCTTCCACAGCACAGGTTGCAGACAAATTTTCCGGGCAGGACCACCATGGCCACACCACTCCCTTTTTCCCGTTTCGAATGGCTGATCGCCTGGCGTTATCTGCGGGCGCGTCGCGCCGAAGGGGGCGTCAGCGTGATGACCTGGATCAGCCTCATTGGCATTGCGCTGGCGGTGTTTGCACTGATTGCGACTCTTGCGGTGCGCACCGGGTTCCGGTCGGAATTTGTCGGCACCATTCTGGGGGCCAATGCACATGTGACGCTGTATTCCCACGGCACGGTCACCGATCAGGGGCGGATTGACCGCAAGCTGACAGAGTATGACGCGCTGGCCGAGGCCGCCGCAGCGGTGCCCGGTGTGATCCGTGCAGCGCCGTTGGTGAAGGGGCAGGTGATGGCGAGCCTCAGGCAGCGCAGCGCCGGGGTTGAGGTCTTTGGCATCTCCGCCGCCAATATCGCCACGCTGCCGGGTGTTGCCCAGAGCGAGGCCGCAATTGGTGATCTGTCGCGGTTTGACGCGGGCGTTGCGCTGGGGTCCGGCGTGGCCCGTGAGCTGGGCGTGCAGGTGGGCGACCGGATCAAGCTGATCTCCCCCGACGGGGTCAAGACTGCTTTTGGCACCAGCCCACGCGTCAACGCCTATGAGGTGGTCTATATCTTCACCGCCGGGCGCTATGACATCGACCGAACCCGGCTTTATATGCCCTTTGCCGAGGCGCAGAGCTATTTCAATCGCGAAGGCTACGCCGATGAGATTGAGGTGATGGTGGAGGATCCAGAAACCGTGGACCGCATGGTGTTGCCGCTGGTGCAGGCGGGGGATGCGGTGGCGTCCAATATCGGGGTCTGGACCTGGCGCGATGCCTCCGGCGGCTTCCTGCGCGCATTGGAGGTGGAGGACAATGTGATGTTCATCATCCTGTCGATCCTGGTGCTGATCGCCACGATGAATATCGTCTCTGGCCTGATCATGCTGGTGAAGAACAAGGGCCGCGACATTGGCATTCTGCGCACCATTGGCCTCAGCGAAGGCTCGGTGATGCGGGTGTTTTTCCTCTGCGGGGCCTGTACGGGTGTTGTGGGCACCCTGTTGGGCGTGATCCTTGGCTGTCTCTTTGCGATCTATATCGATCCGATCTTTTCCTTTGTGAACTTTGTGATGGGGGGCGGGGTCTGGGATCCGGCGATCCGGGGCATCTATGCGCTGCCGGCGGAGCTGCGGCTGGCGGATGTGCTGTCGGCGGTGGCGCTGTCGCTGACGCTGTCTTTTGTCATCACCATTTTCCCGGCACGGCGTGCGGCGCGCATGAATCCGGTGGAGGCGCTGCGCTATGAATAATCCCGAAACACAAACTGCTGGCGCACAATCCGCCGTGTTGCAGCTGAGCCAGGTCGGCAAATCCTACAATCACGGTTTGCCAACGCAGGTGGATGTGCTGAGCGGCATTGATCTGACGGTGAAGCCGGGGGAGATCGTGGCGCTGGTGGCGCCCTCCGGTGCGGGCAAATCGACGTTGCTGCACACGGCTGGTCTGCTGGATACGCCTGACCGCGGCACCGTGCGGATTGGTGGTCAGGATCTGACCGGCAAATCCGAGCGACGGCGCACGGCGGTGCGGCGGCAGGATGTGGGGTTTGTCTATCAATTTCATCACCTGCTGGCGGAATTCACCGCGCTGGAAAACATCGTCCTGCCGCAGCTGGCCAATGGTATCGGCCAGACCAAGGCAGAGGCCCGCGCGCAGGATCTGCTGGCGCGGGTTGGTCTGCAGGACCGCGCCGGGCATCGCCCTGCGGCCATGTCGGGCGGCGAGCAGCAGCGGGTGGCGTTTTGCCGGGCGCTGGCCAATGGGCCGCGTCTTCTGTTGGCGGATGAGCCCACGGGCAATCTGGATCCCGGCACGGCGGATCAGGTCTTTGCCGCGCTGATGGAGCTGGTGGCGGCCACGGGCATGGCGGCGGTGATTGCCACCCATAACCTTGAGCTGGCGCAGCGGATGGACCGGGTGGTGCGGCTTGAGGGCGGTCAGCTGCACGCCGGGATGTGACTGGCGCGGCTCAGGCGCAGATGCCGGTCACATCGACATCTTTCCAGGGCAGGTAAACATCGCTTTCGCGGCTTTGCGGCAGGTCGGAAACCGGCATCGCGCCCTTCAGCATCCGGTGTAGCCGTTTGGTGCGCGCGCCGGTGGGATCCAGCGCACGGCAGCAGACATATTCCTCAACGATGGCGCCCTGCTGCTCATAGGCAAAGTCGATGAATCGGTCATTGCCCTTCAAATCAAACAGATAGGGGTCGTCGCTCACGCGATGTTCAGCGGCGGCGCGCAGCGGGTGATACCCGGTCTTGGCGCGTTGCTGCCATTGCCAGACATGGGTGGCCTCATGCGCGAGCAACATCGCCTCCACCAGATAAAGCCGATCCGGGTAGGCGGGCATATAGTCATCGATATACCAGTCGCGCACAAAAAAGATGCGGTTGAACAGCGCCAATGCAGCCGGGGAGGAGGTGACGATCTCCTCCTTCACCGGGGGCAGAATACGTTCGCGGCAAGTGACGCGCGGGCGTGGTTTGCGGCGGAATGTGACCTGCGACAGCGGCGCGCCCTTGACGATGCGCAGGCGATCCAGATCCAGCTCCGGCCCATGGATGCGGGTCAGAAACTGCCGCTCTCCCTCTGACGGCGGGCGCCCACAGGACAGGAGGCCAAGGCAGGTGAGGAGGAGACAGAGACGCGCAATCATGGCCCCACCCTAGGTAAGTTAGACCAGGGTGGGAACCGGTTTTGCAGGCGTGGCGTCGCGCGTCAATTGGTGGCGGGGCGCAGGTCCACGAAGGTTTCGTTGTAGCAGGCACCATCCTCGGTATCGGTGCGGATGTCTGCAGGGATCAGCGCATTCACGGTAAAGCCGGTGGCACTACTGGCGCGCCAGGTGCCCTTGGGGCTGTAGAGCACACCGGGGCGGGTGGCATCGCTGATTTTCAGCCGCAGGGTCACCACGGCCTGATCGTTGAACAGCTCCAGCAGCGCACCGTCGCTGAGGTTGCGGCTGGCAGCATCCTCGGGGTGCATTTCGACCAGCTCAACCCCGTCGGAGGGCGGCTGATCGCCAAAGGTGGCATTGGTCCGCTTGCTGGAGGAGGGCGTGATCAGCACAAAAGGCGCGCTGCGCGGCACCGGGTCATAGCGCGGCACGCCAAAGCCGTAGCGGGCCTCGTAGTCTTCGCTGAACAGCTCAATCTTGCCCGAGGCAGTGGCCGGCACAACCGTATCACACAGGATCGGTGCAGCGCCCTCAGGGGCGGTGATCTCCAGCGCCCGGTCCAGCGGGATCTCACTGGGGCGGTGGCCCTGGAGCTGGGGGTGATCGCCGTCCAGCGCCTGATCCATCAGCTCGGCGTCACTGGCCTGAAACAGCGGATCATCATAGCCAAACCGCGCCGCCAGACGGCGGAAAATCTCGGTATTGGGCAGGCTGTCGCCAACCAGCGGGATTACCGGGGCGGCGCGCTGGATGTAGTTCTGGCCATAGGCGCCATAGACGTCGTCATATTCGAAATGGCTGGCGGCGGGCAGGATTACGTCACACATCCGCATGGAGTCTGTCATTGCCACATCGCTGCCCGCGGTGAAGATATCCTCCTGGCTCAGCGCCTCAATCAGCCGCGCCTGATCGGGATGGGTGGCGACCGGGTTGTGGTTGTAGATCATCACCGCCTTCACCGGGATGCGCATGGTGCGATCCAGCAGTTTGCGCGCCACATCAACGATGTT
The DNA here is from genome assembly GCF_002407245.1 of Phaeobacter piscinae. Lineage (NCBI taxonomy): Bacteria > Pseudomonadati > Pseudomonadota > Alphaproteobacteria > Rhodobacterales > Roseobacteraceae > Phaeobacter > Phaeobacter piscinae. The sequence continues at coordinate 2,070,691 of NZ_CP010681.1, read as the reverse complement.
GAAGACACGGGTATCCGGGTCAATCAGGTGGCTCGCCTGCAAGCGGTCAGTCGTCTTTGGGGCGGCAAGGCCGGGTTTGGCGAGCACACCAGCCCCCAAGCGTCCATGATGACCGGTCAACGCCTGAAGCGCCATTGCCGCGCGCAGGCCGGACCCGCCGGAGCGGCCCCGTTCTATGCCGTTGCCAAGGGAGGTGGACATATTGCGCGCCGCTGAGATCCAATCGGCGAGCTGGTGGAACTGCGCCAGCGGGATGCCGCAGACCTCCGCCACCTGATCGGGGGTATAGCCGCGCGCCGCTTCCAGGTATTGCGCGGACCCCGTGGTCCATCGGGTGATGAAGGCATGGTCCAGCGCATCGCGGCGCTCCAGCTCCGCCGCCAGCGCCATAGCCAGTACAACATCAGTGCCGGGCACCGGTTGCAGATGCAGGTCGCAGTGTTCGGCAATCTTGGTGCGCTTGGGGTCGATCACCACCAGCCGCGCGCCCTTGGCCCGTGCCTGTTTCAGCAGCGGCGCCATATGCAGGTTGGAGACGGTGACATTGTTGCCCCAGACCAGCACCAGATCGGACTGCACCACCTGTTGCGGCGGCATGCCGGGGGCGGGACCAAAGAGGCTCTCATAAGCGCCGCCACGCACCCCGCCACAGAGCGGTCCCCGGTTCAGCCGGGTCGCCCCCATGTGGTAGAAAAACCGCCGGTCCATCGACCCACCTGCCAATTGGCCATGGGGGCCTGCGTAGTTGAAGGGCAGCACCGACTGCGGGCCATGGGCCTCAATCGCGCGCATGACGCCTGCGTGGATCAGATCCAGCGCCTCCTCCCAGCTGATCGGTTCATAGCTGCCGCTGCCGCGTGGACCACTGCGGCGCAGGGGCTGGGTCAGGCGGTTGGGACCATGCACGAAGCCTGCAAAACTGCGCACCACCTTGTTGCAGATCACCGCATCGGTCAGCGGGTTGGCGCGCGATCCGCGCACGGCGGTGATCTGATCATCGGTCACGCTGACGCTGAGGCTGCAGGTGTCCGGGCAGTCCAGCGGGCAGACGCTGGGCAGCCGGGTGGTCGGGCTATGGCTCGATTGGCTGTTGGGCGGAGGGGTGTCGCGCATGGCTGGGCTCACAAATCTGAAAATGTCTGTTGCGCCTAGCCTAGCGGTGCATGTGACCTTGTATAAATGGCCAGATAAGGAGAATTTGGTAAGGCCAAAATCCTTAGCGCAGATCGACCACGGATTTACCCAACCGGAATGGCGCGGCAAAGGCCACCATGCAGAGCGCAAGGATCTGCAAGATCAGAATATGCGCATTGTCCTGCAGATATTCCCATTCGCTCTTCAGTTGGGTGACCTGCGTGATCAGCGCGTCATAGGCGCGCGCCAGGATCAGAAAATCGCCCGCAATGGTCGGCACCTTGCGGCGCAGGCTGTCGACTGCGGCCTCGGTCGGGGTGTCGAGCGCTGTAAAGACGGTGAAGGCGGCGGGATCAAACGCGTCCGCCTTGGCGGCCATCTCCATCATCTCGCTGGTGTTTTCGGCGCGACCAAAGATCAGCTGCAGCCCCTGTAGCGGCGTGACCTGATCGGTGACGGCGATGAACAGGGGCAGCTCTGCATTGCCGGCGGTGGAGGCGGAGAGGAATTCGATCTTCTCGCACAGAATGGCGATATCCGCGTCATAGGCCGGATCGCAAAACCTGAGGCGAAACCGCGCCGCGTCGCGGTCAAAGGCGGCGGTGGCGGCATAGGCGATGTCGATCTGGCGCTCCAGCCGCCCGGTGTCGGCCTTGTAAATGCCCGCCAGCACAGCCACCAGCGCGCCGATCCCGCCAAGGACCACCCAGCCCAGATCCGCCAGCCGCCAGACGCGGTGCCCGGCGGGATGGCGAAACAGCAATGCGGTGCCGAGACTGCCGATGCCAAAACACATCAGGATCAGCAGCAGTTGATTGTCGGCGATCATCATCATAGCGGCGGCTCCTGCGGGTCAGTATTGGGCGGGTTGGTCCGGGTCGGTTTGGGGCGGGGTGGCATTCCCAAGCTCTTGGGAAGTGTAGAAAGACCAGTGCCTTGCAGGCAAGCGCTATCACCGCGCGGCCCGATGTGCCTAGGGGCGCGGTGGGGGATGTCCTGATTGTGATGTGCCCGGCGTGGTGGGGGCGGGATCTTGGCCGTTGCTGCGGGCAGCAAAAGGAGGCGGCGCCGCCAAGGGCCCAATGTGTCCATTGGGGCCAAAGGCGGAGGGTGGAATGGGGATTGCCCATCTTCGCGAGATATCTGCGAAATCGCCCCGGTTGGTGGTCGGGGCGTCCAATCTCCAAGTGGTGGGGCAGGGTGTCAATCCGCCCCGGATGTCGCGACCGGATCAGTCTGGCAGATCGGGTTTAAGCGAAGGTGTGGGTGGCGTGCGGTAGGGGCGCAACGGGGCGGTGAGGGAGAGCGTTTGAGGGGCGGCCGGGCGGAGCCCTTCGCTGATACCGGTGCCTTGGGAGGTAACGGCGTCGGCGTGCCCCCTTGGGACGTGGCGCGTAGCGGCATGGCCCGCGTCTGACCTTCCCGTCATGCCGGAGGCATGCTTTCAGCATGACGAAGGCGCTTCACGCCTCCCCAAGGCCAGGCGCGGGCCTTGGGGTGTGGGAGGGCCTTATTGGCTGTCAAACAGTCCTGGGTCTTCTGCTTCGTTCTTGCGCTGGAACTTTGCTAAATGTCTTTCAAACGCTTCGGTGTTTGAGTAGGAAAAGCCTTTGGATTCATAGAATTGTGTTCGCGTTGATTTTATCTTGGGGAACTCAAAGTAATGAAGCTCAAATTCCTCATGGTATCCAGCAATAGGCTTTGAGAGTAGTTGAAGCAAGGGATCACGTTGAGCCTTCTTTAAGGCGATTCTCGCATATGGGCTATATAGTACACAGGCAATTCGGTTGCCCTGTTTAAGCGCAAAATCATACGGAGGGCGATATTCAATTCCGGGAGACAACTCCTTCGATGGCGCGGTCAGCTCAATGGGTGACCATTCTTCCACAGGCAGGTACTTGAAGACAGATTTTGCTATTGGCGTTTTTGCTGCAACTTCATCCTGATATCGAGAGCCTGCAATAGCTTCGAGCACTTTCTCTGAAGATTTTACTTGGTACCCTTGTATCAATAGTTTCTCAAACCCTCGGTAGTCCCAGCATATCTTTGGGCCTTGTTTTTTGTATTGACTGATTTTTCTTACAATTTTCAGCTCAATTGCTGGGGTGTCAAAGGGCTTTCCGTCAAATTCGGGTAAACACTCAGATGCTCTGAGTAATGTGCTCTTCTTCATCAAAAAGGCTGCCCTCCAAAGAAAAAACCCTGCAAATGCAGGGTTTTTTTATTCAAACATCCAGCTCCTCCACGAACTTCGCGTTCTCCTGAATATACTGGAAGCGAAGCTCGGGTTTTTTGCCCATCAGGCGCTCGACCAGATCGCCGGTCTCGCCGGGTTCGTCCTCGTCGATGGTCACCCGGATCAATTTCCGGGTGGCGGGATCCATGGTGGTCTCCTTCAGGTCTTTGGCGTCCATTTCGCCAAGACCCTTGAAGCGGCTCACATCAATCTTGCCCTTGCCGCCCAGACCCTTTTCCAGCCAGAGATCCCGCTCGGCCTCGTCCAGGCAGTAGACGCGTTTTGCGCCTTGCGTCAGGCGGAACAGCGGCGGGCAGGCCAGATACAGGTGGCCGCCGTCAATCAGCGGGCGCATCTGGGTGAAGAAGAAGGTCATCAACAGCGAGGCGATATGGGCGCCGTCGACGTCCGCATCGGTCATGATGATGATCTTGTCATAGCGCAGATCGTCGAGGTTGAACTTGCTGCCAAGGCCGACGCCAAGCGCCTCGCACAGATCATTGATCTCGGCGTTTGAGCCGAGCTTGTTGGAGGCGGCGCCAAGGACGTTGAGGATCTTGCCCTTCAGCGGCAGCAGCGCCTGATTGACCCGGTTGCGCGCGCCCTTGCCGGAGCCGCCGGCGCTGTCGCCCTCGACAATGAACAGCTCGGTGCCCGCGCGGTTCTTGGCGGTGCAGTCGGTGAGCTTGCCGGGCAGGCGCAGTTTCTTGGTGGCAGATTTGCGCTGGGTCTCTTTCTCCTGCTTGCGGCGCAGGCGTTCCTCGGCGCGCAGGATCAGGAAATCGAGGATGGCGCCGGCCGATTTGGTATCCGCCGCCAGCCAGTTGTCGAAATGATCGCGGACGGAGTTTTCCACCATCTTGGCGGCGGCCTCGGTGGAGAGGCGATCCTTGGTCTGACCGACAAAGGCGGGATCCGCAATGAAGCAGGAGACCAGCGCGCAGCCGCCGGTCATCAGATCGTCGCGGGTGATCTGGCCGGCCTTTTTGTTGCCGACCAACTCGCCGTAGGCCTTGATCCCCTTGAGGATGGCGGACCAGAAGCCCGCAACATGGGTGCCGCCCTCCGGCGTGGGGACGGTGTTACAGTAGGACTGGGTGAAGCCGTCGCGGGACGGAGTCCAGTTGATCGCCCATTCGACATAACCCGGCGCGTTGAATTTCTCGCGGAACTCGACCTTCCCGGCAAAGGGCGCATCGGCGTAGACGGAGGATTTGCCAAGCACTTCTGTCAGGTAGTCTTTGAGGCCGCCGGGGAAGTGGAAGGTGGCCTCGGTCGGGGTTTCACCATCGTCGATTTCCGATTTCCAGCGGATTTCGACGCCGGAGAACAGATAGGCCTTGGAACGCACCAGGGTGAACAGGCGCTTGGGCTTGAAGCGGTGGGAGCCGAAGATCTGCTCATCGGCGTGGAAGGTGACGAAGGTGCCGCGTTTGTTCGGGGCGGCGCCGATTTTCTCAACCGGGCCCTGGGGCAGGCCACGGGAGAAGCGCTGCTCGAACAGTTCCTTGTTCTTGGCAACCTGCACCACCATGGAATCCGACAGCGCGTTCACCACAGAGGAGCCGACGCCGTGCAGACCGCCCGAGGTCTGATAGGCCTTGCCGGAGAATTTGCCGCCCGCGTGCAGGGTGCAAAGGATCACCTCAAGCGCGGATTTGTCCGGGAACTTCGGGTGCGGATCAATCGGGATGCCGCGGCCGTTGTCGGAGATGGTGACGGCGTAATCGGCGTGCAGCGTCACCTCGATCCGGTTGGCGTGGCCCGCGACCGCCTCATCCATGGAGTTGTCGAGGATTTCCGCCACCATATGGTGCAGCGCGCGCTCATCGGTGCCGCCGATATACATACCGGGGCGCTGGCGGACCGGTTCGAGGCCTTCCAGGACCTCAATCGAGGAGGCGTCATAGGTCTCAGAATCGGGCGTGCTGAGGAGGTCGTCGGCCATATGCGGGGCTGCTCTTGCTTGGTTTTGGTTGAGGTCATTATGGCAGGTGTTGGGGCCGGGTGGAAGAGGCACGCAAGGGGCTGTGGATAAGGCGGGCGGGCGCGGCTGGGCGTGCAGTCATCAATCCATCGAAGCACTCCTTCGGTTATTCGGGTGCGGCGATATTCTCCGTGCGGTGCCGGGGCTTGCGGGCTACACCTCAGGCCAGAGGTTGGCAGGAGGAGAGCGCAGGTGGCTGGGACTGGGATCAAGACGCAGGATTGGGCAGCGTTTCGGGCGGAGGCGCAGCGGATGCTGGAGGCGGCCCTGGATCAGATGCAGGAGGCGGCAGAACGCCCGTGGCAACCGGTGCCCGGCGACATTGACGCGCGTTATGCCATCAGGGCCGAGGCGCAGGGGCCAGAGCAGACCGTCGACCGGATCATTGCGGATGTGCTGCCGTATCATGGCGGCAATATTCATCCCCGGTTCTGGGGCTGGGTGCAGGGATCTGGCTTGGCCAGCGACCTGATCGCCGCGCTGGCGGCGGCAGCGGTCAATGCCAATATGGGCGGGCGGGATCACGGCGCGAACTATATGGAACGTGCGGTCGTTGACTGGACGCGGGCCAAGATGGGGATGCCGGAGGGCGCCAGCGGCATTCTGGTGACCGGCACCTCGCAGGCGACGGTGATTGCCTGTCAGGCGGCGCGGCTCAGGGTCATGAAGGATCTGCGCAAACAGGGACAGGGCGATGTCCGGCTCACGGCCTATGCGGGGGAAGGCGTGCACAACGCCACGCTGAAGGCGGTGGAACTGTTGGGTATCGGTTCGGACAATCTGCGCAAGGTGCCTTTGGTCGGTGGGCAGATGGACTGTTTTGCATTGGCCCGGATGGTGGCAGAGGACAGGGCCGCAGGGGCGCTGCCCTTTCTGGTGGTGGGCACGGCGGGATCGGTGGATCTGGGGCTGTTTGACGATCTGAACGCGCTGGCGGATGCGGCGGCGGCGCTGGGGCTGTGGCTGCATGTGGATGGGGCGTTTGGCGCCTGGACACGAATTGCGGATGAGCCGTACCGGTCGTTGTCCGACGGGATCGGGCGGGCTGACAGTATCGCGCTGGATTTTCACAAGTGGATGTATGTGGGCTACGACTGCGGCATGGCGCTGTTGCGCAATGAGGATGAGCACCGGGCGGCCTTTGCCGCGCGGCCATCCTATCTGGAGGGGGCCGAGCGCGGGCTGGCAGGTGGCGAGCCTTGGTTCTGCGACTACGGCATTGATCTCAGCCGGGGCAATCGGGCGTTGAAGGTCTGGACGGCGCTGGAAACCTATGGCGAGGCGGCATTCTGCGAGGCGATCACTGGCAATTGTGCGCTGGCCGCAGCGATGGCGGCAGAGGTGGAGGCGCAGCCGCTGATGGCGCTTGGCGCGCCGGTGGTCTCCAATATCTGCGTGTTCACGGCGCGCTGTGATCTGGCGCCAGAGACGCAATCGCAGGTGAACGCGGAGATTGCCCAGACCCTGCAGGAAAGCGGCGAGGCGGTGTTCTCCACCACACGGATGGACGGCCGGGTGATGCTGCGTGCCGCCATCACCAACCATCGCAGCCGCCCGGCGGACGTGGATGCAGCCATTGCCGCAGTCGCGCGGGAGGCCGCACGGGTCTAGCGGCCGAGCCCAGAGACATCAGCGACAGGATCGGTGTTTTTCGCTTCCATCGCGGTGGGCAACGGCTACTCTGCGCGACGGACAAGCAGGGAGAGCCACATGGCCTGGATCAAGACCATTCCATTTGACGCAGCAACCGGCAAGCTGAAGACGCTGTACGACCGGGTGACCGGACCGGGCGGCAATGTCGATAACATCATGATGATGCACAGCCTGCGCCCGCAGTCGATGGAAGGGCATATGGCGCTGTATAAGGCGGTGCTGCACCACAGCGGCAACAGCCTGCCGAAATGGTATCTGGAGGTGCTGGGCGTCTGGGTGTCCTCGCTGAATGACTGCGGCTATTGCGTTGAGCATCACTTTGCCGGGTTGCAGCGGCTGTTGCGGGACGCGCCGCGCGGCGCAGCCATCCGCGCCGCCATCGAGGCGCGCAACCCTCAGCTGGCACCGCTTGAAGCTGCGGAGCGCGCCGGAATGGTCTATGCGCGCAAATTGACCGAAGCACCGGCTGCCGTGATTGAGGCGGATATCAACGCTCTGCGCGCGGCGGGGCTGGATGATGGGCAGATCCTGGAGATCAATCAGGTCACCGCCTATTTTTCTTACGCCAATCGCACCGTGCTGGGGCTTGGCTGTTCGACCAGGGGTGATGTGCTGGGGCTGAGCCCCAACAACAGCGAGAACCCGGAGGATTGGGGTCATAGCTGAGCGCGCCTGACTGGCTGGCCAGGGCCGCGTCAGACCGGGCTAGGCCGCAACAGGATCGGCAAGGATCGGCTGCAGCAGCGCAAACAGCGGCGCCAGCACAAGGGCGGCGCTGCAGACTGCGGCCACGGGATCCGGCGGCGGCGTAAGCGCCACATTGCGCCAGAGCGTCAGCGATTTGCGTCGCAGCAGATCGGCATGGGGATGGCTCTGCCCATGCGGTGAGGGCACGCGTTTCAACTCTGGTGCCTTGGGCTGAAACCCCTTGAGGGCGAGGATATCCATCAGCGCCGCCATCTCATCGGCAAAGCCACTGTCGCGGGGGTTGGGATGCCCCGCGACCTGCGCCAGCCCGGCGGTGGGATAGCTCCGCGTCAGCGGCTGCCCCGCAACCGCATCCCGCCAACGGCTGAGCGCGCTGCCGTTCAGGCCCATGATGCCGCCGCCGATGCGCACGCCATCGGGATCAATGCCAAAGAACACCCCGCAGCCGGGGGTCTGCGGCAGCTGCCACAGCAGATGCAAATGAGTGTGATAGGGGGTCTTGTCCTTGGAAAAACGCAAATCGCGCTGGGGGCGGAAGAGTTTGCCTTGAATGCCGGGATGATGCGGGCGCAGATAATCCGCGACTGCTTGCAAAAGCGCCTCAGCCGGGTGGCGCAACTCTGCGTCGTAGCGCGCCTTGTGGGACTGGAACCAATCCCGCGTGTTACTCTCCGCCAGCTCCGCGAGAAAGGCCTGTGCGTCGGGGATCAGCTGGCGTGTGATATCGGACATGCAAAGGCTCCTTGCGGTGGGCTGGCTCTGGCAGAAGCCTAACACAGGTGCGGCACAGCGCGGGCATTGGAAACTGCAATCCCGGACCGGCTGAGAGCAAGAGGCCGACAGCGACCATCGGTAAGATCAGACTTGCCGTTGTGCCGGTCGATGCCTAAGGCTGGGGTATGACACAGAGAATACCCCCGCCCGCCCCGAATACCCTTCTTGGCCACAGTCGCGCGATTGCGGTGCTGGGGCTGCCGTTGATCGGCGGCCATGTGGCGCAGTTCGCCATCGGCCTGACCGATACGGTGATGCTGGGCTGGTACGGGGTGGAGGCGCTGGCGGCGGTGACGCTGGGGTCGACCTATTTCTTCACGATTTTTCTGCTGGGTTCCGGTTTTGCCTTTGCGGTGATGCCGATGGTGGCCGCTGCCGCAGGCGCCGGTGAGGAGCGCCAGATCCGCCGAAGCACCCGTATGGCGCTGTGGCTGTCGCTGGCCTATGGGCTGTTGGTGATGCCGCTGTTGTGGTGGTCGGAGCCGATCCTGTTGCTGCTGGGGCAGGAGGCGGAGGTGGCCCATGGCGCGGCGGAGTATCTGCGGATCGCGGGCTGGGCGCTGTTTCCGGCGCTGCTTTATATGGTGCTGAAGAGCTACTTGGCCGCGCTGGAGCGGACCCAGATCGTGCTGTGGGTGTCGGTTCTGGCGGCGGCGCTGAATGCGCTCATCAACTATATGCTGATCTTTGGCAATTGGGGCGCGCCGGAACTGGGGGTGACCGGGGCGGCGCTGGCCTCGCTGGCGACCAATGTTTTTGCCTGCATCTTTGTGCTGATTTACGCGCTGAAGGCGCTGCCAGAACATGAGCTGTTGAAGAATTTCCAGCGTCCCGACTGGGAGATGCTGAGCCGGGTGCTGCGTCTGGGCCTGCCAATTGGTCTGACCAACCTCAGCGAGACCAGCCTGTTTGCCGCCTCGGCGATGATGATGGGCTGGCTTGGCACCGTGGCGCTGGGCGCACATGGTATTGCGCTGTCTCTGGGCGGGCTGGCGTTCATGATGCATCTGGGGCTGTCCAATGCGGCGACGATCCGGGCCGGCAATGCCTTTGGTCGTGGCGACCGGGACCATATGGCGCGCGGCGCGCGCGTGGTGATGGCGATGTCGCTGGGGCTGTCGGTGCTGGGGATGATCCTGTTTCTAGCGGTGCCCGAGGCGCTGATTTCGCTGTTCCTGTCGCCGGATGACCCGGACCGGGCCGAAATCGTGCTGATCGGCAGCGTGCTCTTGGCGGCGGCGGCGCTGTTTCAGCTGATGGACGGGATGCAGGTGATCGCGCTGGGGCTGCTGCGCGGGGTGCAGGACACCGGCGTGCCGATGGTGATTGCGGCGCTCAGCTATTGGGCGGTTGGGATCCCGGCGTCGTATCTCCTCGGCTTTACCTTCGACATGGGCGGGCTTGGGGTCTGGCTGGGTCTGGTGCTGGGTCTGACGGCGGCGGGGGTGTTCCTGATGATCCGGTTCTGGCGCCGCTCGATCAAGCTGGTCGGCACATCGAATACCGCCGCCGCGCGGTAGCGGGCAGCCATCGAGCCACTGTGCTGTGGAGGTGCGCGCCCCCTGTGCCATCGCGCCGGTATTTCGAGCTGAGATTTGCGAGGAGACCTGTGGGCGCCGTATGTGCGGAATGTCGGAAGTGCGGACGAAGCAGGCTATCGCTGCAAGTGTGCCGATGACTGCTTTCAAACTCGCGAACCTCTCAACAAAACGTCCAACTAAGGCGAGGGGAATAATTGTCGAAGTTGTTTTAAATTCTCTTTTTGCTGGAGCATAAGAAAATCTGGCGCCGTCAAACGCAAATCACTATTGAACTGCAAAATCCGTAGATCATAGGACAGATCTCGCAGAGCCTATTCTAAGTGCTTCTTTTTTCGAATGGCCGCTCGACCTAGATTCAGCACCAAAACGACAGCGCCGCAAAACCCGATTACTAAGGCCAGTCCCAGTCGCACACATTCGTCACTGTTGAGATTTGCGGCGTCTCGTAGGTCTCCAAGATCAATTTCATTGTTACCAAGCCAGTAAAGTGTCGCAGTCAAAAAAAACAAAATAAATATGAGATTATAGGAACCATACCCCAAGTAAACGACGGTTAAAGAAATTCCTATTGAGCCTACACACAAGGCCAACAGGCGGGTGGTTGTCAGCAACTGTGTCTCGCAACTAGTATCAAGCCCTATGGAGTAAGGCGAATGGTAGCCTGAAGCCGCTAGTAGCACCCCAGACACGCCGAATATCAGTATAGGCATTGCCAGGATTCTCGCAGCTAGTCTCGCTACTCTAAACATCGGGTATTACAATCTACTCTATTGGCTGTTGAAAGTCGTTGATGTGTTTGACGGCCAGCAGTTGCTGGATGCCAAAGGAGTGGCGTTAGGATTTCTCACATAGAAAATCCATAAGCAAGTGACTGCGTCTCTGAAGCAGCCGTTCATTCCAGCGACAGAAAACGGGGACTCAGGGCTCAAAGCCAACAATGTGCTCTGAGCCCAGACTGTTATGTCCCAGCGTCCTATCCTGTGGAGCGCTGCTTCTTCTGCGCCCCCCTTGCGGGAAGGTGTTTCGCTGCCGCCTTTGGTGGCAGCTGCGATGGGTCAGTTGCTGATGGGGGACAGCAGATCCGGGTTGGTGACCAGATTGCGGACGCCGTGGGCGTGGGTTTCGATAAAATGGTTGTGCGCCAGCCACGTGCCGACACTCTGGATATTGACCTTCATCACCTTGGGCCGGACGCTCCAGGTCACTTGAAATGGCGAGCCTTTGGTATTGTAGCCCGGCCCGGTGGTGGAGCCTGCATAGCGTACTGGGGTGCCGGTGTTGCTGGGGATGTTCTGCGCCTGATAGAGATTGTTACGGACCGTCAGGCGGGTCAGCTCCTCGAAATCGGCGGCGCTGGGGTCATTGACCAGGACATAGACCTGGGCCTCCACCCGCAGTTGCGGGTTGCCGATGGCCTCACTCAGGCAGGCGCCAAGCGTCGGGCCGGGGGTCACCTGCGCGGTGGTGTGGACGTAATGCACCTCGATCGTATCACCGGGCACCAGGTCGCCGTGACCACCATCCGCGCCGATGGGGCTGTCCAGCGGGGCCAGTTCAGCCTCTGTCAGGGGGCCGTCGTATTGATAGCCGCTGCCGTAACCCTTGCCATCGCCATTGCCTGCGTAGGTGGTGAATTCACCGCCGCGATGTTCGGCGTTCTCGTGAAAATGGATATTGCAGAGGTTCATTTGCGATGCCGGCGGTGCCTCCGCAAAGAAGCGCAGGTTATGTCCTTCGGCGGCGTCGATATCGCGGGGCGATTGCGGGCCAAAGCCTGCGCCAAAGGTGGACATGGCTAGCGCGGCGCGTTGCCTGTCCATCTCGCCGTCTTTTGCTGTTTCCGACGTGTCGGCGGATGTTTCTGCACCATGGGCGAAGGCCAGGGCAGCAGCGAGGGCTACAATCGAACGATATGACGGCATCATGGATCCTATTTTGACTGAACACTACTGGTAACGGTGACGGCAGCGGCGCAGTAATACCGGTTCAGAACATGGGGTCGGGGAGATCCTGCACACTACGCACTGCCGCATTGGTTCATACTTTGAGTGTGTGACGATTACATTAATCGCTTATAGGTTGTTTATTCGGTTCGCTGCAGGTGACACTCTGGCCGCGTGCTAGCGGGCACAGGTCAACCAGCGATGAGGGGGGGTGTTTGCAACGGACCCCGCGCCGAGGGATCGGGCGCGGACTTGATTGGGGCGTGGCGAGCCCAGGTCGCGGAACGCTCAGATCGCGGTGGACCCTACCGCCGGACACGAAGGGCGGTTTAGAGGGCTGGTAGATTGGCTGGCTTTTAAGGGCGTTCCGGCTTCTGATTGCTTCGTTGGACTTTGACCAGCCGATCGGCCTTCTTTCGCACCAGCACCGAGCGCAGATCATGCATCGCCAGCAGCATCTGGTCAGTGATCTCTTCCAACTGTTCGTCGCTGGCCTTGCTCTGGGCCCAATGGGCGGTGAGATTCAGGTGGTCGATCGCGCGGTGGATGTCATCCATATCCCGCGCCGCCAGGGTGCGGCTGCGTTGCGCCATCCAGTCGCGGATGGCACTCAGATCTTCAGGGCTGAGGGAGCGGTCGCCATGTGGGCGGATCTCGCCACTGCGCAGCTTAACCACGGCGATCTGCTCCATATCCAGCCGTCGCTGCCGGTTCTCGCCGTCGACGCGAAACACAAAGGCGCCGTTGTCGCGCACGCGAAAGTAATAGTCTGGCAGGGCGGCGGGCATCTGGGGGCCTCCGGTCAGCGCAACGCGGCGCAGAAGGCCTGAATGCGGCGGCAGGCTTCGGTCAGGATTTCATCCGAGGCCGCGTAGCTGATGCGGAAGTTCGGCGACAACCCATAGGCAGCGCCATGTACCACAGCGACATCGGCCTCTTCCAGAAGCGCCTTGGCAAAGGCCTCGTCATCGGTGATCGCAACGCCCCCGGCAGAGGTCCGCCCGATCAGCCCGGCAATCGACGGGTAGACGTAGAAAGCGCCATCTGGAACCGGGCAGGCGACACCGTCGATCGTGCTCAGCAACGAGATCACCAGATCCCGCCGACGGCGGAAGACAGCGGTATTGGGCAGGAGATAATCTTGGGTGCCGTTCAGCGCTTCAACCGCCGCCCATTGGCTGATGGTGCAGGGGTTGGAGGTGGATTGCGACTGGATCTTGCGCATGGCATCAATCAGCGGCTTTGGCCCCGCCGCATAGCCGATCCGCCATCCGGTCATCGCATAGGCTTTGGAGACGCCATTACAGGTGAGCGTGCGGTCATACAGCTGCGGCTCAATCTGCGCCGGAGTGCAGAAGGTGAAATCGTCAAACACCAGGTGCTCATACATGTCATCGCTCATTACCCAGACATGGGGATGGCGCAGCAACACGTCGGTCAGCGCCTTCAGCTCCTGCGCATGATATCCCGCTCCGGTGGGATTGGAGGGGGAATTGAAAATGAACCATTTGGTCTTGGGCGAAAGGGCCGCCTCAAGCTGCTCCGGGGTGATCTTGAACCCGGTTTCCAGCGTTGATTCCACACAGACAGGGGTGCCGCCCGCCAGCCGTACCATGTCAGGGTAGGATACCCAGTAGGGGGCAGGAATGACCACCTCGTCGCCGGGGTTCAGCGTCGCCATCAGCGCATTATAGAGGATCTGTTTGCCGCCGGTGCCTACTGAAACCTGCGCGGGGGTATATTCCAACCCATTGTCGCGGGAGAATTTATCGCAGACCGCTTGCTTCAGCTCGGCGATGCCATCGGGGGCGGTGTATTTGGTCTTGCCTGCCTGGATGGCGCGGATCGCCGCCTCCTTGATATTGTCGGGGGTGTCGAAATCTGGCTCCCCGGCGCTCAGCCCGATCACATCGCGGCCCGCAGCGCGCAATTCCCCGGCCAGCGTGGTGATCGCGATGGAGGGGGACGGTTTGACGCGGGCGAGGCTATCGGACAGGAATTGCATGGAAAGACCTCTGTTTGAATGTCATATAGAACTGTCATAGGGTGCCGCTAACTGTCGATCAAGCGCGATCAAAGGGCAGGCAAACCGATAGGCCAACAGGAGCGGGCAAATGAGCAACGACGACATGAATTGGTATGGTCCGGAGGCCGCAACCTTTGGTGACCGTGTGGCGGCTGCGCGGGATGCTGCGGGCATGACACAGGCACAGCTGGCGCGCCGGCTGGGGATCAAAAAGGCGACGCTGGCCGGCTGGGAACAGGACCTGTCGGAGCCGCGTGCCAACAAGCTGTCGATGATGGCGGGGCTGTTGAATGTATCCATGCGCTGGCTTCTGACCGGTGAGGGCGAGGGCATGGAAGCCCCGGCTGGCGAACAGGTGCCGCAGGATCTGGCAGCGGTCATGACTGAACTGCGCCAGCTGCGCGAAGAGCTGCGCGGCAATGCTGACCGGGCGGCGCGGCTGGAGAAACGTCTGCGTCTGGTGATGGAAGGCAGCGTTCAATGAGTGAGCTGCCCGCCCATCGTCTGAAACGGCTGCAGATGCGGTCCATGCGCCGGGGGATCAAGGAGATGGACATTCTCCTGTCTGCCTATGCCGAACGGAACCTGGCTGGGATGGCCCCGGCTGAGCTGGATCTCTATGATCTGCTGTTGCAGGAAAACGATCAGGATCTCTACCAGTGGGTGACGGGTCAGGTGGCCGCCCCGGCGCAGTTCGCTGCGCTGGTTGGCGGCATATCGCAAATCCATCAAAAAGAATAAAATTTCAGCTTAACGGATTTTTCGGGAATTTTCTGCATTGTGACCCGCAGACACCATCGAGTCGGAGATGCGGATGAGTATGGAAATGCCAATTGGCCAGCAGGACACCAAAGGGTTCATGACTGGCTATCTTGAGGCGCTTGCAATGGTTGAGCGTCTTCACCGTCTGCTGCTGGACGTGATCAAGGACGAGTTTGAGCGCGTGGGCGTGCTGGAGATTAATGCGGTCCAGGCGCTGTTGCTGTTCAATATCGGCAACAACGAAGTCACGGCAGGCGAATTGAAATCACGCGGCTATTATCAGGGCAGCAACGTCAGCTATAACCTGAAGAAACTGGTCGAAATGGGCTATATGCACCACCAGCGTTGCGAAATTGATCGCCGCTCGGTGCGGGTTCGCCTGACGGAGCGCGGTCGTGAAATCCGCGATATCGTTGCAGCCTTGTTCTCGCGCCATGCCGAAGGCCTGGAAGGCAAAGATGTGATCAGCAGCGAAGGGATCGCGGATATCACAGCCTCGCTTAAGCGCGTTGAGCGCTACTGGTCAGACCAAATCCGTTACATTTACTAAGCATTTTTTGCAGACCTAAATGGTTCTTTCCTTATCGGTCGCAACGCATATCATGCATCGGCAGAACGCCGTATCTCTGCGATATGCTTGACCCGTTTGATTTGCTGCCAGGCAGCTGATCTGACCAAGCCACACCGATGCCAGCCGTGCAGAATGCCGGATGTGTGATCGGATCTGGGGACCAGAAGGCCCATCAGGCTTGGCATCTGTTTTGAGTGATCGCAGCGTAGCTGAAACACCACCGGGGCAACCGGCTGGTGCGTTTTGGCGTGGGGTGATGTGCCCTTGCTGAGTGTCGGTGAGGTGCTGACTGATATCTGGCCCTAGCGGTGCATTTTAGGAGCTGAGAGTGCGATGGCAGACAGATTCGGTTCATCAGGATCTGCACGGGTATCCGGCCTGATCCGCTGGTGCGCCTGTGGCCCATGACAGCAGTGACAGCGCGGTGCATGATACCACAGGGCAGGTCGAAAGCGCGATCCGCCCTGTGGTTTCAGTGATCAGCAGCTCTAAGCAGACCAGCAGTCAGACTTACCAACTGCCAGGCTTGCCAACTGCTAAGCTCACCAGCTGCCGGTGTTTTCCATGCTGGCCCAAGGCTCTGCCGGGTCCAGCGAGTCGCCGTTTTGCAGCAGCTCGATCGAGATGTTGTCGGGAGAGCGCACAAAGGCCATGTGCCCATCGCGCGGGGGGCGATTGATGGTCACGCCATTGTCCATCAGATGCTGGCAGGTGGCATAGATATCATCAACACCATAGGCCAGATGGCCAAAATGACGGCTGTCGCTGGGCAGCGCGTCGTCGCCATCCCAATTATAAGTCAGCTCAATCGGGGTGTCCTCCTGGCCTTCGGCCGCCATGAAGATCAGCGAGAAGCGCCCCTTTTCGCTGTCATAGCGTTTGGTCTCCTTGAGGCCCAGCAATTCGTAAAAGGCCATGGATTTTTCCAGATCTTTGACGCGAACCATTGTGTGCAGATATTTCAGCGGCATCGGTGTCTTCCTTATATCAGGACGGCTGACCCTAGGGGCGTGGCGTCCGTGTCGTCTATCTCAGGCTCCTGACCATAATGCGTCCACTGCCAGTGACCAGAGCGATTGCGGGATTGAAGCGCGAATTAGAGTTTAAAACTTGGACTGGATGCCGAGGGAGAGAGACAATTCACGGGACTGGAAGCGGCTGTGATTGCTGTCTTTCTTGCCAGCGCGCAGGCGCAGTGTTGGGGCAAAGCCTGCGTAGTCATACTCCTCAAAGAACAGGTTCACATCGGCGTAAAGCGACGTGTCCTCGCGCCCGTCAGGCAGGTAGCGGGCGGGAAAGCCCGCAATAAACTGCGGATAATCAGAACGCCCCAGGATCAACCCGGTGCTGATTTTGGCCGGTCCCAGAGGTTTGGAAAACTGATACCCCAGTCGCAGCGTCGCGGTACGATTGGAGGTGTTCACATGGCCCGAACGGGTGTCGCGCAGAGCAACGCTCAGATTGATCTGGTCGCCGTTCAGCAGCTTGCGATTGACCCGCGCACCAAGGCCGAAGACCTCGCCGTCCTGTGAGGGGCCGCGCGCATCCAGCCGCTGCTCTGCCATGCCATCCAGCGTCAGGCCGGTACGGGCCGAAACCTGCCAGCTGCGCCGGGCGGTCAGCTTGACCAGATCGTAACTCTTTTCGCCGCCATACCAGGCGGTGCCAAAGCTGAGGCCAAGCGCGGCTGAGCCCTGACGCTCCTGCGGGCCAACAGCAAAGGCATGGGTCAGAGAAATCTCGCCATAGGTGGAACCAAACTCGCTGTTGCGGGGCACCGTGGTGCCGGATTGCTGCGCAAGGGTGGCGGCCTTGGCCTTGGCATCCGAGGACAGCGCCACCCGCTGCACATAGGTGCGGGCGCTCAGCGTGGTGAGGCTGGTATCGCTTTGCTGCAGGCGGCGGCTGATCGACATATCGAGCACCCCTACCGTGCCCTCCAGCGCAACCGAGCGCGGCCCAAAGCGGCCCAGCGTCGGCACCCCGTCGATTACCTCCAACGTGCTGTCGGCGCCATTGTTGACGTTGTTGGAGGGCTTCAACTCCCCGCGCAGCTGGAACGACCAGGGGTTGATGCGCCGCAGCACCTTATAGTCAGCGGCAATGCGTTTTTCGCTAATCTCATCAGGGGCGTGAACAGCGGTGCGGCGCAGCCAGACCTGGGCGAGGGTGGGGCGGGCGTCCTGCACGGCCAGTCGCGCTGCCAGCTGTGCGGCGCGGAATTTCCCGGCACTGTCCGGCGCAAAGCGGTAGGCGCGCGCGGCGGAGCGGCGCCCCGCGCCGGGCGATTTCAGCTGCGCCTGCGCGGCGGCGCGCAGATACCACGCCAGATGATCCCGCCGGTCCGCCCGCAACAGGGCGCGGGTCAGATCCAGCGTCAGCTCGGGTTTGCCGGTGCCAAGCGAATGCGCCGCCAGCAGGCGACCCTGCTCAAGGCTCAGATGCTGTTCAGGGGTCGGCTCTGCCGCAGCGGCTGGCGCCGCAGCAAGCAGCGCCAGAGTGAGGGCTGCGGCCAGGGGGTGCCGCATGGGATCAGGGAACCGGCTGATCGCAGACGGCTGAGCTGTCGGCGGTGCCGCATTGGCCCAGAACGAAGATCCCGTATTCCTCGATGCCATCAATGCCTTCGACGTGGTTCTGAGCGAACACCGATCCGGCAACGGATGTGGCGTCGGTCCCGGCAAAGATGCCGCCATAAGTGCCGACATTGGTGCGGGTGCTGTTAACGACCTGCGATGCAGTCCCGGTGAAGGTGCCATTGGCATCAATCGCGGTGGGGGCCAGATCCAGTGTCACCAGCGTTTGCGGCGCGCCGCCATCGACGACTGGCTCAATCTGGCGGTTGTAGATGGTGCCATTGACGATGTTGTCGCCAAAATCTGCGTTGACGAAGGCATCGCCGGTCACCTCAGCGGTCTGGGCTGGGCGCACATCAGCGGGGGTGCCGGGGGTGACAGGCAGCAGATCGCCGCCGTCGCCTGCGATATTCATCAGGCCCACATAGGTGCCGGCATAGCTGACCACGCCGCCGGAGGCGACGTCACCGGTTGGGGCGGAATAGCCGCCGCGACGGCCATAGCTGGTACCAGCGAAGTAATAGGAGAACTGACCGCCGGTTGCGACCGCTACGGCAAAGGCGCCGTCTTCGATTTCGCGGACATAGGCGGTGACGTGACGGTCAAGCGAGCTGTCCTGCGCGGTGTAGGCTTCATAGCCCTGCCGGTCGAGCGCCGGGCGGCGGCGGTAGCTGGCGGAAAACGGGGTGTCATCGAGGCTGAGCCCGGTGATCACCAAAGTGCCCGCAGCTGCGTCATAAGCGACGCTGTCGACATCGGAGGCCAACACTTCGGGTACAATCGGATCGGTGGTGGTGCCTCCATCGGTGCTGTCATCGGTGTCAAAGGGGTTTGTCCCCCCGCCACAGGCTGACAGAAGGGTGGCTGCCGCAAGTCCTAGCATTGCCCGCTTCATTTGAACTGACCTCAAAATTTCTTTGTTTGCGGCAGTGTCTTGTCATGGTTGCGGAAAGTCAATTGAATTGCCGTGTCGGTCGCGCTGTGGCCGCGGGAGCGTGGCGGTTCGGTGACCTTTTTTTGCGCAGGTGCTGTGGCGGGAGCAAGCGGGCTTGGCGGCGCGGGATTTGTGCGATGGGATCGGTCAATAAGGCGCCGTGATACGGTCGCCTAACCCTTGAGATCAGTGGCGTGGGCAGGCTAGACAGGAGGCACTTCGCGGGGGTCGGCAGCCCCCGCGCGAAGATGATCACGAGGGGGAGGTCACCATGCGCCAGTACCACGAGGCCTTGCAGTATATACTGGACCACGGCGAGGCGAGCAGCGACCGGACCGGCACCGGCACCCTATCCTGTTTCGGGATGCAGACCCGCTATCCGCTCGCGGATGGGTTTCCGCTTGTGACCACCAAGAAGCTGCATCTGCGCTCAATCATTCATGAACTGCTGTGGTTCTTGTCCGGCGATACCAATATCGGCTACCTCAAGGACAATGGTGTGTCGATCTGGGACGAATGGGCGGATGAGAATGGCGATCTGGGGCCGGTCTATGGCCATCAGTGGCGGCATTTCCCGCGGCTGGAGCTGGCGGAGGGCACGACCGGGGAGGAACCGCTCTATCGTGCGGGCACAGTGGATCAAATCGCCAATCTGGTGGAGATGATCCGCAATAGCCCCGACAGTCGGCGCCTGATTGTGACCGCCTGGAACCCTGCGGATGTGCCCGATATGGCGCTGCCACCCTGTCATACGCTGTGGCAGGTGCGGGTGCAGGGGCGGCGGATGCATCTTCAGCTGTATCAGCGGTCTGCAGATATGTTTCTGGGCGTGCCTTTCAACATCGCCTCTTATGCGCTGCTGCTGAAAATGCTGGCGCATGTGACCGGCTATGAGGCGGGGGATTTCATTCACACCATCGGTGACGCGCATATCTATTCCAATCATATGGATCAGGTGAATCTGCAATTGTCACGCGAGCCGCAGCCGCTGCCGGAGCTGCGCATCAACCGCGAGGTTCCTTCCATTTTTGAGTTCAAATACGAGGATTTCGACGTGCTGAATTACACCCCGGACCCGGGCATCAAGGCCCCGGTCGCGGTTTGAGAAAGGACTGAGATGATCACGCTTATTGTTGCCCGCGACCAGAATGGCGCCATTGGCAAGGACAACACGATCCCTTGGCATGCGCCGGAGGACCTGAAGTCTTTTCAGCGCGAAACGCTGGGCGGGGCATTGATCATGGGGCGCAATACCTGGGATAGCCTGCCGGTGAAGCCGTTGAAAAACCGGCTTAATCTGGTGGTGTCCTCGGATCCTGAGGCCGCCGATCTGGTCTATCCCAGCATTGAGGCGGCGCTGGCGGAGGCGCGCGCACAGGGCTATCACCGCATTTATGGCATTGGCGGGGCTGGTATTTACAAGGGCATGATGGAGATGGCCGACCGGATGCTGATCACCGAAGTCGAGACAGAGGTGGCGGATGCCGACACTTTTTTCCCCAGCTTTCAGGCTGGTGAATGGGGGATCTCCAGCCAGACCGAGATCCGCAGTGAGGCTCCGGCCTGTGTGGTGGTGGAATATCTGCGTCGTTAAGGGCTGACGGGCGTTGAGGTCGCTGAGACAGCAGCCTCTGACCAGCACAAGGGTGGGCCAGCTTCGCTTACCGTTAGGTAGCCAATAGATCACGGGCAGCTCAGCTGCGGATTTCACCATCCGAAGGCCCTGCACGAGATGCGTGGCATCGTGGATATGCAGATCGGGCAGAGGGGCCATCAGCCGTTCCCAATCGCCGAGCGGCATCCTCAGATGGGTTTCATGCCCCTTCATAACGCCCAAGTTGCGAAGCGGAGACAGCGCCTCCGTGAGCAAGCTGATGCCATCATCCTGAGGGGCGGGCGCAGACCAGGTGCGGATATCGTCGATCCAGCTGCGGCGCATCAGGCTGGCGTCGATTTCGGGAATAAGGGCAATCGGCTTGCCACTGGCGGGGATCAGCGCGAACCACGGGCGCGTCGGGCTTTGTCAGAACAGGGTCTGAAAGCCGTTAAAATACTGCACCTCCGGTTCGCTCATCACCAAAATCGCGTCCAGACCGGCCTCCGCCATGCGGCTCTGGGCAAGCTGGGTGCGGGCGGCGTATTCGGCCTCGGGAAAGCTGCGTAGGGCAGGGGCTGGGGTCATGGGGGCCTCTTTGGTGGTGCGATAATGGTGCGATTGCCTGTCGGGGCGGTGTCCCCGTGAGAGGGGCCAGCGTGAAGGGGAGGAAAAACTGGCTAGAGTGTTGGCGTCAGTGCCCGGCCCGGATGGTTGAACAGTTGGCCAAAGCCATTGAGCTGATCCGCGATCCCGGCCCGGCGCAGGCAAGACCACATCAGCGCCTGATTGGAGGTGATCACCGGCTTACCTGCGGCCTGTTCGATCTCCTCCACCACTTCCAACGTGCGCGTGCCGCTGCAAGAGAGGAAAATCGCATCCGCGTCCGGCTGGTCGATTTCCAGCGCGAATTCCTTCCAATAGTCGGGTTCCACCTGACCAAATTCCACACCGGTTTCCAACTGCAGCCCCTGAATGTCGAGGATATCAAACCCCGCAGCCAGCAGATACTCGGCCTCGGCGGTGTTGATATCATCGAGGTACGGCGTGCCCACCACGATCCGTTTTGCACCCACCTCGCGCAGGGCATCCATCACGCCGGTGACGATGGACATGGGCCGGGTATAGGGTGCGCCCTTGTGGATCTCGCGAAAGACGTTTTCCTCCCGGCAGACGATGGACCCTGAGGTGCAGCAATAGGCAATCACCGCAGGTTTCATGTCCGGTTGCAGACGCCCGGCTGCGTCGGCCATGTGATCGATATGACGCGCCAGCGTTTCATTGGTGGTATAGTCATCCGTTCTGAGCCGGGTGATATGCACGCCGACGCCTTCGGGTGCCATGGCGAAGAGATCCGCCTCACAGGCGAGATCCGTGGACATCAGAATGAAGCCGAGACTGGCGCGATGGGCCGTGCCCTTGCCCATCCATGGTGTGCGGGGGCGGGACTGAACGGTTTGACCGGATCTGAACATTAGCAGAGTACGCTCCTGCGTGGGGGTGGATGAGGGGCTAGTCGATGTGGTTCAGGGCTGCTCATGTTGATCGAGAACGGCTTTGGCGGCACGGAAACACTCAAGACCCTGCGGGACGCCGCAATAGATCGCAACCGCATGAATAATGGCGCGGATTTCTTCGCGGCTGACACCGTTGTTCAATGCGCCCCGGCAATGCAGTTCCCATTCGTGCATCTTGCCAAGGGCGCCGATCATGGCGAGGTTCATCATCGAGCGGGTCTTGGCATCAATCGTCTCATCGCCCCAGCCAAATCCCCAGCACCAGGCTGTCATGGCTTCTTGGAACGGGCGGGTAAAGTCATCGGCGGCGGCGAGGTTGTTTTCGACATACGCGGCACCAAGGGTCGCCTTGCGTTGCTCCAGACCTTTCAGGAACAGGTCTTCGTCAAAGCTGCTGGCTTGCGGCGCGGCGTCAGAGGGCGTGTTGCTCATTTGGGCGTCCTTTAAGTGTCCAATCCTTCGACGATAGCGATCTGCGCGGAGCAGGCGGCCTGTCGGTGGGTGCGGGCGGATTGGTATTCGGGCGAGTGGTAGCAGGCGAGGGCGGTGGCCTTACTGTCGAATTCGATGACGACATGACGTTGATAGGCTGTGCCCTCCAGCGTCTCCGCCGCGCCACCCCGTGCCAGAAACCGCGCGCCATATCTGGCAAAGGCCGCAGGCGCCTGCTGTTGATAGCCCGCATAGCGATCAGGATCGGTGACTGTGACAAAGGCGATCCAATATCCTTTAGCCATTTGGCGTCTCTTTAGCTGTTGGCGCAGGGTCTTTCAGGAACCGCTGCGCAGTTTGGGCCGCGTCGGCAATATGCGCTTCAACCGCTTTGCGCGCCCTGTCCGGGTCGCGGCTGAGAATGGCATCATGGATCGCGGTCATATGGCTCATCCCTGAGGTTTCGCGGTCCTTTGCCGCGATGGTCAAGGCCCGCAACCGGCTGATCCGCCCATTCAGGCGCTGCACGATGTCCCAGGCAATGCTGTGGCCCGCCTCCATAAAGATAAGCTGATAAAAATCAGTCGTTGCGCGCAGCAGGTTGCTCCACTCGGTATCGGCCATTGTGGCCTCCACCGTATCAAGCGCGCGGGTCAGCTTGCCAGCGAATGCCGGTCTTTGTTGCATGGCGCAGGCGGCAGCAGCGGACCCTTCCAGCTGGCGGCGCACGTCGTAGATCTGGCGGGCCTGATCCCAAGAGAGCCGCGCAACGACCGGTCCGCGATTGGGGATGATCTCGACCAGCCCCTCTGCCTCAAGATAGCGAATCGTTTCGCGCACGACGGTCCGGCTGACGCCGAGCTGATCGCAGAGCGGGCGCTCCACCAACCGTTCACCGGGCGCAAAATGTCCGTCGATGATGGCCTCGCGCATCCGGTCCTGCACAATATCTCGCAGAGTTTGCGGCGCCTTGTCGATTTTTCGGAGCGTTGTCTGAGGGCTGTCCATGGCTTTCTCATAACAACCGAGTCTGGTTGCGGCAAGTATGATTGACATATCGTATAATGGTATACCATGATACCAGAAGATTGCCGCTTAGGAGACCCTTATGCCCGCTGCCATTCGCAAAACGCTGCTTTATGTCGAAAACACATTGATCGAAGGGGGCAAGACCGCGCCCAGCCCGCTCACCATGATCGCGGCCATGGCAGTGATTCAGAACCCATGGGCAGGACAGGGATTTGTCGAGGATCTGGGGCCGCAGATCCGGGACTGCGCGCCGGGCTTGGGCCTTTTGCTGACCGAGATGATTCTGGAGGCGGCAGGCGGCGGCGACCGGGTCGAAGGTTATGGGAAATCCGCGATTGTCGGCCTCAATGGTGAGGTCGAACACGCCTCGGCGCTGATCCACACGCTGCAATTCGGCAACCATTATCGCAACGCGGTGGGGGCAAAATCCTACCTGTCATTCTGCAACACCCGCGGACCTGCCAATGCGCCGTTGATGATTCCGCTGATGGACAAGAACGACGGGGGCAAGCGATCCCACTACCTGACGATCCAGACGGCTGTCGCGGATGCGCCAGCCGCTGATGAGATCCTGATTGCGCTGGGAGCCTCTATCGGGGGCCGTCCGCACCATCGGATCGGCGACCGCTATCAGGATTTGAAAGAGCTTGGCCATGACGTCGACAATCCTGCAGCTGTCTGAGGCTGGACGCACGGTCGCCCTGCGGGATACGGGGGCGGGCGCGCCGCTGGTCCTGCTGCATGGCGTCGGTATGCAATCCGCCGCCTGGGGGCCGCAGATTGCGGATCTGAGCCGGAGCCACCGGGTCATCGCGCTGGATCTGCCCGGACATGGCGGCAGTGATCCGCTGCCTAGTGGGAGTGAGCTGCCCGATTATGTCGCTTGGCTGAAGGCAGTGGTGCAGTCGCTGGATCTCGGTTCTGTCAGTCTGGCAGGACATTCAATGGGGGCGTTAATCGCGACTGGCTTTGCTGTAGAGCGCCCTGCAATGACCCGCCGGGTGGCACTGCTGAATGGGGTCTACCGACGCACGCCGCAGGCACGGGCGGCTGTGCTCGCCCGTGCTGCCGAAATCGGGGCTGGTCAGCTGGATCTGGCAACGCCGTTGGCACGCTGGTTTGGTGAGACGCCTGCTGACATCAGCGCCCGCGACCGG
Source organism: Phaeobacter piscinae (assembly GCF_002407245.1). Classification (NCBI taxonomy): domain Bacteria; kingdom Pseudomonadati; phylum Pseudomonadota; class Alphaproteobacteria; order Rhodobacterales; family Roseobacteraceae; genus Phaeobacter; species Phaeobacter piscinae. Next base: position 2,046,117 of record NZ_CP010681.1, on the reverse strand, counting down.
GTTGCGGGCTGGCTGGGGACGGTTGATCCAGCAGGCTATGCCACCGCCTACAGCGCTTTTGCGCGGGGGGATGCGACCTATGCCCACCGTCTGAGAGAGATCGCCTGCCCCTTCCTCGCCGTCACCGGCGATGGTGATCCCAATTCCACCCCGGCCATGGCGCAGGAGATGGCCGCGCAGGCGCAGCACGGACGCGCCATCGTCATAACCGGCCATCGTCATATGGTGAATCTGACAGCGCCTGATGTGGTCACCGCTCATCTGCGCGACTGGCTGGCAACCGCCCCTGAGGAGACGTATCATGACATCGCTTGATCCGCGCGCCTTGCGCCATGCCTTTGGCAGTTTCATGACCGGTGTAACGGTTGTGACCTCCCATGACCAAAGCGGCCAGCCGATTGGCTTTACTGCCAATTCCTTTACCTCCGTCTCGCTTGATCCGCCGCTGGTGCTGGTGTGCTTGGCCAACCAGTCGCGCAACTATGATGCGCTGGTCAACGGTGCTGGGTTTGCGGTGAATGTGCTGGCGGAAACTCAGATAGAGATTTCCAATACATTCGCCCGCCCGACTGAGGACCGCTTTGCCGGTCTCGATTGGCGGCCCGGTCCCGCTGGATCGCCTCTGATCGACGGGGTGTCTTCTTGGTTCGATTGCAGCCTGCACAAGACGGTTGAGGCGGGCGATCATGTGATCCTGATTGGTGAAGTGAAAGCCTTTGATGTCAGCCCACATCCGGGTTTGGGCTATGCGCGCGGCGCCTACGTCACGGCGGCCACCACAGCGGAACCTGCCGGAACCGGCCCCGATCTGGTGGTCTCCGCCCTGATCGAACGCGACGGCGAGGTGCTGCTGGTCGATGATGGCCAGGGCGGTGCGACCCTACCGGAGGCGCTGGCTGGTCCCGATGGTGCCGCTGCCACGGTGCGCCAGTTGATTGCCGATACCGGGCTCACGGCTGAGCCGGGCTTTGTCTATTCGGTGTTTGAGGATGTTGCGCGCAAACGCCAGCATATCGCCTTTCTCTGTCAGGCAGGGGCAGGTGCGCCGACGCGCGGAACCTTTGTGCCGCTGGCGCAGGACGGGGCGGCTGAAGCAGGTCTTGAGGACATCAGCGACCCCGCGATCCTGACCATGCTGGAGCGGTTCGCCCGCGAGGCAGCATTGGGGGATTTTGGGATCTATTCCGGCAATCAACGCAGCGGCGAAATCCGCCAGATCGCATAACGGCAGGTGACACATGCGCTTTTCTCTGTTTGTACATATGGAACGGACCTCGGCGGAACAGGATCAAAAGCGGCTCTACGATGAGTTCGTCGCCTTGGCCAAGATTGCCGACGATGGCGGTATGCACGCAGTCTGGACCGGAGAGCATCACGGGATGGATTTCACCATCGCGCCAAACCCGTTTCTGAATCTTGTCGATCTGGCGCGCCAGACCAGAAATGTGCGGTTGGGAACCGGCACGATCATCGCGCCTTTCTGGCATCCAATCCGCCTTGCGGGGGAGGCGGCGATGACCGATCTGATCACCGAAGGGCGGTTGGAACTTGGCATCGCGCGCGGCGCCTATAGTTACGAATACGAACGGATGGTGCCGGGGATGGATGCCTGGGACGCAGGCCAGCGGATGCGGGAGCTGATACCGGCGATCCAGGGGTTGTGGCGGGGCGACTACGCACAAGAGGGCACCTATCATTCCTTCCCGGCCACGACATCCTCACCCAAGCCGCGACAGGAAAACGGCCCCCCGATCTGGGTCGCAGCGCGCGACCCCAACAGCCATGAATTTGCCGTCGCCAATGGCTGCCATGTGCAGGTGACGCCGCTGTGGCAAGGGGATGAGGAGATCACCCGGCTGATTGAGACGTTCAACGACGCCTGCGCCAAATACCCTGACGTGCAGCGCCCGGATATCATGCTGTTGAACCACACCTATATTGCCGCAGATGCCGCCGATGCGCAGCAGGCGGCGGAAGAAATCAACCGGTTTTATTGCTACTTCGGCGCCTGGTTCAAAAACGAGCGCCCGGTGTCGCAGGGGCTGATCGCGCCGTTGAGCGAAGCGGAAATCGCGGCCCATCCGTTCTATTCGCCGGAGGCGATGCTGCGTGACAATGTGATCGCCACCGCCGAAGATGCGATTGCCCGGATCCGGGGCTATGAGGCGCTGGGGTATGATGAATACAGTTTCTGGATCGACAGCGGGATGAGTTTTGAGCGTAAGAAAGCTTCGCTTGAGCGGTTCATCCGTGATGTTATGCCAGCCTTTGCCTGAAGGGGATCACCATGCAGCAGTTCCAGCAATATATCGGCGGGGTGTTTTCCGACGGCTCTGCCCGTTTTGAGAGCCGCGATCCAGCAAGCGGAGAGGTTTGGGCGATGATGCCTGAGGCCCGCAAGGCCGATGTGGAGGCCGCGGTTGCAGCAGCGCGCGCGGCCTTCCACGCGCCGGGTTGGGCGGGCATGACCGCCACTGCGCGCGGCAAGCTGCTTTTTCGGCTGGCCGATTTGATTGCCGAGAATGCAGAGACTCTGGCCCTGTTGGAGACCCGTGATACTGGCAAGATCATTCGCGAAACCTCCGCCCAGATTGCCTATGTAGCCGACTACTACCGTTACTATGCTGGACTAGCAGACAAGATCGAAGGCGCCCATCTGCCGATTGACAAACCGGATATGGAGGTCTGGCTGCGCCGCGAACCGCTTGGGGTGGTGGCAGCCGTGGTGCCGTGGAATTCGCAGCTGTTTTTGGCGGCGGTCAAGATTGGCCCGGCACTGGCAGCAGGCTGTACCGTGGTGTTGAAGGCATCTGAGGAGGGGCCGGCACCGCTGCTGGAGTTTGCCCGGATCTTTGATCAGGCCGGGTTTCCGGCGGGGGTTTTGAACGTCATCACCGGATTTGGCGCCGATTGTGGCGCGGTGCTGACTTCCCATCCTGGGATTGATCACGTGGCATTTACCGGCGGGCCGGAGACCGCGCGCCATGTGGTGCGCAATTCAGCCGAGAACCTCGCCTCCACCTCTCTGGAACTGGGCGGAAAATCCCCCTTCATCGTGTTTGAGGATGCAGATATCGACAGCGCGGTCAATGCGCAGGTCTCTGGGATTTTTGCCGCGACAGGGCAAAGTTGCGTGGCCGGGTCTCGACTGATCATATCCAATCAAATCAAGGCGCAGTTTCTGCACCGGTTGAAAGAAAAAGCCGAGAACATCCGCATTGGTGCGCCAGAGCTACCCGAGACCGAGATTGGACCGCTTTGCACCGGTGCCCAGCTCAGCCGGGCCGAGGAACTGATCTTTGCCTCCTTGGCCGCTGGGGCGCAGCTTGTCACAGGCGGTCAGCGGTTGGAGCAAGGGGGGTATTTCTTTCCGCCGACCATACTCGATTGCTCTGAGGCCCCCGAGGCGCCCTGTTTGCGGGAGGAATTCTTTGGCCCGGTCCTGTCGGTGCGCGGGTTCGACACCGAGGCCGAGGCGCTGGCGCTGGCCAATGACACTGACCATGGCCTTGCATCTGGCGTCTTCACCCGAGATCTCACCCGCGCGCATCGGATGATCCGGGGCATTCGGGCCGGCATTGTCTGGGTCAATACCTATCGTGCCGTCAGCCCGATTGCGCCCTTTGGCGGGCAGGGGCTGTCAGGCCATGGGCGCGAGGGCGGATTGCAGGCTGCGCTGGATTACACAAGGATCAAAACGGTCTGGCTGCGCACCAGTGACGCGCCCATTCCGGATCCCTTTGTCATGCGGTGATCGCAGGGTGGCCGACAAGCAGACCGGTGCTGACGGGGTCATTCGATCGCGCGGCAGGCTGCGCCCGAGGGTCAACCTCGGCGCAGCCGTATCGTGTTTAAAGGGGGCGAATGTCGCTGGCCATCTGGCGACCATCGCGCCCTTCGGTCATCTCGAAATCAACTTTTTGATTATCCGCAAGGCCCGTCAGCCCAGACCGTTCAACCTGTGAGATGTGCACAAACACATCCTTGCCGCCGCCTTCGGGCTCGATAAAGCCATAACCCTTGGTTGTATTAAACCATTTCACGGTGCCACTCGCCATGTTCCCGTGTCTCCTTCCTTCTAGTGAGCCGCCATGAATACACGATAATTTCACGTTTCCGGGCGACATGATCGGTTCTGCCGCAATGCGCTGACAGAACAGGCCAGGGAGATTGTCCCAACCCGGTTTTAACTTTTGCACGGACCATGTAAAAATCAAGCAAAACAGTGTGGCTCTACCATAAATTGTGCTGAGCCATCCCCTCGGGAAAGGAAAAAGCGTGCAACTCTACGGATTGAAGACCTGTGACACCTGCCGCAAGGCGCTGAAACAGCTGCCGGAGGCGCAGCTGGTCGATGTGCGCGCCGATGGTGTGCCGGAGGCCGTTCTCACAGCAGCCATGGCGCAGTTTGGCGATCGTCTGGTCAATACCCGCTCCACCACTTGGCGCGGGTTGAGCGAGGCGGAGCGGGCGACGGATCCTCTGGATCTGCTGAAGGCCCATCCGACATTGATGAAACGTCCACTGATCCAGTCCGGCCCCGATTTGAACGGCGATCTGTATCTCGGCTGGGATGCCAAAACCAAGGCGGCCCTTGGCGTTGAGGGCTAGGATCCCCATCTCAGTTCCGGAGTAGATGAGGAGAGCGGCAATGCGCAATGCAGCGCTGGTGCTGGGCATCGTGGCCGGGCTGATTGGGATGATGGTGGGGTTTGCGGGTTATGGCTATACCGCCGCCGTCGAGTATTTTGGCGAGGTCGACGGGATTGTCCGGCAGGTCGATGACGTTGATCAGCTGCGGCTCTTGGCGGTGATCTCGCCCATTCTGGCGCTGGCAGGCGGCGCGATGGCAATCTCCCGCGCGCTGTGGGGCGGGGTGTTGCTGCTTGCGTCGGCGGCGGGGCTCTATGCGGGGTTCGGGTTGAATGTCTTTACCATCTTCCCGATCTCACTGGCGCTTCTGGGCGGGCTGCTGGCGTTGGCTGCGGGCAAACCGGATGAGCCGAAAGCGCATTTCTGAACCGACGTGAATAATGGTCATGAAAAAAGGCGCCGCTGCGGATGCAGGGCGCCTTTTTTTTGGATTTGAAAGCGGATCAGATCAGGCGGCGGCAGGCGCCGTGGCGCGCCGTGCAAGCGCATCCAGCGACAGCGGGCCTGCACCTTTGAACACCAGAACCAGCAGCAGGAATGTCCACATAACCCGCTGATCCACCAGACCGATGGCATTGTCAAAAAGACTGCCCAGTTTGACGCCATGGCCGGTCACATCGACGATGGTCTGCACCCAGATGAAGCCAATGGTGCCAAGGGCGGCGAGCCGGGTGAGCAGCCCGACCAGGATCAGCGCAGGCAGGACATATTCTGCCACTGTCCCGGCAAAAATCACCAACCGCTGAAAGATATTGAGCTGCGAGACATCATAGAGCACGGCCTCAGCCGCATGCGGGAAGATCTGGCCGAAGGCCCCGGCGGAGGGTGAGAAGATCGACCCATCCGTCTTCAGCCCGGCGGAGTTCCAGTAGTAAACCAACAGGACCGCCGCAAAAACCAGCCGTGCAAGGATTGGCAGAATGATGTCCGAAAGCCTATCAGCTTTGCCAAAGATGGAGGTGTAAGAGGAAACAAGCGCGTGCATCGGTTATCCTTTGCGATCTAGGTCAATGATTGCACCGCCTTGCAGCAACAGGGCGAGCGGGTGTGAGAGGTCGAAATCCGGGTGGTCGGCCTGAACCGTGGTCAGCGCCTCTTCCAATGTGGCGCCACCTGCTATGACGGTGATCCAGTCGGCACCACCCGCAGGCAGTTCCTGTAGAACCGGGTCGAATTCGGGCCGGGTGATAAGCACATCCTGCGCCATATGCCGGGGCTTGGGCGCGTCCTCTTCGGTATTGAAGCGCCAGATGTCATAGATTGGCCAGGGTGAGCGCAACAGGGCAACGGCGGGGGCCAGCGTCAGCCGGGTCGCCATCAGCGCCTCAGGGGGCAGGGCTGCTAGACGCGCCGGGTCAACCGGCGTGGCGTCGCCCGCGTGATACGCCCGGCGCAGGGCCAGATCGAGGCGCGCCGCATCCGGCAGATAGCCGAGGTGTTTCAGTTGCTCCATCCCGGCAAGAAAATCCGGAAATTCGGCCCCATAGTGCATCATCAGCGGCGAGGAGGGCGGGTGAGCGCGCAGATACAAACCCGCTAGCCCATCAAGGTTCTGTTTGCCCAAGAGCTTTGCGATCAGGGGAAAGGCGCTGTGCATCGCCTCCGTCAGGGAGACGGCGACGTTGTTGCGATAGACGCTGAACCGGCGCCCGGCAGGCTGGCCGGTCGCATCCAGCAGCCCCTCCGGCACCGGCTGCGCCGCGTCGATCATGGCGCGGGTGAAATCTGTTTGCGAGACAGTCATGCCGGGACGCGCTCCAGCGCGGATGCGGCGCGGTCTGCCTCGGCGGCCAAGACGGGCCAGTCGGGCACATCGGTGTCCCATTCAACCAGCACCGGTTTGGGGCCGGATTTGGCCAGCGTATAATCCAGCAGCGCCCAGACAGGATCCACCACCTCAGCGCCGTGGCTGTCAATCAGCAGCGGCTTGCCGTGGTCGTCCTCATCCTCATCATGGCCGCCCAGGTGGATCTCGCCGACCTGATCCAGCGCAAAGGCATCAATATAGCCCTGCGGCGAGAAATCGAGATTGGTGGCAGAAACAAAGACGTTGTTCACATCCAGCAGCAGCCCGCAGCCGGTGCGGCGGGTGATCTCTGCCAGGAACTCCGGCTCGGACCAGCTGCTCTCGGCAAAGGCGAGGTAGCTGGAGGGGTTTTCCAGCAGCATCCGCCGCCCGATGCTGTCCTGCACCTGATTGATATGATCACAGACCCGCGCCAGCGTGGCATCCGTATAGGGCAGCGGCAGCAGGTCGTTGTAGAAATGGCTGTCATGGGTGGACCAGGCGAGATGCTCAGAAAAACTCGCCGGATTGAGCCAGCCGACCAGATGTTTCAGCCGCGCCAGATGATCGCCGTCCAATGCCCCCTCACCACCGATAGAGAGGCCGACACCGTGCACCGACATCGCAAACTGTTCGCAGAGATGGCGCAGCTGCGCAATAGGGCGGCCGCCGTCACCCATGTAGTTCTCAGCGTGAATTTCCAGCCATTTCACCGCGCCGGCTTCGGCGAGGATATCGGCAAAATGCTGCGGCTTGTAGCCAACACCGGCTGCGGCGGGTAGGGAAGAAGCGGCGTCCAGCATGGCAGGTCCTCGGGTCGGGTTACAAAAAGGGCGGGAGACTCCCCCCGCCCTTGGCGTTAATCCTTTGCTTATGCAGGCAGGTCGCGCTCCAGCGGCTCCAGCGAGCCCTTGCGGTCGCTGCCATCCGCCATGGCTGGCAGATCCATGCCTTCGCAGCTGCCGGCATCCACGAGGGTCCAGGCATTGCCCTGATAATCGACGGTCGAGGTGCCGGCGCAGGTGGTGCCGGGACCGGCGGCGCAGTCGTTTTGACCGGCGAGGGAGACGCCATAGCATTTCTCTTTGGACTGGGCGGCGGCCGGGGTGACCATGGCAGAGGTCAGCGCAGCAGCAACGGCACCAGCGACGGCGAGGGATTTTGCGGTGTTGGACATTGGTGTCTTCCTTCTTTGGAATTTGGTTGCGAGGGCGGTGTTACAAGTCAGACATTAGCTCAGGCCGGGAAGTCTTTGAATTCACGAGCCTGTGTCTCACGCGGGCGTCAGCAGCTGTGACCGTATATTACAACCTTCTGGCTGCCGAACCCTTAAAACCATGCGCAAAAAGAAACCGGCCCCGCAAGTGGGGGCCGGTAAATGGGTAAAGATCAGCAAAAGACCGCAGAAATGTTACAGAAGATCCGGCGGCGTTGCCTCAACCGCCAAGGTTTTTGTTACAGCGTCCAGCGCTTCGACCTTGGTCTGTTTCTCGCCCAGACGCCGGACGGAAACGGTGCGCTCTTCGACCTCGCGGTGGCCGACGGCCAGAATGACCGGCACCTTGCCCACGGAATGCTCGCGGACCTTGTAGTTGATCTTCTCGTTGCGGATATCCGCCTCGGCCCGCACACCGGCGGCGCGCAGGGTCTCAACCACTTCGTTCACATAGTCATCCGCATCCGATGTGATGGAGGCGACAACCACCTGACGCGGCGCGAGCCAGAACGGCAGCTTGCCTGCGTGTTCTTCGATCAGGATGCCGATGAAGCGTTCAAAACTGCCAAGGGTTGCGCGGTGCAGCATGAACGGGCGGTGCTTGCTGCCGTCCTGACCGATGAAATTCGCATCCAGACGTTCCGGCAGGTTGGGATCCACCTGCAGGGTGCCGCACTGCCAGTTCCGGCCAATCGCGTCGGTCAGGGTGAATTCCAGCTTGGGACCGTAGAAGGCACCTTCGCCCTCCAGCAGCTCATAGTCATAGCCCGCCGCCTTGCAGGCATCGCCAAGCGCCTTCTCCACCAGATCCCAGCTTTCATCGCTGCCGATGCGTTTTTCCGGGCGGGTCGAGAGCTTGATGGTCCAGTCATGGAAGCCAAGATCGGCATAGACCTTCGACAGGAAGGCGATGAACTTGGCGGTTTCAGATTCGATCTGATCCTCGGCGCAGAAGATGTGACCATCATCCTGAGTAAACCCACGCACCCGCATGATGCCATGCAGCGCGCCCGAGGGTTCATAGCGGGCACAGGAGCCAAACTCGGCCATGCGCAGCGGCAGATCACGGTAGGATTTGAGGCCCTGATTGAACACCTGCACATGGCAGGGGCAGTTCATCGGCTTCAGCGCGTTCACGGCCTTTTCACGGGCGTGATCCTCGTCGACCTCAACGATGAACATGTTTTCCTGGTATTTGTCCCAGTGACCAGAGGCTTCCCACAGTTTGCGGTCCACCACCTGCGGGGTGTTCACCTCGACATAGCCGTCGCGGTCCTGCATGCGGCGCATGTAATCCTGCAGGGTGGTGTAGATCTTCCAGCCGTTCGGGTGCCAGAAGATCTGGCCGGGAGCCTCTTCCTGCATGTGGAACAGGTTCATCTCGCGGCCCAGTTTGCGGTGGTCGCGCTTGGCGGCCTCTTCCAGCATATGGAGATGGGCTTTCAGTTTCTCCTTGCCGGTGAAGGCAACGCCATAGATCCGCTGCAGCATGGCGCGGTCGCTGTCGCCGCGCCAGTAAGCGCCAGCGATGGACATCAGCTTGAAGGCATCACTCGGCAATTGGCCGGTGTGCTGCAGGTGCGGGCCACGGCAGAGGTCCTGCCAGTCGCCATGCCAATACATCCGCAGCGGCTCATCGCCGTGGATGCTCTCGATCAGCTCGACCTTATAGGGTTCATTGTTGTCGGTGTAGTGCTGGATCGCGCGGGGGCGGTCCCAGACCTCGGTGCGCACCTCGTCCCGCTTGTTGATGATCTCTTTCATCTTCTTTTCGATGGTGCCGAGATCTTCGGGGGTGAAGGGCTCTGCGCGATCAAAGTCGTAGTACCAGCCGTTTTCAATCACCGGGCCGATGGTGACCTTGGTGTCGGGCCAGATCTCCTGCACCGCGCGCGCCATCACATGGGCCAGATCGTGGCGGATCAGCTCATTGGCCTGCTCTTCGTCCTTCATGGTGTGAAGCGCGATGGAGGCGTCGGTGTCAATCGGCCACTGCAGATCCCAATGCGCACCGTTCACGGTGGCAGAGATCGCTTTTTTGCCAAGCGAGGTAGAGATGGAGGCTGCGACCTCAGCAGGGGTGATGCCTGCGTCATAGGATCGTGCATTGCCATCAGGGAAGGTGAGAGAGATTTGGGCCATTGTCTGGCTGCTCCTCGTCGGTTTGGCGCCCACTGAACGCCCGGTTGCGGGTTATATGTGTTTTGCCCGTTTGGCAGGGGCGCGCGAGGCTGTCAAGCGGGCGAGGGGCCAGCCCCGCGCGCTCCCTGGGATATTTTGTGCCAGAAGATGCAAAAGCCGGATTAGGGTCCTGGATCAGGGGGCAGGAGCTGGCACACCTTCGCGGATCAGGGCGGAGAAGTCTGGTGTGATGCCCTCGGCCTGCGCCTTGGCGGTGATACTACCAAGGTTGCGCAGCTCCTCAGTACTGTAGCCTGTCGCCAGTACCCCCTGATCATGGGCGTATTCGGGCAGGTAGCCATTGGCCAGCACCCGCCAGTCCAGCGGCACGTCCTCGACGATGATGCGGATCATCGTCATCACCACGGTGGTGCAGTTTGAGGTCAGCGAGTTATACCATTGCGGCTGCGCGGCCAGCCTGTTGGCGGCCTCGACATATTGCATCAGCAGCGCGCGGGCGGTGTCCGGATCAGTGTCGATGCGAAACAGCTGCACGTCCTCGCCGCGGGCATTGGTTCGGGTGCCCACCACGTCGCGCTCATCCGCTGCGATCAACACCAGCGTATTGGTCTTGAACAGGTCCGCGATGGGGGAGAAGCCACCGCCAACCTGACGCCGCACCTCCACAGACCAGGCGATATGCGCGCCATCCTCAAAGCCGAAGCTGACCACCATATGCGCCATCTCCGGCCCGGCCCAGTAGGACATGAACAGATCGACGGTCTCCAGCTGGCTGAGGTCATAGCTGCGGGTTTCCCACCGGGGGGTGAATTCGGTCGGGGTGGTCCAGTCGAAATTGCGCACATCTGTCAGCGTCAGGATATCGCCATTGCGGGTGCCGGTGACCTGCCGCGCGACATCGGGCGACCAGTTGGCCTCTGCCGGGGGTGTGAGGCTGGCCCACCACCAGATCAGCGCCGCAAGCGCGAGACAGAAGGTCGACAGCCCGCGCAAGGCCCGCCCCCGGATCACCGCCCAGAGCGTGGCCAGACCAAGACCGGCAAAGCCGGAAGCCGCGGCTGTGCGCCAGAGGCTGTCAACGGGCAGACGGTACCACAGCGCCATGGCCCCCCAGACGGTGGTCAGAAGGATCAGCAGACAGAGGAGGCCGAGACAGAAAAGACGAAGGGCACGGGGCAAGGGCTGGCTCCTGATCGTGGGGCAAAGAGGGATATCGCGCGGACCCTAGGCATGGCGGCGATGGGTCGCAAGGGTGTTGCGACGGTGAAAAGTCGCCAAGTCTGAAGGCGTTGCCGCGTTGCACCGTGGCCAACCTATGCCGGGATCCCATGCGGCTGCGGTGAAACACGCCATTGCCGTCGCGCCGTTGCCGTGGCAGATCTGAAGGCCTGTGATTTGGCACAATACCAACGGGGGACAGTATGACCGCAACCCAATTTCTGGACACTGATACCGGCCGCCGCCTGGCCTATCATCTGACCCCCGCAAGCGGCGAGACAGCGGCGCCGACGGTGGTGTTTCTGGGCGGGCTGAAATCCGACATGGAGGGCACCAAGGCGATACATCTGGAAGCCTGGGCGCAGGCGCGTGGATTAGGCTTTCTACGGTTTGATTACTCCGGCCACGGTGAAAGCTCCGGCACATTTGAAGAGGGCTGCATTGGCGACTGGCATCAGGACACGCTGGCAGCGGTTCAGGCGCTGACCACGGGCAAAATTGTTCCCGTCGGCTCCTCTATGGGCGGCTGGCAGGCGCTCTTGCTGGCGCGGACCCTGCCGGAGCGGGTCGCGGGTCTGGTCACCATCGCTGCCGCCCCGGATTTTACCGAGGACGGCTATTGGGCCAATTTCACCGATGCCCAGAAGGCGGAGCTGGAGACGCGCGGGCAGGTCGAACTGCCAAGCGACTACATGGAGCCTTATGTGATCACCAAACGCATGATTGAGGACGGGCGCAACCATCTGGTGTTGCGCGCCCCGCTTACGCTGCCGATGCCGGTGCGGTGTCTGCAAGGCACCGCTGATACCGCGGTCAGCACGGAAACCGCCCTGCGGCTGCTCGATCATGCCAGCTGCGCCGATATGCGCCTGCAACTGGTCAAAGATGCGGATCACCGGTTTTCGGATCCCGCCTGTCTGGCCCTGATCGAAACGGCTGTTGCAGAGGTTCTGGGGCTATCTGACGCGGATGGGATCCGCTAAGCTAGAAGGAGAGCGCCCTTCGCAGGGTGCAATCTAACGCGCGCCACGAGTTGTTAAATATACGAGGCCTCCCTCATCAGGGACGCCACGGGCAGGAGAGGAACCGATGGACCAACGCATCAGCCTGATCACCCTCGGGGTGCCCGACATGGAGCAGGCCGCCGCCTTCTACGAGGCGCTTGGCTGGCAGCGGGCGCAGAGCCCCGATGGCGTCATTGCTTTTGACCTGATCTCACAGACGTTGGGGCTGTATCCTTTGGCGGCGCTCGCTGAGGATATCGGCCTGCCGGTGGAAGACCTCGGCACCGGGGCGATGACCCTCAGCCACAACACGCGCAGTGCTGAGGATGTGGCCACGCTTTTGGCCAAGGCCGAGGCGGCAGGCGCCACAATCCTGCGCCCGGCGGGGGAGGTGTTCTGGGGCGGCACCATCGGCTATTTTCGCGCGCCCGACGGCCATATCTGGGAAATCGCGCATAATCCGTTCTCGCCGCTGTCTGACGACGGCGCGTTTCGCTGGAACGGCTACGGGACCGAGGCAGGAGGATAGGCGCGGGTGGCGGATCAACTGGGCAGAGCAGGGCAGACCGAGACGCGCGCAGGCGGGCCGGGTAGTGCGCCTCTGGTGATGCTTCCGGGGCTGATGGGCACGGCGGAAGTCTTCGTGCCGCAGCTGCGGGCGCTTTCCGGCGTGCTGCCAACCATGGTGGCGCCGCTTCTGGGCGGCGACCGGATTGAGCGCATCGCCGATCATCTGCTGACGCAGCTGCCAGCGCGGTTTGCGCTGGCTGGGCTGTCGATGGGCGGCATTGTTGCGATGGAAATCCTGCGCCGCGCACCCGAACGGGTCAGCCGGTTGTGTCTGATGTCGACCAGCCCCTTGCCCGATACGCCAACACAGGCCGCCGAGTGGGAGCCGCTGATCATCGCGGCCCGCAGTGGTCGGCTGGAGGATGTTCTGCGCGGCTGCCTGCCGGTGGACAGTCTGGCGCCGTCGCCGCAGCGGCTTGATATCCTCAACACCATCTATCAACAGGGCTGCAGTCTGGGACCTGAGCTGTTCGTGGCGCAGGCGCGGGCCCTGCAGCGGCGCACCGATCAGCAGGCGGCACTGCGCCGTTTCAAGGGACCGACCCTGATCCTCTGCGGGGCGCAGGATCGGCTGACGCCGCTGAAACGGCATGAATTTATGGCGGCCCTGATGCCCAACGCCCGGCTCTGTGTGATTGAGGAGGCAGGCCATCTGCCAACGCTGGAACAACCGGATCAGGTGACCGGTGCCATGGCCGCATGGCTGGCCGAGGTTGCCCCGGATCAGGACGAGAGACCGGACCCGCCGCGGGAGACTGCAACTACCGCTGCGGGCGTGGCACAACCGGCAGCGCCGTCGCTACCGCCACTGACCCTGACAAACCCGCTAAAGACCAGCTGAATCAGTTATTTATACGGAGGTTAGCGGAGCAGGGCTGCGCGCTCTTCCTTGCTGATCACCTCTGGCTTTGACACCGGCTCACCGCTTTCGACGTCGAAAAACGGTGTCTCCCTCCACCGGCCTGACAGCCGCGCCGAGATCATTCGGCTCAACAGCGACATGACCATCCGCGCGGCACCTTCGGTGCGGGGCTGTTTGCCCTGTTTCGGAACAGAAGCCCGCGCGCGGATCTTGCCAAGCGCATCTTTATCGGCAAATCGATCCGACCGCAGCCCGGCGAAGGGCAGCGTGGGTTTGGCCAGCGTATTGGCCATTGGGGTGCCGCAGCAGCCCGCGTACCAGCGAAACAGCCCCTTCGGACTGAGCCGCATTAGCCGCAACAGATCTTGTCCCTGATGGAACCGGACCCCGTCGGGATTGACCTGAAACAGATCAACCGGGCCCGGGGCCGGGTCGGGCTGGTTGTGATAGATTTCATTGGCGCGGCAATCGGCGCAGAAGCAGACGATACGGGTGCCCGCCTTGCGCGCCTCTTGCGATAGCTCGCCACGGATTTTTCCGCAGTCACATGCGAAACTCAGCGGATCGGCCATTCTGGGCGCTCCTTTGTGTCATCGTCCGATTGGTTCAGACCCTGGTCTAGCCCGGTCCAGCTGTTGGCGGTGTGTCAGGCGGTTGCCTTGGCGCGTTTCGCGGCCGGTTTCTTTGCCTTGCGGGCGTTGGCGTTCATGAATTCGATCACCAGCGGGCGGATATTGTCACGCCAGCTGCGCCCGGCAAAGATGCCATAGTGTCCCGCCCCCGGCTCCACATGGCTGGCCTTTTTCGTCTCCGGCAGGCCAGTGCAGAGATCCAGCGCGGCGATGCACTGACCGGGCGCCGAGATATCATCATTGGCGCCTTCGACGGTTTTGACCGCCACATCGGTGATTTTGCCGATATCCACCTTGTGCCCGGCGACGACAAATTCATTGCGCGCGATTTCGCCCCCTTTGAAGACACGCTCCACAGTGGAGAGATAGAACTCCGCCGTCATATCCATCACGGCGAGATATTCGTCATAGAACCGGTTGTGGGCGTCGTGATCCGACGCCTCACCCCGGCTGACGCGCTGGATCTGGTCCATAAACGCCTTTGAGTGACGCTCACCGTTCATCGACATGAAGGAGCTGAGCTGCAACAGGCCTGGATACACCTTGCGGCCCACACCCTTATACTTGAAGCCGACGCGCTGGATCATCGTTTCTTCCAGCTGACCCATGGTGACCCGGCGGCCAAAATCCGTCACATCGGTGGGGGTCGCATCGGGATCTACCGGCCCGCCAATCAGCGTCAGCGAACAGGGCTGGGCGCCGGGATCCTGTTCCGCCAGATAAGCGGTGGCCGCCAAGGTCAGCGGCGCCGGTTGGCAGACCGCAATCACATGGGTGTCCGGCCCCATCTCGCGCATGAAATCAACGAGGTAGAGGGTGTAATCTTCAATATCGAACTTGCCTGCGGAGACCGGAATATCGCGCGCGTTATGCCAGTCGGTGACATAGACTTCGCAGTTTTCGATCAGGCTTTTGACGGTGGAGCGCAGCAGGGTTGCGTAGTGGCCCGACATCGGCGCCACCAGCAGCACCTTGCGCGGCTGTTCGGCGCGGCCTGCCACGCGGAAATGGATCAGATCGCCAAAGGGCCGTTCCACAACCGTGTCGATCTCCACCACGTGATCGCGGCCATCGGCGCAGGTCTGGGTGTAAATGCCCCAGTCCGGTTTGGTGACCATGCGCTGGAAACTGCGTTCCGTGACCTCGCCCCAGGCGGCCATCCAGCTGAGCGCCGGATTGGGGATCGCGGCAAAGGCGGGGTTCGACGCCATCGACAGGGCCGTTGCGCCAAGCCACTGGTTGGTGTTGCGCATGGTTTCCATCAGATCGTACGACATCATGTAACGCATGTTATATCTCCATTGCGTTGGCCGCTTGGATCCGATCTGAATCCACGTGCGGTTGTGTCACAACCCATCGGACGTTTCACTGCTTTGTCGTATGATGGGCGGACAGTATTCTGCATAGCAGAAAGATTACGGGGGATTTGTTAAGATGACAACAAGTGAGAGCACGGATCCGGACGTCTCACCGGAACATATTGAACGAATTAAAAAAAATATGGAGCAGGTTGAGCAACTTTCAAAACGTCTGATGGATGTTCTGGCTCAGAAAAAATCTCACCCCGCTTCGCTGGATGGTCCGAATCAAGAGCTTTTTGCACGCGCAGCAACGGCCTATTGGTCGGAAATGGCGAAAAACCCGGCAAAGCTGTTGGAAAAACAAGTGGCTTACTGGGGCCAGGCGGTGGTGAATTTCGCCGAAGCTCAGTCGCTTTTGGCGAAATCCCTGGAGGGCGACAGCCCGGATGAGACCGCGCCCACCGCGTCTACTGCGCCGGCGGATCGCCGCTTTGCCAATCCGATGTGGCAATCAAACCCCTATTTCCACTTTATCAAGCAGCAGTATCTCACCAATGCTGAGGCGATCCGCAACGCCGTGGCTGAGGTTGAGGATATCGACGACATCGACAAACGGCGGCTCGGCTATTTTGCCGACCAGATCGTGCAGATGATGGCGCCCACCAATTTTCTGGCGACAAACCCCGACGCGCTGGAAAAGGCGGTGGAGACCGAAGGTCAGTCGCTGATCAAGGGTCTGGAGAATCTGGTTGCCGATCTGGAGGCCAATGACGGCGAACTGGTGGTGCGGCTAGCGGATGAGAGCGCCTTTGAAATCGGCCGCAATATCGCCACGACACCCGGCGAAGTTGTGTTCCGCAACGAGATGATGGAGCTGATCCAGTATCGTCCCACCACGGAAACCGTGCATGAGACCCCGATCGTGCTGTTCCCGCCCTGGATCAACAAGTTCTATATTCTCGACCTCAAGGCGCAGAATAGCCTGATCAAATGGGTGACCGAGCAGGGCTATACGCTGTTTGTGGTGTCCTGGCTCAACCCCAGCGCGGAGCACGCCGATCTGGGGCTGGAGGACTATATCGAGAAGGGCTATCTGAGCGCGATCGAGACCGCCAAGTCGATCTGCAAGGTCAAACAGGTCAATGCTGTCGGCTACTGTATTGCGGGCACCACTCTCAGCCTGACCCTGTCGCTGCTGAAACAGCGGGGCGATACCTCGATCAAATCGGCGACGTTTTTCACCGCGCTGACAGATTTCTCCGATCAGGGGGAGTTCACGCCCTTCCTGCAAAACGACTTCATCGACGGGATCGAGGAGGAGATTACCAACAACGGTCTGCTGCGCTCTTATATTATGGCGCGGACATTTTCCTTCCTGCGCTCCAACGATCTGGTCTACGGCCCGGCCATCCGCAGCTATATGATGGGGGAGACGCCCCCAGCCTTTGATCTGCTGTATTGGAATGGCGATGGCGCCAACCTGCCGGGACGGATGGCGATGCAGTATCTGCGCGGCCTGTGCCAGCGCAATGAATTCGTGCGTGACGGGTTTGAGCTGATGGGCCACACGCTGCATGTGCGCGACGTGACTGTGCCGGTGATGGCGATCACCTGTGAGACTGACCATATCGCCCGCTGGAAAGACTGCTATCGCGGCGTGCAGCAGATGGGGTCGCGCTCGAAGACCTTTGTGGTGGCCCAGTCGGGTCACATTGCGGGCATCGTCAATCCGCCGACCCGCAACAAATACGGCCATTACACCAATACCGATCTGAAGGTCGATGCCGACAGCTGGCGGGAGGGGGCCACCTTCAACGAAGGGTCCTGGTGGCCACGTTGGGAAAGCTGGCTCAAGAAACGGTCCGGCAAACAGGTCCCGGCCCGTGATCCCGGTGATTCCCAGCATCCGCCGCTTACGCCAGCGCCGGGAGACTATGTGCGGGTGAAGGCGCGCCGTCAGGCAAGCGATTGATTTTAGGTCGTTCTCAAAAAATATTCTGCATTGCAGCAATAAAAATCTTGAAATGCTGCGGTGCAGAAACAATATTGGGGTCATGCGAAGGCGGCAGAACGATCTGGCCGCGTAACCAAGAGGAACCAGTACAATGGCTAAGACCCAAGATTTTACCGCGATGATGAAAGACATGATGGGTGCGTTTCCGGTTGACACAACCGCGATGGAAGATGCGTTCAAAACCACCGCAGCCCTGAACGAAAAACTGTCCAATGTTGCCCTGCAGGCCGCTGAGAAGTCCGCCGAGATTTCCAACAGCTGGGCCAAAGAAACCCTGACCAAGCTGAGCGACGTCTCCAAGGCACAGGCTGAGCCTGCGGATTACGCCAAAGCGGCAACTGATTTCGCGTCCGCCTCCGCTGAAGTGGCTGCTGAGAACATGGCCGCCTTTGCTGAAGTTGCGAAAAAGGTTCAGATGGACACCGTTGAGCTGCTGATGTCGGCTGGCAAGGACATGTCCGAAGAGGCGTCCGCCGCTGTGAAGAAGGCCACCAACGACGTGACCTCCGCTGCGAAAAAAGCCGCCGCTAAGTAAGCGCCGCGCGCATTTGCAAAGGGGTTTTATACTCCTCCCAACAAAATCTCTTTGCACTGAAGGGGGCAGGTCATCGGACCTGCCCTTTTTCGTTGTCCTATTTCGATTGCCCAAACAGGGCTTGCGAGGGGGCCGGCAGCCCAGCTTCGGAAACGGGGTGGGCGGGTTATTGGATCCGACGATCAATTGTTGCGCTGCTTGGCGTAACGCTTCCCTTTTGTTCTGCGCTCGCATAGGCTTTGCTGCAACGCATCATGTCTGGGGAGAAGTGACATGTCGGATCAGGATAAACCCTTGTTGATCAAACGATATGCCAGTCGGCGGCTCTATAACACGCAGACCAGCGACTATGTCACGCTGGAGGATATCGCCGGCTTCATCCGGGAGGGGCGCGAGGTTCAGATTGTCGACCTCAAGACAGGTGATGACCTGACCCGTCAGTATCTGTTGCAAATCATCGCCGAACACGAAAGCCGGGGCGAGAATATCCTGCCGGTGAATGTGCTCAACGATCTGGTGCGCAGCTATATGGTGCCGGGCGGCGGGGTGATGCCGCAGTTCCTGCAAAGCTCGTTCGAGATGCTGCGCGAGAACCAAAGCAAGATGGTTGAGAATATGAATGCGATGAACCCGATGGCACAGATGCCGGGGTTTGAGGCGATCAAGGCGCAGCAGGAAGCCTTTCTGAAGGCGATGGCCGGTGGGTTCTCCGGCGGCTGGCCTGCGGCGAGCCAATCATCCGGCGATGCAGAGAGCGCTGAGGACGGCGACGGGCTGGATGATATCAAACGCCAATTGGCCGAGTTGCAGGATAAACTGTCCAAGCTGAAGTGATCCCACGCACACCCCGCGCGCCATCCTGCGACCAAAGTCGCAAGGGCGCGCGCGTGTTTTTGATCCCGCTGGCTGCGCTCCGGCGCTAGACTAAACCCGTCAGGTCACGGCCCGTTCTGTCTATCGTCGGCTTTGTCCGCCCTGTCTGCGGCAGGCCTTGTCCGGTTATGGACCACCACGCGGCGACCGCCCCAACCCAGAGGTTTCAGATGTCGGCACCCGGATTGCAGCGCTTTGATAACATTCCTGAAACGGCGCTCGACTGGCACCGTGCAGCCAAGGGCAGTGGCCAGCAAGGCGGCCGGAGTGCAGCACTGGCCACGGTGGTGGAGACATGGGGATCCGCCCCACGCCGCACCGGGTCCCAACTGGCGGTCGCCAGCGATGGCCGGATCGAAGGCTCCGTTTCAGGCGGCTGTGTCGAAGGTGCGGTGATCCTTGCCGCGCAGGAGGCGATTGCCGACGGGTGTCACCGGCTCTTGGAATTTGGCGTCAGCGACGAAGATGCCTTTGCCGTCGGGCTGGCCTGTGGCGGCACCATCCGCATTCTGGTTGAACCCATCGGCGGCACGCTGGCCGAGGGCACATTGACCGATCTGGTCGCCGCCCGCGCCGAGCGACGCGCGGTGTCTTATGTGGTGGACCTTGACAGTGGCGCGGGGCATCTGGACGCGGAGGGCTATACTGATCGCAAACGCATGGACCAATCAGGGACCGAGGCGGACGGCACGACCTTCGTAGCGGTGCATAATCCACCCCTGCGGTTGATTGTGGTCGGCGCGGTGCATATCGCACAGGCTCTGGTGCCGATGGCGCGCATTGCGGGCTATGACCCCGTGATTATCGACCCGCGCGCGGTCTTTGCCTCCGCTGAACGCTTCCCGGGGGAGAGCTTGGTGGAGGATTGGCCGGATGAGGCGATTGCGTTCCTCGGCCTTGATGCCCGCACCGCTGTTGTGCTGCTCACCCATGACCCGAAAATCGACGACCCCGCGCTGGAGGCCGCTCTGCGCTCTGAGTGTTTTTACATCGGTGCGCTGGGATCAACCCGCACCCATGCCAAACGGGTCGCGCGGATGCAGGGGGCCGGGTTTGACGCAGCCGCCATTGAGCGCATCCATGGCCCCATCGGGCTTGATATCGGCGCAGCTGGGCCAGCTGAAATCGCTGTGTCCATTATTGCCGAGATGACGGCCGTGCTGCGCGGACGCAGGTCATGATCTTTGGTGCAGTGCCCCTGAATGAGGCGGCGGGCTGCTATCTGGCGCATTCCCTGCAGGGCGCGGAGCATCGTATCGCCAAGGGCACCCGACTGGCGGCGCAGGATCTTGCCGATCTTGCCGCCGTTGGGCATCGTCAGCTGACCGTGGCGCAGCTGGAACCCGGCGATATCCACGAGGATCGCGCGGCAGAGATGTTGGCAGAGGCGCTGCTGCCCGACGCCGCAGCCCTGGGTCTGCGGATCTCTGGTGCCGGGGCAGGGCGGGTCAACCTCCATGCGCTTGGCCCCGGTTTGATTCGGGTCGATGCTGCGCGGATCAACGCGTTGAATGCGGTCGATCCAATGATCACGCTGGCGACTGTGTCCGATTATCACCGGGCAGATGCGGGCGGTATGGTGGCCACGGCCAAGATCATCTCCTACGCGGTGGAGGAGGCCGCGCTTGCAGCCGCCACCTGCGATGTGGCCGGGGCGATCCGTCTGATCCCACCTCAGCTGCGCCGCGCCACCTTGATCGAAACCCGCATCAGCGCGGAAACCCCGCCAGACAAGGGGCGCGCCGCGATGATCGGGCGGCTTGACCGGTTCGGCATGTCGATGGCCCCCCGGCAGGTGGTGGCGCACCGCGAGGCAGAGCTGGCGACCGCCCTGCAATCGGTTGGTGCAGACAGCGATCTGATCCTGATCCTCACCGGGTCGGCCACCTCGGATCCGCTGGATGTGGCCCCTTCTGCGCTTCGGGCGGCTGGCGGTGAGGTCGCCCGTTTTGGCATGCCGGTGGATCCGGGCAATCTGTTGTTTCTGGGCGATCTGGCGGGGCGTCCTGTGCTTGGCTTGCCGGGCTGTGCGCGCTCGCTTGCTTTGAACGGCGCCGATTGGGTGCTGGAACGGCTGGTCTGCGGGATCGATGTGAGCAGCGCAGATATCGCCGCCATGGGGGTTGGTGGCCTCCTCAAAGAAATCCCCACACGGCCCCGCCCACGTCGCAGCGACGTCTGAGCGAGGTCTGGCGTCGCCCTGCGACTTTAGTCCAAGCCCTGCGAATAATGCTTCGCGTCGGCTGTTGCGCCGTGCTTAACTTCTGCCAGCGAGTTTACGCGAGCCAAGGGAGGAGTTGATGGTGAAAGTCACAATGACCGTAAACGGTCGGACTGCCAGCGGAGAGGTCGAGGGGCGCATGTTGCTGTCCGGTTTCCTGCGAGAGGAATTGGGCCTGACCGGCACCCATGTCGGCTGCGACACCAGCCAATGCGGCGCCTGTGTTGTGCATGTCGATGGCAAGGCGGTGAAATCATGCACCATGCTGGCGGCAGAGGCTGACGGCGCAGAGGTTGCCACGATCGAGGGGCAAGCCGCCCCGGATGGCACCTTGAACACAATCCAGCAGGCGTTTCAGGATCATCACGGGCTGCAATGCGGCTTCTGCACGCCGGGCATGGTGATGTCTGCGGCAGCGCTGTTGAAGGACAATCCAACGCCCAGCGAACAGGAAATCCGCGAATACCTTGAGGGCAACCTGTGCCGCTGCACCGGCTACCACAATATCGTCAAGGCGATCATGGCGGCTTCGGGTCAGGACGTCTCTGCCGTCGCGGCAGAATAGCGCCAGCCCCCAGACCCCGCCTCAAAGGGAGGCCACAGCACTGTGGCCGGGAAGACAGGCGGGCACGGAGGTCGCACAGGCGACCCAGTTCAGAACCAAAGCATGACCAAGAGGTCTGCCGCGTGCAGGCCGTCCAGGGAGGAGATTTGGACAATGCCAAAGGATAGCGGCATCGGCGCCAGCCCAAAACGGCGCGAAGACGTGCGGTTCCTGACCGGAACCGGTAATTACACAGATGACATTAACCTGAACGGCCAGGCCTATGTGCATTTCCTGCGCTCGGATGTGGCCCATGGTCGGCTGACCTCGGTTGACACCGCTGATGCCGCCGCCATGCCCGGCGTGGTGCGGATTTTTACCGGCGCAGATTTTGAAGGTGTCGGCGGGCTGCCCTGCGGCTGGCAGGTGACCGACCGTCACGGCGAGGTGATGCAGGAGCCGGCTCATCCGGTTCTGGCCCAAGGCAAAGTGCGCCATGTCGGCGATCCCATCGCTGCCGTTGTTGCCGAAACGGCCGAGCAGGCGCGCGACGCCGCAGAGGCTATCGCCGTTGAGATCGAGGACCTGCCAGCGGTCATCAACATGAAAGAAGCGGTCAAGGATGGCGCCACAAAGGTGCATGACGATCTGACCTCCAACCTCTGCTATGACTGGGGATTTGTTGAGGAAAACCGCGATGCCGTGGACAAGGCCATCAAGGATGCGGCTCATGTCACCACGCTGGAACTGGTCAACAACCGTCTGGTCGCAAACCCGATGGAGCCGCGCGTCGCGGTGGGGGATTTCAACCGCGCCACTGGCGACAGCACGCTTTATACCACCTCGCAGAACCCGCATGTGATCCGCCTTCTGATGGGCGCCTTTGTGCTGGGCATCCCGGAGCATAAACTGCGCGTTGTGGCCCCGGATGTGGGGGGCGGTTTTGGCTCCAAGATCTTCCACTACGCCGAAGAGGCCTTCTGCACCTTTGCCGCCAAGGCCCTCAATCGCGCGGTGAAATGGACCTCCTCGCGGTCCGAGGCGTTTATGTCGGACGCCCATGGCCGCGATCATGTGACAAAGATTGAGCTGGCGCTGGACGCGGACAACAACTTCACCGCGCTGCGCACGGAAACCTATGCAAATATGGGCGCGTATCTGTCGACCTTTGCACCCTCGGTCCCGACCTGGCTGCATGGCACCCTGATGGCCGGCAATTACAAAACGCCGCTGATCTACGTGAATGTGAAGGCGGTGTTCACCAATACCGTTGCTGTTGATGCCTATCGTGGCGCTGGCCGGCCGGAAGCGACCTATCAGCTGGAGCGGGTCATTGATAAGGCCGCGCGCGAGCTGGGTGTTGACCCGATTGCATTGCGCCGCCAGAACTTTATCACCGAATTCCCCTACGCGACGCCGGTTGCGGTGGAATATGACACCGGCGACTATGTGGCGACCATGGACAAGCTGGAAGAGATTGCTGATCTCAGCGGTTTTGATGCACGCCGCGCCGCCAGCGAGGCCAAGGGCAAGCTGCGCGGGCTTGGCGTCAACTGCTATATCGAGGCCTGCGGCATTGCGCCGTCGAACCTCGTGGGGCAGCTGGGGGCCCGTGCTGGTCTCTATGAAAGTGCGACGGTGCGGGTGAATGCCACTGGCGGTATCGTCGTCATGACCGGCAGTCACAGCCATGGGCAGGGGCATGAGACGTCCTTCCCGCAGGTGATCGCCGATATGATCGGCATCCCGGAGGATATGGTCGAAATCGAACATGGCGATACCGACAAGGCTCCGATGGGCATGGGCACCTATGGCTCGCGCTCGCTGGCGGTCGGCGGCTCTGCCATGGTGCGCGCCACCGAGAAGATCATCGCCAAGGCGAAGAAAATCGCAGCCCATATCCTGGAGGCCTCGGATGCGGATATCGAGCTGAAGGACGGCCAGTTCACTGTTGCCGGCACTGATAAATCGCTGGCCTGGGGTGATGTGACCCTTGCGGCCTATGTGCCGCATAATTACCCGCTGGAGGATATCGAACCGGGGTTGGAGGAAACCGCTTTTTACGATCCGGCGAACTTCACCTACCCGTCAGGCGCCTATGCCTGCGAGGTAGAGGTGGATCCCGACACGGGCAAGGTCAGTATCGAGAGCTTTGCCGCGGCGGATGACTTTGGCAATATCGTCAACCCGATGATTGTCGACGGCCAGGTCCATGGTGGCATTGGTCAGGGTATCGGTCAGGCGCTCTTGGAGGGGTGCGTCTATGATGACGACGGACAGCTGCTGTCGGCGTCCTTCATGGATTACGCCATGCCCCGCGCCGATGATCTGCCGTTCTACACCGTCGATCATTCCTGTCAGACGCCCTGCACGCATAACCCATTGGGCGTGAAGGGCTGCGGCGAGGCGGGCGCCATCGGCACCCCGCCTGCGGTGGTCAACGCCGTGGTGGATGCGCTGCAATCGGCCGGCAAGGATGTCACCCATATCGACATGCCCCTGAGCCCCGCACGGGTCTGGGCGGCGATGAATGGCTAAGGGTTCATGGGGGCGCTGCCCCCATACCCCCGGAGTATTTTCGGAAAGATGACAGCCGGTCAGCCGGTTTTCGGAAAGGATACGACATGTATGAATTCGAGTTCGAGAAGCCCTCGACCATCGCGGATGCGGTGAAGGCCCTGGGCGCGGAGGACGCGCAGGCGCTTGGTGGGGGGCAGACCCTGATCCCAACGCTGAAACAGCGTCTGGCGATGCCCAGCACATTGGTGAGCCTCAGCGGCATTGCCGAGATGCGGGGCGTCTGCCCGGATGGCGACGGGCTGGCCATTGGCGGCGCCACCACCCACGGCGAGGTCGAAGCCGCCACCGCTGACAGCTACCCCGCCCTGTCGGCGCTGGCGGGGCAGATCGGCGATCCGGCGGTGCGCAACCGGGGCACCATTGGCGGCTCGCTCGCCAATAACGACCCGTCAGCCTGCTACCCGGCGGCAGCACTCGCCAGCGGTGCCACCATCGTGACCAACAGCCGCGAAATTGCGGCGGATGAGTATTTTCAGGGGTTGTTCACCACCGCGCTGGAAGAGGGGGAGATCATCACCAATATCCGCCTACCGGTGCCACAGGCGGCCCATTATGAGAAATTTGTCCAGCCCGCCTCACGCTTTGCGCTTGTTGGGGTGTTTGTCGCGCGCTTTGCCGACGCTGTGCGCGTGGCCGTGACCGGTGCCTCCGAGGAAGGTGTCTTCCGCTGGAGCGCGGCAGAGGCGGCGCTATCGGCGAATTTCTCCCCCGATGCCATTGAGGGCCTCGGTGTGGATCCGGACGGGATGATCGGCGATCTGCATGGCACCAAGGCCTACCGCGCGCATCTGGTTGGGGTGATCACCAAACGGGCGGTGGCTGCTGCGGGATAATCCCGCCATTGGAAAACAAGAACCAGCCCCGGCGTCGCGCCGGGGCTGGTTCTGTCATCGCGAGGGGTCAGGCGCGCAGATAGCCTGACATCGTGTCGAGCAATGTCTGCGTGCGTCCCGAGAGGTTGCGGATTTCCGACGCGATCACTGCAAACCCCTTGCCTTGGTCGCCAATGCGCGCCGCCTCGATCGAGGCATTGAAGGCAATCAGCTGAATATGACGGCCTACCGTTTCAGCATTTTCAATCGCATCACGCATCCCCTCGTCGCGGGCGCTGTCGCGGGATTTCTGCGCCTCAAACATGTTTTTGGTCATGTCGATCAGGAACTGCGAGACAATCGGCTCGACCTTGTAGAGCGCCTGCGCGGTGAGCGAGGGCATCTCGCGTACACGCTTCAGGATCGTGCCGTCGGATTGTGTGCTTAGAATTTCGGCAAAAGGCTCCAGTGCTTCGATGGACTTTCTGCGCTGCGCGCCAAGATCAGCCGGCAATTCATGTTCACTTTCCGCCAGCAGTTTGTCGAGCCCTGCAGTCAACATCTCATAAGCGGCCCTGATCCGCTGTACCGACTGATCCAGCAGCTCCTTCATAGTGTCTGGGGCGTGTTGGCTGTCTTCATTGGCCAGAACCACCAGCGCCAAAGACGCGGCACGGCAGGGGGCGATGGCCATGAAGGCACTGTTTTGGACGTCGCTAAGTGGCTTCAAGAGAGGCTCCATAATTGCGGTGAATTTTGTCGGAAGCGACCGAACTCCCTTCAGGAGCTAAGGGGGGAGCGTAAAGAAAACGTGAGTATTGAATGTAGCAATCGCAATTCCGGTGAGTTCCCCCCGGAGTTGACGCAGATAAGAAAAAAACCCCGCACCGGAGGGCGCGGGGTTTTGCATAACATCTGTTGCGGCAGGGATTATTTCTGCGGCAGCGGGCCGATCATCATGATCATCTGACGGCCTTCCATCTTGGGCATGTTTTCCACTTTGCCCAGTTCCTTAATGTCCTCTGCAACACGCAGCAGCAGCTCACGGCCCAAATTCTGGTGGGCCATCTCGCGGCCACGGAACCGCAGGGTGATCTTCACCTTGTCGCCGTTTTCCAGGAATTTGTACACGTTGCGCATTTTCACGTCGTAGTCATTGGTATCCGTGTTGGGACGGAATTTAACCTCTTTGACCTCGATGATCTTCTGCTTCTTGCGTGCTTCGCTTTCCCGCTTCTGCTGTTCATATTTGAACTTGCCGTAATCCATGATCTTGCACACGGGCGGGGTGGCGTTGGGCGAAATCTCGACCAGATCGAGACCGGCCTCTTCTGCCATCTGCATCGCCTTGGCGGGGTGAACCACGCCGACATTTTCCCCTTCGGCGCCAATCAGGCGAATTTCGGGAGCACGGATTTTTTCGTTGGTGCGCGGGCCGGTGTCGCGTTGCGGCGGCGCATTGTGGGGTCTGCGGGCTATGACGTCTATCCTTCTGTCACTTCGGAAAAGTGCCCGGAAAATAACGGTCCCGGGCCTGCGATTCAAGTCAATTGCGGGTATGACCGTCCATATCGCGGTTTTCAAGGTTTGTTTGCACCTGAGAGCATCATCAAAGGGTTAATTCTGCGTTGCGCTGAACTTGGCAGACCGGTGGTGTCAGACTGGCGGGGATTGGCCGATGGGGCTGCTGGTAGTTTATTCCCCTTGTAGTTTCAGGCCCCTAAGCCCAAGTGCTAAGCCGCAAGCCCCGCCCCGTGTGGAGCATTAGGAGAGAGAAGGAGATCTATCATGAAACCGATCGTTATTGGCCTGGGTGTGGGAGCCGTCGCATTGGGCGGATATTTCTATATCTCCTCCATGGAAACCGGAGAGTCGGCGCCAGAGACTGTTATCGTGACGCCTGAAACCGAGACCCCCGCTGAGGAGACTGCGGAGACCGCTAACGAGGTGGAGACCGATATCGCCACCGCTGCTGAAGCCGCCGAAGACGCGATTGAAAGCTCCGTTGATGCCGCCGCAGAGGCGGTGAATGAAGCCGCTGCCGCCGTGACCGAGACGGCAGCGGAAACAGTGAACGAGATTGCCGAAGGGCTGACCGAGGGCGCCAATCAGCTGCAGGACAGCGCGGCTGCCGCAGTTGATGAGGCCAACGAGGGCGCAGCGGCGCTGAGTGAGGAGGCCACTGCAACAGCAGAGGCGGCTGGTGATGCGGTTGCAGATACTGCCGCTGCGGCTGAGGACACGGCAACAGGGGCCGCTAATGAGCTTGCAGAGGCCGCCGAAGACACAGCGGCGGCTGTGAGCGAGACCGCTGAGGCTGCAACAGATGCTGCGGCTGATGCCACTGCCGCTGCCGAAGAGGGCACCGAGGCCGCCAAGGATGCGCTGCTGACACCGGAAGGTTTCAACTATGACAAGGTGATCACGATGATCGAGGAGTCCTCGATCGAGGCGACGCAGAAGGCGCTGCTGATCACCACGCTGGATCAGGCCCGAGACAATCCGGCACTGCTGGAGGCGACGCTGAACCGCATCAAGGACGCGCTGCCGCAATAAGCGGAGTGAGACAGCTATCAGACACCAAGGCCCCCGTCAGAGAGTCACGGGGGCCTTTCTTATGCGCCGACAGCGCTGCGGCTTAGTGGGCCATCATTCCGTCGGCAATCTCCGCACCGCTCAAGTCAGCATGGAAATAGGTCGGCCAGTTGGTAACCTCAGTCAGCAGTTCCGCGCGATCATCGCCCCAATAAAGGTGATAATGATCGACTTTGGTTGGCACGATTTCATGGTCGCTGAACTGAATGAACTGAGGTGCTGCGGCGTCTCCGCCTGACTTTTCAAAGATGAAGCGGACCCCCTGATTGCCTGATGCGTAGGTCAGGATTTCATATCCGTCGTTGGTGTACTGGCCCTGCACAGGCTTGCCATCGCGGAAGAATGTGACGCTGGAGCCGTCAATCAAAATGCGCTCCACATCCGTTTTGTAGCCAGCCTCATAATACGCGCGATAGTCTTCGGCGGTCTTCTTCCCGCTCTCTGCTTTGTGCGCCATCACCGGATCCAGAGTGCCGTCTTGCAGAAACGGATAGACCGATTGCCAGTCGGCCTCCCAGTCAGAGAGGTCACGGGGCTGAATCTCTGCTTCGTTGATCAGGACAGGCTCTTTGGCCTGATGGCTGTGATTGTGGGTCGAGGTGGAGCTGGTCGCGGTTTGGGCCGGGGCCTGCGTGGACAGGGCAACCAGCGCGGCCACGGCAAGGAGGTCAGGTCGTTTGAAGATTGTACGTAGCATTTTCGTCTCCAGCGGTTTTTGAATGTGTGAGTGTAATGTTACAACATAACAATTGTCGTTTAAGCTGAACGTCGATGGTTGGCAAGGCCCACGGAGGTGTCAGAGCGCGGCATGGCATGATCGGCACTCTATCGCCTACCGCAGCGTCGTTTCTGCCGCGCAGCACAAACCTCGCGCCGAGGACCGGAAAGGGAAAAATGGGAACCCGCATGTTTCGCTCGTCAGCGGGGGAGAGTTACCGGCGCGGGCCGTTAAGGCTGTCAAATGTTTGGCGCTGCCCGCTGCACAGGCGTCAGCTCTCCGCCGCCGCCGTCAGTCGCTTGGCCAGCAGCAAACTCAGCACCGTCGCTATCAGCAGGAACACGGCGCTGACACCCCATGCAACAGGCGTGGAATAGACATCGGCCACGGCTCCGGCCAGCACCAGTCCCAATGCCGCCCCCAGTTGCTGTATGAGAGATCGCAAGGACAGCATTGTTGATCTCTGCCGATCGTCCACGCAGCGATGCAGGATGCTACTTGCAGGCGTTTCGCTTGCTCCAAGAAGGATGGAGAACAGAAGGAAGACGCCGACAAATCCCACGATATCGCCCTGCATCGCCAAGGCCAGCTGAACACCGGCAAGACAGGAAAAAAGCGCCGCAAGCGTGACCGCATGACGACGCCTGAAGACACGGCTGATATAGGGTGACAGCGCCGCACCAAACGCGATTGCAAAAAAGTAACCCGCCGTCAGGGTGCCAATGGCGGTGTTGGCGTAGCGCTCGTCCAACATGGGCTTTGCGTAGGTCGGCCAGATCACCTCAACCGGATTGGTCGCCATCAGGACCAGGGCCAGTGCTGCCAGAAGCATGGAAAGCGTCGGATGCCTCAAGGCAAGCGCGCCCGCCTGTGCGATCACGGACGGGACGCTGGTGAACCCTTGTCTCAACGCGCTGGCATTCAACGGGCGTGGCTCTTCGGTGATGGCAAACATCGTGTAGGTCAACACTGCGATCATCACGGCAAAGCTTGCCACATAGGACACATCATAGATGCTGATCCCATAGCTCAGCGCGGTCATGCCAAATACGTCCGGGAGCAAACCTCCCAAAATTGCACCAAAGGCGAGGCCCATGGCATTGGCCCACTGCGCCTTTGCAAGAGCGGGCTGAACATCCACATTTGGCGCCGCGGTCCTGAATGTCTCAACAAACCAGGCATCAAGCGTGCCTGACCGCAGGGCACGCCCGAACCCGATGCAGGCGAAGGAGAGAGCCAGGACAGTGAAATCACTCGATGACAGAAACAGCACGAGCGAAATCAGACTGGCGATGACCGCTGCCAGAAAGACCGGTTTGCGACCAATGGTGTCGGCCAGACCGCCAAACGGCAATTCCATCGCCATCGTCGTCAGCGAGTAGACCCCGAAGAGCAGCGAAATCTGCAACAGATCCATGCCCCGGTCCGTCAGCGCAAGCGCGACGACGGCCACTGTCAGACCCATGGCAAACCGGTCCAGAAACTGGTGGATCTGAAACACCCGGATGTGCCGTTGTGCGGTGCCCGTCAAGGTTTTGAAAGAGAACTCAATTTCCGTTGCCATGGCGCTACCATGTGCCTTTGCACCTCCCTGCGCAATAGAGTGACCGCGGGAGGGGCGATTGGAACAGCATGAAACCGGTCAGTCACGCGGCCGCAGCGAAGGGGGCCGTGTCCCGTACTGCGGCCAGCACAGGTCATGACGCCTGATCCAGTCGGCCCATATAAAAAGCCCCCATCAGAATATGACGGGGGCTTTTTGTCACTTGAAGAGCATAGGACGACTTGGGATCAGTCCAGAAACGCCTTTTCCACCACGAAATGCGCGGGCTTGGAATTTGCGCCTTCTTCCAGACCATAAGTATTCTCAAACAGATCCTTGAGCTCCAGGTTGAACGCAAGGTTGCCGCAGATCATCGCGCGGTCGCTTTCCGGGTTCAGCGGCGGCACGCCAAGATCGGCAAATGCCTCGCCGGAGCGCATCAGGTCGGTGATGCGGCCCATCTTGGCGCTCTCTTCACGGGTGGTGGTCGGGTAGTATTTGATCTTCTTCCAGAAGCCTTCGCCGATCACCTCGTTCAAGAGTTCGTCGTCCTTCAGGCTCTCGATCAGCTCACGACCATAGGTCAGCTCACCGGCTTCGCGGCAGGTGTGGGTGATGATCACCTCGTCGAATTTCTCATAGGTTTCCGGCTCGCGCAGCAGGCTCGCGAAGGGCGCAAAGCCGGTGCCGGTGGCAAAGAACCAGATGCGTTTGCCGGGGACCAGCGCGTCATGCACCAGCGTGCCAACGGGCTTCGGGCGCAGGATGATTTCGTCGCCGGGCTGGATGTGCTGCAGGCGCGAGGTCAGCGGGCCATCCTCGACCTTGATCGAATAAAACTCCATTTCCTCATCCCAACTGGGCGAGGCGATGGAATAGGCGCGCAGCAAGGGCTTCACCTTGCCGGTCTTGGGGTCGGGATCGTTCATCAGACCGATCATCACAAACTCGCCTGAGCGGAAGCGCAGGGAGGCAGGCCGCGTGCAGCGGAAGGAAAACAGCCGGTCGGTCCAGTGCTTGACCTCGGTCACGGTCTGGGCGTCGGGCAGGGCGGGCACGGCCTTGGCCGGTTTCGGGTCGGTTGCAGTGTCGGTCACAGCTTCGGTCACGGGTGTCATCTCGTTCATCGGATCCATCACCGGAGGAATATCCGGCACCTCTGATTAATCTTTGATACAGGTCAGGAAAACCCCTGTTTTCAGAAACCGGCTCCGCGCAGGGCGCAACGGAACCGGGTCTGAGGGGGGAATTCCAGAGAAGCGGAGAGGGCTGGCTTAGCGTGCGGCGGTGCCACGCAGGCGGGCCTGGTAATCATGCGCCTGCCAATTGGCACGGGCAAGCCATTGCTCCTGCGGCTGACGGGCGGCGAGATCCTCGCTGATCTCGACCTCATCAAAGCCGGAGCGGCGCGCCATCGCATATTGATCCGCCAGCACATGGCCATAGGCCCGCAAGCGCCCAGTGTAGCCCGCCAGCCGCAGGCGCCGCGCCAGGGTAAAGCCCCGGCCATCGGCAAAGCTGGGGAAATGAATACGGATCATCTCCAGCCCCGGCAATTGGTTGGACAGGGCCGCCGGATCGGCATCCGGCTGCATCTCAATGGCGGTGTCGCTGTCAAAGCCCGCCGTCCAGCTGTCGGGGCCAAAGCCCGCATCGGTCACAATCACACTCATCTGTCAGGCTCCTGTGCGAATGAATTTGCCATCCACCACGTGGATGCCGCATTCTTCCTTGTCTTGGTTGCGCCAGCGTCCGGCCCGCGGGTCTTCGCCTTCCTTGACGGGCGAGGTGCAGGGGGCGCAGCCGATTGAGGGGTAGCCCTTGGCCACCAGCGGGTGACGGGGCAATCTGTTTTCATCCATATAGGCGCGCACATCCTGCGGGGCCCAATGGGCCAGCGGGTTGATCTTCAGCCGACCGGTGGGGCCAGTGGCGGTCTCTTCCACCTCGAAGAAGTCCAGGGCCGCGCGGGATCCGGCCTGAAACCGCTTGCGCCCGGTGATCCAGCCATCAAACCCCGCCAGCGCTTTTTGCAGCGGCGCGGTCTTGCGCAGGGCGCAGCAGGCGTCGGTATCCGAGAAGCGCAGCGCGCCATAGGGGTCTTTCTCGGCGATGTCAGCGGCGCGGATCACCTGCACATTGCGCAGGCCCAGCCGCTCGCTCACCTCCTGCTGATAGACCAGCGTTTCGGTGAACAACAATTCTGTATCGACAAAGACCACTGGCGTCATCGGATCAATTACCGCCGCCATATGCAGCAGCACAACGGATTCCGCGCCAAAGCTGGAGACCAGCGCGATATGGCCCGCATCCTTGAGTGCGCCCTCCATCACGGAGGTGGCAGAGTGGTGGCGGAAGCGCGCATTAAGCGCATCCACCTGTGTTGCCAGTGCCTCAAGATGGGCACTGCTCGGGCCTTGGCGTGTGTCAGTCGGTAGTGCCGCTGCATTGACCATGGTGCTAAGCAACCTTTTTCTGGGCCTCGGGGTAAAGCGCGGCCTTGAACGGATCCATGCCGACGCGACGATAGGTCTGGAGGAAGGTTTCCTCGGCGCTGTCGCGCAGAGAGAGATAGGCGGTGATCAGGCGTTCCACCGCAGGCACGATTTCATCATAGGCAAAACCGGGTCCGGTACGGGTGCCAATCGCGGCGGTCTCAGTCGCATCGCCGCCCAGGGTGATCTGGTAGTTTTCCACCCCAGCCCGGTCGAGGCCAAGAATGCCGATGTGACCGACGTGGTGGTGCCCACAGGCGTTGATGCAGCCCGAGATTTTGATCTGCAGATGGCCCACGTCATGTTCCAGCTTCAGCTCATCAAAACGGCTGGCGATTTCCTGCGCCACCGGGATCGACCGGGCGGTGGCCAGCGCGCAGTAATCCATGCCGGGGCAGGCGATGATATCGGAGATCAATCCGACATTGGCGGTGGCCAACCCGTGCTCTTTCAGCTTGGCATGCAGCGCAGGCAGGTCCGATTTATGGACATGTGGCAGGATCACGTTCTGCTCATGGCTGATGCGCAGCTCGTTATAGCCAAACTCTTCAGCCAGGTCCGCCATCCCGCGCATCTGCGCGGCGGTGGCATCGCCCGGCGTCTGGCCATGCGCCTTGATCGAGATGGTGACGATGGCGTGGTTGTCATCCCGGTGCGCCGCCAGATTGGTATCGGCCCAGGAACGGAACACCGGATCCGCGTCATAGGCGGTCAGATAGGTCTCCACATTGCCACCGCGCAGCTTGGGCGGGGTGAAATGCGCCTTGATCTCCTCCAAGAGCTGCTGATCGGTGCCGTCAAAGGCTTTGCGGCGTTCTTCAAAGCGCTCTTCAACCATCTCACGGATGGTGTCGATGCCGTTTTCCAACACCGTGATCTTGATGCGGGCCTTGTATTTGTTGTCGCGCCGACCCAGCAGGTTATAGACCGCCAGAACCGACTCCAGATAGGGCAGCAGATCGGCCTGCGGGAGGTAATCGCGGATCACTTTGCCGATGAGCGGCGTGCGGCCAAGGCCACCGCCCACGATGACCTCAAACCCGGCCACACCGTCGCGCTCAACCATACGCAGGCCGATGTCATGGGCCTTGGTCACGGCGCGGTCGGTGGAGCTGCCGGTGATGGCAATCTTGAATTTCCGGCCCAGGAACTGGAACTCCGGGTGATCGGTGGACCACTGGCGGATCAGCTCGGCATAGGGGCGCGGGTCGGTCAGCTCATCCTTGGCGGCGGCGGCAAAATGATCCGAGGTCACATTGCGGATGGTGTTGCCGGAGGTCTGGATCGCGTGCAGACCAACCTCGGCCAGCGCGTCCAGCATATCAGGCACGTCGCGCAGCTTGGGCCAGTTGTACTGGATGTTCTGACGGGTGGTGAAATGGCCATAGCCCTTGTCCCACTTCTCCGCCAGCAGCGCCAGGGTGCGCATCTGGTCAGAGTTCAGCGTACCATAGGGGATCGCCACCCGCAGCATATAGGCGTGCAGCTGTAGATAAAGGCCGTTCATCAGGCGCAGCGGCTTGAACTCATCCTCGGTGAGAGAGCCGTCAATGCGGCGCTCGACCTGGGCACGGAACTGGGCGTTGCGTTCGGCCAGAAAGGCGGTGTCGAAGTCGTTGTACTTATACATTTGCTGCGGCCTCCTGTTTGCCGTGGCGATAGTTGGATGGGCCGGTGCGGCGGAAGTCTTCGCGGAAATGCGTTGGCTCGGGGCCGTTGTCGCCGGATTTCGCATCGGTGAGGTAGATGCCAACCACCCGCAGGGCGTCTTTCTCCGCTTCCAGAAGCCGCAGCTGCGCCTCGGCCTCATCCTCGATCAGCTCAGCCTCCTGCAGCTCACGGCTCCAGCTGTTGGTGTCGGTGAAATAGATCACGTCACCCTCAAGCAGGTCGTTGGCGGTGATGATTTTCGGGGTAAAGGGACGGGGCATCAGGCAAGCTCCAGTTTCAAATCTGTCAGGGCCTGGGCGCTGGCGCGCGGGGCAAGGCCAAGGAATGTCAGCGCCGGGCCGGTCAGTTCGGCGGCGGCAAGATCGGTGGGCAGACGCTCCAGCGTGGTTTCAATCACCCGCTGATTGGCGCGTGAGGCGTTTTCAACAATGGTCATCGGTGTGGCGCGATCGGCGCCGTGCATGATCAGGCGGCCCTGCACGAAACGCGCGGATTTCTTGCCCATGTAGATGGCGGCCACCTCACCCGGACGGGCCAGCGCAGCCCAGTCGTGATCGGCAAAGCCCTTCATGTCGTGGCCAGTCAGAAACCGCACCGAGGCATTGCGCCCGCGCTGTGTCAGGCTCTGGCCGATGGAGGCGACGGCAGCTGAGGCCGCAGTAATACCCGGCAGGATCTGATAGGCGATACCGGCCTCCTCGCAGGCGGTGAGTTCCTCGTCGAGACGGCCATAGACGGTGGGGTCGCCGGATTTCAGGCGCAGGACTTTTTTGCCCATACGGGCATGGGCCACCATGCGGGCGCAGATCTCTTCCTGGCTGACCTGTGGGCCAAAGCCCTCCTTGCCGACGTCTTCCAGCTGGGCCTGCGGGCCCACCAGCGCCATGATCTCGGCGCTGACCAGCCGGTCAAAGAGGATCACATCCGCCTGCAACAATGCGCGCGCCACCTTCAGGGTCAGCAGCTCAGGGTCCCCAGGGCCGGAGCCTGCAAAGGCAACCTCACCCGCCACCAGCGCGGCGGCGACAGATCCGCAGGCACCGGTCTGCATGGGCAGCGGCGCGCGGGGGGCAAGGGTGTCTGGACCGGTCATCTGGGGCCTCATCTGGTTTGTTTGACTTACCCTTAGATATAGGAAATATTCCCCCTTATCCGCTATATGGCGCGGCAAATAAGGAAGAATGTTCCAGCTGACGGCAGATGCAGGCGGGTTGATCCCCAAACAAGGAGAAAACAGGGATGACAGTGCGGATCGACGGCACGGACCGGAAAATTCTGGCGGAGCTGCAACGCGATGCAGGCCAGTCGCTGGACGAAATCGCCCGCCGTGTGGGCAGTTCCAAGACCCCGGTCTGGAATCGCATTCGCAAGCTGCGCGAGGGAGGTGTCATTGGCCGACAAACCATGGTGCTGGATGCTGAGGCGCTGGGGTTTGAGGCCTGTTTCTTTGTGCTGATCCGCACCTCGGCCCATGAGGCGGAGTGGCAGGCCAAGTTTCTGAAGGCGCTGCAGGATCGCCCGGAGGTGCAGGAGGCGCATCGGCTGGCGGGGGATATCGACTATATCCTCAAGGTGCGGGTGAAGAACGCGCGGGCCTATGACAATTTCTATCAGGCGCTGATTTCTGAGGTGCGGGTGCATAATGTGACAGCCCTGCTGTCGATGGAGGAGATCAAATCCACCACCCTGCTGCCGCTTGAGGCCATCGCAGAGGACTAGGCGCGCGGTGGTCTGGTGCTGCCAAAGGAAAGGGGGCGCTGCCCCCTTTCTCGTGACCTGTCCCTGCGGCACAGGTCACATCCCCCGGAGTATTTTGGGAAAGGTGACGGGGCGGGCTGCTTGGGCTCGTGAATGCCTTTGCCGTATGAGCGGTTTGGACAATCCGAGGGGCCGCGCCCGGTCGTGGCGCGCCTGACGTTTCTGCTGCTGTTGTTCTGCGGCACGATCTGCACTGTCATGATTGTTTCTTTCATGAGCTATTTCTTGGTTGAGGGGCTGGGGCATCAACCTTGGGTTATCAGTGGTTAGGCAGCGATGGCGATCAGCCTGACCTTGGTGGCCAACCGGCAGTTTGCCCGCCGCATTGATGCGGGCGCGCGGGTGTTTCCGCTGGTCGGACTGGCGGCGGCGGGGTCTTCTGCCTCTCCACTGCGCGTTCGCTGACGTGTTCCGCCTTGCCGGTGTTCTATGTGCAGGAGGTGGGCTTGCCTGGTTCTGCGCCCGGATTTGCCTTCAGCGTGAAGACATTTGTTGAGGTCTTTGCCATCTTCTCAACCCCGTGGGTGATTGCCCGCATTGGCATGTGGCGGGCACTTCTGGCGGTCACCGGCCTTGCTATTGTGACGATCCAGCTGCTGGCGATGGTGCAGAGCTTTGGCCAGATGCTGGCGGCAGCGGCGCTGGAGGGGCTGTACTACGGGTTCTATGCAAGCCTCGGCATCAGCTATGTGCAGTCCTTTGCCAAGGCGATGCCGGCGCGGGCGACCGCGCTGTATTGGAATACGCTGATGGTGAGCGGGGTCATGGCCGGGCCTGCTGTGGGGCTGATCGCGCAGGCCTATGATTTTCAGACGGTGATCCGCAGCGCATCGGTGATGGCCGTGGTGGCGGGGGCTGTACTGATGGCCGGACGTCCACCCAGACGCCAGCCTGTCTGAGCCATGGTAGGGGGCGGGCCGGGGTGGCCCGCCGCAGGGGGCCTTAGACCGTGACCATGAGACGGGTCAGCCCGTGGAAATGGTAGGTGTTGTTGTATTCGGGCGCGGCGGCCAGTTTCAGGTCCGGGCAGCGTTCAAACAGGATCGGCAGCGCGATCTGCATTTCCATCCGCGCCAGCGGCGCGCCGACGCAGAAGTGCAGGCCCGCCCCAAAGGAGGTGTTCACTTTGGCTGGGCGCGTGGGATCGAAGCGTTCGGGATCCTCCAGCATTTCTGGGTCGCGGTTGGCAGCGGCCAGCAGCAGTGCCACCTCATCGCCGCGCTGGAAGGTATGACCGAACATCTCAATCTCCTCGTAGGCGTAGCGGGTGAACATATGCAGCGGCGGGTCATAGCGCAGGATTTCCTCCACCAGACCGTCGATGCCGTCAGGGGCAAGCCAGCTTTGGTCCCAGCCCTGTTGCAGCATGGTTTTCACGCCATTGCCCAGCGAATGCACCGTGGCCTCATGGCCGGCATTGAGCAACAGGATACAGGTGCCGATCAGCTCATCCGTGGAGAGGCTCTCGCCGTCTTCCTCGGCTTGAATGAGGCGGGTGATCAGATCCTCACCCGGGGTCTTGCGGCGCTCGTCCACATAGGTTGTGAGGAAGTCGATGAAGTCCTGGCTGGCGCGGGCGGCGGCATGTTCTGTCTCAACCGTTTTGGAGGCCTGATACATCGCCACCATTTTGTGCGACCAGTCCAAGAGCTGCGGCGCCATCGCCGTGGGCACGCCCAAGAGGCGACAAATCGCGATCACCGGGACCTGCGTGCAATAGGTGGTTAGGAGATCAAAGGGCGCATCCGCGGGGAAGGCGTCGATCAGCTCATGGCAGAGCGTTTCCAGCCCCGGCGCCAGCGCCTTGATCTCGCGGCTGGTGAAGGCGCGCAACACAAGCCGGCGCAGGCGGGTGTGGCGGGGCGGTTCGGCGTCCAGTAGCGAATGCGCCTCAACCTGCAGGAAAGGGGCCAGATGGGCCGGGCTTTCTCGCGCCATCTCCGGCGGGATTTCGCGGCCAAAACGGCGGTCGCGCAGCAGGGTATGCACAGCGGGGTGCGAAAAGGCCGCAACCATATTGTAGTCCTGCCAATGATGCAGATGTCCCATCGCGCGGGCCTCGGCATAAAATCCGTAGGGCGATTGGACAAAATCGGGATCGGTGGGGGATTGGGTCAATGTCTTCATCCGCGCAGCTTTTGCCAAGGCGGCTGGTCAATGCAAGGGGGGCTTTGCTACTGTGCGGCCAATGACGCAATTTCACGCACATCGGTGGATCATTCTGGCGCTTCTTCTGGGGGCGGTGGCCGCTGTTGCGGGCGGTGTGTATCGGTTGGGCTACCGCCAAGCACTTGATTCGCTTGCCGAACGCAGCGCGGCGGATCTTGCGCTGGCCTCGGACCGGGTGACAACGCAGTTGCAGGTCTATCAGGAGCTGGCGGTTTTGATGGCCGATCACCCGACGCTGAAGCGTTTGGACCGGGCAGAGGCGCGGGTGGCGGCGCAGGGGCTGTTGCGCGAGGTGGCCGACAAGACAGCGGCGCTGGATGTGTTCTTTGTCGACCGGGCGGGCCGGGTGGTGGTCGCTGCTGAGGGGGTGATGGGGCGCGATGTGACCCAGAGCAGCTATTTCCACCGGGCGATGCAGGGGGCGCTGGGCACTGGCTACGGGGTGCTGCAACCGGATGGGCGGCGCGCCTATATTTATGCGGCACCGGACTTCGATGTGGATGGTCGGGTGCGCGGTGCCTTGGTGGTGGTCGCCGATGTCGAGGATGTGGAGCAGACCTGGCGCGGGTCGCTGCCTGCGGTGTTTTTCACCAATCGCGGCGGTGAGGTGTTCATTGCCAACCGGCGGGAGTTGTTGTTCTGGCAGCGCAGCGCCGAAGGACCGGGGCTGTCGCCGCCGGATGGGCGGCAGGTGGCGCTTCGGGCCTGGATGGAGGGTCCACATGAGATCTGGGATCTGCGCTGGTCGCCCTATCTGCCGGAGCGGGCGCTGCATCAGGCGGTAAACCTGCCGCAGATCGGCATGGTGGGCGAAATTCTGGTCGATGTGGCCCCGGCCCAGCGGCTGGCGGGGCTGCAGGCGGCGGCGATGGCGGCGATTGTGCTGGCGCTTGGGGCGATGCTGGCCTTGGCGCTTGAACGTCGGCGCACGCTGGCGGAGGCGAATACGGTGCTGGAAAGCCGGGTTGCGGCACGCACGCGGGCCTTGTCGGCCACTAATATGCGGCTCACCCGCGAGGTGCAGGAACGCCAAGAGGCCGAGGCGGCGCTGAAGCGCGCACAGCAGGATCTGGTGCAGGCGGGCAAATTGTCGGCGCTGGGGCAGATGTCGGCGGGGATCAGTCATGAGCTGAACCAGCCCTTGATGGCGATCCAGCAATATGCCGAAAACGGCGAGGCCTTTGTGGCGCGGGGCAAGCCGGAGCGGGCGGGGGAGAACCTTGGCCGGATTTCGCAGATGGCGGGGCGGATGGCGCGGATTATCAAGAACCTGCGCGCCTTTGCCCGCAACGAGAGCGAGCCGATGGGGCGGGTGGATCTGGGGCAGGTGATTGCCTCCGCGATTGAGCTGACAGAGCCCCGCCTGCGGCAGGATCGGGTCGATCTAATCTGGCAGCCGCCAGCAGAGCCGGTCTTTGCTTGGGGCGGCGAGGTGCGCCTGTCGCAGGTGTTTGTGAACCTGATCAACAATGCCGCAGATGCAATGCTGGAGCAGGAGCAGCGCGAGATCCACATTGCGATTGAGACACGCCAGGATGAGGGCGACACGGATGCGGGCGCGCGGCTTGCGGTGAGTGTGCGCGACATCGGCCCCGGCCTGAAGGAGCCGGAAAAGATCTTTGACCCTTTCTATTCGACCAAGGCGGTGGGCAGTTCCGAGGGTATGGGGCTGGGGCTGTCGATCTCCTACGGGTTGGTGCAGAGCTTTGGTGGCCATATCCGCGGGGTCAACACCGGTGATGGCGCAGAGTTCACGGTGGAACTGGACCGCTGGCGGGCGCAGGCCGGCACTGACACGCAGCAACAGGATGAGGTGGCATGACCAATCGGGTTTTGGTGGTGGATGATGATGCGGCCGTTCGGGCCGCATTGGGCCAGACGCTGGAGCTGGCGGAGTGTGATGCTATTACTGTGGGGTCCTTTGTGGCAGCCAAGGATTTGATCACGCCTGATTTTGACGGGGTGATCCTGTCGGACATGCGGATGCCGGGACGCGACGGGTTTCATCTGCTGCGCTATGTGCGCGAGGTGGACGCTGATCTGCCGGTGATCCTGCTGACCGGCGAGGGGGACATCCCGATGGCGGTGCAGGCAATGGCCGAAGGGGCGTTTGATTTCCTTGAGAAACCCTGCGCCAGCGTGGATCTGATGGCGGTGGTGCGCCGGGCGCTGAAGACGCGGGCGCTGGTGCGGGAAAACCGGGCGCTGAAGTCTCGCCTGGAAAGCGGTGATCCGGCGGCGCGGATGATATTTGGCACCTCACCGCAGATGGAGGAGCTGCGTGCGCGGGCGCGTGCGGTGGCGGCCACGGGGGCCGAGGTGCTGGTGACCGGCGCGCCGGGGGGCGGGATTTCCAAGGTGGCGGAGGTCATTCACCTGATGTCACCGCGCGGGCAAGGCCCGTTTGTGAAACGCCCGGCGGCAGGGCTCAGCCCGGATGGGTTTGCGGATCTGTGCCGCGCGGCGGCGGGCGGATCGCTGTACCTGGATGAAATCGCCGCCCTGCCAAGCGAGACGCAATATGCCATGTTGGAAGCGCTGGAACAGGAGCAGGCGCTGGAGGCGCGGGTTCTGGTCGGCTCAGTCGCGGATCTGGCAGAGGCGGCGGCAGAGGGGCGATTCCTGGCCGATCTTTTCTACCGGCTTGACGTGATGCGGGTGCGCATTCCGGCGCTGTCCGAACGGCCCGAGGATATTCCCGTGCTGTTCAGCCACTATGTCGCCCAGGCCGCAGAGCAGGCGGGCATTGCTGCGCCGGACATTCCGCAGGACCATCTTGCGGCGCTGATGGCGCAGGATTGGCCCGGCAATGCGCGCTCGCTGATGTCTGCGGCGATGCGGTTTGTGCTGGGGATGCCGGAGGAGGCCGCGCAATCCGCGGAGCTGGGGCTGGCGGAGCAGTTGGCGCAGGTGGAGCGGTCCCTGCTTATTGCAGCACTGGGGCGGCAGAACGGCAATGCCTCTGCCGCGGCCAAAGCCCTGAAGCTGCCGCGTAAGACGTTTTATGACAAGCTGGCGCGTTATGGCATCCGGCCCGAAGATTATCGCCGCTGAGGGCGGTCTGATGCCTGTTGTGGTCCGCGTCTTAGGGGAGGGCGCGGGGCAGTAAGGTGGCGGCGCCGCCGGGCGCCCCGCAAGGGGGCAGGGCGGAGGGGGATGGGCACCGGATGTCAGCCGGCCCCATGTTCGTCGACCTTTTCGTCAACTTCGGTCATTTGAACGCCCGACCTGCGGAGGATATCCGAGAGCGGGCCGATCTCCTGCCGGGGCATATGCCAGATGCCCCGGATGGATGGGCTGCGTGTCAGGCGGCCCGAGTGTCGCGACATGCCCAATCTGGCAGATCCGGGTTAAGCGAACGCGAGATCACCGTGCTCCGCCTGTGCAACGGCCCAGGTCGGTGTCGGTGTCTGTATCGGCGTCGGGGCCGGTCGCGGGCGGCGGGATGTGAGTATTTGAAGAAAGGTGACGGGGGTTGATTCCGCCTGAGGAACTGTCAGGCGCTAACAGGGTGTGCGGATTTCCGCACAGGCCAACGATCACCCTGTGCGGAAAATCGCACATAAAATCTGGCACACCAGCATGCAAGGTGAACTTTACCGCGTAAACATTTGTTTATAATTGATAAATTACATATATTTTTGGTGGGTAACAAAGACTTGAGCGGGGCCACTTTGCCCGTGATGCTGCGTCTGGGGCCTTCGCCTGGGCGGAGGCTATGGAGAAATTCCGGGAGGAAAGACATGAAATTTGTAACTGCTGCTGCCACCGCTGTGGCGCTGACCATGAGTGCAGGGACCGCAATGGCGGCCTGCGATGACGGTGAGATTGTCGTCAAGTTCAGCCATGTGACCAACACCGACAAGCATCCCAAGGGGATTGCGGCCTCGTTGCTGGAAAAGCGCATCAATGAAGAGATGAACGGCACCATGTGTCTGGAGGTCTATCCGAACTCCACGCTGTATAATGACAACAAGGTGCTGGAAGCGATGCTGCAGGGTGACGTGCAGCTGGCTGCGCCTTCTCTGTCGAAATTTGAGAAGTTCACCAAGCAATTCCGCCTGTTCGATCTGCCGTTCATGTTCAAGAACATTGATGCGGTCGATGCCTTCCAAGGGTCCGAGAACGGTCAGGCGATGCTGGATTCCATGCAGCGCCGTGGTCTGCAGGGGCTGGCCTACTGGCACAATGGCATGAAGCAGATGTCAGCCAACAAGCCGCTGATCAACCCGTCCGATGCCAATGGTCTGAAATTCCGTGTGCAGTCCTCGGACGTGCTGGTGGCGCAGATGGAAGCGATCGGCGGCAGCCCGCAGAAAATGGCCTTCTCCGAAGTTTACGGCGCGCTGCAGCAGGGCGTTGTGGACGGGCAGGAAAACACCTGGTCCAACATCTACGGCAAGAAGTTCTTTGAAGTGCAGGACGGTGTCACTGAGACCAACCACGGCGCGCTGGACTATCTGGTGGTGACCTCGGTGGATTGGCTCGACAGCCTTGATCCGGCGGTGCGTGAACAGTTCCTGACCATCCTGGGTGAGGTCACTGCGACGCGGAACTCGGAATCCACCAAGGTGAATGGCGAAGCCCGTCAGGCGATCATCGATGCCGGTGGCGTGGTGCGTGAACTGTCACCTGAGCAGCGTGCGGCCTGGGTTGAGGCGATGAAGCCGGTCTGGGAGCAGTTCGCAGGCGACGTGGGTCAGGACATGATCGACGCAGCCCAGGCGATCAACGCGGGCATGTAAGGGCTGCGGCCTGAAGATCAGGGGCAGGCGCGACGACGCGCCGCCCCAATTTGTACGGTGCGCCATCCGCGCCGGTATCCCATTATCCAAACATCGAGGGAGAGCGATATGGCGGGGGCAAAACCTGGCCCGACCGGGCTTATCAATACACTCGAAGAGACGCTGATTGCGCTGCTGCTGGGGCTGATGACCCTGATCACATTTGCCAATGTGGTGGCGCGATTTGTGTTTAATTCCAACATTCTATGGGCGCTGGAGCTGACGGTGTCCCTGTTTGCCTGGCTGGTGCTGCTGGGCGCATCTTATGCGGTGAAGGTCCACGCCCATCTGGGGGTGGATGCGATCCTCAATATGGTGTCGCCGGGCGCGCGCCGGGTGATCGGGCTGATCTCGGTCGGCTGCTGTCTGGTGTTCTCGCTGCTGCTGCTGAAGGGCGCCTATGACTATTGGGCGGTCTTTGCCGATCTGCCGCCGACCTCCGGGCGCTGGTTTCCCACCGGTTTCGACATGAAGGCGCGGAGCCAGAGTTTCTACGAGGTGCAGGATGTGCCGATGGTGGCGCTCTTTGGGTTCTTGGAAGATTTGATCAACTACGGCGATTCCTATGAGAAACTGCCCAAGGTGGTGCCCTATGTGGTGCTGCCGCTGTCGATGCTGCTGATGGTGCTGCGGTTTGTGCAGGCGGGTCTGCAAATTCTGCGCGGTGATGTGGACCGGCTGGTGGCCAGCCACGAGGTCGAAGACGAAATCGCCGAAGTGCAGGCGCAGCGCGGGGAGCACGACTGATGGATGTCGTCCTATTGTTTTCCATGGTCATTGGGCTGTTGCTGATCGGGGTTCCGATTGCGGTGGCACTTGGCCTCAGCTCGACATTGTTCCTGCTGATCTATTCCGACAGCTCGCTGGCCTCGGTTGCGGGCACGCTGTTTGAAGCCTTCGAGGGGCATTTCACCCTGCTGGCGATCCCCTTCTTCATTCTGGCCTCCAGCTTCATGACGACGGGCGGTGTGGCACGGCGGATCATCCGCTTTTCCATCGCTTGTGTCGGTCATCTGCCGGGTGGTCTGGCGATTGCCGGCGTTTTTGCCTGTATGTTGTTTGCGGCCCTGTCCGGGTCTTCCCCGGCCACCGTGGTTGCCATTGGCTCCATCGTGATCGCGGGGATGCGGCAGGTGGGCTACTCCAAGGAGTTTGCCGCTGGTGTGATCTGTAACGCAGGCACGCTGGGCATCCTGATCCCGCCGTCCATCGTGATGGTGGTCTATGCCGCGGCGGTTGAGGTTTCCGTCGGGCGGATGTTCCTTGCAGGCGTTATTCCGGGGCTGATGGCGGGTCTGATGCTGATGGTCACCATTTATGTGATGGCCAAGGTCAAGAACCTGCCCAAGGGCGAATGGCTGGGCTGGGGTGAGGT
Organism: Phaeobacter piscinae; assembly: GCF_002407245.1. Classification (NCBI taxonomy): domain Bacteria; kingdom Pseudomonadati; phylum Pseudomonadota; class Alphaproteobacteria; order Rhodobacterales; family Roseobacteraceae; genus Phaeobacter; species Phaeobacter piscinae. Next base: position 2,002,046 of record NZ_CP010681.1, on the reverse strand, counting down.
TGCCGCCTCGGCTGGCAATGCCTCGGTTGGTCTGCTGCTGATCGGCATCATTCTGGGGGGCATCTATGGCGGGATTTTCACCCCGACAGAGGCGGCGGCGGTGGCGTCGGTCTATGCCTTCTTTGTGGCGACCTTTGTCTACCGTGATATGGGGCCGTTGAAATCTGCGCCCAAACCCAAGGATATGGGGCAATTCCTGTCCATGCTGCCCAAGATGCTGGGACAGACGGTGGTTTATTTCATCCCATCCTTCTTTCACGCCGATACGCGCCATGCGCTGTTTGAAGCGGGCAAGCTGACCGTGACGCTCTTGTTCGTGATCGCCAATGCGCTGATCCTGAAACATGTGCTGACCGATGAGCAGGTGCCACAGCAGATCGCCACGGCGATGCTGTCGGCGGGCTTTGGCCCCGTGATGTTCCTGATCGTGGTCAATGTGATCCTGCTGATCGGGGGACAGTTTATGGAGCCGTCGGGGTTGTTGGTGATCGTGGCGCCGCTGGTGTTCCCGATTGCCATCGAACTGGGCATCGACCCGATCCACCTGGGCATCATCATGGTGGTGAACATGGAAATCGGCATGATCACCCCGCCGGTTGGTCTGAACCTCTTTGTGACCTCCGGGGTTGCGGGAATGCCGATGATGGCGGTGGTGCGGGCTGCGTTGCCGTTCCTCGCGGTGCTCTTCGTGTTCCTGATCATGATCACCTATATCCCGTGGATCTCAACCGTGCTGCCGAATGCGGTGATGGGGCCGGAGATCATAACCAAATAGCGTGGTGCACGCCCCTCAGAATATGAAAAGGCCCGGGCGCAAGTCCCGGGCCTTTTTCTGTCTGGCGTTAAGTCAGGGGCTTTGCCCCTCTGCGCTGGCGCGCAGTCACCCCAGAGAATTTTTTGAAAGGTGACGGCGGGCGCAAAGGGGGGCTGTCATCTTTCCCCAAATACTCCCGCCGGAGGCTGCGCCGTGAGGCGCATTTATGCGCTGGCGTCGAGGGCCGCGACGATGGGGGCAAAATCAGCCGCCTTCAGGCTGGCGCCGCCAACCAGCGCGCCATCGACATGGGCCACAGCGAAAATTTCCTTGGCGTTGCTGGCCTTCACCGAGCCGCCATAGAGCAGCCGGATGGCGTTTGCGGTCTCGCCGCCGAAGCGTTTGACCAGGCTGGCGCGCAGGTCGTTGTGGACTTCGGCGATCTGTTCGACTGTGGGCACCTTGCCGGTGCCGATGGCCCAGACCGGTTCATAGGCGACCACCACGGTTGTGCCGCTGGTGTCATCGGGGAGGGAGCCTGCAAGTTGTGCCCGGACCACATCAAGTGTTTTGCCCGCCTCGCGATCCTCAAGGGTTTCACCCACACAGATGATCGCCGTCAGCCCCGCAGCGATGGCGGTCTTGGCCTTTGCGCGGACCGTTTCATCCGTCTCGCCATGGTCGGCCCGGCGTTCGGAATGGCCGAGGATCACGGCGGTGGCGCCCGCATCATGCAGCATTTCGGCGCTCAGATCGCCAGTATGGGCGCCATAGGTGGCGCTGTGGCAATCCTGGGCACCAATGTCCACCTTGCTGTCGACGCAGACATTGGCCGCGCGGTAGAGCAGGGTTGCAGGCGGGCAGATCAGCACCTCGGCCTTGGCGGATTTACAGCTATAGGCAAGATTGCCCAGCTCGGTCAGCGCACTTGCGGTGCCGTTCATTTTCCAATTGCCTGCGGCCAGTTTCCGACGCATCTGCGTATCTCCCTCAATCGTCTGGTGCTGCCTGCGGTCACCTTTTGGCGCGCGGCAGCTTGCTGCTGGAACTGTCCTAACATTGTTCGGAATAGGGAACAATTCGCCTGTTCACCGAATGACAGCGGTCGTCACATGTTGAACAATACCGAAGTGCGCCGATAACCGGCCGCAAAAAAGAGGCAGACGGCTGCCTCTTTTTTGCTGTGGTCTGCGCCATTGGTTGCAATCTCGGCGAGATGACCGGGCGCTGTGTTGCGGATCAGCCTGCGGGCATATCCTTGAAGCTGATCGATTCTCCGCAGCCGCAGGCCTCGGAGACATTGGGGTTGTTGAACTTGAACCCGGCCTCCAGCAGCGAGACCTCATAGTCGATCTCGGTGCCGAAAAGGAACATCTGCGCCATCGGTGCGATCAGCACCCGGGCACCATCCTGTTCAACCACTTCGTCGTTGGGATCGGGCTGATCGACATATTCCATGGTATATTCCATGCCGGCGCAGCCGCCCTTCTTCACGCCGATGCGCAGGCCGGAATGGCCGCCCTTGTCCATCAGCTTGGCAATCTGGGCCGCTGCCTTGTCGGTGATGGTCACCGCTTGTTTGCCGGGAATGCCGAACATGTCTGTCTCCACTATCGCGCGTTACCCCTTAATCTAGGGGGGGCGCGGCGCAGGCTCAAGGGGCTGCGGTCACAGCCCCATGCAATTGGCGTAATAGGTCACGGTTGCGGGCCAGTCGGAGAACACCCCGACAACCCCCACATCCTGCGCCAGCACGTCAAGCACCTGATAAGTGGCGGCATCCGATTGCACCGCAGCTGCGACCGATTGGAAATACCAGCCACCGCCGTTTTTCAGCGGGCCGGAGCGTTCCAGGGTCCAGGTGATGATATTGAGATCGGCGGCACGCGCGGCCTTGGCATAGGGAGAGGGGACCATGCGGCCATCGTCCAGTGTCAGCAGCATCCAGATCGGTGGCGCGATATAGTTGAGCCCCATCTCCTTCAACTCCTGCATGGAGGGGCGGAAGGTTGCGGGATCCATCGGATCGACCTGGCCTTCATCCTCGTCATGGCGGGCAAAGCGATCATCAAGGTAGACGGCCTGACGGCCAAATTCGGGCGTCTGGGTGAGCCAGTATTTGATATCGCTGAGGTCGAAGCTTTGTACCCAGACATCGCTGGCGGGGATCCCGGCGGTGACATAGGCGTCAATCAGTTTCTGCGCATAAGCCTCCTGCGTCATCCCGTTGAAGGGCATTGTGACGGTTGGGGCCTTCAGCTCGGGGGTGAATTTTGCGCCGAAGTTGCGGAACAACGCGATGCTGTCGGCATGGCTGAGCAGCGTTGTGCCGTCCTGATGCAGGCTGCTGCGCCAGGGGGCCAGGCCGCCCTGAAAGGCGGCGGCACTGGTGGCGGTGGGGTCACGGCTGTCCATTTTGGGGTGCAACGTCATCAGCTCTGCCAGCGTCAGATCGCTGGTGCGGCATTCGGCGTTTGCGGGGGTATCGGCGGTGGCCGGTGTAAAGGGCTGGGTGCAGCGGTCGGCTAGGTCGCTGGTGAGGATATCGGTGGTGGTGTGCAGATCGTTCTGCGAGTGGCGGCAGACCAGCTCCAGATCGCTGGTGAAGGTCACATCGCATTCCATCATCCCGGCGCCCATGGTAGCGGCGGCGCGATTGCCCTCAGCCGTATGTTCGGGAAACATCAGCGGCGCGCCCCGGTGGGCGATGGAAAAATCGCTGCGTTTCGGGGTTCGTCCGGCACAGGATTGCAGTTTTGTCTTCAGCGCGCCGTTGGGCAGGGCCTCCACCAGATAGGCCGGGCGCGGACCGTAGCTGAGTGCGATGGTGTCCGCAGGCGAGGTGTCCGCGGCGGCGGCGCTGGCACATAGGGGCGCGGCAAGAGTGAGAGAGATCAGACGCGCGCAAAAGGGGGATATGCGGGACAATAGGGAAACTCCAAATCATTTGGGGGCGCCCTTGGGGTGTGTTGCGACAGTATTCCGTGGGGCGCACCAAGAGCGGCTGCGGATCCCCCGCAGCGGTTTATATCTCGGATGTTACGGGGGCTTGTCTCTCTGGGGCAAGAGGGGGGGCGCGGTTTGACACGGCCGGGCGCGACGTCAGCCAGCGTGCGGCCCCGTTTAGGCTGCGCGCGCCCAGTGACTGTGCCTGCACTGTGCAGCGGGTCACGAAAAACGCGGCAGGCGAGGGGCCGTGCCGCGTTTTGTCTGGTGGAACAGGATCGGGTCAGGCGAGGGTCAGGCCCCGCCATCCGCCGATGCGGCTACATGAAGCCCAGTTCGAGCCGCGCCTCATCCGACATCATGTCCATGCCCCAGGGTGGCTCCCAGGTGAGTTCGACATCGACGCTTTTGACGCCGGGGACGGGAGAGACGGCATCGACGATCCAGCCCGGCATCTCACCGGCGACCGGGCAGCCGGGGGCGGTGAGGGTCATGATGATCTTCACATCATTTTCCGCCGTGATGTCGATGGTGTAGATCAGGCCCAGCTCATAGATATTCACAGGGATTTCAGGGTCATAAACAGACCGGCACGCGTCCACCACCGGCTCGTACAGCTCATGGCTGACAGAGGAGGGGGCGATCAGCGGTGTGCCTTCCAATGGTTCGGATGCGTTGGTCATTAAGGGCCTCGGTTCGTTTCCTGACTGTTTATATAGGGAAGCCGGGCGCGAGGGTCCAGTGGCGGATCGCACGCGGTTTGTGATCAAGCGTCGCAGGCGTGGCGAGGGATCTTGCAGCAAGATAGTGAAATGTTATATCGTAACATTTCTTGCGACTCACGAGGGATCGACCTGCTGACGGTGTCAGCGGCGTTCTCCTCCGTCGCGCTGTGCATCAGACTGGGTATCTATTTCGATGAAAGATAATCGCCTTCCTGTAACGGTCCTGTCCGGGTTTCTCGGAGCTGGAAAAACGACGTTGCTCAATCGTATTCTGAACAATCGCGACGGGCGCCGGGTCGCCGTAATCGTGAATGATATGTCGGAGATCAATATTGATGCGGATCTGGTGCGCGCGCATACAGAGCTGAGCCGCACCGATGAAACACTGGTGGAGATGTCCAATGGCTGTATCTGCTGCACCCTGCGTGATGATCTGCTGGCGGAAGTGCGGCGTCTGGCGGCGGAGGGGCGGTTTGACTATCTGTTGATCGAGTCCACCGGCATCTCCGAGCCGCTGCCGGTTGCCGCAACCTTTGAGTTTCGCGATGAGGCGGGCGAAAGCCTCTCGGATGTGGCGCGGCTTGATACGATGGTGACGGTGGTGGATGCGGTCAACCTGCGCCGAAACTTCTCCTCCCATGATTTCCTTGCGGATCGGGGAGAGACGCTGGGCGAGGAAGATGAGCGCACGCTGGTGCATCTGCTGACCGATCAGATCGAATTTGCCGATGTGGTGATCCTGAACAAGGTGGCGGACGCAGGCCCGGATGAGGCCGATGCAGCGCGCAAGATCATTCGCAGCCTGAATGCCGATGCCGAAATCATCGATGCCAATCATAGTGATGTCACGGCAGAGAAAATTTTGGATACCGGCTTGTTCGACTTTGAACAGGCGCATGAACACCCGATGTGGGCCAAGGAACTTTACGGGTTTGCCGATCACGTACCGGAGAGCGAGGAATATGGCGTCGCGTCATATGTATACCGGGCACGGCAACCCTTTGTACCGGAGCGGATATTGGCGCTGCTGAATGGGGATTTGCCGGGGGTGATCCGGGCCAAGGGGCATTTCTGGATCTCCACCCGGCCGGATTGGGTGGCGGAGTTTTCGCTGGCCGGGGCTTTGTCCAGTGTCAAACCGCTCGGCACCTGGTGGGCCTCGGTCCCGGTGGAGCGGCACCCAACCCATGAGCAGGGGCGTGCCTACATAAAAGCCCATTGGCAAGAGCCTTGGGGGGATCGCCGTCAGGAGTTGGTGTTCATCGGATCCGGTATCGATTGGGCCGGGCTGAAGGCACAGCTGGATGGATGCCTTGTGCCCGCGGAGGTGGCCACAGGCCGCGATCAACTGCCCGACTATACGGATCCTTTTCCCATCTGGCGGCAGCCGGAGGCTGCGGCGTGAGGGCGCTTCGCAAGAGCGCCCCGGACGTAGCGCTGCACTGCGATCTGACACGGGATGACACCGGGCTGCGGCGGTTTCTGGACCCGGATTGCGCCGCGCTGATCTGGCAGCGGGAGGCGCCCGCCAATGTGCAGCATTGGCTTGACCGGGTTGACCCGGATCGACTGCCCCGCGGGCGTGTCATCGTTCAGCCAGATATGGTGGCGCGGGTCTTTGCGGAGGTCTGCGCCATGTCCCGCCTGCCACAGGGGCCGGAACAGGACTGGCTTCAGGCGGATGTCACACGGCTGGCTGGCGCGTTTTCATCGTTGATGGATACCAGATATCTGCGGTTCCGGCTGGATGTGGTGACCACAAACGCCTGCCGTAAGTTCCATGTCGATGCCATCGCGGCCCGATTGGTCTGCAACTACCGGGGCACCGGAACCCAGCTGGGGGTATCTCACCAGGGCGAGCCTCCGGCCCATGTTCAAACGGTTGCGACCGGATTCCCCCTGCTGCTGCGCGGCACGCGCTGGCCTGCGCAACCGGCATCCGGTCTGTTGCACCGGTCCCTGCCGATTGAAGGCAGCGGTGAAACCCGTCTGGTGCTGGTGTTGGATCCGGTGACCGACCCGGAGGAGGAGGTGGACAACCATCTGGCTGCGCCCGCCGGGGGGCCGCTGCACTAACGAGGTGCCTGTCTGTCGGGTGTTCAAAAACGCAAAGGATCCGACCACCAAGGTCGACACCCCCGCCCGAAGTCTATCGGGCGGGGTCTACTCAGTCGTTGATATCGCGGTCGAAATGTTTCACCTGGCCCTTTGGTCCTTTGAAGAAGTGGCGAAGGACCAGCCAGGCGATCAGGGAGAGGGTGGCGTAAATCAACAGAAGCACGGGCAGGGTAATGCTGCCTGCTGGCGCAAAGGCGAGGAGCACCCCGACCACCACAGCGCCGAGGGCAAAGCCGAGGAACATGAACCCCGGCGCCAGGATCTCGACAATGGCGAGGCCGATCGCAATCGCGATCCAGACCCACCAGACCGAGAGCAGGGCGGTCATTTGCCGGCACCTTTCAGCATGTTGAACGCATTGCCAAAGGCCTCAAGCGCGTTGGCAGGGACCAATATGGTCTGTTTGCCGTCGCCGGACCCAAGGGTGTTGAGCGCCTCCACCTGTTTCAGAGCAACCTGATACTGCGCGGCCTCCAGCCCGTTTTCGGCGATCGCCTTGGCGACGACCTCGGTGGCGTAGGCTTCGGCGTCAGCCTGAATGCGGCGCGCCTTGGCGGTTTGTTCGGCGGCGTAGAGTTCGGCGTCAGCGGCCAGCTCAACAGAGCGTTTCTGACCCTCGGCCTCGGTCACCTGGGCGCGGCGGGCGCGTTCGGCATTGAGCTGCTGCAACATGGCATCGCGGGTCGCCTGATCGAGGTTCACATCCAGGATCTCGGCCCGCGTCACCTCAATGCCCCAATCATCCACGGCGCTTTCGACGCTGTTCTGGATCTGACCGATCAGCTGGGATCGGTTGGACTGCACCTCATCCAGATCCATCTTGCCGATCTCGGCTCGCACGATGCCAGCCACGGTGGTGGCAATGGCGCCGTCCACGTCCCGGATCCGGTAGACGGTCTTCTCCGGCTCAAGGATGCGATAAAAGACGGAGGTGTCGATCTGCACCAGCACGTTGTCCTTGGTGATGGCGTCCTGGCTGGCATTGGGCAGCTGACGTTCCAGAATGGAGACCTTATGGGCTACGGAATCCAGAAGCGGCACGATGAAATTGATCCCCGGCCCAAGCACTGCATGCAGGCGGCCAAAGCGTTCGACCACATATTTCTCGGACTGCGGCACGATGCGGATGCCCTTGAAGATCAGGATGATCAGGAAAATCGCGCCAAGAATGTAGATGATGTTCTGCGTCAGAAGGCTGAGCAGGAGTTCTTCGGTCATTTTGCCTCACAATATCATTTGTATACTATGGTATTCATTTGAGGGCTGCCATCGCGGGTTTCAAGGCTGCCGCCGCCGCCCAGTCCTGTCTTCTATGGCGTTTGCGGGGCTAGCAGGCAAGGGACGAGAGACGGGGAACCTGTCAGGACCAGACGCATTATGAGACGCTGAGGCTGAGTTGGGGCGCTTTGATCTTTGGTTTGCCTGCGACCATACAGGGTTGAAAACCGGGTCGGGATCGGGCACATGCGGCAGGTTCTGTTGATCCGGTTGCGGACGGCAGAGAGGCCGGGGTCAGGTGATCCCGTCGGACATGGACCTGCTGCGGCGGGCCCCGCATAAAACAGCCCCGAGGAAGATATCATGGCGCCGAAAATCTCATTCGACCTGAAAGCCACCGATGGCAAGGCCCGCACCGGGGTGATCAATACACCGCGCGGGGAGATCCGCACGCCTGCCTTCATGCCGGTTGGCACGGCCGCAACCGTAAAGGCGATGATGCCGGAGAGCGTGCGTGCGACCGGGGCGGATATCCTCTTGGGCAACACCTATCATCTGATGCTGCGCCCGACGGCTGAGCGGATCGACCGCCTGGGCGGTTTGCACAAGTTCATGAATTGGGATCGGCCGATCCTGACGGACAGTGGCGGGTTTCAGGTGATGTCGCTGGCAGGTCTGCGTAAGCTGACCGAGAAGGGCGTGACCTTCAAAAGCCATGTGGATGGCTCCAAGCACGAGCTGACGCCAGAGCGGTCGATGGAGATCCAGAAGCTCTTGGGGTCCGACATTGTGATGTGTTTTGACGAATGCCCGGCGCTGCCCGCGGACCGCGACCGCATTGCTGAATCGATGCGCCTGTCGATGCGTTGGGCCGAGCGCAGCCGCGAGGCGTTCGGCGACCGTCCGGGCCATGCGCTGTTTGGCATCATGCAGGGCGGGCTTGAGCAGGATCTGCGCGAAGAAAGCGCCGAGGCGCTGACCAAGATCGGGTTCGAGGGCTATGCGGTGGGCGGCCTTGCGGTCGGTGAGGGGCAGGAGGCGATGTTTGATTGCCTTGATTATGCCCCCGGTTTCCTTCCCGAGGATAAGCCGCGCTACCTGATGGGCGTGGGCAAGCCCGATGATATCGTTGGCGCGGTGGCCCGTGGCATCGATATGATGGACTGCGTGTTGCCGTCGCGCTCTGGTCGGACGGGGCAGGCGTTCACCCGCTACGGTGTGGTGAATATCAAAAACGCCCGCCATCAGGATGACCCGCGCCCCTTGGATGAGAATTGCACCTGCCCAGCGTGCAGCACCTATTCCCGCGCCTATCTGCACCATGTGTTCCGCTCCAACGAGATGATCTCCGGCATGCTGCTGACCTGGCACAACCTGCATTACTTCCAGGAGATCATGCAGGGCATGCGCGACGCGATCGCAGCGTGCAGTTTTGAGGCCTGGCAGAAGGATTTTCACGACACCCGCGCGCAAGGCGATATTGAGCGGTTGTAATCACAAACCAAAATCGACTGCGCACTGGCAGTGGATTTGAAGTTATGTTTTTTCACTGGTATGGAATTGACCTGATGAATTTTTTGACACGCGTCACAGTTTGTTTGAGCACTGTATTGAGCCTCTCTGCATGCATGGAGGGTGGCAGCTCATCATCCCGAGCGCCTAAACAGCTGAGCTTTCAAGATGTTGCCGCGATGGAGCTCTATCAGCGCGGTGGCGATAGACCCTTTTTTGATGGTGGCCTTGCAGCCAAGAGAGTCTCGGCTGCGGTGCTTTTTGTTCCGGGTGGTGCAGCGCGGCATGATGCCGTCAAGGGTAACGCCGTCTACTTTCAAGTTACCGTAGGCACATCAGAAAGCACCTTCCGTCCGCCTGAGCATTTGCCGAGCAGCGTTTTTGCCGGGCTATCAAAGCCTGAGCTGGTTGCCCTTCACAGTGACCTGACCTCGGGCCGGACGTCAGGGCGTGTCTTGGGATTGGCAAAAACGGCCGCACGCCAGACAATTTGTGCCGCTGGCACGGTGAGCCTTGATGACAGACCGATCCGCGAGGGCGTTCCGTTGACACCCCAGCAACAGGCCCGTGTGAATGCGGCGCTAGGCGGTCGTTTGGATCGAATTCTGGAGATGAAAAAAGCGGACTTAGACCGGCTCGGAATTGGCTTTCTCCTGAATCGTGAAACCAGACCGGTACCGAATTTCTACTACAAAACTTATCGCTACAGCGGCACCAAATCAGCCTTACTGAGGATGAAATGCTTGTTCTAGGGAGGAGTGTCGGGCTCATTGCGCTATGTGTTGCCGCGTGCAGCGGGCACGAGGTTACCAAACTCAATCCCTCCGTAGACCGGATCTCTGAGGAGGGATTGACCTATCCCTCCTCAGGGGTGACCTATCTGCACTGGGACAAGGGGCATGGCTACCAAGTCACCTACTACAGCGAAAAGCATGTCTGGCTTTGGTATCCCGGAAACAGGGCTGCGCTTCGTGGGGATTGGGTGCAAGAGCTTGTCGCGGGCGAGTATTACCTCTGCTTCACCTATCCCCACAGCTCCTACAATTCCGTGACGGGTGTTGTCGGTGGTCAAAAAGAATGCCAGTTGCAGACCGTTTTGGGTGGGGCGCTTGAGGGTGCGTTGGCTGGTGATGTGTACAACTTGTCATCGGGCATGGTCCCGTACGTGCTTCGTAAGGACAAACGGCCCGCAGAGTTTTGAGATGCGTGCAGCCGCGTTTGACACTGGCGAGGAGCCGCTTTGAGGCCTGGCAAAAGGACTTCCACGACACCCGGGCGCAAGGCGATATTGAGCGGTTGTGATTTGAGGTGGAGGGGCGCGCGTCGGAGTTTGCCTGTGTTCCCTTTGTGTTGTGTCCGTGTTGTCGAAAACTTGAGCGAATGTTCATCGGCGGGACGCGCCCAGAACACCTTTGCGCCACAAATCAGCAGTGAACTGCGAGGCAGGCATATAACGACCCAAGTGGAGAGATCCGATGAATGACACCGCTTCGACTGGACTGGCGCATTGCTCGCTGATGATTTTACTGGCCACGGGGGTGGCGATTTTTGCGCTGATGGATGACCGCTCGGATCCGATGGCGCGCGGCGGTAGTCTGGGCCATCTGAGTGTCACAGCCATCGACTAGCACTGCAGCGGAACGTGGTGTGGATGTCCCTTGACCGACGGCATTTTGGGCAGATCTGTTAACAGAATTTGTGAATGAGCGGCCTCGCGGGGTCGCCTTTCATCATTTGGTATCCTTGTGCCCATTTGCGCCCTTGTGGTCCGGACGCGCTGCGGGCAATGTGATCCCAAACATTGAGGCACGGCGGTTGAAATCCTTCTCCTGCTGCACCAGATAAAAAAGCCAATGAGGAGACGCACCAAAGCTGCCGGTTGATCGGGGCGGGGGCGTCTTGCCAAATCGAAGGACCGAGTATGCAAGAGCCACTCAATTCATCCTACCCCGTCCTGCCGCTGCGCGACATCGTTGTGTTCCCGCATATGATCGTGCCGCTGTTTGTCGGGCGGGACAAATCGGTGCGTGCCCTGGAAGAGGTGATGACTGACGACAAGCAGATCCTGCTGTCCAGTCAGATTGACCCGGCAGAGGATGATCCACAATCCGACGGTATCTACAATGTTGGCGTGCTGGCCAATGTGCTGCAGTTGCTGAAGCTGCCCGACGGCACTGTGAAGGTGCTGGTCGAAGGCCACGCGCGGGTGAAGATCACCGAATATCTGGAAAACGACAATTTCTTCGAGGCGCGGGCGGAGTATCTGACCGAAATGCCCGGCGATGTGACCACCGTTGAGGCGTTGCTGCGTACCGTCGGCGATGAGTTCGAGCGCTACGCAAAGGTCCGCAAGAACATCCCGGAAGAGGCGCTGAGCGCCGTTGGCGAGACCACGGAACCGGCCAAGCTGGCCGATCTGGTCGCCGGTCATCTGGGTATCGAGGTCGACAACAAGCAGGACCTGCTGGAGACCCTGTCGGTCTCTGAGCGTCTGGAGAAGGTCTATGGCCTGATGCAGGGCGAGCTGTCGGTGCTGCAGGTCGAGAAGAAGATCAAGACCCGCGTCAAGACGCAGATGGAGAAGACCCAGCGCGAATATTACCTGAATGAGCAGATGAAGGCCATTCAGAAGGAGTTGGGCGACAGTGAGGACGGCTCTAACGAGGTCGCCGAGTTGGAAGCGAAGATCGCTGAAACCAAACTCTCAAAAGAGGCTCGCGAAAAGGCCGAAGGTGAGCTGAAGAAGCTCAAGAACATGTCGCCGATGTCGGCCGAGGCCACAGTTGTGCGCAACTACCTCGACTGGATCCTGGCGCTGCCCTGGGGCACCAAATCGCGTGTGAAGAAAGACCTGAGCCGGGCCCAAGACATTCTGGACGCCGATCACTATGGTCTGGAAAAGGTCAAGGAGCGCATTGTCGAATATCTCGCGGTGCAGCAGCGTTCGGCCAAGCTGAAAGGCCCGATCCTGTGCCTCGTTGGCCCTCCGGGTGTTGGTAAGACCTCGCTTGGTAAATCCGTCGCCAAGGCAACCGGTCGTGAGTTTATCCGCATCTCCCTTGGGGGTGTGCGCGATGAGAGCGAGATCCGCGGCCACCGCCGGACCTACATCGGCTCCATGCCCGGTAAGATCATTCAGGCGCTGAAAAAAGCGAAGACCACCAACCCGCTGATCCTGCTCGATGAAATCGACAAGATGGGGCAGGATTTCCGTGGCGATCCAGCGTCGGCGATGCTGGAGGTGCTGGACCCGGAACAGAATGCGACCTTCATGGACCACTACCTTGAAGTGGAATATGACCTGTCGAACGTGATGTTCCTGACCACTTCGAACAGCTACAACATGCCGGGGCCGCTCTTGGACCGAATGGAGATCATTCCGCTGTCGGGTTATACCGAGGACGAGAAGCGCGAGATCGCAAAGCAGCACCTGATTTCAAAGCAGGTGAAGAACCATGGCCTGAAAGCCAAGGAGTTCGAGCTGACCGATGAGGCGCTGACCGAGATCATCCGCACCTATACCCGTGAGGCGGGCGTGCGGAACCTGGAGCGTGAAATCGCCAAAGTGGCGCGGAAATCGCTGACCAAGATCGTGAAGAAAGAGGCGGAGACCGTATCTGTCACAGGCGATAATCTGGATGATTTCCTTGGTGTTGCGAAGTATCGCTACGGGCTCGCCGAGAAAGAGGATCAAGTCGGTGTCGTGACCGGTCTGGCCTATACATCGGTCGGCGGTGAACTGCTGAGCATCGAGGCCCTGCGCCTGCCGGGCAAAGGTCGGATGAAGACCACCGGTAAGCTAGGCGATGTGATGAAGGAGTCGATCGAGGCGGCATCCAGCTATGTGCGGTCGATCTCACCTCAACTGGGGGTGAAACCACCGAAGTTCGACAAGATCGACATCCACGTGCACGTGCCGGACGGCGCCACGCCAAAGGATGGGCCAAGCGCCGGTCTGGCCATGGTGACGGCAATTGTGTCGGTGCTGACCGGCATTCCGGTGCGCAAGGACATCGCCATGACTGGCGAAGTGACGCTGCGCGGCAACGCGACAGCCATTGGCGGCCTGAAGGAGAAACTGTTGGCGGCCCTGCGCGGTGGTATCAAGACGGTGTTGATCCCGCAGGAGAATGAGAAAGACCTGCCGGATATCCCGGACAACGTGAAAGAGGGGCTCACCATTATTCCCGTCAGCCACGTCTCCGAGGTGCTGAAACACGCGCTGACCGCCACGCCGGAGCCGGTGGAGTGGGATGAGGCGGCAGAGGAAGCCGCCGCCGCAGCCAAGGCCGCCTTGGGCGCGCCCGACGACACGGCGGGAGCCACGGCCCATTGATCGGCGCTGCGGGCGCTGCCCGTATGGTCTGACATTGGTCTGTACTCGACAATCACAAACGGGCGGCCCTGCTGGGGTCGCCCGGTTATCGTTTATATACATGTCTCAGGCTGGCGCATGTTGGATCGGCACTGCCCTGATGGCCGCTCAGAGCGCGAGCCGATGAATGTCAAATTAGCGGCAACTATCGGTTGGGCGTCATCTTGGGCGACGCGGGGAGATCAGGGTCAACGTAGTCCCAAGAGAGGGCGCTGTCGACGTAGATGGCGCGATCTGGCGGCGCCAACTCCGGATCGTCCAGTGAGGACGTACGAAGCACAACCAGCCCCTCTAGACCATCGCGCGTATGGTAGATCGCGCTCCCGCATACAGGGCAGAAGCGTCGGGTGATCCGGTTTCCGCTATCTGCCAATTTAGTGTATTCGGCTACGGCGCCTTCCAACAAAAACGCGTCGAAGGGAATGACTGTATGTGTCGCGTGCCCGGTCCCTCCGATCCTTCGGCAATCTGAACAGTAGCACTGAACAGTGGCCAGGGGATTGGAAGCAGAACTGTAACGAACCTTGCCACAGAGACAGCCGCCCATGAAGCCGATTGCGTTTGGTGTCTTATCCATATGACGAGTGTATCATATACGAGTCTTCGGCGCAGCTTCTCGGTTCGCATCGCCGGAATTTGGTTCTCCCTTTGGTTCGATCAACAGCACCTTGACCTCGCTTGCTGCACGGGGACGATGGACGACGCCTTTGGGTACGATGAAAAGTTCACCCGCCGAAATTGTCCGCGTTGGTTCCCCTTTGATGTCCATCTGTAGCTCGCCCTCCAGTACATAAAAGAAGTCGTCCGTCGTGGCGTGTTTGTGAAATTCATACTCGCCAAGAAGCTTCACGACCATGATCTCATTGTCATTGTAATCAGCGATGACATGTGGGTCCCAATGGGTGGAAAACCTACTCAGCTTCTCTGCAAGGTTGATCGCTTTCATTGTGAATTCCTTTCCTGTTCAGTGTAGTGTGCTGCCAACGGCATTCAGGAGGTCCGATATTCACCGGGCGCAGACATCCCCAGGAGATAGATCACATGATGTGACGCCCGGTCTTGAACGATCGTGCGCGCAGGATTGGGTCTGCACTGCGCCATGGCAGGCAGGTGTTCAGCGGATTGAAGCCTATTTCTTCGGCGACGCGTATGCGCCCCATCGCCATGACACCTTTTCATCGGGTATACGATCCGAGGCGTGCAGAGGTTCGATTATCGTGGGGCGCGGTCGGACAGCTTGCCTGGGCAGGTGATCGTCTTGCATCCCGATGAAATCCATACCGGGGAGGCAGGCACCGAAGCGGGGTTTCACTACAGGATGCTGTATGTTGAACCGTCTCTGATTCGCCAAGCACTTGGAGTTGCGGGTGCGGCGCTGCCGTTTCTGCGCGAAGCGGTTCTGACTGACCCTGTGCTTGTGCGCGCAATCCATTCAGCGTTCTCTGATATGGAAAACGTCTTGGAGCCAGTAGCACTTGACGAGATATCGGCGCTCCTGGCGGATGGGCTCGTGGCAAATGATCCGTCGGCTCAGCGGGCGTCAGCCCCCCTGACTGACTTTGAAGCTGCTCAGTGTGCCCGTGAATTTATGGATGCCAATGCCTGCAGGATCATCTCGTCGGACGAACTGGAAACTGTAACCGGTCAAGGCCGTTTCGCTCTTTCTAGGCACTTCAGAAAAGCCTTTGGTACAAGCCCGTACCGGTATCAGACAATGCGTAGGCTGGATCGTGCGAAGGCTGAAATCGCAAGCGGTGGAACATTAGCCGACGTAGCGATCACGACGGGATTTAGCGATCAGGCTCATATGACTCGCCAGTTCAAGGCAAACTTCGGGATTTCACCGGGAGAGTGGAGCAAGCTCACAAGACGGGCACGGCTCCTGCCGACCAGTTAGGCACCAAACCGGTCGGCGCCCGATGACAGCTCCGTCTTAGGTTTGTGACTGCTGTTCAGCCTGAGCAGCAGCAGCGACCAATCGGACACGTAAGAAAGCGCGGGCTGTTTTGGGTCTATGGGGTTGTGGGTTGCAGCCGCGGTGTCGAAGGTTGAGAGCAGACGGTCGTGTGACGACGAGCAGCCTATACAAGCTTAAATCCCCGACACGGCTGGATTGGATGGTTGCTCGTCGTGGGGCTACAGGCCTGATGTCGCTTGATTTGGGGAGGGGCCGATCTGACTGGTTCGGTGCCTTGTCGCTGCGAGGCCGGTT
This sequence comes from Phaeobacter piscinae, assembly GCF_002407245.1. Classification (NCBI taxonomy): domain Bacteria; kingdom Pseudomonadati; phylum Pseudomonadota; class Alphaproteobacteria; order Rhodobacterales; family Roseobacteraceae; genus Phaeobacter; species Phaeobacter piscinae. Next base: position 1,986,186 of record NZ_CP010681.1, on the reverse strand, counting down.
GCGGCAAGAGTTATGGGCGATGTGCTGGTGACTGCATTTGGTGTAGGTGGCAACAGGGCCATCCAAAGCAGTGCTCCGGCAGTTCCCGACTGTTTTCTCGTGACATTGCTGCGCGTTACACTGCCGGGCAGTGAAGATCACCTTCAACTGAGGCAGGTTCAGGTGCAACACCGCGCTCTTACATAGCCAGCTGGACCTTGCGCAGTTCCTGCGGTGTCGCGCTTCCCAGCGCAGGCCTCGCAAATCGGGTGAAATCATGCATCGCACGCAGGTAGATTGTCTGGGTCTGCGGCTGCAGATCCTTGATCCGCATATCTTCAAGAAACATATTGGCGCCGCTTGGGAACATATTGAATGGTCATCAGCCCCCTTGCCATTGGATTGAGCAACTCGCAAACGTCGGACAGATGTATCATTTCGCAAAATCCACGCCACTCACATCAGCGCGCAGCACACGCCACAACACTACCACGAGAAAGGTTTCGTCCAGCGCCCGCCTAGCCGACGTTAGTTCGGAACGCCTCCTGGCGGGTGTCTCCGCAGCCATCCAATCTGTGGCGAGTGTGGAACGGGATTTGAGTGGGCTGAGCCATACCTCTGATCGTCGGCTCTTCCGCCTCGGGTAAGCTGTGGGTGGGCCCAGGTGGTAGCCATGTTACTGCTGCGTGACATCTTCATAGTCGCCCAGCCGCAGATAGGCATATTCGCGGTAGAGTTTGATGGTCGGGCGCAGTCCGAAGAGGATCGATCCGATTAGGAACAGCCAGGTGCCGGTATAGGTCGTGGCTTCCTTAAAAAACAGCACACTGCCCACCACAAAAAGTACTGCGGCTGAGACATCGACAATGGTGTAGGCAATTTCGCAATAGGCGTAGATCTTTTTGTGCCGATCACTGCGATTGCGGTTGTCGGGGTGAAACAGGGGCATACGGTTCTCCTCGGGGTGTTCTCTGTAATGTGGTCATAAAACGTCTGAATGGCGCTTTGGTTCAACGTCTCTTTTCACCAGTGGCCCGCGGTCCAAAAAAAAGTGGACGCCCAAACCGGACGCCCACTCTGTTTGGTCTTGGGCTCCCCGATTAGGTCGGGGTCTTCCATCTGACGTCCGCTCTTTGATGGCGGAATTGAACATCAGCCCCTGCTGGAGGGGCGCGTCGAATGTAGATCAGCCGGGTCAGGCGGCTTTTGGTGCCATTTTTGCATGAACAGTAGCAATCGCCACAGCGTCGGGGCTGGTGGCATCGGCGGCGGCCTGCGTCAAGATCGCCTTCATGGTCAGTTCAAGTGCCTCCAACCGGTCCGCTACAAAGCTGTTGCGGTTGCGGATCTTCAGAATCTCTGTTGCCACATTGATGATGCCGCCGCCATTGGCCACAAAATCGGGGGCGTAGAGAATGCCGCGCTGATGCAGGGCGGTTGCGTCCTCGGAGGAGGCAAGCTGGTTGTTGGCGCCACCGGCCACCAGAGCCACCTTGAGCTGCGGGATGGTGTTGCTGTTGAGGATGCCACCAATCGCGCAGGGGGCAAAGATATCTGCCTCAACGGCGTAAATCTCATCCGGCGCGACGGCTGTTGCACCGAAGGCCTCGACCGCGCGGGTGACCTGTGCTTCGTTCACATCGGTGACGATCAGCTTGGCGCCGGCCTTGTTGAGGAAGTCGCAGAGATACCAGCCCACGTGACCCAGCCCCTGAACGGAGACAACCCGATCGGTGAGGTCGATCTGCCCCGTCTTATGCTCCCATGCGGTGCGGATCGCGTTGAAAATGCCGCGCGCGGTAATGGGGGAGGGATCACCTGAGGCATATTCACCATCGGCCAGCCCGGCGACGGAGGTGGTTTCCTCGGCAAGGATCGCCATGTCAGCGGGGCTCATGCCCATATCTTCGGCGGTGATGTAGCGGCCATCCAAACTGTCGATGGCGCGGGCAAAGGCGCGCAGCAGCTCGGGCGTTTTCTGGGTCGCAGGGTCGCCAATGATCACAGCCTTGCCACCGCCAAGTGCGAGGCCGGCCGCTGCGTTCTTATAGGTCATGCCTTCGCTGAGGCGTTTGACATCGGACAGTGCGTCTTCGACGTCGGCATAGGGGCGCATCCGCAGCCCGCCCGCCGCAGGACCGAGCAACGTAGAATGCACGGCGATAAAGCCGGTAAGGCCAACCGAGGCGTCCTCGACCCGGTAGATTTCTTCATGTGTCGAGGTGGCGACGGGAGTGATTGTGGCTGTCATTTTTGGATTGCTCCTCCATTTCGCTAAAGAATACAGCTGGGGAACCGCTGGTTTCCTCCAAATATTGACGTCTGGATTGCGAATTTTAGAGATTACCGCTAAAATGGGCCGGGGAATGAGGGGGAAGACGTGGATAACATAGACCGAAAGATACTGGCCGCTTTGCAGGAAAATGGGCGGATCAAGATTGCCGAGCTGGCGGAGAAGGTCGGTCTTTCCGCAACGCCCTGTGCCCGCCGGGTTGCCAACCTTGAAGAGAGCGGGGTGATATCGGGCTACTCAGCGCGAGTGAACCAGGCGGAGGTTGGGTTGCCGGTCACCATCTTCGTCGCCGTAGAGCTGGAGCGCCAGTCCACCGAGGGGCTGCAGGCCTTTGAGGCGGCAGTGCGGCGCTTTGATCAGGTGATGGAGTGCTATCTGATGACTGGGAGCCGGGATATTCTGCTGCGCGTGGTGGCGCAGGATCTGACAGATTTTGACCGCTTTCTCGAGCATCGGTTGATGCGGGTGCCGGGGATCCGCAACACCCGCTCCAGCTTTACCCTGCGCACGATGATCTGTCGCAATGTGCTGCCGCTGGATTAGCGGTTTGGGCAGCGGCGTTGGTCTGGCGATATCATGGACAGGGCAAAAATGATGGCGCCGTTGGTTTTTTCGATCCGGCCCTCTTGCAGTGGCGCGCATCGGGCGGTATGACCGCCGACAAGGGTGATTAGCTCAGTGGTAGAGCGCTTCGTTCACATCGAAGATGTCAGGAGTTCAAATCTCTTATCACCCACCATTCCCTCTCATTCTGACGGTTTAATGTGTCTGCAGACGTGGCTGTGCTTTATTGCGCGTGCTCTTCCCTGCCTCGGAAAACCTGTCTAGATGTTGCGGCAACGCCGAAGAGCGAAGCAGCAAAGAGGGCAGGCATGGCATATCCGAAAATCTGGTTTCTGCGGCATGGGCAGACGGAATGGAATGCCGAAGGGCGCATTCAAGGCCAGCTGGAATCAAAACTCAGCCCGCTGGGGATTGAACACGCCCAACAGCAAGCCAGTCTGATGGCGCCGATTCTGGCGCAGGGACCGGCCTGTTTTGTCTCGCCGCTGGGGCGGGCACAGCAGACCGCGCAGATTGCGCTCGGCGGGCAGCCCTATACCACCGATGCGCGGCTTGCCGAGGCGCAGGCCGGCGTGTTTCAGGGCATGACTCGCGAGGAGGTGGCAGCGCAATATCCTGAAATTTATGCTGCCAATCCGTTGAATTTAGATCTGTTCTGCGCGGCACCGCAGGGCGAGGGGTTTGCGGCGTTTCAGGCCCGCATTGCCGAGTTTCTGAACGGGTTGAACGAGCCGACTGTGGTGGTGTCGCATGGGCTGTGGGGGCAGGTGCTACGCGGGCTGATCTGCGGGCTGTCGCGCGCCGAGATGGCGGCGCTGCCCAATGAACAGGGCTGTATTTATGAGTTGTCGCAGGGCGGTGAACAGGTGCTGCGCTGAGGCGAGGACTTTTTTCGCAGATTTCTGCGATTTACCTCTTGCGTCCAGCGCGGGGTTTCTCTAAATCCGCGCTCACCGGGTCGTTAGCTCAGTTGGTAGAGCGCTTCGTTTACACCGAAGATGTCGGGAGTTCGAGCCTCTCACGACCCACCATTATCCCCTTGAAAATGCTCGTACATTGCTCTGCCATCGCCTGACTATCTGCGTTTTGGGCGTGGCCTGAGGTCAATCGCTGACTTCCGTAAGCTATCATATTTTTGACCATTGATCATCGCATGGCGGCTGGATTTGCCGGTCAAGCGATCTCGCGCTAGGCTGCTGGTGCTCCCTTGATGTTTTTATCAGCTATGTAGGGAGAATTTGTAGCAATTTTAAGACTTGGAGTTTCTGTGATGACGTATAAGGCAATCCTTTCATTTGTGGTGTCTGTCCTGCTGGCCATGCCGGTCGCGGGGGAGGCGGGGTCCTTCAAGCATGTGAAGACCGAGGCGGATTTCCTCGCTCTGGTCAGTGGTAAGACGCTGAGCGCCGATTGGGGGAGTATGCAGATTCTGCCCAATGGGAAGATCAAGGGAAAGACCAAGCAAGGTAAGTTGGTCGGCGCCTGGCAATGGAATGGCAGCTTGTGGTGCCGCAATGTGCGAATTGGCAAGCAGCCGGAGCGGGGGACCGATTGTCAGAAAATCGGGATCTCGGGAAACCAGCTGCAGTTTATCCGGGAGCAGGGCAAGGGCACGGCTGGTGTGATGGTGATTTCCAACTGATCCGCACAAAGATCGCCACGGGCGGGTCGACTACGCCCGTGGCGCGCGCCAGTGGCGCCTGTATTGATGTGATCTCATAGAACGCGCGTAGCCTGTGCCGTGTTGGAGGCATCGGCGAGGTTTTCATAGGGGAATGTCGAAAAAACAATGCCTTAAGCGATAAAGTAGAGGGGTAGGTGTTTTTTTTCACGGAAACCCGAGAAAATGCCAAAACACCGCTTGACGATCCCTCGGTGCTGCGAATATTACAGCCCAACATTCAGCGGCGACGTTGGATGGAACAGCAAGCGGTTGTAGCTCAGTTGGTTAGAGTACCGGCCTGTCACGCCGGGGGTCGCGGGTTCGAGCCCCGTCAACCGCGCCACTGCTGTCCGCCCCGGATCCGGGTTAAAGGGTCCAGATGAAAGTAAATGCGCGGTTGTAGCTCAGTTGGTTAGAGTACCGGCCTGTCACGCCGGGGGTCGCGGGTTCGAGCCCCGTCAACCGCGCCACTTTCATACGTTGCCCTGACGATCAGGGTCCGCCCCGGAGGGGAACATATCTCAGGCGCCTGCGTCTGATCTGCCGAAAGGCCCATGCGCGGTTGTAGCTCAGTTGGTTAGAGTACCGGCCTGTCACGCCGGGGGTCGCGGGTTCGAGCCCCGTCAACCGCGCCACTTTCTTCCAGAATTTTGGATGAACGCACCCTTCTTCGGAAGGGTTTTTGCGTTTGTGGCTGTGTACTTGGCGGTAGCAGATGCCTGCCGGGCGGGGCGTGGTGCGCGCCGGGGCGCACACCACTGGGTTTGTTATTTCTTGGTCAGAGCATCAAGTACGCGAGCCCAAGAGCGGATGCCTTTGTGGAAGCTCTCCAGATCGTATTTCTCATTGGGGGAGTGGATGGCGTCGTCTTCATTGGCAAAGCCGATCAACATCGCGTCCATGCCCAGAATGGATTTGAAGAAGCCAGCAATGGGGATCGATCCACCCATGCCGCAGAAGACGGCCTCCCGGTTCCATTCATCCGACAGCGCGCCCCGGGCCGCCTCGAACTCGGGGCGGGAGATGTTCATCACCGAGGCGCGGGAGCCTTCCAGATCATTGTCCCATTTGACCTGAGTGTCAGGCTTCAGCCGGTCCTCGACATGTTTGCGGATTTTCAGGCGCAGCGCATCCGGATCCATGTCCCCGACCAGACGGCAGGTGATCTTGCAATGCGCCTCGGACGGGATCACGGTTTTTGAACCCGCACCATTGTAGCCGCCCCAGAGGCCGTTCACTTCCAGCGTTGGACGGGCCCATTGCTGTTCCAGCACAGAGCGGTCTTTCTCACCGTGGGCCTGTGTGTAGCCTGCGTTCGCGAGATAATCCTGCTCTTCAAAGCCGCAACCGTCCCACTGGCGCAGCTGGTCCTCTGGCACCTCATGTACGCCTTCATAGAAGCCGTCGACCGCGACCTTGCCGGTGTCTTCGTCATAGAAGGATGCCACAATGCGGCTGAGTTCGCGCAAGGGGTTGAGGCCGGGGCCGCCATAGTGACCAGAGTGCAGATCAATCCGGGGGCCGATCAGGGTGAATTCATCCTTCAGCATGCCGCGCAGCTGCGAGGAGATAGAGGGCACGCCACGTGACACCATGGAGGTGTCGCAGATCAGCGCCAGATCCGCCTTCAGCTCTGCGGCGTGCTGTTCCATGAAGGGCACCAGCGACGGCGAGCCGCTTTCTTCCTCGCCTTCAAAGAAGAAGGTGATGCGGCAGGGCAGGGAGCCGTTCACCGCCTGCCAGGCACGGCAGGCCTCGACGAAGGTCATCAGCTGGCCCTTGTCATCGGACGCGCCACGACCGCGGATGACGGTGCCGCGCGCTGTCTCTTCCAGCTGCGGCTCAAACGGCGGGGTGTTCCACAGGTCCAGCGGATCCACCGGCTGCACGTCGTAGTGGCCATAAAATAGCACATGCGGCAGCGAGTCGTCTTGCGGCCCGACGTGACCAACCACCATCGGATGACCGGGGGTGACGCGCTTTTCCGCGTCGATCCCAATGGAGCGCAGGTCAGCCACCAGCCAGTCGGCAGCCTTGTCGCAGTCTTCCTTGTAAGCGGGATCGGTCGAAATCGATTGGATGCGCAGCAAGTCCATCAACCGTTGGGTGGCGGCATCAAGATCGGTGTCAATGCGGTCCAGGACGTCGTTCAGTGACATATTCAGGAGGCTCCTGCTGTTATTGATTGGTGTTTGCCGGACCCTAACAGCGCCTGTCGGCAGGGGCCAGAGCAGCGCAAAATGGTCCGGGCAGGCGGGGATGCGTCGGATTGTAGCGTCAAACAGGCGTTACAATTCTTGCTGCCCGGGGCGCAAAGGTCTATTTGACCTGCATCAAGGCTGGTTCGGCCTCTTCGGTGTATTTGATTGATCAAACGGAGGGTTCGGGTTATTTATTCGGTAACGTGAATATATCAGCCTGACCACAGCTTGCACCAGATCCGTTGGTGCCAACTATGCCATGGAGATGCCGGTGGACTATACCGCGAAACTCGACCAAGCGATTGATCAGCTCCACACGGAAGGTCGCTACCGGACATTCATCGACATTGAACGGCAGAACGGGCAGTTCCCCCATGCCGTCTGGACCCGCCCGGATGGCAGCGCGCAGGACATCACCGTGTGGTGTGGCAATGACTATCTGGGGATGGGGCAGCATCCGGTTGTGCTGGAGGCCATGCATGGCGCGATTGATGCCACTGGCGCGGGATCCGGCGGGACACGGAATATCTCCGGCACCACGATCTATCACAAACAGCTGGAGGCCGAGCTGGCCGATCTGCACCAGAAAGAAGCGGCGTTGCTGTTCACCTCTGCCTATATCGCGAATGACGCGACGCTCAGCACGCTGCCGAAACTGTTTCCCGGCCTCATCATTTTCTCCGACGCGCTGAACCACGCCTCCATGATTGAGGGCGTGCGGCGCAACGGTGGCGCCAAGCGTATTTTCCGTCACAATGATGTGGCGCATCTGCGGGAGTTGCTGGCAGCGGCGGACCCGGCGGCGCCCAAACTGATCGCCTTTGAATCGGTCTACTCCATGGATGGGGATTTTGGTCCGATCGCTGAGATCTGTGATCTGGCGGAGGAATTTGGCGCGCTCACCTATATCGATGAGGTCCATGCGGTTGGCATGTATGGCGCGCGCGGCGGTGGTGTCACGGAGCGGGACGGTCTGATTGACCGCATTGACATTGTGAACGGCACCCTGGCCAAGGCCTATGGTGTGATGGGCGGTTATATCGCCGCATCGGCAAAAATGTGTGATGCCATCCGCTCTTACGCGCCAGGCTTTATCTTCACCACCTCGCTGGCGCCGGCGGTTGCAGCAGGGGCGGCAGCCTCGGTTGCCTATCTCAAGACCGCGCCCGAATTGCGCGAACAGCACCAGCTGCAGGCCCGCATCCTGAAAATGCGGCTGAAGGGGCTCGGCCTGCCAATCATCGACCATGGCAGCCATATTGTGCCGGTGATCGTTGGCAATCCGGTTCATACCCAGAAACTGAGCGATATGCTGTTGTCGGATCACGGAATTTACGTCCAGCCGATCAACTTCCCGACGGTGCCGCGGGGTACCGAACGGCTGCGCTTTACCCCGTCGCCAGTGCATGGCCCGAAAGAGATCGACGCGCTGGTCAAGGCGATGGACGCGCTCTGGTCTCATTGTGCGCTGAATCGTGCCGAAATGGCGGGCTGATTCATAGCTCTGTGTCAAATTGGTAAGATTATGGTAGTATGATCATAATCAAAGGGCGCAGGCGAATCGCATAAGGCGGGTCCGTGACGTCCTGAATGTCGAATACGGCAGGCTAAAATGGGACAGCAGGCATGATCGGGCGCCTTACTCAGCGCAAATCGAAGACGCACGACGAATCGACAGGGCCGCGTAGCTTTGACGATTATGAGCTTCGATTGGGTGACATTATGCGCGGTGAGCGGGCCACAATGGGCAAGTCGCTGCTGGATGTCCAACGTGAGCTGCGGATCAAAGCCTCCTACATCGCCGCAATTGAGAATTCCGACCCGACTGTCTTTGACACGCCGGGTTTTATTGCGGGTTATGTGCGGTCCTATGCGCGCTACCTCAATATGGATCCCGACACCACATTCGACAGCTTCTGTCAGGAAAGCGGGTTTCAGGTCGCGCATGGCATGTCGGCGGAGGCCTCGGTGCGCAAATCCGCCGGTGCTCCGATTGCGACCGGCATGGGGGGGCTGCGCAGTGACGCGTTCACCTCGCCCAATACCCCGTTTGTGCCAACGGCCAGCAGTGTGTTCAGCCAGATTGAGCTGCGCGCGGTCGGCTCCCTTGCGGTGCTGGTCGCACTGATTGGGGGCATTGGCTATGGCGGCTGGGCCGTCCTGAAGGAGGTGCAGCAGGTGCAGATGGCACCGGTTGAGCAAACCCCCATTGTGCTGGCTGATCTGGATCCGCTTGCGGGGGCCGCCCGCGACGCTGAGGTCTCGAACGAGGATCCCGCCTTGGAAGCGCTGGACCGGCTCTATCGTCCGCAGGCGCTGGATGTGCCGGTTCTGGTGCCTCGTGATGGTCCGATTGCCACGCTTGATCCGCGTGGCTTTGGTAACTTTGCCATGCCGGAACTGCCATCGGTTGTGCTGGCGGATGCCAGCCTCAGCACCGAGGCACCTATGCCCGCGATGCCGCAGGTTGTTGAAGAAACAGCGCCGGCCCTACAGATGGTTGCGGTGCGCCCCTCCTGGGTTCAGGTCACCGCCGTGGATGGCAGTGTGATTTTCGAAACCATCATGGAGCCGGGCCAGCATTTTGAAATCCCCGCCACCGAAGAGGCCCCGCTGCTGCGCACAGGCGAAAGTGGCGCGATCTATTTTGCCGTGAACGGCGCCCATTACGGACCAGTCGGCGATCGTGGGCAGGTGACCAAGAATGTGGTGCTCTCCTCAGATGCGCTCACCGAGCGTTTCGCGCTCGCCGATCTCAGCGAAGATCGCAACAGCGCGCTGGCCACGCTGGTGGCGGAGTTGCAGGCCAGCAGCCTGCCCGTCGACCCGGTCGAGGCCATCAGCGAGTAACCCGCCTGGGTGTCACTCGGCGATGATGCGTTCAGGCCATGTCAGCTGCGGTGTCGCTCGGAGTGCCCGCCTGCTTGCGACATCTGGCCCGATCCTTGCAGGAATGCCCAGCCACCATTGAAGCTGCGCCAGACTGCGCGTATCTATGCCCGGAACCCTGAACAGCGCGGACCGGACCTCATGTCGATCAACCATATTCGCCCCTGGCGCCATATCGAACGCCGCAAAAGCCGCCAGATCCATGTGGGCAATGTGCCTGTTGGCGGCGATACCCCGATTGCGGTCCAGACCATGACCAACACGCCGACCACCGATGTTGCAGCAACGGTGGCGCAGGTTCAGGCCGCAGCCGAGGCCGGCGCCGATATCGTCCGGGTGTCGGTCCCGGATGAGGCCTCTTCCAAGGCGCTGAAGGAAATCGTCCGCGAAAGCCCGGTGCCCATCGTGGCTGATATCCATTTCCACTACAGGCGCGGGATTGAGGCAGCCGAGGCGGGGGCGGCCTGCCTGCGCATCAATCCCGGCAATATCGGTGATGAGAAACGCGTGGCCGAGGTCATCCGGGCCGCTAAGGATCACAATTGCTCCATTCGCATCGGTGTGAATGCGGGGTCGCTGGAAAAGCACCTTCTGGACAAATACGGCGAGCCCTGCCCGGAGGCGATGGTGGAATCGGGCCTCGATCATATCCGTATTCTGCAGGACCATGATTTCCACGAATTCAAAATCTCGGTGAAGGCCTCCGACGTCTTTATGTCGGCGGCAGCCTATCAACAGCTGGCTGAGGCCACCGATGCGCCGATCCACCTTGGCATCACAGAGGCGGGCGGCTTTGTCTCCGGCACCATCAAATCGGCGATTGGTCTGGGACAGCTTCTGTGGATGGGCATTGGCGACACCCTGCGGGTCAGCCTCTCTGCCGATCCGGTGGAGGAGGTGAAGGTGGGGTTTGAGATCCTGAAATCCCTCGGCCTGCGTCACCGTGGCGTGAATATTATCTCCTGCCCGTCCTGTGCACGGCAGGGATTTGATGTGATCAAGACGGTTGAAAGGCTTGAAAAACGTCTGGAGCATGTGAAGACCCCGATGAGCCTCTCAATCATCGGCTGCGTGGTCAATGGCCCGGGGGAGGCACTGATGACCGATGTCGGCTTTACCGGCGGCGGCGCGGGTTCCGGCATGGTCTATCTGGCGGGCAAGGCCAGCCATAAGATGTCCAATGACCAGATGGTGGATCACATCGTGGAAGAGGTAGAGAAAAAGGCCGCTCAGCTTGACGCCGAGGCCGCCGCTGCGGAATAGATCCGGCCAAACCATTTCCAACCAATAAAGGGCGCTGAGGTAAGATCAGCGTCCTTTTTCTGTTGCCTGTTCAGTCTGTCATCTTTCCCGAAATACTCCGGGGGTCTGGGGGCTGGCCCCCAGTTTGCCCTGCGTCTGGGGGCGGGCCTGTGTCACGCCCCAGAAAAGTCAGCTGCGCTTTTCGCGAATATCGGCGACCATGATCTCCATCTGGTCGGCAGGCAGATAGCCGCGCAGCAGCTCCTCCCCCAGCACAAAGGTTGGCGTGCCGGAAATTGCCAGTTGCTGCGCCAGCGCGCGGGTGTCTTGCAGCTGGCGCGCGATCTCGGGATCTGACATCCGCGCGAGGATCGCATCCGCGTCCAGATCCAGACCTTCGGCCAGACGGCGCAGGGTGCCCTCATTTGGTTCGCCGCTGAGGGTGATCAGCGCGTCATGGACCTCCTTATAGGCGTCATCCCCGGCCACCAGCCGCGTAGCGATGGCAAAGCGGGAGGTCAGCACAGAGGCTTCGCCCAGGATCGGAAATTCCTTGATGATCAAGCGGATATTGCCGTCGCCCGACACCAGTTGTTCAACTTCGGGGGCGGCGCGTCGGCAGTAGCCACAGCGGTAGTCCATGAATTCCACCAAGGTGATATCGCCATCGGGATTGCCACCGACCCAGGAATAGCCGTCGTCATGCAGGGCCGTCAGATGTTCGGCGACCAGCGCATCATCGCGGGCGGCCTCATTAGCGGCCTGCTGTTGCTCCAGCTTGTTGACGGCCTCCAGGATCACCTCCGGGTTTTCCAGCAGATATGCACGGACCTCTTCGCCAAATGCGGCGCGTTCATCTGGGCTCATGCTGCTCAGATCCAGCGCCTGAACAGCCGGGGCGGCGATCAGCCCAAGGGCCAGTGCCGCGGCAGAAACGGCGGGGAGGCGGGTCAAACGGGTCATCTCAATTTCCTTTTTTCGTTTTGTTCAGCGGCGATCAGCACGTCTTGGGCGCGTCGCCAGGCAGTGGATCCGGTGGGCAGTTGGGCAGTGGCGCGTTTGGCGTGCAGCCCGGCGTCCTTCAGCCGTCCCTGTAGCGCATAGCGTTCGGCGGTGGCCAGTGCGGCCATGCCGGACTGGCCAAGTTTCGCGTAGCCCTGCGCCATATCACGCAGCATGGCGGCATTGCGGAAATCCCGCGCGCGAGCAGCTTCCAGTGATTTGATGGCCGCCTTTGGCTGGCCAGCAGCCAATTGCGCCCGCCCAAGGCTGGCGAGGATCAGCGGGTCACGCCCGGCCTGCTGGACGGCCCGGCCATAGGCGGCGAGGGCCGGTTGCCAGCGGCGGTTCTCCATCAGGATCTGGCCCTTAAGTTCCTGATAGTAAGGATCGGTAGGGCGCAGGGCGAGGGCACCGTCGATGGCGCGAAGCGCCTTTTGCAGGTTGTTGCGCCGATGCTGGGCAACGGCTTCCCGCATCAGGCGGACGTCATTGTAAGGCTCATCCGCGATCCTGCGCAGGGTCCATTTGGGGGAGCGGGTAAAGGCCGACAGCTTGCCGCGCACCCGGGCGAACCAATAGATTGCATTGGCATCGGGTTTGGCGCTGTCACCGTGGCTGGCAAGATAAGCTTCGGCAGCGCGGATCCTGTCACGGCTCAGCGGATGCGAGCGCATGTAAGGATCCTGATTGACCGGGCTCAGCAGCTCTTGCCCGGCAAAGATCTTATGGACATCAACCAGCCCGCGCGGGCTGACCCCGGCTCGTTGCAGAATACCGGCAGCAGTGCGGTCGGCGGAGGCTTCCTCGGCGCGGGTATGGGCGAGAAACCCGCGCAGGGCGGAGGACTGCGTGCCAAGCGCAATACCGGCAGCGGCCTCACCCGCGCCCGCAGCGGCCGCAAGCACGGCAAGGGCGGCGCCAAGGCCTGCGGCAGAGCGGGCAGAGCGCATGTTCTGCATCCGCCGTGACAGGTGGCCATTGGTGATATGGGCGGCCTCATGGGCGATCACGGCCTGTAGCATTTCGGGGCGATCTACCTTTAGGATCAGCCCGTAATGTATGAAAATCGTTTGGGAATCGACGACGAAGGCGTTGAAGGATCCATCGTTGACCACCAGCACCCGCACCCGTTTGGCATTCAGACCTGCGGCGCGCAGCACCGGGGCGGCCAGCTCATTCAGCCCACGTTCAATATCGGGATCGCGCAGCAGCGATATTGAGGCCGCCTGCACGGATGAGGCCAACGCGCTCGCAACAACACAGAGCATGGCAAGAGCCAGAGCCGGGATTGACGCGAGGCGGGAGAAGCGGTCAAAGGTCATGGCCGCACCATGGGAGATCAACATGCGAAACTCAAGCCGGTCCAACGTCGATCCTTTCATTGTGATGGATGTAATGGAGGCCGCCCGCCGCGCCGAAGAGGCAGGTCGCCATATCATCCATATGGAGGTGGGCCAGCCCTCTACCGGAGCGCCTGTTGCCGCGCGTGAGGCGCTGGCAAAGGCGCTGGATCATGACAGCCTGGGCTACACCGTGGCGCTTGGACTTCCCGCGCTGCGCAAGCGGATCGCGCAGTTGTATGGCGAGTGGTATGATGTTGATCTGAACCCGGAGCGGGTGGTGATTACCCCCGGTTCCTCCGGGGCGTTCCTGCTCAGCTTTACGGCGCTGTTTGACAGTGGTGACAGGGTGGGTATCGGCGCGCCGGGCTATCCGTCCTACCGGCAGATCCTGCATGCGTTGGGGCTGACGCCGGTGGATATTGAGACCTCGTTGGATCACCGCCTGCAACCGGTGCCGCAGGATTTGACCGGCCTGGATCTGGCCGGGTTGATGGTGGCCTCACCGGCCAATCCCACCGGTACCATGCTGGACAAACCTGCAATGGCGGCTTTGGTTGAGGCGGCACAGGGGCAGGGCGCGGCCTTCATCTCGGATGAGATCTACCATGGCATCGAATATGAGGCGAAGGCAGTCACCGCACTTGAGGTGACGGATGATTGTTATGTGATCAATTCGTTTTCCAAGTATTTCTCCATGACCGGATGGCGCGTGGGCTGGATGGTGGTGCCGGAGGATCATGTGCGGGTGGTGGAACGCATCGCCCAGAACATGTTCATCTGCGCGCCGCATGCCAGTCAGGTGGCGGCCCTGGCGGCGATGGACTGCGGCGAGGAACTGGAGAGCAATCTGGCGGTCTATGCCCGCAATCGTGCGCTGATGCTGGAAGGTCTTCCCAAGGCCGGATTCAGTCGTATCGCGCCGCCGGATGGCGCGTTTTATGTCTATGCGGATGTCTCTGATCTGACCCAGGATAGCCGCGCCTTTGCCAGGGAAATTCTGGACGAGGCAGGGGTGGCGGTGACACCGGGGCTGGATTTTGATCCCAAGCGCGGCGCGACCACATTGCGGTTCTCCTATGCGCGCTCCACCGCCGATATCGAGGAAGGGCTGGCGCGGCTCACCGCCTATATGGCGGCACGTCGGGGCTGACCCTCCGACACCGAACATCTGGCAGGCGGGGCGACAGGATGAGGCTGGCCATTCGGTCCCGCAATGGCCTAGTCTGTGGGCAAAATATCTGCGCAGCCTAGGCGGCGCATCCTCTTCCCATGCTCAGGACCGGGCGTAAGGGGGGCGTGCAGAACAGGATCCGGGCAGTACAGCATAATGGGCAGAACATTAGCCATGAGTAGAACAACAATGGCCCTCGCAGCGCTGCTGCCGCTCTTCATAGCGGCACCGCTGGCGGCGCAGGACACGTCCGTAGCGACCAATACGTCGGCGCCAGAGGTGATCTCACCGGCGGCACAGGGGTTCAGCGGCCTTGCGCGGATTGAGCCGCAGGAGACCCGGGCGGAGGACCGCCGCTCCGGGACGGATATTACCCTGGGGCTTAGCCAGGGCGTGCCATATCGGTTGTTCACGCTGGATGCGCCGCCGCGTGTGGTGCTGGATTTTCAGGAGGTCGATTGGAGCGGTCTGGGCGAGCAGGCACTCGTCACCGAAGATGGCATCACAGCGGCGCAATTCGGAACCTATGTGCCGGGGTGGTCGCGGCTGGTGCTGGCACTGGCGCGGCCGATGCAGATTGAGACAGCGGCGATGGATATTGATCCGGTGACGGCAGCGGCCCAACTTTCGGTGGCCTTGCGCGAGACCACGGCCGAGGAATTTGCCGCCACAACCGGCGCGCCGCGCGATGCCCGTTGGGATCTGCCTGCGCCCACCCCGATGATCGCGCGCGAAGCCAAGGATTCGCTGGCCCCCCTGTTGATCGTGATCGATCCGGGGCATGGCGGTATTGATCCGGGGGCGGAGGCCTTCCTTCAGGGGGGGCTGGTGCAAGAAAAGGATCTGATGCTGCAATTCGCCATCGAGCTGGGGGAGATGCTGGTCCGCTCAGGGCAGTTCAATGTGCAGCTGACGCGGGATGATGACTATTTTGTCTCGCTTGAGCGGCGGATTGCGCTGGCACATCAGGCCAAGGCGGATCTGTTTCTGTCCCTGCATGCTGACAGCCTGTCAGAGGGGCGCGCCCACGGCACCACGGTTTATACGCTTTCTGACGATGCCTCCGATGCGGCCTCGGCGACGCTGGTCGAGCGGCAGGAACGGGGCGATCTGCTGGCGGGCACCGATCTGAGCAAGGCTGATGATCGGGTGACTGATGTGCTGCTGGATCTGGCACGGGTAGAGACCCATCCCCGCAGTCAGGCGCTGGCGCGGGCGTTGGTGACGGGGCTGAAGAGCCAAGGCGGGGCAATGAATCGCCGACCGCTGCGCGAAGCGGGGTTTTCTGTGCTAAAATCAGCCGATATCCCATCGGCTCTGGTTGAAGTTGGTTTTCTGTCCAGCCCCCGTGATCTTGCCAATCTGATGGACCCGGACTGGCGCGAGCGCACGGCGCGGGGCATTCTGAACGGGCTGTTGTCTTGGCGTATTGCGGATGAGGAGACCCGACCGCTGGTGCGTCAATAACCTCCACTGGTTGGTCATTTTCACTGGTTACACCGTCTGTTGATATCGGTCGGTTGCGTGAGAGCGGAACCAATGAGGCGGATGTGAGGTTTGGTATCCGGGGACAGCCTGTCGCGCTTTCCCCCTGTTTTCTCCGGGTCGGCGGCATCAATATGCCGTTTCCCGTTTTGACCCCACGCGCCGCTGCACCTATATAGGCGGCACTGCGCGAGAAAGGCTCTACAGTGGTCAGATTTATTCTATCGTTCTTTGGTTCCATCTTCAGCACCATCACGCTGGGCATCGCAATGATTGCCCTGACCATTGGTGCGGTGTTCTGGATCTATGGCCGGGATCTGCCCAGCCACGAATCCCTGGCGCAGTATCAGCCGCCTACCATCAGCCGGATCTACTCCGGTGAGGGGCAACTGATCGACGAATTTGCCCAGGAGCGCCGCCTGTTCACCCCGTCGGAAGAAATTCCCGATCTGGTGAAGCAGGCCTTCATTTCGGCTGAGGACAAGAACTTCTACAGCCACAAGGGCTATGACATGCGCGGCATCGCCGCCGCGGCGGTTGAGGCGGTGCGGTCGCGCGGTGAAAATGTGCGCGGCGCCTCCACCATCACCCAGCAGGTGATGAAGAACTTCCTTCTCTCCGGCGACCGCAAGGCAGAGCGTAAGGTCAAGGAATTGATTCTGGCCTCGCGCCTTGAGGATACGCTGAGCAAGGAAGATATTCTGGAGCTGTACCTCAATGAGATTTTCCTGGGCCAGAATTCCTATGGTGTGACGGCGGCGGCGCAGACTTATTTCAACAAAACACTGAGCGAATTGGCCCCGCATGAGGCTGCGACGCTGGCCTCCATGCCGAAGGCGCCGTCGAAATATCACCCGGTGTCGCAACGCGAGCGCCTGCTGGCGCGGCGCAACTACGTGCTGCGGGAGATGCGCGAAAACGGCTATATCTCCGAAGCGGTTTACAAGGTTGAGGTCGATCAGCCGCTGCGCTCGGTCCAGAATGGCGATTTTGACAGTTTCCGCACCGCTCTGCCGCCGCGGGACTATTTCACCGATGAGATCCGCCGCCAGCTGTCCGAGGATTTTGGCGAAGGTGAATTCTTCACCGGCGGATTTACCGTGCGCGCCACCATCGACGAGGAAATGCAGACAGAAGCCGCCGCAGCGCTGCGTGCCGGTCTTCAGAAATACGACCGGTCGCGCGGGAACTGGCGCGGCACCGGCGTGACCCTTGATGCAGAGGCGCTGGCCTCGGAGGAAAGCTGGCGTGCGGCGTTGCGCGACGCCTCTGTGCCGCGTGACATTGATCTGGGGGGCAAATGGCGCCCCGCAGTGGCGCTGGAGGTCGGCGACCAGAGCCTGCGCGTGGGGATTGAAGATGTGGCCGAGATCGGATCGGTCCCGCGCTCGGACATCAAATGGATGAAGGGCAGTTTCAAGGACAACATCTCCGTTGGTGACGTGGTGCTGGTCCGCGCGGTGGAGACAGACGGCGCGCTGCAACACTGGTCTCTGCGTCAGGTGCCTGAGGTTCAGGGCGGCTTTGTAGCGATGGATGTGAACACCGGCCGGGTTCTGGCCATGCAGGGTGGCTTCTCCTATCAGCATTCGGTGTTCAACCGCGCCACACAGGCGCAGCGTCAGCCCGGCTCCAGCTTCAAACCCTTTGTCTATGCGGCAGCGCTGGACAGCGGCTATAGCCCGGCAACCATCGTTGTGGACGCACCGATTGAGATCAACACCCCGCAGGGGCTGTGGCGTCCGAAGAACTCCACCAATAAATTCTATGGCCCGACGCCGCTGCGCACCGGGATCGAGATGAGCCGAAACCTGATGACCATTCGTCTGGCGCAGGAAGTCGGCATGGAAGTGGTTGCGGGCTATGCCGAACGCTTTGGTGTCTATGACAACATGGGGGCCTTCCTGGCCAACTCACTCGGGGCGGAGGAAACCACGCTTTATAAGATGGTGGCGGCCTATGCGATGTTTGCCAATGGCGGTGAACGGGTGCAGCCGACGCTGGTGGACCGGATTCAGGACCGCCGGGGGGAAACCATCTATCGCCATGATGACCGCGACTGCGTTGATTGTGCCTCGCCTGCGCTGGCGGCGGGACAGGCGCCCCGGATCGTGGACAACCGCGAACAGGTCATGGATCCGATCACGGCGTATCAGCTCACGTCGATGATGCGTGGCGTGGTGGATCGCGGCACCGCCTCCAGCGTGATCAATCTGCCAGTGCCCACTGCAGGCAAAACCGGGACCACCAACGACTCGCGCGATGTGTGGTTTGTGGGCTTTACCTCCAACATCGTGGCCGGTTGCTACATGGGCTTTGACCAGCCGCGCCCAATGGGACGCGGCGCCTATGGCGGCACCATGTGTGGCCCGGTGTTCCAGCAGTTCATGCAGAAGGCGACAGCCAAATATGGTGGTGGTAAATTCGCCGTTCCCGAGGGCGGTCATTTCATCAAGATCGACCGCTATACCGGCGCGCGCCTTGCCGATGCGGCCTCGGGTGGCAATGTGGTGGCAGAGTATTTCCGCGATGGCGCCGAGCCGATCTTTGGTCTGGCGTTTGATGGTGGCTTTGCGATGGGATCAAACCTGCCACTGTTTGAGGAAGCCGCGCAGTCGGCGCGTCGCGTGACAACGTCGGATGGCGGCACCGCTGTTCTGGGACCAAAGGCCACCTTTGGCACCATCAGTTCCGGCGGGCTTTACTGACGCTGCCAGAGTTGGGCGATCCTATCTGAGGGGCGGGGCGTGGATATCATGACCCCGCCCGTTTTATGCTGTGCGGTGAGGGGCTGCGCCAATCGCGCCGCTGCCTGCTGCCCCGGCTTGCCCGCAAGGCGCGGGTGGTTTATCACGCAGGCCTGATACGTGATTTCAAGGGATTGCCATGCGCGCCGAAACTCAGAACATCGTGGCCGATATCGAAAAGTCGCTGGAGCTTTTGGCGCAGCGTCTGGATTGGGAAACCGCCGAGTTCCGCCTGGAAGAGTTCAACGCCCGCGTTGAGGATCCCAACCTGTGGGATGACGCCGACGCGGCGCAGGCCCTGATGCGCGACCGGCAGATGCTGGTGGACGCGATCGACACCTATAAATCCATCAAACAGGATCTCAGCGACAATATGGAGCTGATCGAACTGGGAGAGATGGAAGAGGATGCGGAGGTCATTTCCGACGCCGAGGAAGCCCTCAAAGCGCTGAAAGAAAAAGCCGCCGAGAAGGAGCTGGAAGCGCTTCTGGATGGTGAGGCTGACAGCAACGACACCTTCCTGGAAATCAACGCAGGGGCAGGCGGCACAGAGAGCTGCGACTGGGCCTCAATGCTGGCGCGGATGTATGTCCGCTGGGCCGAAAAGAAAGGCTACAAGGTCGAACTGCAGTCCGAAAGCGCGGGCGAAGAGGCGGGTATCAAATCCGCAGCCTACAAAATTTCCGGCCACAACGCCTATGGCTGGCTGAAGTCCGAAAGTGGTGTACATCGTCTGGTGCGGATTTCGCCTTATGACTCGGCAGCGAAGCGCCATACCTCGTTCAGCTCTGTCTGGGTCTACCCGGTGGTGGATGACAATATCGAAATCGAGGTGAACCCCTCGGATATCCGGATCGATACCTATCGTTCGTCGGGCGCGGGCGGCCAGCACGTCAACACCACGGACTCGGCCGTGCGGATCACCCATGAACCCACCGGGATTGTGGTGACCTCCTCCGAGAAGTCGCAGCACCAGAACCGTGACATCGCGATGAAGGCGCTGAAATCGCGACTGTATCAACTGGAACTGGACCGCCGGAATGCGGATATCAACGCCGCCCATGAGGCAAAGGGCGATGCCGGTTGGGGCAACCAGATCCGGTCTTATGTGCTGCAGCCCTATCAGATGGTGAAAGACCTGCGCACCAGTCACGAGACCTCGGATACCAAGGGTGTGCTGGATGGCGATCTCGATGGCTTCATGGCGGCCACACTGGCGCTGAATGTGGCGGGCAAGAGCCGCTCGGAAGCCCAGGGCGACTGATAGCATCACCGCGCTGACGCGGATTTGCGCGCGCCAGACTGACCTTTTGAATTCACAGAAACCCGTTTGCCCCGGCAAGCGGGTTTTCTTTGTGTTTTGGCCCAGCTAGGCTGCGGCTAACGGCCATCCAGGAGCGCCTTTCGATGAGTGAGACCACACCCAGCGCCCGCGAGATCCTGCAGGACCTCTCTGCCGGTCGGCGCACCGCTGTTGCGCTGATGACGGAGACGCTGGCACGCATCGATGCGATAAATCCTGGCGTCAACGCCATTGTCGCGCTGCGGGACCGCGAGGAGCTGCTGGCAGAGGCTGCGGCGGCGGACAGATCGACGACGCGGGGGCCGCTGCATGGGCTGCCCATGGCGATCAAGGATCTGGCCAATGTCGCGGGCGTGCGCTCCACCCAAGGCTCGCCTCTGCTGGCGGATTTTGTCCCACAACAGGATGACCTGATGGTGGCGCGGCTGCGGGCAGCAGGTGCTTTGATCATCGGTAAGACCAATACTCCGGAATTCGGTCTTGGCTCGCATACGTACAACCCGGTCTACGGGGCCACGGCGAACCCCTATGACCGTAGCCGCAGCTGCGGCGGGTCATCGGGTGGCGCGGCGGCGGCGCTGGCGACCGGGATGGTGGCGCTGGCCGATGGCTCCGACATGATGGGCTCCCTGCGCAATCCGGCGGGGTGGTGCAATGTCTACGGCTTCCGGCCCAGTTGGGGGCGGGTGCCGGGGGAGCCGCGCGGCGATCTGTTTCTGCATCCGCTGTCGACCAACGGTCCGATGGCGCGCAACCCTGAGGATCTGGCGCTGCTGCTGGATGTGATGTCAGGGCCGGATCCGCGCCAGCTGCTCGCGGCCACAGCCGGGGCAGGGCACCGTGTCTCGCCCTTACCAGAGGTGCGGCCGATGCGGATTGGCTGGCTGGCGGATTGGGGCGGGGCCTATCCGATGGAACCGGGCGTTCTGGAGACCTGCGAGACGGCGCTGAAGGTTCTGAGTACGCTGGGTCATCAGGTTGAGACTTTGGCGCCGCCATTCGCTGCGGGACAGATCTGGCAAAGCTGGACCACGCTGCGCTCATTCGCAGTGGCTGCGGGTCTTCGGGTTTTTGCCGGGCAGATGCAGCAACTGAAAGAGAGCGCCCAATGGGAGCTTGAGCGTGGTCTGGCCCTGACTGGACAGGAGATCCAAGCGGCGTCGGATCTGCGTTCGGACTGGCAGCGGGTCGTCGCACAGCTGTTCTCGCAGTATGATGCGCTGGTCCTGCCGACTGCTCAATGCTGGCCGTTCGATATTGCGCTCGAATACCCGCAGGAGATCGGAGGGATCGCACTGGACAGCTACCATCGCTGGATGGAGGTGGTGACACCGGTCAGCCTTGTCGGGGTGCCCTGTCTGGCAGCCCCTGCTGGGATCGGGCCGACCGGTCTGCCGATGGGGCTTCAGATCTTCGCAGCCCATGGGCGTGACCGGGATTTGCTGGCGTTGGGACAGCAGTATCACTTCGCAACCCGTTGGCCAGAACGTCGCCCAACGCCAACACCATCAACAACTGCCGCCCGCTGAACAGCTGCATCAGGAGATTTGGGATGGAAGAAAAAGTCTTTGGTGTGCCCGATTTGCAGCCGATGACGCTGGCGACGCTGGGACAGGCGTTGCAGCACGGCTGGGGTGATTTTCGCGCCAAACCGGGCTACGGGTTGTTTTTTGCCAGCATCTATGTGCTGGCGGGGTGGATCATGGCCTGGATCACCGTGGCAACCGGCACCACCTTCTGGTTGGTGCTGGCGGCGATCGGGTTTCCGTTAATCGGCCCTTTTGCGGCGGTGGGCCTCTATGAGGTGTCGCATCGGCTGGAGCAGGGGGAGGCGCTGGGATTTGGTGCCATATTGGGGGTGGTCTGGCAGCAAAGTCGCCGTCAGCTGCCGTCGATCTGCGCCATTATCATTATCGTATTTCTGTTCTGGTTCTTCCTTGGTCACATGATTTTTGCTCTGTTTCTGGGGCATTCCACGATGACCAATATCTCCAGCTCGCCTGAGGTCTTCCTGACCGCAAACGGGGTGACTATGCTGGCGGTTGGTAGCGCGGTTGGTGCGATTTTTGCGCTGCTCCTTTATATGATTACGGTGCTGTCGCTGCCGCTATTGCTGGACCGGGAGGTGGATTTTGTCACCGCCATGATCACCAGTTTTTCCTATGTGCAGAGCAATTTTGTACTGATGATCCTCTGGGCGGCTGGCATCGCTGCGGCGACATTTGTGGCGATGATCCCGGGATTTCTGGGTTTGCTGCTGGTGCTGCCGCTGCTGGGCCACGCCAGTTGGCATGTCTACCGGCTGATCGCGGCACGGGCCTGAAACGGGCCTCCGCGCCCGCTATCTGAACCGCGTACCCACTCCCAGCAATCGCTGTTGAAAGGGGCTGAGTTCGTGTTGCTCCACAAATCCGGCCCGCCGCGCGGCGCGCAGGATGGCCCTGTGGTTCTGCCCCAGGTATTCATAAACCATACGCGTGGCGCGGTCGGCGGTCTCGCTTTCGCGACTGGTACGGGCGACATAGCCGGCCCAGACATTGGCCTCCATCGCGGGTACATTGGCCAAATAGTTGAAGGATGAGGTGCGCCCGCCGCGCCGCGCCAGCGTAAAGGCGACGCCGTCGTCATAGGCCGAGGCATAGCCACGAAATTCGCGGGATTTCGCATCGGCTGGCAACCCCTGATAGCGCATAGCGGATTTTGCTTCATAACCGCGGATGTAGGTGACCCCTTCGCTGCGAAACACCCGCACCAGCCCCAGAATATAGCGATCCGTCCGCACGAAGCTGCGGCGCAGAAACTGATAAAGACCGGACGGGAAGAATGCTTCAGTCATATTGGTGACGCCGGGGCCCAGAAAATCGTTCAGAAATGGTCCCTGAAGGATCTGCCCCTTACAGGAGAGCTGCGCGACCGGGTCCAGCAGGATGCGGGCATCCACGTCGAAGAAATTGCAGATCCTGTCCAGGACATCGGGCCGCGGAAAGCTCTCTCCGGTCAGGTAGCGATTAAATTGTGTGCGATTTATCCCCAGTTGCCGCGAAAGCTCAGAAATCGAGGGGTAGTCCTTGGCCAGCTGTCGAAGGTTAGCACCAAACATATTGCGCAGCTCGGCAGGGGAACGGTCGGGCTGGCTCACGTGTATCTCCTCTATGTTTGCAAATGGCTTCAATACCAGATCTTGCGGTTACCCACGGGAAGACATATCACAGTTGTAGATAATAACCGCTATTTTGATGCTACATAGCATCAATTCTGCATAAAGCGGACACAAATTCGTACAGAAATTTCCAGATGTTCTTGGTGTTCCTAAAGCCTGATTTATCTCAGAATGGGTTGGGGCCAATGTGAGGTATGATATGATTGGTGTCGTTCTCTGGACCGACCATGACCTGCGGCAGGCTGTGATCTGGTGTGAAGATCACGGTGATCTGGTCTATTATCGTTGGGCTTCCTCTGATGAACCCATTGTGCTCAGCAAGGGAGATTGCGTCGCATTTCAGGTTGAGACGAAAGGTGCTTTACGGCTGGCCTGCGATTTGCGGATTATCAAGGAGAGCCAGAGCCCTGAACTCGCCGCGAAACTGGTCCGGGCGGAGCATGAGGCCAACCAAGTACCGCCACAGAGTCGCTCAACCGCGACGGTCATGTCTTGGGAAGATGCGCGCCAGGATCCGCTATACCCTAACCCTGTCGGGGGAGAGGTGCGGGCCTGCGAGTCTGCCCTCGACGGTCTCTGCGATTCGTTCGATCCCTATCTGGCCGGGGCGACAGTGATCTCTTTTCCGGACAAAAAAGCCAGAGAGGCCCGTGCGCAAGCAAAACGGCGTAGCGGCTGACAGCGTCGCCCGAAGGGGTGTGCAGCATTTTGCGGGCATTGGCTGCACCTAGAGCAATTGCCGTTCGACCCTCAGTTTGCCCAGCAAAAAGGGGCCGCGCGGACGCCGCCCCCTTTGGGTGTTCTTCCGGATCTGATCAGTTGCCGCGCAGCAGCGCCGCAACGCCGGTGCGGGCGATTTTGGTCAGCCCCAAGGGCCGCATCATTTCTGCAAAGGCGTCAATTTTGTCTGGCGCGCCGGTCAGTTCGAAAATGAAACTGTTCAGCGTGGTATCCACAACCTTGGCGCGGAAAATCTCCGCCAGGCGCATGGCCTCGACGCGTTTGTCGCCTTCTCCAACCACTTTCACAATGGCCAGTTCCCGTTCCACGAAGGGGCCTTCCACGGTGAGGTCCGTGACCTCATGCACGGGGACGATCCGCCCCAGCTGCGCCTTGATCTGCTCAATCACCTGCGGGGTCCCGGTGGTGACGATGGTGATGCGCGACAGATGGCCTGTGTGATCAACCTCGGCCACGGTGAGACTGTCGATATTGTAGCCACGACCGGAGAACAGGCCAATCACGCGGGCCAGAACGCCGGGTTCGTTTTCCACCAGAATGGTGATGGTGTGGCGTTCCTGAACATCCGAGAAATTCGGACGCAGGTTATAGGCGGAGTGGCTGGTGGAGCCTTTTTTGATGTGTAGGGCAGACATTTACGTCCCTTTCCTAAATTCCGGGGCAGGGCGATGACGCCCCGCAGAATCTGTTCGTAACCTGGGTTAAACCAGCACCGCGCCGCCGGATTGGATGACGCCTTGGGTTTCGGCCTCGCCCAGCAGCATCTCGTTATGTGCCTTGCCCGAAGGGATCATCGGGAAGCAGTTTTCGTGCTTCTCCACCAGACAGTCAAAGATCACCGGGCCGTCGTAGTCGAGCATTTCCATGATCGCGTCGTCCAGGTCCTTGGGGTCCTTGCAGATGATGCCTTTGGCTCCGAAAGCTTCGGCGAGTTTCACGAAATCGGGCAGCGCTTCGGACCAGGAATGGCTGTAGCGCTCGCCATGCAGCAGTTCCTGCCACTGGCGCACCATGCCGAGCCGCTCATTGTTGAGGATGAACTGTTTCACCGGCAGGCGGTATTGCACGGCGGTGCCCATTTCCTGCATGTTCATCAGCCAGGACGCCTCGCCCGCGACGTTGATCACCAGCGCATCCGGGTGCGCGACCTGCACCCCGAGAGAGGCGGGGGTGCCGTAACCCATGGTGCCAAGGCCACCGGAGGTCATCCAGCGGTTGGGATCTTCAAAGCCGAGGTATTGCGCCGCCCACATCTGGTGCTGGCCCACTTCGGTGGTGATGTAACGGTTGCGATCCTTTGTGAGGGCCTCAAGCCGCTCAAGCGCATATTGCGGTTTGATGGTGCTTTCAGACGTGGTGTAGGCGAGGCAGCGGATATCGCGCCACTCACTGATCTGCTCCTGCCATTGCGCAATCGCGGCGCTGTCGACCTTGCGGCCGCGGCTTTTCCAAACTTTCAGCACGTCTTCCAATACATGGCCGATGTCGCCAACAATCGGGATGTCCACGCGGATCACCTTGTTGATCGACGAGGGATCGATATCGATATGCGCCTTGGTTGAATTCGGGCTGAAGGCATCGAGGCGGCCGGTGATGCGGTCATCAAAGCGCGCGCCGATATTGATCATCAGATCGCAGTCGTGCATC
Source organism: Phaeobacter piscinae (assembly GCF_002407245.1). NCBI lineage: Bacteria > Pseudomonadati > Pseudomonadota > Alphaproteobacteria > Rhodobacterales > Roseobacteraceae > Phaeobacter > Phaeobacter piscinae. The sequence continues at coordinate 1,960,756 of NZ_CP010681.1, read as the reverse complement.
GCCATATTGGCCTCATACAACCCGTGCATGCCCAGCATTCCCAGCCAGTTCTTGCCGGAGGCCGGATAGGCGCCAAGCCCCATCAGGGTGGAGGTCACCGGAATGCCCGTTGCCTCGGCGAGTTCCCGCAGCAGCTGGCTGGCACCGGGGCCGGAGTTGATCACACCACCGCCGGTGTAGAACACCGGGCGTTTGGCGGTTTCCATCGCTGCGACCAGCTCGGTGATGGCCTCCAAATCGCCTTTTACGGGCGGCTGGTAATGCGACGCGGCAGGTTTGGGGCCCTGATAGGTGCCGGTGGCAAACTGCACATCCTTCGGAATGTCGATCAACACCGGGCCGGGGCGCCCGGCCGTGGCCACATGAAAGGCCTCATGCAGCGTGCCTGCCAGCTTCTCGGTGTCCTTCACCAGCCAGTTATGTTTCGTGCAGGGGCGGGTGATGCCCACGGTGTCGGCCTCCTGAAAGGCATCCGAGCCAATCATAAAGGTCGGCACCTGACCGGTCAGAACCACCAGCGGAATGGAATCGAGCAAGGCATCCGTGAGGCCGGTCACCGCATTGGTGGCACCGGGGCCGGAGGTCACCAGAACAACGCCGGGTTTGCCGGTGGAGCGGGCATAGCCCTCGGCGGCGTGCACGGCGCCCTGTTCGTGGCGCACCAGAATGTGCCGGATATCATTCTGTAAAAAGATTTCGTCATAAATCGGCAGAACAGCACCGCCGGGATAGCCAAAGACCGTGTCCACCCCCTGATCCTTCAGGGCCTGAACAACCATTTTTGCGCCGGTCATCTCACGTTTCATCTGCTTTAGCTCCAATTGGCGGCATCGTTCTGTTTCGCATAAAAAAAGCCCCCGATTTCTGGTCGGAGGCGCATGGGTTCGATTATGGTGTACCGTTACCGGCCCATGCGCGTGGTTCCTACGACTACGACTAGGATTTTCATCGTCTTGGCTCCTCTAGCGTTAATGCGGACCTTAGGACCGGGGGCAGGGGGCGTCAACAGGGAAATGAACCGAAAACACCCCGGTTTGGGACATTTTATTGCGTCAGATCGGTGCACAGCGACATTATTGCGGCTTTGGGTGGAGTGAATCGTGCCATTTCGGTCCTGATTTCCCAGTTTAGGGTAGGTCAGCCCGCGTGTATCGGAGGGTGGCCCGCCTTTTTCTCCACCGATATGTCCGGCTCTGGACCTAATTTACCGGTATTGCTGCTGCATCGCAGCGTTGCGACAGCTCAGTATCCGACAATCCCGGCGGGCGGGTCAGAAACTGTGACCGGTGCCCTGTAACACGCCATGTTCCAACGCATAGCGGGTGAGCCCCGCAGTCGAGGATATGCCCAGTTTGCGTTTGATATTCTTGCGGTGGGTTTCCACGGTGCGCACGGAGATATCCAACGCCAGCGCCACATCCTTGTTGGATTTGCCCTGTGCCAGCTCCAGAAGGATGGTCTGCTCGCGCCCTGTGAGCGCCTCGCGGTTGGGATCATCCTTGGGCTTCAGGGAGCCTTCGGCACCGGTGCAGAGATAGGTCTCGCCGCGCATCACGGTGTCGATGGCCTGACGGATCTCTTCGGTCGGGACATCTTTCAGCACATAGCCCATGGCGCCATGAGCCAGCGCGCTGGAGATATATTCCGGGCTGTCGTGCATCGACAGGATGAGAATGCGGGTGGCAGGGTTTTGTTCGAGGATGATTTCCGTCGCACTCAACCCGCCGAGTTTGGGCATGTTGAGATCCATCAGGATCACATCCGGTGTCAGTGCACGCGCCTCGGTCACGGCCTCTTCGCCATTGCTGGGAATGCCCACAACTTCGATGTCGTCATAGCTTTCGAGGATGGACTGGATGCCCTCGGCGACCATTGGATGATCGTCGACGATCAGAACGCGAATGGTGTTTGGCATGATCGCCCCTCATGTGGCTTGCGCGGTTCCTGTGGCCCTATGCTGTGATGACAGATCGGGCAGGGCGCAGTTTGGCTCAGGACACCCGTTTGGAGGTCGCATTGGCCGCGTCTCCGGGCGGCAGAAGATGGCTCAGCGGCAAGAGCACCTCAATCACCGTGCCGCTTTGCGTGCCCCGTGATGACAAAATCCTGAGGGTGCCGTCAAGCTGTTCGATCCGTTCCTGCATGTTGCGCAGCCCGATCCCCGGGCCACCGCGGTCCTGCACTGGTGGCAGGCCGCGACCATTATCGGTGATCCGCATGGTGGCGCCACGGGCATGACCGCGCAGATCCATGGTGACCTCGGTGGCCTCGGCGTGGCGTTCGATATTGGTCAGCGCCTCCTGCGCAATACGATAAAGCGCGATCTTGGCATCCGCGTCCAGACGGTTGCGAAACACCACGGTACTGAACCGGGTCTCAATGCCGGTGCGGGCGGCAAAGTCATCGGTCAGCGCCTTCAGCGCCGGTCCCAGACCCAGATCATCCAGCACCCCAGGGCGCAGGTCGCGGCTGATGCGGCGGACCTCGGTGATGGCGGTGCCCAGATGTGAGATGCCCTTGTTCAAGGGATCATCAACGTGGTCGAAATCGCCGCGTGACAGCCGCCTGCGGGCATTGTCCAGAGCGTAACGCACCCCGACCAGCAGCTGGCTGATCCCGTCGTGCAACTCACGCGCGACGCGGCCGCGCTCTTCTTCCTGCGCGTCAAAAACCCGCTGGGTCAATTCTTTCAGCTTGGCGTCGGCCAACCGGCGCTCGCGGATGTTCAGGACCATGCCAGAGGCAAAGACCAGACCCAGCGCAAAGAGGGTGATCCCCCCGATATAATAGAAGGTGCGACGAATGCGGGTCTCTACCTCGGCGCGGGAGGCCGCGACGGAGGCCAGAACATCGTCAATAAACACCCCGGTCCCGATCGCCCATCGCCAGTCTTGCAGACCCAGCACATAGGCCACCATCTGCGCCTCTTCGCCGGTGGAGGGTTTTTCCCACATAAATGTGTGCCAGCCGGCCCCCTGACGGGCGAGGCGGATGAATTCATCCACCACGGGCGTACCGCGACTGTCAGTCAGACCGCGCCAATTCTTGTTGATAAACTCCGTCTGGCGCGGGCTGACCAGATTGGTGCCGTCGTAGTCATAGACAAAGAAGAACCCGTCCCGATCATAGATCATCGCGCTGAGGATCTGGGTCACCTGTTCCTTTGCGGGCTCATCGTCCGGGGCGGCCAGCCCGTAGATATGCGAGAATCCATTCCGTGCTTGGGTCACATAGTTGCGCAGCTCAGCCTTCTTTGCCTGCAACAGCTGCTGTTCCAGTGCCTTGATCTCCCGTTCGGCCAATGCGCGTGACTGCACGGCAACAAGAACCGCAATGGCCGCCCCGGCGACAATCAGCGGTAAGGTGGCCAGCAGAGAGAGTTTCTGGGCGTAGTTCGGTCGCAGGAAATCGGGGATCAGACGCATGGTCGAATCGTTACGCAATCCGATTTGAGAATCAAAGCCCCCATTGGTGCGGTCACCGCACGAATGTCTGACGTGCCCCATGCTGCTGTCACAGCCTGCCCGGAATTTGGCCAAAAAATTTGGCCAAATTGCAGCTTTCTACGCAGTAGTAGGTATTCACATGACGCAGGGTGCGGCTAGGCTTGCCCCACTCGACAAGACCTGTTTCGGGCGCAGACCCGGAGCAATCCAATTAAATGGGAGGAGAAACCTATGGATCGTCGTTCCTTTTTGAAGACATCCGCGCTGGGGGGCAGCGCCGCCGCAGCAACCACTCTGGCCGCACCAGCCTATGCACAGGGTAAACGCACCCTGACCATGGTCACCACCTGGGGCCGTGGCCTTGCAGGCGTTCATGATTCCGCACAGTTCGTGGCCGACAGCATTACCGCCATGTCCGATGGCAACCTGACCGTCGACCTAAAAGCGGCTGGTGAACTGGTTGGCGCCTTTGAAGTCTTTGACGCCGTGACCGCAGGTCAGGCCGATATGTACCACGGTGCAGACTACTATTTTACCGGCCAGCACCCGGGCTATCAGTATTTCACTGCAGCCCCGTTCGGCATGACGCCGCAGGAATTGGTGAACTGGTATTACCACGGCGAAGGCATGGCGCTTCATGATGAGCTGGGTCAGATCTTTGGTCTGAAATCCTTCATCGGTGGCAACACCGGCCCGCAGGCCGGCGGCTGGTTCTCTAAGGAAATCAACGGCCCCGAAGACTTTAACGGTCTGAAGTTCCGGATGCCGGGCCTGGGTGGCAAGGCGTTGGGTAAACTGGGCGCCTCCGTCCAGAACATCCCTGGTTCCGAAGTGTATCAGGCCCTGTCTTCCGGCGCGATTGACGGCACTGAGTGGATTGGCCCCTGGGCGGATGAAAAGGCCGGTTTCCAGGAAATCACCAAGACCTACTACACTTCTGGCTTCCATGAGCCCGGTGCCGCACTCTCGGTTGCAACCAACCGCGACGTCTTTGACAGCCTGTCACCGGCACATCAGAAGATCATTGAGATGGCGGCAGCAGCTGGCCACCAGTGGAGCCTGGCGCAGTTCATGAACAACAACGGTGCAGCGCTGCAGCGTCTGCAGTCCGGCGGCGTCAAAACCCTGGAATTCCCGGACAGCGTCTGGGATGCCTTCGGCCAAGCCTCCAAGGAAACTCTGGACGAATTCATGGGTGACGAGCTGTTTGCGAAAATCCGCGGCAGCGTCGAAGAGTCCATGAAGGCCTCTTCCGGCTGGATTACCAAGTCGGAAGGCGCCTATCGCGCACAGCGCGACCGCGTTCTGGGCTAACCCTCTTCGAGCGGTTTCAATCGGATCCTCCGCAACGGCGGGGGATCCTTTCGCAATTGCAGCCGGCAGGGAAGGCCGCGGCCATCTATGCCCATCGGGTCCTACGATCCGTGCGCGCCTGATTTTATCCCAAAGATGACAATCAAACGGCCCGCGCTGCACGCATTTATTCGAGGGAAAAATGCAGGACGAAAGTGGCGTTTCCTTTTTTGGAGCCTTACTGGGCGGCCTGATCTGGCTGGTTCAGAACATTGCGGGCGCCTTTTATAATTTCGGCTATGCCGTCGCCAACCCGCAGCTCTGGCTCGATTGGTCCGACAAGGCCTCCGTCATGCGGTTTGTCTACTATGGCGGGTCGGTTGAGCTCTTCTTTGTGGTGTTCACCGCGTTTCTGGTGCTGACGGCTGTCGGCATCTATCGCCATTCCATTATGTGGGGTGTCGTGCGCGGACTGGAGGGCTTTGCCAACACGCTGGGGCGTCTGTTTGCCTGGGCAGGCCTGCTGATGGTGCTGCAGCAGATCGTGATCGTGTTCATGCAACGGGTGTTTGCACGCCCGGACATGAGCTTTGGTCTGGGCATCGCGCTGGAAAAAGACATCAGCTGGTTTGCAGAAGAACTGAAGCTTTACAATGCTTTGGTCGTCTGTCTTTGCGTGACCTACACGTTTGTGCAGGGCGGCCATGTGCGGGTCGATCTGATCTATTCCGGTATCAGCTTCCGCGCCAAGCGGGTGGTGGACATGCTGGGATCGCTGATCTTCATGATGCCTGCCGCGGTGCTGACGTGGATGTATGGCTGGTTCTTCCTGTGGCGCCACCTGATTGTGCCCAAACCCTCCGCCTCTGACACTCTGGACCGGCTGGTGATGAAATCACGGGCCTTGCGCTGGAACGTGGAAACCATCGGCTTCAGCCCCAATGGGTTCAACGGGTATTTCCTGTTCAAGATCCTGCTGGTGGTCTTCGCCGGTATCGTCTTCCTGCATGCCATCGCGTTTTTCTACCGCTCCTTCCTTGAGTTCGTGGAAGGGCCCGGCAGTGAGAACAAACACCTCGACAAGGACAGCCTTGGTGAAGGTGAAGAAGCCTATGAAGGCGCGCATTAAATAAGGGACAGCCCCCATGCTATTCGGACTTGATGGCGTTGAAATCGGCCTGATCATTGTCTTCTTCTGCCTCTTTGGCGGTATTCTTTCCGGCTTTCCGGTGGCCTTTGCCATCGGCGGAGCCGGGGTCATCTCCTTTGGGATCATTGCGGCGCTGGACAGCGCCGGGATCCTTGTTCACCAGGCCATCGAAACCTCGTCGCAGGTCTATCGGGATCTGGTGAATTCCGGCGTGAAGCCGGATTCTGTGTCGGTCTTCCGATACCCCGATCTGCCACGCGTCGCCGAGGCCGTCTTCCCGCAAGGCTGGGAAGTTGCGATGGACCGCAACGTCTCCTTCATTGTGAACCGGATGAACGAACGGGTTCTGGCGGGGGCGTCGATTGAGACCCTGCTGGCGGTTCTCATGTTTGTTCTGATGGGCATCACACTGGAACGTTCCAAGATCGCCAACGACCTTCTGACCACCATGGCGCGCGTCTTTGGCCCGCTGCCCGGCGGTCTGGCGGTGTCGATTGTCGTTGTGGGCGCTTTCCTCGCTGCCTCAACAGGGATCGTGGGCGCAACTGTTGTGACCATGGGCCTGCTGGCGCTGCCAACCATGTTGCGCAACAACTATTCGCCGGAACTGGCGACTGGTGTGATTGCGGCCTCTGGCACACTTGGCCAGATCATTCCGCCGTCCATCGTGATCGTTCTCTTGGGCACGCTGGCGGGGGATCTCTACTCCACCGCGCAGGAAGCCCGCGCGCAGGAGTTTGGCTGCTCTGATGCGCTGACCTATCTTGGGGAGCCTGCGGTAGTGTCGGTCGGCACCCTGTTTCAGGCAGCCCTGTTGCCGGGCATCATGCTGGCGTTGCTCTATGCGCTGTATGCGTTTGGCTATGCGCTGCTGAACCCGGAAAAAGCCCCTGCGGTGGTTCTGGAAGGCGGCACCGGTGAGCCGATCACCCGGGGCGAAGGCCTGACCTGGTTCCTTGGCGTGCCGGTTGCGTTGATTGCGGGTGCTATGCTGCTTGGCCAGATCAATCTGATCGGCAGCCAGAACGTCAATGTCTCTGCCTTCTCCGACGCAGGTCAGACCGCAGCACTGCGCACCAACGTTGGTGATGACTGTAAGGCCGCGATGATTGATCTGCATGGTCAGGAAGCCTGGGATGCAGCAGTGGTCGAACAGGAGGCCATTGATGCGGCGGGCGGCGTGACCGAAGCTACCAAGCTCACAGAGGAAGAGCTTGTCGCTGCTAAGATCGCCAAAATTGACGCAGCGGCGCCAATCGGCACTGGCCTGACCGTGCTGATGGTGCTGATGGGGCTGGTTCTGGCTGTCGGTCGTGGTGTTTCACCTTCGGCCGATCCCAAGCCGCTGATCCTTGGCGCAATTGGTGTTCTGCTGATCGCGCTGGTGGATGTTGTGGCGATTTCTCCGACCACCAGCCCAGGTGTCACGGTTCTGTTGATCGCGCTGCCGACGCTTCTGGCCCTCTACGGGTGCAGAATCGCTGCGGGACGCAGTGCAAAAAATGATCTGATCCGGGTTGTCTTCCCGCCACTGGTTCTGATTGTGGCCGTGCTTGGCTCCATTCTGGGCGGTATCACCAACCCGACGCCAGCTGCGGCTTTGGGCGCCGGTGGCGCCATCATGCTGGCGGCCTACCGCAAGCTTCAGGACCAGGGCAAATCCGGCAAGATCATCATCTGGGCGACCTTTTCGGTGGCGATCTGCATCCTGGTCGGGGTGAACTTTGACCTGCGCATCAATGGTCAGGGCGGCGTATCCGCCGAAACGGTCATCGCCTTTGGCGTGGCATACGGGGCCTATCTCTTTGCGCTGTTTGGCCTGATCTACGGCTGCTGGGTGCTGTTCAAGGGTGGCGTCCTGACACCTGTGGTGCGCGAAACCGCAAAGGTGACCTCGATGGTGTTCACCATCCTGATCGGCTCGCAGCTCCTGAACCTGGTGGTGATCTCCTTTGGCGGGGAGCATTATATCCAGCAGTTCCTCAAGAGCTTTGACAGCGAACTGAAGGTTTTCCTCATTGTGATGGTGGTGCTGTTCATCTTGGGCTTCGTGCTCGACTTCCTCGAGATCATCTACATTGTGATCCCGATCGTGGGACCGGTGATCTATGGCGGGTCTTTCGATCCGAAATGGGTGACCATCATGGTGGCGGTGAACCTGCAGACCTCGTTCCTGACGCCCCCCTTCGGATTTGCGCTCTTTTATCTGCGCGGGGTCGCTCCAAAGGAGGTCACCACCGGCCATATCTACCGCGGGATCCTGCCATTTGTGCTGATCCAGGTGGTGGGTCTGGGCATCCTGTGGATGTTCCCTTCGATTGTGACCATTGTTCCGGCGCTGATGCCAAACTGATCCTGCCTCAATCGTCACATCAAAGGGCCCTCCAGACGGAGGGCCCTTTTTTCATGCCAAAGGGCGCGGTGCAGGGACGCTGCCCCTCTGCGCCAGGGGCGCATTCACCCCGGGGTATTTCAGGCCAGAGGAGGGGCGCGCAATTGCTCAGGTAAGCTGAAGCAGATCCCAGCGGTTGCCGAAAGGGTCGCGCCAGACAGCGACACTGCCGTAGGCTTCATGGCGGGGCTCTTCCTCGAATATCACACCTGCGGCAAGCATCGCGGCGTGATCTCGGGCAAAGTCGTCAGTACGCAAGAACAGTCCGACGCGACCGCCAAACTGATCACCGATAACGGCCTGCTGTTGCTGGCTATCTGCGCGCGCCAGAATGAGGCTGCCATCACTGGCACCTGGTGGCAGGATCCTGACCCAGCGCTTACGCCCCAAATCGACGTCTTCGGCCAGTTGCCAGCCGAGCGTGCCGCAATAGAACTCAATCGCCTCGTCGTAGTCGGGAATGACCAGTGTGACAGCATGGAGGGTTTGCATGATATTACCTGTTGGGGCTGCGGGAGTCCGGCAAATGAATGTTGGCGACCTGTTCTGCGATGGGATCGGTCGACAGAGGGTGTGCCGTGTCATCGAAAGCGTCGGGATCAGTCATCGGCTGCCAGGCCCCGCGGTGATAGACCTCAAGTCCGGTGAATTTCGCCTTGTAGCCCATCTTGGCGCTGCCCGGGACCCAATAGCCGAGGTAGACATAAGGTAGACCGGCTTCACGCGCGATTTCGATATGATCAAGGATCATGAAGGTGCCGAGCGACTTCTGTGGCAGATCGGGCTGGTAGAAGGAATAGACCATGCTTAGGCCATCTTCGAGAACATCGGTGAGCGATACAGCGGTGAGGGCATTGGTCTCACGATCGTTGTATTCCACCACCCGGCTTCGGATCGGTGTTTCTTCGATCATGGCAGCATATTCAAAGACATCCATATCAGCCATCCCGCCATCGGCATGGCGGCTGTCCAGATAGGTGCGAAACAGCGCATATTGATCTTCGGTCGCCCAAGGGGAGGTGGCGCGCCGCTCCAGCCCGGAATTACGCTTCAGAGTTCGCTTCTGCCCCCGGCTGGCCTTGAACTCAGCGACATTGATCCGGGCCGACAGGCAGGCAGAGCAGTCCGAGCAGGAGGGCCGATAAAGCACATTCTGCGAGCGGCGAAAGCCCTGTTGTGACAGGCTGTTGTTCAACTGCTCAACCCCGTCGCCCTGTAGCGCAGTGAACAGCTTACGCTCCATCCGATCTGCCAGATAGGGGCAGGGCTGCGGCGCAGTCACGTAGAACTGTGGGGCAATCGGCAGAGTATGGCGCATCAGGCGGGTGGGTGTCCGTTTGGTCTTGGCGCAAAAGGCCCCGATGTCGCGCGGGCGCTGCAATGCGGTTGCGCTGACAGAACGGGGCACTCTGGCCACTAGGTTGATGTCGATGATAGCAACGCCGCCGCCATGCGCCAAGGGGCCAGTTCCGATTAAGGTTTACAGATTTTGGGATCTGTTCGGCGCCGTATCCGGGGCTGCGTCTTGGGGGCATTGGTTGCGGATTATCTGCGCCGGTTCAGCATCACCGTGCCCAGCACCGCATCCGTCAGCCCCTGACCGCGCGCCGTCATCAGCATCATCAGGATCGAGATCACCTGCAGCACAGGGAAGGCCATCGAGATCGAGTAGCCGACGGTATGCAACAACGCGCCCTGACCATCAAGCTTGCGCCCTGAGAGGTCTCGCAACTCAATTCCCGCGATGACCATCCCCCAGGTGGCGGAACCTGCGGCGATGGTGACCGCACGGTAGATGAAGCCGATGACCAGATAGAGCAGAGGCCAGATGAACAGCCCGGTAAAGGCGGTGAAAACCACCGCGACACTGGCTAGAAGCGTGATCAAGACGCTGTCGATCAGCCAGGCGAACAGGCGCTTTGAGGCAACAAACTGGTAGAAATCGGCCTGATAGTCCGGGTCGGGAAGGGCGGTCATCACAGCCTCCTTCTGGTTTTATCTCGGGGGGAAACGGATCTGCGGCCTGCAAGAAGCGGCAGCGGTCTTGGCCACGGTAGGTGCCCCGCCCCGGATGGGGCGAGGCTGGGGGGAGGGGGGTCAGTGACGCTTGCTGCGGCGGGAGCTGCTATCGTCGTCATCCTCGTCGTCGAGTTCGATAGCCTCATCATCGTTCTGCAGCGCGCGCTCATGCATGAACTCATCAAATTCGGATTTGTCCTTCGCGGCGCGCAGGCGCTGCAGGAAAGCCTCAAAATCATGCTGTTCCTGCTCCAGGCGCTGCAATGTATCGGCCTTGTAGGCGTCAAAGGCGCTGTTGCCAGAGGGGGTCATCGCCGACATGCCATGGCGGGCCCAGGATTTACGACGTGTGCTGCAGGATTTTGAAAACATGCGTTTGCTCCAGATCATGTAAAACAAGAGGGCCAGGCCAACCGGCCAGAAAAACACGAAGCCAAGGACCATCGCTGCGATCCAGGCGCCTTTGCCCTTGCTGTCCAGCCAGGATTCGCTGCGGGAAAACCAGCCCTGTTCGGACGGCTGCGGGGCGGTTGAGGTATAACTCGTCATCGGGGTCTCCAGGTTAACGTTGCAAGGTGCGGCGCCTATGTGAATGCGCTTCACATTATGGAATATCGGAGTCCCCGGACTTGGTTTCAAGGTTCGATGTAAATCTTTTTCACATAAACATGCGTTTGTGGGGCTAAGTCACTGTTATTACTGTGTATGTAGCCGGATGAAAGCGGACCTTCAAGCCTGTACAATTGATCCAGGCGATACTGCGATCAGTGTAGACGTCAGCGACGCGCAGAAAGCAGACTCTGCAAAACTGCAAACTATGGCCGCCCTTCTCGACAGACCCGGCCCAATCCGGACCTTTGACCAACTATCAAGATGCTGCGGTCGCATCCCGCATACCGGACGTTTGCAGCAGACGCGAAGATACAGCCCGATGTCGGTGTTCACGTCGAAAAGTTATACTTTGTTCGCGCCTCCGATGCGCGTGTTTTTTACTAGATGGCCTCGCGGTCACCAGCCGCTCGACAGAGAATCCAGTCGATACCGCGCAGATAGTCTTCTATCGTCAGGGGGTTGTTTGCTCCACTCGAAGCAGAGAGCACAAATCCGTGCGCATAGTCGATCAGCAGGTGAACAAGAACGTCGCCACCGTCGCTGTTTTTTAGCTGGTCTGTACAGGCTTTCAACTTCGGCACCACGTTTGCAAGGTCGGCACTCATCAGCGTCACATCCTCAAGGATCGCGCGGAGAAGGTTGGCGTTCTTCAAGGCGTATCCATAGTAGGTCGCCATGATGCTTCGGGCCCGCTCGACCGGAGTGCCACCCTCCACGCCATCCAGGACGCCCGCAAATGCATGTTCCACCAAATCGGACAGAAGCTGTTTCTTGGTGCCTGCGTGATAGGTCACCGCCATCGGAGTGACGCCAAGCTGATCGGCAAGCATGCGAAACGACAGCGCGTCAACGCCCTTGTCTTGGACAATTGGCAAGGCAGTCTGCAGGATCAGCTGTTTCGAAAGACGTTGGTCGGCCTTCGGCGGCCGCCCGGGTGAAGGCGCCTTTGTCACGCGGCTTTCAGCCTGTAATCCAGATCCACCAGACCAGAAGGAAAGCTGTTGACCGACACCAGCTCCAGATCGACATCGCCCTCGGTCTCGCCAAAAATGCGGATGCCCTCACCGATCAGGATGGGAACAAGGGTGATCCGCATATCTTCCACCAGCCCGGCCTTCAGGAACGAGCGAATGATCGCGCCACCATCCACATAGACGCGATTGAAACCGCGAGCGTCAAAGCTCTTCATCAAATCTTCGGGCGCCAAGTCTGAGACTTCGACTTTGTCGCGCAGATGGTCGGGAATTTCGGCGGCAGTCATTGTTCTGCTCAGAACAACCACCGGTTTGGTGTAGGGCCACGCTCCGAAGCCTCGCACCGTCCTATACGAGCCCGAGCCCATAACGATCACATCGACACTGTCCTGAAAGGCGGCGAATCCGTGATCTTCTTCCTCGGTTGGTTGCTTTTCCAACCAATCCAACCGGTGGTCAGTCCGCGCGACAAAACCGTCCAGGCTCATCGCCATCATGATATGTCCAGTGGGCATCTTCCGGGTCTCCTGCAATAAATTTATACAGCATATAATAAATGCTAAAGCTGCGCTCAAGAGATAGTTGTCATTTCCGGCTCCGAATCCAGACGGAGAAGGCCTGCACTCCTTCGCTCAAGGCGGCCCATGGCTGCCGCTGGTGTTTTCGACAACCCTTGTGAACTTCGATAAGATTATCAGCGACAATGCTGAGGAAGGAACCAGCTACACATGCCAATGCCGTGGACATATCGGCACGCCTCCAAGGAGTGGCGCGCTTTCCTTGATGACGTGAAAGAGCGCATGTCCCTTGAGTCAGACAACATGGCGTACACGGCGGTTGATGCGGTGTTTCAGGTGTTCAGGCGTCGCTTGAACGCTCGAGAGGGTTTGGAATTCGCAAGTGTTTTGCCGAGCGTGCTTCGCGCGATTTTTGTTCAAAAATGGGATGTTACGCAGCCTCGCGCGGCATTTGATGACCGTGAGACACTCATTTCTGAGGTCAAAAATGTGCGTGTGAACCACAACTTGACGCCAGACAACGCGATTGAGGCAACGGCATGGGCGGTTCGGCGCTGCACCAACGGAAAAGACTTCGAACGCGTTTTGGCCAAGCTCCCAGTTGAAGCGCGCGCCTTTTGGCATGTCGACGTTGCCGATACTGCCGAGCTGGAACAACGGATAATATAGCTGTGTTGCAGCATTCGGTAGGTTTGCACAGGACCAGCGCCAGCGCGATAGCCTTAAAGCAAAAATAGAAGAATGGATGCCGGACGGAGTGAGTGTCGAGATCGCGCCATACCGGTCTTCTAGTGACCAAGTTGATCCGTATCTGCCACACTAGGAGCGACCTTCTCTTGCGGGAGTGACAAAACATGCCCGGCTTGAGGAGTTGGATGGTGTACATCACCAAACCGTACATGATTAATGTCATCGTACGGCAATCTGAATGGCGGCTTACGGCTATACGGTCTGCTTCGCTCGCAAATGCAGCGAATGACCGGCTTCCGCCCCGATCTGCAGGCAGTTTCATCCGTTGCAGATGCAGAATGAATGTCCATATCGGGCTGGCTTGAGCCGATCACAACTTGCTTGGGGCAGGCTGGTGCAGGATTCTCGGTGCTGTGCCGCCGCATGGCGGCAGAGAGCCCTAAGTGAGGGATGCTGCGGAACGCACGAAGGTCGGCTTCCGCGGGTCACGCTGCAGAGGCAGCATCGGGTTCTATAAGGGCCAAGACCCCGTCGTTGGTGAGGTCTGAAAGCCGATACAGAGGCTAGCGCACCAGCCGATCCGTTTTACTCGGTCGTTTCAAAAGGGGCTGGTTATCTCGCCTTCCTAGCCGCGAAGAACTCCCTGTCATAGGCTTCGACAACCGGTACCGCCCTGGCCAGGCGCTCACGTCCCAAGGGTGTGAGTGTGACGCGCTTGGAACGCTGATCGGCCTTTGACGCGGAACGCTCGATCAGCCCGTCTCGCTCCAGCCGCGTGGCAATCTGCGAGACATGCATCCGGTCCATGCCGAGGAAATCGACGACGTCGCGTTGCGTCACGTTCTGTCCGTTGCGTGTCATCCAGCCACAGACCGCTAAAATGGCGAACTGCGGTTGCGTCAATTCAAATGGCTTTAGCCGTCCGTTCAAGCCCCGCTGCCACAGCATGAACTCCTGCCAGAGGGTGAATCCTGGACTGACCTGCGGGCCCGCGAAGGAAGACGGCTCCCACTTCTGGTCTTGCCCGGTCACTCGCTTTCTGCCCTGTTCTCGCACGCATGCTTCAGGCCGAGCAGAGTTGCCGGAAGGGTGGCGTCGATCTCTCTGCCGATGAGCCGGCGGAACAGAAAGCCCAAGGGGCCGGAGAAGCGCACCCAGTGCGTCGCGGTGGTCCCTTGGCCATCCCCCCTTAAATCATGGCCGAAATGCATCCGGCACAACGGCAATTGACCCTCCATCGTGAAGGAGCGCCCCGGCAGGACCTCGGCGACGCGCACACGCGCCTTCGGTCCCTTCCGTGGCTTCAGCCAACCCGTCGATCCCCTGTGCAGACCGTCTGGCAGGAAGACCGCCTCGGTCTCGCAATCCCACGCAGGCCACGAGGCCACGTTCTCGTAAAGGGCGAACACCGCTGACTGGGGAGTGGAGATGGAAATGCTGTGAGTAATGGTCATGGGAAAACTCGATTAAATGTAAACACATTTACATTTGGTGTGAAACGAAAGGATGTGCAACCCCTTCCGTCGTCGAGTCGGCGTTTTTTCAAGGGTGCTTGGTTGGAACGGACCTTCGTGCTTAGCGCAGCGAAAGCCTGGATCGTCCGCTTCCCTTCCGTTCGACAGTGGTTGGTGGCTGCATCTGCAGCGAAGGTCTGCTCTCTCCATCGCTCGTGCAGCATGGGACCGTTGCTCAGGTGGCAGATACTGAGACTTTGCAAAGGTCGCTAACTGCGCAGTACTGACGTTGGGACCACAAAACTGCGCTTGCGAAGAATTTCGGCGAAGTGTGCTAGTCGGTCAGAATCAGTTCCAAGTTAAGGGCTGAGGATAAGATAGTCGTGTTTGATCATCTATTTGATTTTAAGTAGCTAATCCCGTTCTAGGAACTGACCGTTCCGATGGTGCGCTAGTTCCAAGTTCGGTGGGTTACACTGCGGTTAGAAACTCAACATAAGTGGCCTTATTGTGTGAGCCATCTGCAAGGCATCAGCCAGCGCATCAAGGACACGGCTTCTCAATCTGCTGGTGCGAAGCAGACCTTTGGGGCGAATAGCTGAACTTGGAAGATGCGGACAAAGCGCCAATTGCGGCTTACGGCCTGGCGTGGAAATGCCATCGCATGATGATCAGGTTCATAGTGCTGCAAATGTCAGGCTAATTGTTGCGGCGATCTCCACCCGGCGTTAGGGTAGCGCGGCGAAGAGCGCTGCCAAGAGCGTCCCACCAAAGCGGTCCTTGTGACATGACAGTATGTGCGTACTGCCGAATGACTTCTTCGTGGCTGATGAGAAACAGTATCAAGTAGTGTCCAGCAAGAGTCTGGCTCACGAAACCGCCTGGTGGATCTTTGGCAATTCTCCAAGCTTTCCTAACGACGCTCGCGACAAAATTCCATGTCCACTCCTCGAGTTCTCCTAATGCGGCTACGCCAGCTGGAGTTTGCAGATCGGATGTACGAATGTTCTCTCTCGCTGGAGCAGTGGCATCTACAGAAACAGCGCTGGACGCCTCAGCGGCTTCAACTACGGAAATTGCGGCCATCCGACGTTCTTGGCTATTTGAGCGCTTTGTATGCCTGGTTGCACGATCTTGTACTTCGCGTGCACCGGGATGGCCTAGGAACCAGACGCGATGAGTCTCCGCAAGGTCTGTGAGCTTTGCCGCGACCGTAACAGGTAATTCTTCTGCGGGCCTGTCAGTTTCCATCGCGAGATGATGAACTTCAAGCGCTGCCTCTAGGCTGTTTGCCACTGACCAAATTCTACGTGCTCCGATTCCCGAAGGATCTTTGCCGATTAGATCAGCATATTGTTGAACCGTAGTTGGCAGATCGGGTGCTACATTCGCTGCCAATTCAACAATCTTCAACAATTCTGCTGCTTTTCGCCGACATTCGTCGTGTAACTCATCCTGATCTTCGTCGTCGCTATCAGTCAACGGGGGATCAACAAGCTTAACTGGGCCTTGGTCATCGACTATGAATTCAGGTCCACCCTCCATCACTTCTGGTGGGTCTTCAATCGTGTTAGTGCCAAGCCAGTCTGCAAGTCGCCTGGTTCGTTCTTCAGCATCAGAGATTCCGGCAATAGCTTTGAGCTCTGCATTGTCGTAAGCTGCCGGAATACCGTCAAAATTGATCTTTCCTAAACCGTCTATATGGGCCAACGGTCTCAGGTCTTCGATTTGCGTTCCCCTCAACTCAATGAAAGTGCCCGCCTTTAGTTGCCGTACTTCATCTGGCAGTGTTGATAGATGCCCGAGTACTTCGAAACCCTTCCGGAGATCAGTCTCGCCATTATAAAACGGGCTCAGGCAAACATATTTCCAATGCTCACGAGCTGCTTGAAGAACCAATTCCTTAGCTAACTGATGGGCTTCGCGTTCTTCAGTGCTTAACACTTCTTGTGTTCCAAATTGCTAGTAACTGTATCTCATCCAGATACTACATGTTGAATGGCTGTAGCATAAGCCCTGGTCTGCTAGTTTGGCATGCCTAACTGCCGAAACCGACCTTAGTCTATCACGCAGCATTTGTCGCAATGGGCTCACAGCGACCTTAGCTTCAGCAGGAACGGAGGTCTGCGCTGGGTCGCTGGTCACACTTTGTGAAGCCAGCCATATGGACTTAACCCAGGCAATACTGGGGCAGATGGACCCGAATAATTTGCAACTCGAATTGTCTTGGTTTTTGATATCCGACGGTTTTCAGCGCATCTTTCAGGTTGTGAAAGACAATCGCCAACTTGGTAGGCCCTCTTCGTAGCGTCTAGAAAGCCTAATTTTTTATGCCTCATCCGGCTTGATCCGGCTTCCTCCGGCCTCTTCCGGTTACTGCAATATTAAGTGTCTCCTAACAGTGGGTGCCGTGACATCCGGTGTCTCCCCTGCCAGCCAAGGATCAAATATTTAGAGGCTTTCCTCCGCTGGTCCTTCGAAAACACCCAAACGACACTCCTTTAGCTCATTAACAAGCGTAAGGGGCAGCCCAGTCAGTCTGGACACAATTTCGCTGGTCTCCTTCGCCTGTGCCAGCAGGCTGCACACGATGCCAGACACATGGTTTAACATCGCGGACTTTGCCGCAGCCTTAGCCTGATGTCGCCCGGTTTCATTCAAGGGAACATCAACCTGACCAATGCAGAGGCATTGCTTGTTCCAATCGGTTTGACCGTGCCGGAGAAAGACCAAAGATCGCATGTTGGCCGCAACTTCGCGAAAATACGCTCTCAATATTTTCAAAGCTAAGGCAATGCGGACGTTGTCGCAAGCGCAACACCTTGGCGCTTGCTTCCCGCGGCTTCCACCTTGTCAGATTTTGTCAACGCGGGCCAAACCGCCAAGCTCATACCTAACGCACTCGCCTGCATCAAAAAATCTTAGACTTATCTGAATGACCGCTCTTGGTTTAAGACAGGCAGGAAACGTCCGCCGAGCGCTCCGTCAGCCATGTCATGACAGTGACCACCGTCTCATTGTTCTTAGCGGTTCGTGGCATGAGAACATAGAAGTCATTTCCGCCTGCCTCCCAGGCCGGGCCAACCTCCACCAGACGTCCAACCTTGAGGTCTTGAGCCACCAGGAAACGGCTTACCAAGGCCACTCCTTGCCCGGCAATGGCCGCATCGACCGCAAGAGACGTTTGGCTCAGGCGTAGGTGGCGAGGCGACTGGTCCTGATTGCCCAAATGCGCAAGGTAGTTTGGCCATTGGTCATGGGCGTCATGGATCTTCGGCTGTTTGGCAAGGGATGCTGGATCAAGAGGAGTATCACCCTTGTCCCCAAACGTTGGCGCGGCAACTGCGATCAGTGATTGTCTGAACAAAAGCGTTACGTTCAATGACGCGCCAAACGGCGGCGATCCCTGGCGCACTGCAAGGTCTATTCCGTCGCTGTGGAAGCTGGAAATTCTTTCGGTCGCCATGATCCGCAAATCTATATCCGGATGTGCTGCGGTAAAATCCGGTAGATTGGGGATCAGCCATTTTGCAGCAAAAGTCGGTGTGACGCTGATGAGAACTTTGTTTGGCTCTGGTTTCAATTCGGCAGTTGCGGCTCGAAGGTCTGAGAACACTCCGGCAATTCGGTTGTGAAAGCTGCGTCCGACCGATGTGAACGCTAGACCCTTCGGCACCCGTTCAAACAACACCACACCTAGATGCGCTTCGAGTTGGCGCACCTGTTGCGCAACGGCCCCCTGCGTAACGCCCAATTCATCTGCGGCAGAGCGGAAACTGAGGCGGCGGCCTGCTGCATCGAATGCACGCAGACTGTTGAGTGGGGGAAGGTCGGTCATTCTACAGTAGTATTTCTACTGCTCTTCAACATCAATTCTGAATCGAAATTTCTCACGGAAAGCGTCATTTATGAATCAAACAGTAGGAGATGCTCAAAATGACAGTAGAAAAAGTAGCACTAATCACAGCAGGCGGCAGCGGCATGGGTGCGGATGCAGCGCGCAAACTGGCAGAAGATGGGTTCAAAGTTGGCATCTTGTCTTCGTCTGGCAAGGGTGAGGCGCTTGGCGACGAACTCGGCGGGTTTGGTGTGACCGGCTCCAATCTTGATGCACAAGCGCTGAACGCTTTGGTAGAGGGGGCGCAGGAGCGATGGGGCCGTATAGATGTCTTGGTGAACTCTGCTGGCCACGGGCCCAAAGGACCAGTTCTAGAAATCAGCGACGACGACTGGCATCAAGGGATGGAAGTCTACCTCATGAACGTCATCCGTCCGGCACGGCTTGTCACCCCCTTGATGCAGGCGCAGGGCGGTGGGGCAATCATCAACATCTCAACCTTCGCGGCATTCGAACCCGACCCTCTTTTTCCCACGTCGGGCGTCTTTCGCGCCGGGCTTGCCGCTTTCACAAAACTCTATTCGGACAATTATGCGTCAGAGAATATTCGCATAAACAACGTTCTTCCGGGTTTCATAGACAGCCTGCCCGAAACCGAAGACCGTAAAGCGCGTATTCCCATGGGACGCTACGGTTTCGCGTCAGAGGTGTCTTCTCTTATTTCCTGGCTGGCCTCGGAAGACGGTAGCTACATGACAGGTCAAAACTTGCGTATCGACGGAGGGTTGACCCGTGCGGTCTGATGCCTTGGCCCTTGTTTTGCCGCGTGAGCGCCTTGTCTTTGGGGACAAGTGGGGCGCATCGGCCGGTCAGTTCATGGGATATACCGCGACGGGGTTTGGCTGGACTCCTTGGAACCTTTACCTGGTTCTCGTCGGTATCGTGGGATGGCTCGCCGTCGGCACGCAGAACAATCATGGTCGGCGTTAACCAGACCATTCTTCTGTCATTGGCAATGGTGGTCGTGGCGTCGCTGATCGGCGCCAAGGGGCTGGGCGAGGACGTGCTGGAAGCGCTGCAGTATTCGGCGGCGGGGCAGGGCATCCTGGCAGGTCTGGCGATCCTGTTCTGCGCCCTTATCCTTGACCGGATTGTTGCCGGCAGGCGGTGAAGCGAATGACGCCGCATCCTGGCTTCTCCTGACGCGGCGGCGCTGGAGATGATGCAGTCGCGGAGACATACGTGCTGCATGCGCAGGCCGCAAAGAAGCTCAAATCCCAGCCACTGACCACATAGCAGATCACAAGAAGGTCGTGCCGGCCAACCGAGCGTACATCGGTGCAGGCAGCGACCTTTGCCAACTCTGCAAATAGACGAGACCTGTTGCAGATTCTTGCTACGATGTCGCCCGCAGGAGTTGATGTTCGCCGCAAGCGCAGGATGGGTGTTTGGTCGACTGGCAGCAGCGCGGTGCAAAAACTAATTCGCTGAGGTTGCGCCAGTGTTCGCTTGAATATCCTCTCCTTTGAAGGCGAATTTCATGAAATCTTCTTTCATCATATGTGCTTTCATCGCGGGCAGGCCAATCGCCTTCAGGCCGATGATCGCAGCATATACCATGGTTGCAGTTGCAAGTGCATCGAGGATCCAGCCGATCGGGATTGCAGTGACACTCAGATACCCTGGCAGCGCGGCGAGGTCGGGGATGGTCCAAAACCCAGTCAAACCGTGCAGCACCAGCGCGATCCAGAAGCCGGCACAATAGGGGCAGTGCCATTGCTCGTATAAAGAACTCAATGGGCGCGGTAATGCGGCTATCAAAGTGTTAAACCATGTTCCCCATTCCGGAAGCTTTTCCCAGATCAGAATGTGAATAGCCGTTGCCATGAGTGCAAGTTCGAACGTCATGTCGTGTCTCCGTTATGTCAATTAGTAAGGCTGACTTACGTTATTGGTTAAATGGGTGTCATCCCGATTTCCCTAGCTGATCAATTGCGATTTCGAGGGCTTCGATGTCATACTCGGACAGTCCTGCAAGCAATGCCTGCGCTGCGGCCTCGTAGATTTCTTCCCCAGACGACAACAGCGTCTGTCCCTGTTCGGTCAACATAATGTGTTGGGCGCGGGCGTCGTACTGACACGGGAACCGCACGACCAACCCGCGTTCTTCAAGCTTCAAGACCATTGCGCTGGCGGAGGCTTTTCTAACACCCATCTCATCGACAACATCTTGAAGATGTTGTCCGTGATTGTCCTTGTCAGTCTTCCTGGCTTCCTGATCTTGTATAGCGCGAAGATACTCATACTCGCTGTGGGTCATCCCCAAGTGCCCGCCAGCTTTTGCCCACTGTCTGTGGCCTTGTCTGTGGGCCAGTTCAATCAGTCTTGCCAGTTTCATAAAATACGCCCTGTACGGTCAGTCACACTAACTAACCTATGTGCGCGTGTTGTCAAGACGGTTTCCGAGACTTTGCGATCAAAGGCACCAGGGCAGAAGCGCCATACAATCCAGAAGAATTAGAACCGTAAGGATGCAGGCCGAGAGTCGGTCCGAGACCATAGCCAGTAAAAGCTAACCGAGTGCCCAAGTTGAGGATCGTCTAGGGCGTTTTAACACCGCTTCTCTCGACACGCTGGCCGATAAATCTCGTTGTGACGGCGGGCACGTCAGTGAGCATATCGGCGCGCGGGCATTGTGAGTTAGTTTGCCGAACGCCGATTGGGTGCTTGGCGACAGAGGCTAATATGCCGATTGGGTCAGAGAAGCGTAAGAGAAAAAGAGGATATGCGCGTGCATCCCTGATCGGAAGCAACGCAAGACGACCGTAAACTGGGACATGCGTCGAAACAAAACGTATTACCGGGTTGCGATAGTGTCGGGTCGGCTGAAGGATTGGCGGCACGTAACCACCCGATGCGACCTATACCCAAAGGTCTCTCTCTGCGCGATCACTCTCACGGCTCGCGTCATTTACTGGCTAAGAGTCTTGAGCCTGGCATAGGCGCTGGGCACCGGAGTTGACGGTTCAGAGCGCGTCGATCCTTCTGCGGTCTGGCCACGGATCACTGCGTGCAGGGAACCCACTTCTGCTTTGGTCAAACGAGTGTGTGGCGAAAAGTGTAGGGGAGAGGGCACACGGCAGCGTTTTCCCGTCAGACGACGTGAAATATACCTAACAGGTGCTACAGGCCGGCGCCGTCTGGTTCTGGGCGTCCACGTGTCGCTGATCACCGTATCATTCGTCACTACAAAACTGTCTGACAGGCCCCCGAAACATGAGCGCAGCCGCGAAGTCAGAATTAGCTTGTTGTTAATCAGAGGGCCATTCCGGCACCCCTTACCCACGTCATCTTGTGCGATATGGCAGCGTGTTGGTGTGGTTTCGTCGATTGACGGCGACTGCATCTGATCGCAGTGTCACCACATGGGACAGTCGATTGAAATTCAGCGCCTTCCGAGGGCATTCGATGCAGATCTGGGACAGGATGCGCTGGCACTTGTGCCCGCACTTCAGGGCGATCAGGCCCGTCTGGTGGCCGGTGCGGCCGGATCCAGCCCCTATCTGAAAGAACTGATCAGCCGCGAGGCGGATTGGCTGGCGCCCGCACTGGCGGATCCGCAGGCTGCTCTTGCCGGGATCTTCGCAGATGTCCGGGCCTTGGCGCCGGATCAGCTGAAACCGGGGCTGCGGCGGGCCAAGCGTCAACTGGCGCTGTTGAGCGGTCTATGTGATCTTGCCGGGGCCTGGGACCTTATGCAGGTGACCACGGCGTTGACGCAGTTTGCAGAGCTTTGCGCGGATGTCGCCATCAAGGCCGAAGTCGCTGCGCTGATCCGCCGGAAGAAATTGCCGGGGCTGACCGAAGCGGACGTCGAAACCGCCGGCGGGCTGACTCTCTTGGCGATGGGAAAGATGGGCGCCTATGAGCTGAACTACAGCTCGGACATCGACATGATCTGTCTCTTCGATGAAACGCGGTTTGATCCTGATGATTTCTATGAGGCACGTCAGGGCATGGTTCGGGCCACGCGTAATATGTGCACAGTACTGAGTGAGCGTACCGCTGATGGCTATGTCTTCCGCACCGATTTGCGGCTGCGGCCCGACCCATCGGTGACGCCGGTCGCCATGGCGATGGAGGCGGCAGAGCGCTACTATGAAAGCCTAGGCCGCACCTGGGAACGGGCCGCCTATATCAAGGCGCGCCCCTGCGCCGGTGATCTGCAAGCGGGTGCGGATTTCTTGCAGACGCTGCGCCCCTTCGTCTGGCGGCGGCATCTCGATTTTGCGGCCATTCAGGACGCCCATGATATGCGCCTGCGGATCCGTGAGAACAAAGGCACCGGCGGCCCGCTGACAGTGCCCGGCCATGATATGAAGCTGGGGCGGGGCGGTATTCGCGAGATTGAGTTTTTCACCCAGACCCGGCAGCTGATCGCGGGGGGGCGTGACGAAAGCCTGCGCCCGCGCGGCACGCTGGATGGGTTGTGCGCGTTGGCGGCCAAGGACTGGGTGCCACAGGATGTCTGCGACCAGCTCGGCGCGCATTATATCGCCCATCGCGAGGTGGAGCACCGGATCCAGATGGTGCATGACGCCCAGACCCATCGGATGCCACAGTCCGAGGATGGCATCGCCCGAATTGCCTGCCTGATGGACCGTGACCCAGCTGCGCTGCTGGCGGAGACCAAGGCGCGGTTGCAGGAGGTGCATGAGTTGACGGAGGGGTTCTTTGCGCCGGATGCACCGCCGGAGGCCGCGCCTGACATCCTGCCGGACGCGCTGGATGGGGATATCCTTGCCCGCTGGCCCACCTATCCGGCGCTGCGCTCAGCGCGGGGGGCGCAGATCTTTGAACGGCTGAAGCCAGAACTGCTGGCGCGGTTGTCGCGCACCGCCCAACCGGCGGAGGCGCTGGTGGCGCTGGACGGGTTTCTGGCAGGCCTGCCCGCAGGGGTGCAGCTGTTTTCGCTGTTTGAGGCCAATCCGCAGCTGATTGATCTGCTGATTGATATTGTCGGCACCTCGGGCACGCTGGCGAGCTATCTGTCGCGCAACTCCAGCGTATTTGATGCCGTGATCGGTGGATCTTTCTTTGACGACTGGCCCGGGGGTGGGGAGCTGTCGCAGTTGCTGGCGGCGGTGCTCGCACAGGAAGAAGATTATGAGACGCAGCTGGACGCGACCCGGCGCTGGTGCAAGGAATGGCATTTCCGCATCGGTGTGCATCACCTGCGCGGGTTGATTGATGCCGCAACAGCCGGTGCGCAATACGCCGAATTGGCAGAGGTTGTGATCGCTGGGCTGGCACCGGTGGTGGTGCAGCAGTTTGCCCAGAAACACGGCCCCCCGCCGGGGCGCGGTGCGGCGGTTCTGGGAATGGGATCGCTGGGTGCGGGGCGGATCAATGCGCTGTCGGATCTGGATGTTATCGTGATCTATGATCCCGGTGATGAAGAGGCCTCAGACGGGCCACGACCGCTGGCCACACGGCCCTATTATGCGCGGCTGACGCAGGCGCTGATCACCGCCCTGACGGCCCGCATGTCGCAGGGCCAGCTTTATGAGGTGGACATGCGGCTGCGCCCCTCGGGCACGCAGGGGCCGGTGGCGACCAGTCTGGAAAGCTTCTGCCAGTACCAACGCAATGATGCTTGGGTCTGGGAGCATCTGGCCCTGACCCGCGCACGCGTGGTGGCTGCGGCGCCGTCGCCGTCCGCTGACGGTCTGGCAGAGGATATCGGCGCGTTTCGTCGGTCATTTCTGGCCGCCCCGCGTCGCCGCGAAACGGTTCTTCCTGATGTCGCCAGCATGCGGGCGCGGCTCGCCGCCGCTAAGGCACCAAGCGGCCCCTGGGACGCCAAGACCGGCGCCGGGCGGATGATGGACATCGAGTTGATCGCTCAGGCAGGGGTCTTGCTCAGCGCGGCAACCGGACAGGATGTAGCCGCGGGTCTGGAGGGCGCTGTCGCCTGTGGCTGGCTGGATGCCGCAGATGCAGCTGAATTGCAGCGCGGCTATGATCTATTCTGGGCCGTGCAGACCGCAGCGCGATTGGTTTCGGGCAAGGCCATTGATGCGCAGACCCTGGGAGAGGGCGGCGCATTGTTCCTCTGCCGCAGCACGGGCTATGCGGATCTTGCGGCATTGGAAGCGGATTTGACGGCGCGCTACGCGCGCTGCGGTGACATCATCGCCGCCGCATTGGAGAGAGAAGGGGCCACCGGCCATGACGACTGAGGCGACACCACAACTACCGCTTGCCCAGCTCGATCCCAAGGGGCTGATCCGGGAGAGTTTTTGCATCGATGGCATTCAGAGTGGGGAATGCCGCAGCATTTTTCTGGACTGGGCGCTGAGCCTGCCCGACGGGGTTGATAGCCGTCAGGCCATGTCGACCCTGCTTGAGCAGGTGGCTGCAGATCACCCGGATCATCCGATGACTGCTGTGCTGCGCGAGGGGCTGGAGAGCGCTGCCAAACCCCGCAGGCGCGGCGGCTGGCGGTCGCGCGCGCGGTAACCGGACGGGCGCCGCGCAGGGTCGGCCGCAGCGCGCGCCGCAAGGCCGCGTGACGCAGACGATCTGCGCCTGATTCAACAGGCTCTTTCAACGGGCAGAGGTTGGGAGTAAGAGGGGCCTATGACAGCTTCTCCCTCCGCGCCCGAGCGCGCCCGCGTAAAACTGAAACCCAAAGCCAATGCCCGCGCTCTGCGCCACGGCTTCCCTTGGGTTTATGCCAACGAGCTGGTCACCGACCGGCGCACCCGCAAACTGGCCCCCGGCACGCTGGCGGTGCTGGAAGATGACGGCACGACGCAGATGGGTCTTGTCGCGGTCAACCCCGAGAGCAAAATCATCGCGCGGATGCTGGACAGCGATCCCGCCGCTGAGCTGAGTGTGGCTTGGTTCGAAGCCCGGTTGCGCCGCGCGCTGGAGCTGCGCGAGCAGCTGTATGACGCGCCATTCTACCGGCTGGTCCACGCCGAATCCGACGGGTTGCCCGGTGTGGTGATCGACCGCTTCGGCGATACCTGCGTGGTGCAGCCCAATGCGGCCTGGGCGGAGGCGCATCTGGACGCGCTGACCGAGGCGCTGGTGGCCGTCACCGGGGTCACAACCGTTCTGAAAAACGCCTCTGGCCGGGCGCGCAGCCTGGAAGGGCTGGATGACATCAGCACCGCCCTGCGCGGCGCCGCCCCCGAGGCCGCAGTTGAGGTTACGATGAACGGCGCCACCTATATGGCGGATCTGACCGGCGGGCAGAAAACCGGGTTGTTCTACGACCAGCGCGACAACCACGCCTTTGCTGCGAAACTGGTCAAACCCGGCGCCAAGGTGCTTGACGTGTTTTCCCATGTCGGCGGCTTTGGTCTGGCGATGCTGGCCGCTGGTGCCGCCGAGGCTACCTGCGTCGATGGCTCTGCCCCGGCGCTGGAGCTGGCAGAGCAGGGCGCTGCGGCCAGCGGTTTCGCGGCCCGGTTCACGGCGCGGCAAGGCGATGCTTTTGAGGTGCTGACACAGCTGGCTGAGGAGGGCGCGCAGTTTGACGTGGTGATTTGTGATCCCCCCGCCTTTGCCCCCTCAAAACAAGCACTTGAAGCCGGTCTGCGTGCCTATGAGCGGATTGCGAAACTGGCGGCGCCTCTGGTGGCACCGGGGGGCTATCTGGGCCTGTGTTCCTGTTCCCATGCGGCAGATCTCAGCCGCTTCCGCAATGCCTCGGCGCGCGGGATCGGGCGGGGCGGTCGTCGCAGCCAGCTGCTGCACACCGGCTACGCTGGCGCGGATCATCCGCAGCTGCCTCAGCTGGCTGAAAGTGGCTATCTGAAAGCCGTTTTCTTCCGGCTTGACTGATCTGGCGCGGGTGTTCTGGCGATGAAACTGCTTTTGGATGCCTGCGTGCTCTATCCGACGGTGATGCGGGAGATGCTGCTGGGCGCGGCCCGGATCGGCCATTTCACGCCACTGTGGTCGCCGCGCATCCTGGAAGAATGGGCGCGGGCGGCGCGCAAGATCGGCCCCACGGGTGAACCGCAGGCGCGGGCTGAAATTGCGCTGATCTCCGCCGCCTGGCCAAGGGCAGCCATCCCTCCCACACCCGCGGTGGAGGCGCGCCTCTGGCTGCCTGACAGCGCTGATATCCACGTGCTGGCGTCGGCGATCGTCGGCCATGCGGATGCGGTGGTGACCGTCAACAACAAAGATTTCCCCCGCCACACGCTGGCGGAGGAAGGGCTGGAGCGGATTGGGCCGGACCAGCTGCTTTATGAGTTGTGGCTGAAAGATCCCGACGGTCTGTCGGCGGTCGCGGCGTCCGTTCTTGCGGAGGCCAACCGGCTCTCCGGTGGCGGATGGGAGCTGCGTCCGCTGCTGAAAAAGGCCCGGCTGCCGCGCGTGGCCAAGGCTCTGGCCAGCTAGGCCGGGGTGGTCAGACCTCGCTCAGGATTTCGGCAGCGATCTCAAAGGATCTGAGCCGCGCCGCATGGTCATGGATCTGCCCCGTGATGATCACCTCATCCGGGCGGTATCGTTCAAGAATGGACGACAGCTCAGCGCGCACGCTGTCCCTGCTGCCTGTCGCGGAGATCCGCAGCGCCTCATTCACGCCGGCAAGCACCGGCGCCGGGATATGGTCGGTGATATCATCTACGGGGGCGGGCAGTTTGCCGGGCTTACCCAGACGCAAACGGGCAAAGGCCTGCTGCATCGTCGTGCGCAGGCGGGTGCCCTCTTCATCGCTCTCGGCGGCAAATACATTGATCGCCATCATGGCATGGGGCGCAGACAGGTTGGCAGAGGGTTGGAATTGGCGGCGGTAGACCTCCAGCGCCTCCTCCAATGCGGCGGGCGCAAAATGCGAGGCAAAAGCGTAAGGAAGCCCCAAATGCGCCGCCAGCTGCGCGCCGTAAAGGCTGGAGCCAAGCATCCAGACCGGCACATGGGTGTCCTGTCCGGGAAAGGCACGCACCGCGCGCCCCGGATCATCAGCGCCTAAAAAGCCCATCAGATCAATAACATCCTGCGGGAAGCTGTCACCGGAGGCATGGTCATGGGCCATGCCCCGGCGCAAAGCGCGCGCCGTCTGCATATCGGTTCCGGGCGCGCGACCCACTCCCAGATCAATCCGGTCGCCGTGCAGGCTCGCTAGGGTCCCAAAGGCCTCCGCCACCATGTAGGGCGCGTGGTTGGGCAGCATGATGCCGCCAGCCCCGACCCGGATGGAGTGAGTCTGGCTGGCGATGTGACCAATCAGCACCGCCGTCGCGGCGCTGGCGATGCCCGGCATATTGTGATGTTCGGCCAGCCAATAGCGGTGGTAGCCCCAGCTTTCAGCCTTCTGGGCCAGCTCGGTGCTGTTGCGCAGGGACTGGGCAATGGTCTGGCCTTCGGGCACGGGAGCAAGATCAAGAACAGAGTAGCGCATGGGGGCTCCGGTAAATTTCAATCCCGTTGCAGGGGGAGGCCGCTGGCAAAGGACGGGAGGACAACTGTTACCTTCCCATGTGGGGAAGGTTGGTTGCTCCGACAAGAGGTGAGGATTTTCTGAAGTTGGTTATTTGTCATTAACCATGTTTTTCAGGCTATTGTCAGGTGAAGCTCATGCATTGGGCCTGTCCCACTTCGCTTCCAACCGGTCGAGGGCGGCAATGCGTTCCTCGGTCTTCGGGTGGCTCATCAGCCAGGCCGGGGCCATCCCGCTGCGGGCCTGCGTGAGGTCTTCGAGTTTGCGAAACAGGCTTTTTTGCGGGGCGATGCCGATGCCGGATTTGGTCAGTAGCGCAGCGGCATATTCGTCCGCCTCATACTCATCGCTGCGTGACAGCCGGGCGGCCAGAAGCGAGGTGAGCACATTGGCGATCCACGGCCCGACAAAGGGCACAAAACGGCCAATGATCAGCATCAGCGCCGTGCGCAGCGCGTTCTGGCCGGAGAAATCGATCATCCGTTTCTTCGCATGTCCCAGCGCCACATGCCCCAGCTCATGCGCGATGACCGAGGCGAGTTCGGCATCGCTGACCTCGCCATTGCGGTATTTGCAATAAAACCCGCGCGTGATGAAGATCCGCCCATCAGGCGCGGCCAGCCCGTTCACCGGGTCAACCTCATAGATATAGACCGGGATATGATTGATGCCGAGTGCCGCTGCCATCCGGTCCGTCAACTGACGCAGGCGGGCATCGGCCAGTTCGGTGGATTGCTGATCAAGGGCACGATGGGTGCGCCAGACCGACAGGCGATACATCACCAACCCGTAGATCACGGCCAGAAGGATAGGGGTCAAACGCAACATGATTCAGGATATGGGGCTGTGACAGGGCAGGGGCAAGGCGTGGTGGTTAGCTGCCATGGGCGGATTTGGCGGCGCGGCTCTCGGCCTTCACCTCATCCCAGAGCGCATCCATTTCGGCCAGATCGCTGTCTTCAGGACGTTTGCCACGGGCGGCCAGTTTGGCCTCTACCCCCTCAAACCGGCGGGTGAACTTGGCATTGGCGGCGCGCAATGCGGCCTCCGGCTCAACCCCCAGATGGCGGCCGAGATTGGCCATCACAAACATCAGATCGCCGAATTCCTCCTCGACCTCCGCCTGGCTCAAACTGTCGCGCGCCTCGACCAGTTCGGCGGATTCCTCCGCAATCTTGGCAATGACATTGGCAGCCGAGGGCCAGTCAAACCCAACCCGCGCGGCGCGTTTTTGCAGCTTATAAGCCCGCAGAAGCGCAGGCAGGCCGACCGCGACACCGTCCAGCGTGCCCTGTTGCGCCTTGCCTGCACGTTCCGCCGCCTTGATCGCCTCCCAGTCGGCACTCTGCTGGTCGGCGGATTTCTCGCGGTTCTCATCGCCAAAGACATGCGGATGACGCGACACCATCTTGTTGGACATGGTGGTGACCACATCCTGAAAGGTGAAATGCCCGGCCTCTGCCGCCATCTGGGCATGAAACACCGACTGAAACAGCAGATCGCCCAGCTCACCCTTCAGCTCATCCCAGGCCTCACGTTCAATTGCATCGGCAACTTCGTAAGCCTCTTCAATGGTATAGGGCGCGATGCTGGCAAAATCCTGCTCGATATCCCAGGGGCAGCCGCCCTTTGGATCACGCAGACGGCGCATGATTTCCAGCAGCCGTTCGATGCCTGCGGTTTCATTGTGGATGAGATCGGTTTCGGGCATTGCGGCGGCTCTTGTTCCAGTGTCAGATGCATCAATCCCGAGTCTGACCAAGGAGTCCACCCCCATGCCGGTTGTGAACCGAATTGCCGATTACGCCGACGAGATGAAGACCTGGCGTCGGCATCTGCACCAGATCCCCGAACTGGCGCTGGATCTGCCGAAAACAGCGGCCTTTGTGGCTGAGCGGCTGCGCGAATTTGGTGTGGATGAGCTGCATGAGGGCATCGCCACCAGCGGCATGGTGGCGATCATCAACGGGCAGGGCAGTGACGCAGGCGATGGGCCAACCATCGGGTTGCGCGCCGATATGGACGCATTGCCCATCCCTGAGGAAAGCGGTGTCGACTATGTCTCAGGTCATGCGGGCAATATGCACGCCTGTGGTCACGATGGTCACACCACCATGCTCCTGGGGGCTGCAAAATACCTCGCGGAGACGCGCAACTTCAAAGGCCGCGTGGCGCTGATCTTCCAGCCTGCAGAGGAAGCCATCGGCGGTGCCCGTATCATGGTCGAAGAGGGCATCATGGAGCGGTTCAACATTGGCGAGGTCTACGCCCTGCATAATGCACCGGGCCTGCCTGTGGGCGCCTTTGCCACCACGCCGGGGCCGTTGATGGCGGCGGTGGATACCTTCCACATCCATATTCAGGGCGTCGGGGGCCATGGGGCGATGCCGCATGAAACCCGCGATCCGGTGATGGCGGCCTGTGGCATGGCGCAGGCGATCCAGACGATTGTGTCGCGCAATCATTATGCGCTGGACGATCTTGTGGTCTCCGTCACTCAGATCCACACCGGCACTGTCGACAATGTGATCCCCGACACCGCCTATATCAACGGCACCGTGCGCACCTTTGATCCGCGTGTGCAGGAGATGGTGATGCGGCGGATGAAGGAGATCGTCGCCGGTCAGGCGGCAAGCTACGGTGTGGAGGCTGAGCTGGATTATGAGGTCGGCTACCCCGCCACCATCAATGACGCGTCCAAGACGGGTTTTGCGGCCAGCGTCGCGGGCGAGGTTGCGGGTCCTGAGAATGTGGAGGCCGAGGCCGGGCGCGAAATGGGGGCGGAGGATTTCTCCTACATGTTGCAGGCCCGCCCCGGCGCCTATCTGTTTCTGGGGCAGGGCGACAGCGCCGGGCTGCATCATCCGAAGTATGATTTCAACGATGAGATCGCGCCGATTGGGGCGTCGTTTTTCGCCCGTCTGGTCGAGAGAGCACAGCCCATGGCCCAGGCGTCCAACGACGGGTGACAAGGACAATGTGACCCGCTATTTGATCAAACAGCAGGTGCATCACAAGGAGGCGCAGAATGGCGCTAGAAGACGCAAAGCACATGATCGATCACGCCTTTACGCGTGAGGATATGAAAGGTCTCAGCTTTGAGATCACCTTTGGTGGGGCAACTTCTTTCCTGCGACGCAAATATACCAAGGATCTGACCGGGGTGGACATCGCGGTCACCGGCGTGCCGTTTGATCAGGCGGTCACCAACCGGCCCGGAACACGGCTGGGTCCGCGCGCCATCCGCGAGGCCTCAGCGCTGCAAAGCCCGGATGAACCCTATGGCTGGCCCCATAGCCCGCTCAGCACGCTGGCCATCGCCGATTATGGCGATCTGGCCTTTGATCACGCCGATGTTCCGGCCTTCCCTGCCGCGCTGACGGAGCATATTCGTGGTATTCTGGCCTCCGATACGGCCTCGGTCGTCTTGGGTGGCGATCACTATATCAGCTTCCCGATCCTGAAGGCCTATGCCGAGAAATACGGCCCCATCTCGCTGCTGCAGTTTGATGCCCACACCGACACCTGGCCCGATGACAATATGGACCGGATCGACCATGGGACCATGTTCTACAAAGCGGTGAAAATGGGCCTTGTAGACCCCAAAACATCCGTTCAGGTCGGGATCCGCACCACCAATGACGACACATTGGGTGTGAACATCATCGATGCGTCCACGGTGCATGAGATCGGCCCGGTTGAGACCGCGAAGCGGATCAAGGCGATCCTTGGCGATCGGCCGACCTATCTGACCTTCGATATCGACTGTCTCGATCCGGCCTATGCGCCGGGCACCGGCACGCCGGTCTGGGGGGGGCTGACCTCGGCGCAGGCGGCCCGTATCCTGCGCGAGATTGCAGGCATCAATATCAAAGGTGGCGACGTGGTGGAGGTCTCCCCTCCGTTTGACACCACCGGCGCCACCGCCATCGCAGGTGCCCATGTGGCGACCGAAATTATCTGCCTTCTTGGCTGGAATATGAGAGACAATGACTGATTTCAATCAACCGATCAGCGGCAATGATCTGGCGCGGTTTTCCGGTCCGAACACCTTTATGCGGCTGCCGCAGGCGACGTCGCTTGACGGGCTGGATGTGGCCATCCTGGGTGTGCCGATGGATATCGGCACCTCCTGGCGCTCCGGCACCCGCTTTGGCCCCAAGCAAATCCGCGCCGAAAGCGCGATGATCCGCCCCTACAACATGACCTCCGGCGCGGCACCGTTTGACAGCCTGAATATCGGCGATATCGGCGATCTGGCGATCAATACGTTCTCTCTGTCCGACAGCCTGCGCATCATTCAGGAAAGCTACAGTGCAATCCTGTCCAGCGGGGTGACACCTGTCGCGATGGGCGGGGATCATTCAATTACCCTGCCGATCCTGCGCGCCATTGCTGAAAAATACGGACCTGTTGCGCTGGTCCATGTCGATGCCCATGCGGATGTAAACGACGATATGTTCGGCGAGCGTGAAACCCATGGCACCGTGTTCCGCCGCGCCTATGAGGAGGGTCTGATTGTCGCCGACAAGACCTATCAGATCGGGCTGCGCGGCACCGGCTATGGCGCTGACGACTTCAAGGAGGCGCAGCGCTGGGGCTTCCAGCATTTCCCGGCCAGCGAATTGTGGAACCGCTCCCTGCACGGCATGGGTGCGGAAATTCGTCGCGATATCGGCAATAGGCCGGTCTATGTGTCCTATGATATTGATAGTCTTGATCCGGCCTATGCGCCGGGCACTGGCACGCCGGAAATCGGCGGGCTGACCACACCGCAGGCGCTGGAGCTGATCCGGGCCTTGCGGGGGCTGAACATTGTGGGCTGCGATATGGTCGAAGTGTCGCCGCCTTATGACACATCGGGCAATACGGCACTGACAGCGGCCAATCTGCTGTATGAGCTGCTCTGTGTGCTGCCGGGTGTGACAACAAAATAAGGCAGGCTGTCCAGTGGCAGCCGCCACGAGGGAGAGCGGACCATATGGGTCGAGTGATGATATTCGTCTGGTTGAGCATTGCGGCACTTGTCGTGGTGCTCGGCTTTATCCGGCTGGCGCCCAGCGATCCGCTGGACTGGAACACACAGCCGGAATTCAGCGAGGACAAGACCTTTCGCGGTGGCGTGTTTCGGGTGGTCCGCAGCGGGGAGGACGGGCTGGAGCGGTTTCACGCGGTCGCCAGCAATGCGCCGCGCACCCGTGTTCTCGCAGGCTCGGTCGAGGATGAAATGGTCACCTATGTGACCCGCACCCGGTTTCTGGGGTTTCCCGATTATACAACGGCGCGGCAGCATGGCGACCTGCTGAAGGTCTATGCGCGGCTGCGCTTTGGCCGCTCTGATCTGGGCGCGAATAACGACCGGATCAACAGCTGGATCGCGCAGATGGAGCCCGCGCCGCAATAGTTCGCGGGTAGGGGTGAGTTGGCAAAGCGATTGTCAGCGGGATCAGATCCGGGGCAGGGGGGCGGTCGCAGACGACAGGCCGGGCGCCGGATCGGCCTCAGCCGCAAGGCATCCTTTTTGCACCTCGCGCCACATCGGCACATTCAGCGACATCTGGCATTGGGCCGTGAACATGCGCCCATCAACCTGCAGGCAGATAAACTCACCCAGTTCGATCCGGCTGCCGCTTTTGTCGGTGCAATAACAATCAATCGTGCGTCCGTTTGGGGCTGTCACATCCGCTCGGACCGTGGTCGCGGCGGCACAAGACAGCAGCACAAGGCCAAAAAGCCGCATCAGCTGCCGCGCCGTGGGCACAACAGTGTGTTCCGGTTGAGTATCGGCAAGGGCGCAGCGCTGCAGGCGGCCCGTTCCCACGATATGAGGACTGGCATGTTGCATGGCCCTAGCATATCACAAGGGCAGCTTTCCGCCAAAGACAGATCAAAACGGACATTGCGCGCATGATCCCCGAAGACCGCCTTGAACAGATTTTGCAACGGTTCCAATATCTTGAGGCCGCAATGGCCGAGGGCGTTGCCGGTGCGGACATCGCGGCTTTGGCCAAGGAATATTCCGACCTGCGCCCGGTTGCGGAGCAGATCACCGCCTATCGCCGACTGCTCTCCGATCTGGAGGAGGCCGAACAGATGCTGGCGGATCCCGATATGGCTGAGCTGGCTGATGAGGAACTGCCACAGCTGCGCGCCGCCTTGCCTGAGGCAGAACATGCACTGCAACTGGCGCTGTTGCCCCGCGATGAGGCCGACGCGCGCCCGGCGATGCTGGAAATCCGCCCCGGCACCGGCGGCGATGAGGCGGCCCTTTTTGCCGGAGACCTCCTGCGCATGTATCAGCGCTACGCGGAGGCGCGGGGCTGGGGGTTTGAGATCATCGAAGAGCAGACAACCGAATTGGGCGGGCTGAAAGAAGTGGTGGCCCATGTGAAGGGCGAAAACGTCTTTGCCCGGTTGAAGTATGAATCTGGTGTCCACCGCGTGCAACGGGTGCCAGTGACAGAATCCGGTGGTCGCATTCACACCTCCGCCGCCACTGTCGCGGTATTGCCCGAGGCTGAGGATGTGGACCTGCGCATTGATCCCGGCGATCTGCGGATCGACACCATGCGGGCCTCAGGGGCGGGCGGCCAGCACGTGAACACCACGGATTCCGCCGTGCGGATCACCCATATCCCGACCGGCATCATCGTGGTCAGCTCGGAGAAATCCCAGCACCGCAACCGGGAAATCGCCATGCAGGTAATGCGGACCCGGCTCTATGATCTGGAGCGGCAGCGGATCGACAGTGAACGCTCAGCCGATCGCGCCAGCCAAGTCGGTTCTGGGGATCGCTCAGAACGGATCCGGACCTATAATTTTCCGCAAGGTCGCATGTCCGACCACCGCATCAACCTGACGCTTTATAAGCTGGATCAGATCATGCAGGGCGACCTGGATGAGATTATCGACGCGCTGACGGCGGATGATCAGGCGCGGCTTCTGGCCGAGATGGGCCAATGAACGCGCCGCAGACAGCCGCTCAGGCGATGGCCGCTGCGGCTGCACGCCTGCGCGCGGCCGGCGTGCCTGACCCGGCGCGGGATGCGCGCGTCCTGCTTGCCCACGCCGCCCGGATCGAGGCCAGCCGTGTCACCTTGATTGCACCCGAGGATCTCGCGCCGGAGATTGCCGAACGGTATGAGCAGCTGATCGCTCTGCGTGCCATCCGTGTGCCGGTCTCCCATCTGATTGGTGAGCGCGAATTCTACGGGCGACGTTTCAAGGTCTCCGGCGATGTGCTGGATCCACGCCCGGAAACCGAATGCCTGATCGAGGCGGCTCTGGCCGAACCCTTCTCGCGGGTTCTGGACCTTGGCCTTGGATCGGGGTGCATTCTGGTCACCCTGCTGGCAGAGCAGGCCGACGCAACCGGTGTCGGCGTTGACCTGAGCGAGGCCGCCTGTCTGCAGGCCAGTGCCAATGCGGTGCTGCACCGGGTCGAGCCGCGCGCCGAAATTCTGCAATCAGATTGGTTTTCGGCGGTGGACGGCCGGTTTGATCTGATCGTCTCCAACCCGCCCTATATCGCGCTGGATGAAATGCCCGACCTGTCAGACGAAGTGCGCGGCCATGAGCCGGAGATGGCGCTCACCGATGGCGGCGACGGGCTTGGCGCCTATCGCATCCTTGCGGCGCAGCTCGGCGGGCATCTGGCGCCGCAGGGGCGGGTGTTTCTGGAAATTGGCCCCACGCAGGGCGCTGCGGTAAGCGATCTACTGTTGTCGGCAGGGCTAAAAGAGGTCCGTATCATTCAGGATCTCGACGGGCGTGACCGGGTGGTTTGTGGCCGCAGCTGTGACGAAAACGCCTCCTAAACCCGTGAAAATCGCCCGAATTTGCAGTTTCGTAAGAAAAAGCACGGATAATGGCGCCTAACCCCTTGTCTGAACGGGCGTAACATGATTACTCAAAGAGGTCGCCTTCGGGCGAGGTCAAGAATACCTCCCGGCGACATCAAGCCCAAAATGGTCGATGATCCGGCGCAGAGGCGCGCCGATATGGGTCCACGACAAATACAATCAAGGCTGACGTTAGGCATATGAGATCGTCCAAATCACGTTCGCGTTCCAAGTCGAACCGGAATCGCCCGCAAGGCGCAAATGTTGTCAACCGTGTGTTCGACAGCTCCGGCCCCGAAGGCAAGGTTCGCGGAACGCCGCAACAGATCATCGATAAATACAATCAGCTGGCGCGCGATGCCCAGTTGAGCAATGATCGTGTTGCCACCGAGAATTTCCAACAGCACGCTGAACACTACCTGCGCATGCTGAACGAGGCCCAACGCGAAATCGATGCGCGCCGTGAAGAGCAGGAGCGGCAGAACCGCGAGCGCCAGGCGGAGCGGGATCGCGAACGCGCCGAGCGGCTGGAGCGTCAGGAGCGCGAGGCGGGCAGCCGCAGCGACGATCCGGCAGCAGCCCCTCAGCCGGAAGTGATGGATCCGCGCGACAGCAACGGTGACAGCGGTCTGGTAGAAACCCCCGAGAGCCGCGATCAGGCTGCAGGCGAGGGTGACAGCAAGCCGCAAAAGTCGCAGGCCCGCAAACCGCGCAGCCGCAAGCCCAAGCCAGAGGGTAGCAAGGCCGACGGTGGTAAGGTTGAAGCCGGGACGGCGGACGCCCCCAAAGGCGACGACACCGCCGCAGCTGCCAGTTCGGAGAGCGCGCCAGCAGACGCAGGCGAGGCTGCCCCGGCCCCGGAGCGTAAACCCGCGCCCCGTCGCAAGCCCAAGCCGAAACCCTCGGCCGAGGATGCGCCTGAGGCCGCAGAATAACGCAGCGCGGAATACTGCATTGCAATAGACAGATAAAAAACCCCGGCCTGAAATCAGGCCGGGGTTTTTTGTGCGATGATCACTAGGCCTGCTTGCTGCGCGTCGGTTCTACCTATCTCGACTTAGTCCAGCGGCTTCAGCCTGCGGGCCAAGGCGCAGAAGGCCTCCAGCCCGACCTGCTCGGCGCGCTCGGTTGGCGGAATGCCAACGGACTTCAGGTGATCCTCAATATCAGGGCTCACGCTCTTGAGGCTGGCGCGCAGCATCTTGCGGCGCTGATTGAAGGCTGCGGCGACCACCTTGTTCAGGGTCCCGGCATCTGCCGGATAGCGCGGCGCCTCAAGCGCTTTCAGATGCACCACCGCGCTATGGACCTTGGGCGGCGGGCTAAAGGCTTCAGGCGGCAGGGACAACACAATGCGCGCATCGGCGCGCCACTGCGCCAGCAACGCCAGACGCCCATAGGCCTTGCTGCCGGGTTGCGCGACAATCCGCTCCGCGACCTCACGCTGGAACATCAGGGTGAGGCTCTGCCAGAACGGCGGCCAGGCCTTCGGCGTCAGCCAGCGCACCAGCAGCTCGGTGCCGACATTATAGGGCAGATTGGCGGCAATGCGGATCGGCGGTGTCAGATGGGTGAGGGGGTTCACCTCCAGCGCGTCGCCTTCGATCACCTGCAACCGTCCGGGATAGGCATCGGAAATCTCCGCCAGCGCGGGGATGCAGCGGCTGTCCTTCTCCACCGCCAAGACGCGGCGCGCGCCCTCCGCCAGCAGGCCCCGTGTCAGACCGCCGGGGCCGGGGCCGATTTCCAGCACATCGCATTCGCTGAGATCACCGGCCTGCCGCGCGATTTTCGCGGTCAGGTTCAGATCCA
Organism: Phaeobacter piscinae; assembly: GCF_002407245.1. Lineage (NCBI taxonomy): Bacteria > Pseudomonadati > Pseudomonadota > Alphaproteobacteria > Rhodobacterales > Roseobacteraceae > Phaeobacter > Phaeobacter piscinae. The sequence goes on along the minus strand of NZ_CP010681.1, from coordinate 1,923,251 downwards.
GAAGAAAGTTCTGGCCCAGCGATTTGCGCGCCAGAAGCTGGTGAGTCTCGATCACCTCACGCAGGGGAGGAAGGGAGTCGATAGCGCTCATATCATCGGTACCTTGGGACGGGGCGCGGGGGACGCGCCATAGTTTTCATGCCTCCGGCGGGGATATTTCCGGCCAGAAGAAGTTGCAAGTGCCAGCGTTCAGTCGCTGGGCCGTGCGCTGGGTCAACTGCGCGCCATGGACTGCGCCAGCCGCAGCGCCTCAATCAGGCTGGAGGGGTTGGCGATGCCCTGACCGGCGATATCGCAGGCGGTGCCGTGGTCCGGCGAGGTGCGGATGAAGGGCAGCCCCAGCGTAACATTGACGCCGCGATCGAAATCCAGCGTCTTGATCGGGATCAGCGCCTGATCATGATACATGCAGATCGCCGCGTCATAACGTGCGCGTGCCGCCGCATGGAACATGGTGTCGGCGGGATGCGGCCCGGACAGCGTGTAGGCGCCGCCCTGCATATCGGCAATCAGCCCGCGCATCCAATCCAGTTCTTCGTTACCCATGGCGCCCTCTTCACCGGCATGAGGGTTGAGACCTGCAATCGCAATTCTCGGGTGCGCGAGGCCAAACTGGTCGCGCAGACCTTGGGCTGTGATCTCAATCGTGGCCCGCAGGCGCGCGGCGGTCAGCGCCTTTGGCACCTCCGACAGGGCGATATGGATGGTTGCAGGCACCACCCGCAGCGCCGGACTGGCCAGCATCATGACCACATTTTGCACATTGCCGAGATGGGCGAGGAATTCTGTATGGCCGGGGAAGGGAAACTGCGCCCCATCCATCAGCGCCTTTTTGTGGATTGGTGCGGTACAGAGCGCGCTGGCCTCACCGGACTGCACCAGCGCGACACCGGTCTCGATGGCGCGGATGACACCGGCGGCATTGTCGGGGTTGAGCTGTCCGGGCACGGCCGGTGCGGCAAAGCCGACCCGCAGCACAGGCAGGGCGCTGGCGCTGACATCGGCAGCCTCAGCTGCATGGTCGATCTCTTGCCAGTCGGTTTCCGTGGGCAGGTGGGCCGGATCCCCCAACCACAGGAACGGGCAGCTGTCGCGCAATTCCTGCCAGGCCTTCACCGCCAGTTCCGGGCCAATGCCCGCCGGTTCCCCACAGCTAAGCGCGATGGGCAAGGGGCGGGCAGGGCGGCTCATTCGTCGCTGATCCGTGCGTCAGCTTTCAGCTGCTCCAGCAGGCTGTCAGCAAAGGCCCCGAGCCGTTGCTGGGTCAGCGCGTTGCCGACGCTTTCGCGGCTGGCTTCGGCATTCACCTCGGCGGTGCGGCCACAGAGCATCAGCAGCATCAGGGTCTGACCATTGTTGCGGGTCAGCGCCAGTGAGGTCTCATTGGGATCCAGCTTGGCCAGCTCAATGGCGATATCCTGCGGGATCTCCGCCGGGGCCAGTGTTTCGCGGTCCAGCACCGAGGGATCCTGATCCTTGGCCACACCGTAGAGGTCGTCACAGGTGTCGATGGCGTTTGCTACCTTGGTGCCTGCGGCCAGCGCCTCGGGGGTGCGGCCACCGGGCAGGTAATAGGCCGCATATTCGATGGCGGCATAACTTGGCGCCGCACCGGAGGTTTCACGCAGATCTCGCAGCTGGAACAGCGCAACGGCTCCATCCAGCGGCAGCGGGGCCGTCACCTCACCCGGACGCAGGCCCAGTACCACCTGTTGCAACTGCGGCGGCAGATTGGTCAGCGGCATCCACGGCAGCCGACCACCGCTCTGCCGGGTGGCCGTAGCAGAATACTGCTGCGCCGCCTGCGAGAAGGCACCGGTGGTGGTGATCCGGCTTACCTGTTGGGCGATGTCTTCAACCTGGGCTGCGTTCTGCGCGTTGATCGGCATGATCAGCTCAGACAGAAGCACCTCAACCCCGCCAGAGCCGGACAGCCCCATGGCGCGGTCGATTTCTTCCTCGCTCGGGCGGGCCTGCGCCAGATAGCGGGCGGCGATATATTCGCGCCAGGCAATGCCAACGCGTGTGAAATCACGCAGGGTTTCGGGTGCCACGCCGTTCTGACCCAGCACATTCAGGAATTCCTGCAGGCTGAGATTGGCGCGCCCGGCCAGCTCAGTCATGCCTTCGACGATCTCTTCTTCCGTGGGTTCAATCCCCGCCTGGGCCAGCACATCCAGCTTCAGTCGATCAAGGATCAGATCCTCGCGGGCCTTTTTCTGCGGATCGCCCGGATCGCGCAGCAGCGTCAGAAAGCGGGCGCGCTGCTGCAGCTCATAGTTGGTGACCACGGCGTCGTTTACCGTCACGGCCGGGGCAAACAACCCCTGCGCCGCCGCAGGCACGGGGCCAAACATGACCGCCGTTGCCAAGGCAATGGCTGCTGCGCTCTGGGTTAGGCGCTGAACGAAGGGGGCCGCATCTTGGGGCCGGAAACTCAGGTGTTTTTGCATGATCGCCTGTACTTCTTGCTGCCGCTGTCCACGGAAAACCCGTTTAACGCGATGGTAAAGCCGAAATCCGTTGTCGGCTCAACACTTGTTGTCGATGTATAGCGCCGGTTGACCGAAAGATCGACCTTCACGCATTCATTGGAATAAACCAGTCCCAGCCCGGCGCGGGTGGCGCGGGCATCCGAAATGTCGTAGCGCAGACTGGCACTTGCGGTCCAGCCGGGGGTGACCTCATAGGCGCCGTCGAACCAGAGTTCGGAGACCTCTTCGGAGCGGCCTTCTGCGGGGTCGGTGCCCAGCCACATATAGGTGCCGGTGAGGCGGCTGCGGTCGGTCATCCAGTCGCCGCGCACCTCTGCCTTGGAGAAGTTGAGCGAGCCGTTGAGCAGCCCACGCGTGGTGATCGCCAGATCGTCGTTCAGCTTCAGCTGCGCCGCCATCAAGAGGTCAGAAGACGTACCGCCAAGACCAGAGCTTTTGGTGAACCGGCCATCGTCGCTGTCACGAAACACCTGACCGATCGTGGCCGAGGCCTGCCAGCCACTGGGCGAGAAACGCGCCCAGTTCAGACCGTAGACCACGGTCACCCCATCCTCGCGCGCATCCGTGGCTGGAAACCGGGAGAGCTCCAGCAGGTTGCCGCGATCAAATTCGACAAAGTTGCTCTCGTCGTTGGGCACGGCCGTATCGCCGGTATTGGTCCAGCCGATTTGCAGGATTGGTTCCAGATATTGCGTCGCGCCGGATTGCTCGCGCCGGGTCATTGGCAGGCGGAAAGTGAGCGCACTGCGCGGGCTGAAGCGTGAGGTCTTGTTGGCAAAGACGCTATCATCATAAACCGCGAAGGCATCTGCCGCAGCCCCCAGCGACCATTCCGCCACCAACCCGCTGTCAAAGCGCCAGCTGCGCTGCCAATCCACATCAAAGGTGGCGCGCCCAACATCACGGCCGCCGGGATCTGTCAGAGTGCCTTTGATGTCAGATGTCCGGTTGTGACCGTGTGTTTCCAGCGACAGCCGCAGCTCGCCGCCGATCCGGGTCGGAAAGAACCGCTTCTCATAGTAGAGATTGCCGATGGAGGAGGGGATCAGATCCTGATTTTCACTATCCCGCAGCGTCTTGTAGGAAATCGCACTGGCGCGGAACAGGCTGTCGCGCTGCACTTTGGACACCACCACCTCGGAGCGCAGCCGGTCCAGATCCTGCAGGCCATAGTCCACCAGATAGGCGTCATCCGACACGGTCTTGAGATCAAAGCGCAGTTTGAACTCATTGCGCAGGTCAAATGTCCCCTCGGCAAAGACATAGCCGCGATCCTCGCCCCGGTACAGCTCATCGCGGGTGTAGGCGCCGTTGATCTCAATCTCACCGCGCCGGAAGGCCTGCCGGTACCGCATATCCAGCGTCCGGGTGCGGGACGAAAGGTACGGCGATAGTGTCAGGTCGCGGTGGGGGCCGATGGTCAGGAAATACGGCACCTTCACCCCGGTGCCGAGATTGGAGGTGGTGCGGATGGACGGGATCAGAAACCCGTTGGCGCGTTCCAGCGTCGGATCCGGCAGGCGGATGCCAGGAAAATAGAAAATCGGGGTGTCCAGCACCCGCAGCTGGGCGTTCTCAAGATAAAGCTGGCGTTCCTGCTGGTCGTGGGTGATCCGCTCGGCCCGGATCTGCCAGAGCGGCGGCCGCCCGTCGTTGCAGACATGGCAGGAAGTAACAGCGGTTTTGTAGAGCTGGGTATAGCGCCCGCCGACCCGTGTCATCTGCAAGGAGGCCAGTTGCAGCTGCTGCTGGAACACCATTCGCGCGCCGACAAGCAGACCATTGCGCAGATCGCGGTCCAGCTCAGCGGCATCCGCCAGAATGGTGATATCGCCGCCTTCGTCGATGCGAATTGGGCCCTCGATCTGCAAGGCGCCTTGCGTCTGGTCAAAGGTGATCTTTCGCGCTGTCAATCTGACATCGCCCTGAAACGCCTCGACATTGCCCTCTGCCACCAGGGTGCGGTCCGGGGTGATGAACAGCTGATCGGCCACCAGAATTGCGGGGGCGTTATCTGCTGGTGCGCTCACCGCGCCCAGCGGTGCGCTTTGGGCGCGGGCGCTCTCGGGCAGGGCAAGCTGACCCAGCGCCAACCAAGGCAGAACCGTCGAAAGCAGCAGGGCGCGGCGCATGTTATCCGTCCTCGGCATGTAAGAGTAACCCCATCGTCAGCAGGATAGCGGCCACCGGCGGTGCCCAGCCGGCCAGCGCCACGGGGATCTGACCATTCTCCCCCAGGATCTGCGCGAAATTGCGCAGGAAATAAAGCCCAAAGCCCAACAGCACCGCTGTCAGCACCGCCAGCCCCGTGCCACCAAACCGTGCGTGGCGCATGGTGAAGGCCGCGCCAACCAGCGCCATGGCGATCAAAAACAGGGGCCGCGCCAGTTCGACCTGCAACCAGACCTCATAGCGTTTGGTGGAGAACCCCGCCTCTGAGAGTTCGCGAATGGTGGCAGGCAGATCGTAGATCGAGATCCCCGTCGCCGTGCCCAGCGTGTCTCGGATCCGTTCCGAGGTCAGCGTGGTCGACAGGCGCAGGGTGGGGTGGCGCTCGGCATTGGTTTCCGGGTTCACGCCGACGATCAGCGGCCAGACCTTGGCCTTGGTCAACACCCAGTCACCGTTATCCAATGCAGCCTCTTCCGCCAGCGTCTGGCGGATCGGGCGTCCTTCCGGTCCGTAGGACAGGATCGTCACATCATAGAGCGTGATATTCTCGGTATCGCCACTATAGCCGGTGGCGTGAATGACGGATTGCCCCTGCGCGCCGCCCTGACGCAGCCACAGCCCCTCACCAGTAAGCGACAGCGCCGCCGGGCCGCCGTTGCGATAGGTCTCCGCCAGGTCGCGGTAGCGGTTGGAGGTCGCGGCCACGATCGGGTTCAGCGTGCTGACCGCCAGCACGCCAATGAGAGCCGCCAACAGGACCGGCGCCGCCAGCGCCCGGATGCCGGAGCGGCCAATGGCGCGGGTCACCACCAATTCGCTGCTGCGGGCCAGCCCGATGAACAGCACAATGGTGGTGAGGATCATGATCAGTGGCAGAAACTCACTCAGCGCGGCGGGCGTGTTCAGCAACGTCAGGCCAAACAGCTGGCCCAGCGACAGATCCTGCGCCTCGAACCGACGGATCTGCTCGTTCAGGTCGATCAGCATCACAAGGGTTAACAAAACCCCGCAAATCACTGCAAACCATTGAAGAAACCGGCGCGCGTAATAGAGGTCGAGGGTCATGTTGCGCGCTCCCTGCGGCTTTGGCGGCTGTGACGGCCCCGCGCCAGGATTGGCCCCAGTGGCTTCGCCGCCAGTTGCAGGAAGACCAGCCCGACCAGCAGCCCGATCAGCGTTGGCAGGTAAATCAACGGCCAGAGATCCGCGTTCTGCAGCACTGGTTCCGACACCACGCCGCGCAGCCCCTCAACGAAGATCAGCAGGACAAAGGCCAGCAAGGCCTGCCGCCAGACACCAAATCGCGAGAACCCGCCCAGCATCAGCGCAGCAAACCCAATCATCACCACTGCCACGCAGACCAGCGCCCGCGCAAACCGAAGGTGCAGCTCCTCCGCCAGCGCACCGGCGCTATAGGGGCCGTCGGCAATCAGCTTGGCGCGGTCGCGCAGCAATTCGAGGCTGGGGATCGCACGGATATTGCGGGTCTTTTCTTCAGCTTTGTTGGCAAGGCTGCTGATATCATAGGAGAAATCGGAGAATATGGTGGAGGAGAGCCGCTGCGTTTCCGCATTGATACGCTGCGACATGCCATCGACCATCACCAGATGAGTTCGCTCACCGTCGCGCACCAGATAGGCTTTGCCACCGGTGTAGGTCACACTTTCGGCGGGGTTGCGGCGGTCCGACAGAAACACGTCGTTCAGCGTGCCATCAGGATCAATCCGCCCGATATAGAATGTCACGCCCCGCGCCGGATGCAGAAAATCGCCCTCACTCAGCAGCTTGGCGGTCACATTGCGGGCAACCTCAGATTCGCGTTGCTCCAGCGTCGCAATGGACGCCGGCAACAGCACATGGGTGAGGATCGACATCATCGCAGCCGTGATGAGGCCAAACACCAGCGCCGGTTTGGCCATCTGCCAGGGGCTGGTGCCGGTGGCGCGCAGCACGGTCAGTTCGCTCTCGCTATTGAGCCGGTTGGTCACCCAGACTGAGGCGGCGAAGGCCGCAACCGGCAGCACCATACGCACCAGATTCGGCAGCGCCAGCGCGGTGAATTCGAGGAAAACCAGCGCCGACTGCCCATCACCGATCAACCGGTCAAACAGCACCACAGCGCGGTTGATCCAGAACACGGCCACCAGAATCAAGGCAAAGAACCCGAAAAACAGCAGGTATTGGGACAGCACATATCTGTCGTATCGTGACACGCGATCCCCCCAGATCCTACTGCCCTTGTTTTGAGGTGACCTTAGAGGATTTCATTGCCGGGGAAAACTGCATTCTGAACGCGCGCGACAGTCAGCCGGTGGCGGTCTGATACGCAGCGGCTTCCACGCCATCTGTGCCGGGCGCGGCGCTAAAATATATCTGACCCTAGTCATCGCCGCACAGGCAGGCTACCTGTTGGGCATTGAGGAATTGACCCTGAGAATTGACCCTGACAGGAGCCCCGAATATGCGTCCGCTGACCCCCACACGTTTTGTCGAATTTGATCCCAAGACCCTCTCCGATATCGAGGGCCGCGTGGTGGTTCAGATCACCCCCGAAGGGACATTGGGGCAGGCTGCGCGCACGGCCAATCGGCTGACCAAAGGCGCGCTGGCGCGTCTGGTCGAGGCCAAGAGCTTTGAGAAGGCCAAATCCGGCGATGTCATCTCGCTGGCCTGGCCCGCGGGCATGAAGGCCGAGGCGCTGGACATCCTTGTGACCCCGCGCCGGATCAGCGCCATTGAGGCGCGCAAAGCCGGGGCCAAACTCGCCGCCCGCAGCGGTGGCAAGCCAGTGACAGTGATGGCAGGCTCCATGCCGCGCGCCGCAGATCTGGCGCTGGGAATGGCACTGCGCGACTACCGTTTTGACGATCACAAAACCGCTGACAAGGATCCGTCCGAGGCGGAAGTGGTCATCGCCCATAAATCCCCCGCCGATATCGAGGCGAGCTATGGCCCGCTGGCAGCCGTCGCCGAGGGCGTGCACATGACCCGTGATCTGGTCAATGAGCCTGCAAACGTGCTGACCACCACCGAATTTGCCAATCGTCTCGCCGAGATGGAGAGCCTCGGGCTCAAGGTTGAGGTGCTGGAAGAGGCCCAGCTGGAAGAGCTGGGCATGCGGACGCTGCTCTCGGTCGGGCAGGGCTCGGACAGCCCCTCCAAGGTGGTTGTGATGCAATGGAACGGCGGCGACGACGATGCCGCCCCGCTGGCGCTGGTGGGCAAGGGCGTTGTCTTTGACACCGGTGGCATCTCGCTGAAGCCTGCGGCGGGCATGGAAGATATGACCATGGATATGGGCGGCGCCGGCGTCGTTGCCGGCACCATGCGCGCCTTGGCCCTGCGCAAGGCGAAGGCCAATGTGGTTGGCCTTGTCGGATTGGTGGAAAACATGCCGTCGGGCAATGCGACCCGTCCGGGTGATGTCATCAAATCCATGAAGGGCGACACGGTTGAGGTGATCAACACCGACGCCGAGGGCCGCTTGGTGCTCTGCGATGTGATGTGGTACGCGCAGGAGCGGTTCAAACCGGCCGGGATGATCGACCTCGCCACCCTGACCGGTGCGATCATCATTGGTCTCGGCCATGAAAACGCCGGTGTGTTCTCCAACGATGATGCGCTCTGCAATGCCTTCCTCAAGGCCGCCGAGGCTGAGGGCGAGGGCGCATGGCGCCTGCCGCTGGGCAAGGCCTATGATGATCTGCTGAAATCGCGCATCGCGGATATGAAGAACATCGGTGGCCGCGCCGCTGGGTCCATCACCGCTGCCCAGTTCCTGCAACGGTTTGTGCAGGACGACACCCCCTGGATCCATCTCGATATTGCCGGTGTGGCCTCCATCAAAAGTGATACCGATTATGCGCCCAAAGGCGCCACCGGCTGGGGCGTCATGGCGCTGAGCCGTCTGGTGCAGAACATGTTCGAAGCGGACTGAGACGGGTAGCGTGGGGCAGGCAGAGACGTAAACCATGGGTGCGGCCTATTTCTATCATCTGACCCGGCGGTCTCTTGAGGAGACGCTGCCGGTTTTGCTTGAGAAGGCGCTTGGCGCTGGCTGGCGCATTGTGGTGCGCGGCGTGGACCTGCCGCGGATCACGCGGCTGGACGAACGGCTGTGGCTGGGGGCGGAGGATCAGTTCCTCCCCCATGGCCTGGTCGGCGGCCCCCATGACGCGCTTCAGCCTGTCCTGCTCAGCCATGAGACCACGCCGGTGCCCGGCATCAGCTGCCTGATGGCGGTGGATGGGGCTGAGGTCGCGGCGGAGGAGGTCACCGCATTAGAGCGCGTCTGTATCCTCTTTGACGGCACCAACCCCGACGCGGTCGCCCGCGCGCGGGTGCAGTGGAAATCCCTCACCGATGCGGGCTGTTCCGCCCAATATTGGTCCGAAGAGAGCGGGCGCTGGGAGAAAAAGGCCGAGAAAACAGCGGGCGGCGACTAAGGCGCAGGTTGGCCCCAACCTCAGCGGGTCAGGATCAGCGATCCGTTGCGGATCTCGATGCTCGACCAGCGTTGCAGATAATCCATCCCCAAGAGCGACTGATCCATCTGCCCCTCATTGACCGAGAGGGTGATATTGCGGTCCGTGATGCCGCCCAGCGACATGCTCTCAACCTTGGCCAAGGCGGTGCGCACCTCGCCATTGGCGGTCCGTGCGCGTCCCAGATAGGCCAGATCATCGGGGTTCAGGCCAACCTGCCGGGCGTCTTCCTCGTTCAGCACCACGGCGCTTGCGCCGGTATCGACCAGAAACTGCACCGGCACGTCATTCACATCCACGGTCAGGTAATAATGCCCGTCGCGGGCGCGCGGCACATCCACACGGCCCGCGTCACGCATCACCACCTGCTGCGGCTGAACGGTGCTGCGGATATCTTCCCAGAGGCCGTAGCCCGCAATCACCCCAAGAAAGATGAACGCCCAGATCGCCAGCTGCTGCACTGTCTTGCCCAGCCCCTGCCGGTTCTGCACGAACACCCAGGAGCCAACGGCCACCAGAAGCAGAAGCAGATAAATCAGCCGTGGGGTGTCGATTGCGTCCAATGTCTGTCTCCTAAGGGGTGGTCGCCTCCCTATTCAATATGGGGAGCATTCGGCCACTTGCGAGGGGGTCAGCCTCCGGCAAAGCCAAAGGCGCGCAGACCGTCCAGAACAAACTGCACCGACAGCGCCGCGAGCAGCATCCCCAACAGGCGGGTGACGACAGTAATGCCGGTCTTGCCCAAAAGCCGCTCAAACAGACCGGAGAACAGGCACATGACCAGCAGGATACCCAGCACCGCAAAGACGACGCCCATCACCATGGCAAACCCGGCAAACCCCGGCTGCTGACCGGTCAGCAGGATCACCGTTGCGATGGAGCCGGGGCCGGCAATCAGCGGGATCGCCAGCGGAAAGACAGAAGGATCGTCGAAATCATCTTCCTCGCTGCGGTCCTCGCGCCGCTTGTTGCGGCGTTCAAACAGCATGTCGAGGGCGGTCAGGAACAGCAAGACGCCGCCCGCGATGCGAAAGGCGGCCATGGAGATCCCGGCAAATCCCAGCACGGCCTCGCCAAAGGCAGCGAATACCGCCAGCAAGATCGCCGCCGTCACAGTAGAGCGCAGGGCAATCGCCCGGCGCTGCGCTGGTGTCATGCCCTGCGTCAGCGCCAGAAAGATGGGGGTCAGGCCAATCGGATCCACGATCACAAACAGGGTGACAAAAGAAGTGATCAGAAAGGCCGTATCCATCACAGCGCCTCCGCTTTCTCCAGCTTCTCCACCGCCTTCAGCCACAGATCCTCTGCCCGGTCCTGCGCTTCCATCACTTCGGCGTATTTGCGTTGCCAGACCACGGCCTCATCCTTGCGCTCTTCGTCATAGAGGGCCGGATCGGCCAGCTTCTTGGCTAGCTTGTCCCGCATTTCACTGACCTTCTCCAGACGTGCCTCACCTTTGCGGACTTCGGCGCGCAAGGCAAGAAGCGCATCGCGCGAGGGGCGTTTGGGCTTTTCGGCCTTGGTCTTGGATTTACCCGCCGGTTTGTCGCGTGTCAGCAGCAGATCACGGTAGGAGGGCAGATCCCCCTCATAGGGTTTCACCGTGCCGCCGGAAACCAGCCACAACCGATCGGCCACAAGGCTGAGGAGGTGCATATCGTGGCTGACCAGAATAACCGCACCGGAATAAGCGGTCAGCGCCTCCACCAGCGCCTCGCGGCTTTCGATGTCCAGGTGGTTGGTCGGCTCATCGAGGATCAACAGATGCGGCGCGGGCAGGGTGGCCAGCAGCAGCGACAGACGCGCCTTTTGCCCACCAGAGAGCCGCCCGACCTCCGTATCCGCCTGATCCGACCCAAGACCAAAGCCCGCCAGCCGCGCGCGCAACCGGGCCTGTCCCTCATTCGGGCGCTCACGTTGCAAATGCTGCAAGGGGGTTTCGTCAATATGCAGCTCATCCACCTGATGCTGGGCGAAAAACCCGATCCGCAGCTTGCTGGATTGGGTCATCTTGCCGGTCATCACATCCAGACGACCCGACAGCATTTTGGACAGGGTCGATTTGCCCTCACCGTTTTTGCCCAGAAGCGCGATCCGGTCGTCCTGATCGATGCGCAGATCCAAGCGGCTCAGGATTGTGGTGCCGTCATAGCCGACCGATGCGCCCTCGGTGGCGATGATCGGCGGCGAAAGTTCCTCAGGTTCGGGGAAGGTGAAGACGGTGCGCGCCGCATCTTCGGGGGCGCGGATGGTTTCCATCTTCTCCAGCATCTTCACCCGGCTCTGGGCCTGTTTAGCCTTGCTCGCCTTGGCTTTGAACCGGTCGACAAAGGCCTGAAGATGCGCGCGGCGGGCGTCCTGCTTCTTGGCCTGTGCGGCCTGATTGGCGCGGTTTGCGGCGCGCTGGCGGGCAAACTGATCGTAGTTGCCGGAATAAAACGTCAGCCCGAGGTCTTCCAGATGCAGGATCCCGTTCACGGACCGGTTCAACAGCTCGCGGTCATGGCTGATGATGATCACGGTGTGCGGGTATTTGACCAGATAGGCCTCCAGCCACAGCGCGCCTTCCAGGTCCAGATAGTTGGTCGGCTCATCGAGCAGCAGCAGATCCGGCTGCGAAAACAGCACCGCTGCCAGCGCCACCCGCATGCGCCAGCCACCGGAGAAATCCGAACAGGGTCGCTGCTGCGCCTCATAGTCAAACCCCAGCCCCTTCAGGATCGAGGCGGCGCGCGCCTCCGCCGACCAGGCGTCGATATCGCTGAGCCGCGTCTGAATTTCGGCGATGCGGTTTGGATCCTGTGCCGTCTCCGCCTCCGCCAGCAGCTCCGCCCGCTCGGTGTCGGCTGCCAGCACCGTCTCGATCAGCGACACATCTGAGGCCGGGGCCTCCTGTGCGACGCCCCCAATGCGTGAGCGACTGGGCAGGGAGATGCTGCCGGATTCCAGCGACAACTCATTGCGGATGAGGCGAAAGAGGGTGGTTTTGCCGGTGCCATTGCGGCCCACCAAACCGACCTTATGGCCTGTGGGGATCGTGGCGCTGGCGCCATCGAAGAGAAGACGGCCTTCGACCGCATAGGAGATATCGCTGATACGTAACATAGAGGCGGTGTGGCCCAGTGACCCGGTGCTGTCAATTGGCCTCAGGACGTCTGACGGGTCAAAGCGCGCCGCGATGCGCGCGAACGGGCATATATGTCGCGACTTTGGCCAACTGATGGTCCCGACCGGGCAGGGGGAGTGCAACAACCCCCTTCCCATGAGGCGCAAGCCATGTTAGGCGGCGCGCGAAGTTTCCGGCCCCGGGAGGTCCTTTCCGCGGCCCAATATGCAGGAGTATGCCTAATGGCTCTGGAACGTACCTTTTCGATCATCAAACCCGATGCAACCCGTCGTAACCTGACCGGCAAAATTAACGCCAAGTTCGAAGACGCAGGTCTGCGCATCGTCGCACAAAAGCGCATCCACCTGACCAAAGCGCAAGCGGGTGAGTTCTACGCTGTGCACGCCGAGCGTCCGTTCTACGACGAACTCTGCGAATTCATGGCCTCCGCGCCGATCGTTGCGCAGGTTCTGGAAGGCGAAAACGCCATCGCGAAAAACCGCGAAGTCATGGGCGCCACCAACCCGGCCGACGCCGCTGCCGGCACCATCCGCGCTGAGTTCGCTGAATCCGTTGGCGAAAACTCCGTCCACGGTTCCGACGCACCGGAAACCGCAGCGGTTGAGATCGCGTATTTCTTCTCCGGTCTGGAGCTGGTCGGCTAAGCCACCGCTGTTTCAGTATGTGCAAGACCAAAGGCCGCGCCGGAGCATCCGGGGCGGCCTTTTTCATGACGCGCCTTTCGGCGCGACCATCGGTGATATCGGTCAACTGTGACGCAGCCGTGCCTCGCCTGCACCGGTCGTCGATACTTTGCTACCGCGACTGTGCAGGCGTTGCGGCAGGTTACGGGCGGCCTTCAATGTCTTGCGGGTCGGGGCGTTGATATGGTCGAACCCCCTGCGGGCCAGCCGTTTGGCCAAAGGCTCGCCCGCCATTGTCTTTTTTTCGAGGTGCCGCCTCAAGATGGCAACGTTGCGTAGATTGGCTTTCCAGCCAATGTCGAACAGATCGCCTACCAGGGGGATCGTGCCGATCACCGCGTCAACGCCGATGTTACCGACCATCCGCGCCAACGTCCCGGTTGAGGCCCCCATGCGGTAGCCGGACAGCACGATGTATCCCGCAGGCGCCAGCGCCAGTGCGTCGCCAACGCCCGGCACCAGGCCCAGGATGCTGTCCCAGCCAACCCGCGCGCCCAGGATAGGCACGCGGAAGGCGCGGTCCATGCCATGCGCCAGCCGCTCAAGCGACTGCAGGCGCTCCTCATGCGGGGTTTCGATATTAGGCATGCTGGGGTTCCCGTGCGATCACCCAGACGGCGTGAACGATACCGGGGATATAGCCCAGCAGCGTCAAAAGAATGTTGAGCCAGAAATGCTTGCCCAGACCAACCTGCAGAAAGACACCCAGCGGCGGCAGAATAACGGCGGCGATAATGCGAATAAGATCCATGATAGCTCTCCCAATTGCGCGGTTGCAGTTGCAGGGACAACGCGCAGCTTTGAGCAAAGGTTCCCGGAATCAGCGCCGCTCGATCACCCCGATCTCATTGAGCGCACGCTCGAATTCCGATCGGCTGGCATCGAAGCTGCCTGCCTTCAGCGCATCAAACCGTTTGCGCAGGGCCGCTTTCTCCGCGCCTTTGCAATCATTCCAGGGCCGCCCCTGCAGGGCCATCACCAATACATAGTAACCGATAAAATGTGGCCGGCTGCCCGCTTCCAGCAATCGGGTGTAAGCCGCATCCGCCCCCAGCGCGCGCAATGCCTCGGCGGAGGGGATACCCGCCTTGATACAGGCAGTTTCAAAGGCAGGGCCAAGGTTTCGAATGGCGGAGATCGGCGTGGACATAAAGAGAACATAGCTGCCGACTTAGCGACTGTCACGGTCGTATTTTAGGGAAATTTGAAAGACTTCTATGATGAACTAAGCGCCGGTCCAGCGCTAAGGTTGTAGGGCGCTATCCTTTTTCGCTCATAAAAGCGCCCACTGGATAGAAGATCGTCAACGCCGAATTTCTTAATGTGAAATCAACACGCCACCTCTGGCACGACCCAGATACGCCACGATACGCCGAAAGGAATGCAGCATGATCTACCCCATCGTTCTCGCCGGAGCTACAGACGCCGATATCGCCAACAGCGCGGATATGACGCCCCTGCACTTCGAAGAGGCCGCTGGTGTTGACAGCCGCTTTCAAACTTTGCTCTCGGCCCTCACAGTAGCCGAGTTTCACACACCAACCGTGCTGACCAGCAGCGCCTTTGCTGAGGTCACCGAGCGTCAGATGGCGGCACTGAACATCCCCGGCCGCCTGCTGTTGGAACCCGGTGCGACCAAATCCGCGGCCGGAACGGTTGCTGCGCTGCACAGCCTTGGCGGTTCTGCAGATACTCTGGTCCTAATTCTGCCCGCTGACCAGGATTTTGACTATGAAGGCCAGCTTCAAGAAGCTGTGGCAAAGGGTGTGCGGGCCGCTCAGCAAGGCGATGTCGTGATGCTGGGTGTGCAGACCGACCGCGCCTGCCGCAGCCGTGGCTACATTGAATGCGCCCGCAGCCTTGCGGCCGATGAGGCCACGCCGGTGAGCAAGTTCCTCGACCAGCGCAGCCCGGCCTTCGACGGTTGGCGTGAGCAGCCTGCAGCAAAGCTCTGGAGCACAGGCATCTACCTTGCCAGACTCGACACGCTGCTTGCCGCCTACAAAAAACGGGCTGCCAGGATCCTTATGCCCAGCAAAACAGCTGTGACCCGAGGCCGACTGACAGAGAGGGGGCTTACACTGGACGCCGAAAGCTATCGCCGTGCCCGCGGCAGCTCTTTTGAGAGCGCGATCCTCAGTCAGCATGACCGGCTGTCGGTGGTCGAGCTGGATACGGGGTGGGACGAAGCGGCGGCGTGGCAAGTGGAGCCGGAGGTTGCCAGTGACGCGGAGTGGAACGCCTGGCTCAAGGGCAGCGTCTCCGGTGAAGCAGACTGGTGCAAAACCCTGCCGCACAGCCGCAGAGTGAGTGCAGACCGCCCGGCCGGGACGGCGTGGCACAGCAGTAGGGAAAGCGATGCGGCAACTTTGGCCAGCTGGTATGCTGACCAGCTCCTTGAGGGGGGCACGTGTGGCCCCAATCAGACCACTGCGGAAAGCACCGCTGAAAGTTGGGGCCGCAGCGAGATCCTTGAAAGGGGTGCGCACTATATCGTTAAGAACCTGACCGTGATCCCGGGCCAGAGCCTGCCGCTTCCGGCGGCAACGCTGGGCACCCATTGGCGGGTCGTCGAAGGGGCCGCGATGATCTCTTCGCAGGAACGTGTGCAGATGGTCTGGCGGGATCAAAGCCTGACCAGCGGTGGTGAAATCCAGCAGATTGACAACATCGGTATACGCCCCTTGCAGTTGATCGAAGTGGCACCGGCCCGCAGCATCCGGATGGCAAAACGCAGGGTCTTGTCGGGCGTCGCTTAGGAGTCAGCTGGATCTCCGACAGGCGCCAAACCTGAAACACCACGGGCTGCAGTATTTTGCGGCCCGGTTTGCGTTTGGCCGGGACTGCGCCTAGTCCCTAAGGGACGGCGCGGAGAGACGTGTCTCGCCTCCAGCTGGCCGCAATGCCTCCACCGCGTCGTGCTGGCTCAGGAAGACCTTGCCGGTGAGGTGATCCAACAGTGCCCCGCGCCGCAACCGGTCCATCACCGGCCCCTTCACCTCCGACAGATGCAGCGTCACGCCCATCTCGCTCAGCCGGTGCATGATCTCCTCCAGCGAGTCCAGCGCGCTGAGGTCGATGTCATTAATCGCGGCGCAGTGCAGCACAACGTGATCAATCTGCGTATCATCCGCCACCCGCCGGTGGATGCAGTCTTCCAGAAACCGCGCATTGGCAAAAAACAGGCTCTCATCAACGCGCAGGGTCAGCAGGCTGGGGTAGGTCTCCACCTCATGGCGCAGGATATTGCGGAAGTGTTCGGTGCCCGGCACCCGGCCCACTTCGGCGATATGCGGGCGCGAGGATTTATAAAGATGCAGCCCGATCGACAGCACCACACCGGCGGAAACACCCGCCTCGACCCCCATCAACAGCGTCAGCGCGATGGTGGCCAGAACGGCGGCGAAATCTGCCTTTGAATAGTCCCAGCTCTTGCGCAGGATAGAGAAATCCACCAACCCCAAGACGGCGGTGATGATGGTCGCAGCAAGGGTTGCCTTGGGCAGAAAATAGATCAACGGTGTCAGGGCAACGGCGGCAATTGCCAGCCCGACCGCCGTAAAGGCCCCGGCCGCCGGGGTTTCCGCTCCGGCGTCAAAATTCACCACTGACCGGGAAAACCCGCCAGTCACCGGGAACCCGCCGGTGAAGGCCGCGCCGAGATTGGCGGTGCCCAGACCGATCAGTTCCTGATCCGGGTCGATCCGCTGGCGCCGTTTCGCAGCAAGGGTCTGCGCCACGGAAATCGATTCCACAAATCCAATGACGGAAATCAGCACCGCAGGCAGCAGCAGCTGCGCCAGCAGATCCTGTGACAGATCTGGCAGGGTGAGGGGCGGCAGCGCCTGCGGCACCGCGCCGACAATCTTCACACCGCTCTGCGCCAGCCCCAGTCCCCAGACCGCCAGCGTGGTGACGACAACCGCGGCAACCGGCCCGGCCTTGGTCAGAAAACCCGCCAGGCGCGTCCCGACCCCAAGTCGGCGCAGGGCCGGGTTCAGCCCGCGCCGCACCCAGAACAGAAACGCGGTTGCGCCACCGCCGATCAGCGCAGTTGGCCAGTTGAGCTGCGGCAGATGCTCCAGCAGCGACAGGAGCAACTCAGGCAGGGTGTGCCCCTCCGCATGGATCCCCAGCAAATGCTTGATCTGACTGGTGGCGATCAGCACGCCAGAGGCTGTGATAAATCCGGCAATCACCGGATGCGACAGGAAATTCGCAAGAAACCCCAGCCGCAGCAGCCCCATCGCCAATAAGATCGCCCCCGACAGGGCGGCCAGCGACAGGGCCGCAACCGCGTGGCCCATACTACCCTGTGCGGCGATCTCACTCAGGCTCGCGGCGGTCATCAGGGAGACCACGGCGACGGGTCCCACCGCCAAGGCGCGGCTGGTGCCAAACACCGCATAAAGCAGGATCGGCACGATTGACGCATATAACCCGGCCTCAGGCGGCAAACCCGCCAGCAACGCATAGGCCAGCGACTGCGGGATCAGCATAATGGTGACAATCACCGCCGCGATCAGGTCATTGGTCAGGGTCAGGCGGTCATATTCCCGCCCCCAGGTCAACAGCGGGACATAGCGGGTCAGGAGAGAGGGCATTCAGGTCTTTCTTTGCGTGTGACATGCGGTCTCGCAGCGGGGCGTGTCTCAAACCGGCGCATCACCTTGAACGACAGCGCGGCGCCGGGGTCAAGCGACCAGCCGGACAACAGGATCGGGATCAGAGCTTGCAGCTGCGCAGGCCCAGAAGCGTGTAGACCGGACAGCTGCGGGTCAGCGCCACCAGTAGCATCACCGCCCCGACAACCACCGACAATACCGTGGCCCAGGTTGCGGCAAAAATGGCAAATCCGCTGACAAAAGGCGCGGCAATGAGGGCCAGGCCCAGCATCAGGCGCATTATCCGGTCTAGGGTGCCCACGTTTCGGGTCATCTTATCTACTCCTTGGCGATGTCTCCTCAACAGAAACCGCAGATTGCCCCGTTCTGTCTGTGACAAAGTCACCCTGAGGCAAAACTATCGCCGAAACCGGCGCGCCTCAGCGTCCGGCCAGCTGCCGCAGGGCCTCGCGGTTCACAAGGACAACACTGCCACGCGCCAGCTGCACCCAGCCGCGGCGCTGAAACTCCTGCATCTGGCGCGACACCACCTCGCGGGCGGTGCCCAGATCCACGGCCAGTTGCTGATGGGTCACCGCCAAGTGATCATCTGCTCCGGCCAGATCCAAAAGCCCCTGCGCCAGCCGCACGTCAACGCGCTGAAACGCGACCTCGTCAATTACCAGAAACAAATCAGTGATCCGCTTGGAGAAGGCCGAGAAGACAAAGCTGCGGAACTCTGCCGAGGTGGCGACCAGCGCGTCAAACACTGACCGGGGCAGGGCTGCGGCAGCCACATCCGTCTCGGCAATGCCTTCTGCCGCATAGTCTTCATAGGCGAGCAAGCAGGCGGTGGTCAGCACACAGCTGTCGCCCGCGTTGATCCGGTACAGCAGGATCTCGCGCCCGCTGTCAGAGACCTGCTGCACCCGGACCGTGCCATCCAAGAGGAACAGCATGTTTTCGGGCGACTTGCCGGGACCAAAAATCACCGCGCCCTTTGGGACCTTCACCAACGCGGATTCGGCGAAGATATGCGCCTTGGCCTTCGCATCCAGCCTGGCCAATCCGGCGAAACGATCAATCCAGAGGGGCTCTGCCGGGGTCATAACTGTCATTCCGTTCCTGCTTGCGCCATTCTGCCACCTTCACCGCAGCCAGAGGGGTTGCTGTTGCCCCAAGGCATTGAAACAGGCTGTGCAACGGCATTTTCAGGGACTAGCATAAATGGGTGCGGTTCGGAAAACCTGAGACCTGTCGCCGCGCTGCGGCTTTCTGCCACCTGCAATTCTGCGCTTCGGTATTAGCTTTGTCACAAGAAGAAGGCCGCGCCACCACAGTTCGCACTCCTAACCGGTCAGGGGCGGCACCGAGTTCTAGGAAAGAGACCAGATATGTTTGATGGCCTGACAGCCGAGACTCTGGCACGTATGCAATTTGCGTTCACCGTCTCGTTTCACATCATCTTCCCGGCATTCTCCATCGGTTTGGCCAGCTATCTGGCCGTGCTGAACGCGCAGTGGCTGCGCACCCGGGATGAAACCTACTACACCCTGTTTGAATACTGGAAAAAGATCTTCGCAGTCGCCTTTGGCATGGGGGTCGTCTCCGGCATCGTGATGTCCTACCAGTTTGGCACCAATTGGTCGGTGTTCTCGGACAAGACCGGTCCGGTGCTGGGTCCGTTGATGGCCTATGAGGTGCTGTCTGCGTTCTTCCTTGAGGCTGGGTTCCTCGGCATCATGCTGTTTGGCCGTGCCCGCGTTGGAGATCGGCTGCATATGTTCGCCACCGCCATGGTGGCCTTTGGCACGTTGATGTCGGCGACATGGATCCTCAGCGTGAACAGCTGGATGCAGACACCCGCAGGCTATAGCATCAATGAGGTCGGTCAGTTTGTGCCGGAGGATTGGTGGCAGATCGTCTTTAATCCCTCCTTCCCCTACCGTTTGGTGCATATGGTTCTGGCGGCGTTCCTGACCACCGCGCTGGTGGTGGGCGGCGTCGGTGCCTTGCATTTGCTGCGTGACAAAACCGATGTGGCAGCCCGGCGGATGTTTTCCATGGCGATGTGGATGCTGATCGTGGTCGCCCCGCTGCAGATCTTTGCCGGTGATATGCACGGGCTGAACACGCTGGAGCACCAACCGGCCAAGGTCATGGCAATGGAAGGTCACTATGACAGCCACCCTGAGGGCGCCCCGCTGATCCTGTTTGGCCTGCCGAATGCCGAAACAAAAACAATCGACTACGCCATTGAGATCCCTAAACTCTCAAGCCTGATCCTGAAACATGATCTGAACGCGCCGCTGGCCGGGCTGGACACCATCCCGGACGAAGACGAGCCGCCGGTTGCCATCCTGTTCTGGAGCTTCCGGGTGATGGTTGGTCTTGGGTTTGCGATGGCGGGTCTTGGGCTGTGGTCGCTTTGGGGGCGTCTGCGCGGGCAGCTCTATAACAGTCGCTGGCTGCACCGCGCCTCGATTGCGATGGGGCCGATGGGGTTTGTGGCGGTTCTGGCCGGTTGGATCACCACCGAGGTCGGGCGCCAGCCGTTTACGGTCTATGGTCTGCTGCGCACCTCCGACAGTCTGGCGCCCGTGTCCGCACCTGCGGTCGCGGCCTCGCTGACGGCGTTTGTGATTGTCTATTTCTTCATCTTCGGGGCCGGAACCTTCTACATCCTGCGGATGATGAACAAGGCACCGGCGACCCGCAACCTTGGTCTGCGTGACGGGCCGGTGCGGGCGGCGGGCATCACCCCGGCGCAGCAGGTCGACCCCGACATCACCGATGATCCCACACCGCAAGGCAACTGACAGAGGTCCTTACTATGTTGTTTGATCTATCCTTCATCTGGGCCGGGATCATCGCCTTTGCGGTGCTGACCTATGTTGTCCTCGACGGGTTCGACCTTGGCGTCGGCATCCTGTTCCCCTTCGCCACCTCAGAGCGCGACCGTGCCACCATGATGAACTCCATCGCGCCGGTCTGGGACGGCAATGAGACCTGGCTGGTCCTTGGCGGCGGCGGGCTGTTTGCGGTCTTTCCGCTTGCCTATGCGGTGATCATGCCAGCACTCTATATGCCCATCACCCTGATGCTGCTGGCGCTGGTGTTTCGCGGTGTGGCCTTTGAATACCGCTGGCGCACCACCCGCTGGCGCGGCGTCTGGGACAGCGCGTTCTTCGGCGGTTCCGTGGTGGCTGCTACCATGCAGGGCATCGCGCTGGGCGCGCTGGTTCAGGGGATCGAGATCGAGGGCCGCGCCTATGCGGGTGGCTGGTGGGACTGGCTGACGCCGTTCTCGGTCCTCACCGGGTTGGCAGTGCTGACGGGCTATGCGCTGCTGGGCGCGACCTGGCTCAATATGAAGACCGAGGGTGAGCTGCAGCGCCAGATGCGCGGCTACGCCCGCTGGCTTGCGGCGGCGACGCTGGTTGCAATCGGGCTGGTCAGCCTGCTGACGCCGTTTCAGGATCCGGAGTATTTCCGCCGCTGGTTTAACCTGCCCGGCAGCCTGTTCAGCCTATTGGTGCCAGGACTGGTCGCGCTGTGCAGCTACGCGCTGTTTCAGGGGCTGAAGGGCACGCGGGATGCGCAGCCATTCCTCGCCGCACTTGGGCTGTTTGTTCTCAGCTTCATCGGGATAGGTATCAGTTTCTACCCGTTCATCGTGCCGCCGGGCCTGACCATCGCCGAGGCTGCTGCCCCGGATGAAAGCCTGATGTTCACACTGGTCGGCGCGGTGGTGCTGGTGCCGCTGATCCTGGGCTACACCGCTTATGCCTATTGGGTGTTTCGCGGCAAAATCAACCCGGAGGAGGGCTACCACTGATGCAGGGAAAGCCCGTGAAACCCCGTCGTGAGTGCCAGTCCCCCCAGCCCGAACCGGGCGCGCGGCGCCCTATGGGTCGACTGATGTGGTTCGCGGCGATCTGGATTGCCAGCGTCGCGGCCCTGGGCGGCGTGGCCTATGTCATCCGCTGGGCGGTGGTTCCCTGATTTCGGTAGCCGGAGCGGGTTTATAGGCCCATCATCCGCGCCCGACGGTATATTCAGGATAAAAAAGCGCACTCAGCCACCGGGCTGGGCGCGCTTTCATGATTGAAGCGACTGTTACCAGATATGGTAGAGGCCGGCTGGCGGCTTAAAAAAGGCCAGCCTCCTTGGCTGTCAGCGCGGCTTGGGTGCGGTTCTTGGCCTCAAGCTTGCGACAGAGCGTGCGGACATGCAGCTTGATTGTGACCTCCTGCAACTCCAGCTCGCGGGCGATTTCCTTGTTCGACAGACCGCGACATAGCCCGTCCAGCACCTCAATTTCGCGCGGGCTCAGCTTGTCAGCGAGCGGGTGGGCAGGCGCCTCTGCCTCCTTGCGCATCAGCTCAACCGGGACGTAGATTTCCCCGGCGCTCATGAACCGCACGGCATTCAGAAGCGACTGCGCGCCCATTGTTTTCGGGATGAAGCCAACGGCCCCGGCATCCAATGCCTCCTGCGCCGTGCGGCTGGGCGCACTGCCAGAGATGATCGCAACCCCCTTGCCACCATTGGCTTTCAGCGCGGTGCCCAACCCGGCGAGCCCCTGCATGCCAGGCATATTGTAATCCAGCAGGACCAAATCATAAGGCCCGTTTTCTTCAATTTCACTCAGCGCGCCGGGCAGATCGATGGTCGAGGTCACGGCGGCACCACCTTCTGATTTCAGATAGGCGGATATTGTTTCGCGAACCATGTCGTGATCGTCCGCCAAAAGAATACGCATGTAAGCTCCTGCTAAGTACCGGCTTTGATGTTAGGATAACCGTAATTTGGTTGATAAAATGTCAATCGCCCTTTGAGATGGGGCGCCGTGGTCTTTGGCCGTAGGTCGGGCTGGGCCGGGTGAAGGGTTGGGCCGTGGGTGTGGCGGCGGTTGGGGCAGCGGCTGGGGCAAGGGGATCAAATCCGTCCCTCCAAACCCGTAAGCCAGCTCCTATTTTGCCCTTCTGCGGGCGCAACCGCACGTAAAATCGTCCTCAGGTGGCAAAAAATCGCAGTTCTGGTTACGAATCCTATACCAAAGAATAGCAGTCTATCCGCAGGAACAGATGCCCGGCGCGGCGGTTTGTGACAGGTTGGGACCAGATCAAGGATGTGCATGGCCGCAGGGACACGATTGTTCAACGGATCGCACGGGCAAAAGGATTGACGCTATGAAACACTGGCACCTTCACATTGCAGCACTGCTCGCAGCTGTCACACTTTTTTGCGGTCTGCCATCCGGCGCCGTGCAGGCGTCCCAATCGGATGCGGCCGTGCTGACTGTGGCCATCAAACCTGCCAATGGCGGCGACATGCAGCGGCATGAATTCTCCATGGAGGAGCTGCGCAGCCTGCCGGTGGCCCAATTTGATACCCGGACCATCTGGACCTCGGGGGAGCAGGCCTTCACCGGGGTGAGCCTCGCTGCCTTGCTGGCCCATGTCGGCGTCGCCGACGGGCAGTCTGGTGTCGTCGTGGCCCGGGCGATCAATGATTACGCGGTTGAAATTCCCGTTTCTGACGCCACCAGCGGCGGCCCGATGGTTGCCTATGAACGAAACGGGTCGTCCATGTCGGTTCGCGACAAGGGGCCTTTGTGGATCGTCTACCCCTATGATAGTGACCCCACATATCGCACGGAGGCGGTTTATTCCCGCAGCATCTGGCAGCTTGAGGAGATCACAGTAGGCCAATGACAGGCACAGACAGAGGCCTCTCATAGGTGCGGCTCCGGGAAAACCCCTTGGTGTCGCGCAGCGTCCTGATCACCGTGGGCTTGGTTCTTGCCTTGCTCGCGGTGCAGTCTGTTCGGCTGGGGCGCGAGGTGCTGGTACGCCTGGAGGTGCTCTCTACCGCCGCCACCGATAGCCTGCAGTGGACCCTGTCCCAGGCCGAAATTGAGCAGCTGAAGCTGGAGAATGCCATTCTGTCAGCGCGCAGTGTGCAGGATCTGTCGCAGGTGCGCCGTGAATTCGATATCCTCTACAGCCGCGTGGCCACCATCCGCGAAAGCCGGACCTTCCAATCCGTGCGGGAAGCGCCGGAAAATGCCCAAATTCTACAACGGGTCATGGCGCGGATCGACAGGTTGATCACCTACATTGACGGCCCGGATGAGGCGTTGCTGTCCGGCCTGCCAAAGGTAAGCGAGATTTTGCGGGAGAACCGAGATGACCTGCGGGTGTTGGCGCTGGCAGGGCTTTCTGAACATGCGCGCGCAACGGAAGAGAAACGCCTGAACCTCTTTGCGATCCTGTCCCGGCTGGCTTGGGTTGTGCTCGCGCTTTGCGTGGCACTGGGGCTGACCGCGTTGATGTTGGGGCGGCTCTATCAACGCGGCAAGCGCCTCGCCGAACGCACCCGCTTTGCGGTAGCAAGGATGCGCGCCATGATCACCTCTTCCCTGGATGCCATCTTGGTTGTCGGCGACGATGGGCGCATTCAAGAGGTGAACGGCGCGGCAGAGACGATTTTTGGCTACTCCAGAGGGGAAGCCATTGGCGCCGATATGGCGGGGCTGATTGTTCCTGACCACCTGCGGGATGCCCATGAGCAGGGCATGCAGGCCTACTGCGCTGGCTGCCCTCCCAAGGTTATCGGCCAAGGGCGGGTCCAACTGGAGGCCAAGCGCAAGTCAGGCGAGATCTTCCCGGTAGAGCTGTCGATCACCGCGAGCCAATCTGCCGAAGAAACCGTTTTTGTCAGCTATCTGCGTGATATCTCAGAGCGAATTGCCGCCGAGGAGGAGCTCACTCGCACCCGCGACGAGGCGCTGGCGGGCGAGCGGGCGAAAGCAGATCTTCTCACCGTGATGAGCCATGAAATGCGCACACCGCTGACCGGAATCCTTGGCGCGTCTGAATTGCTGGACGGCACCTCCCTGTCGCCGGAGCAGCGCGAGTACCTCTCGGCGATCCGCATCTCAGGCGACCGGCTGATGGCCCATGTCAATGACGTCCTGCAGTTGTCGCAGCTGGAAACCGGGGTCGACTTTGAGCATCAGCGCATTTTCAACCTCAGCGAATTGGTGCAGGAGTTGGTCGATGCCCATCAGAATGTTGCCAGACGTGGCCGCAACGATCTGAGTTTGCACTGTAGCCTCGGGGCCATAGACGATGTGCTTGGGCGCCCGGTGGCGTTGAAGAAGATTTTGATCAGCCTGATCGAGAACGCGTTGCAGTATACTTCGGATGGGGCGGTGTCGGTCGATGTCCAGCGGCTTGGACAGAGTGATACCGTCGAAATCAGCATCGCTGATACTGGAGCGGGTATTGCCGAACATGATCTGGATCGGATTTTTGAAGATTTCATCCGCCTCGACGCAAGTTACGCGCGCAGCAGCGATGGCACCGGGCTTGGCCTAGCGATTACCCGCCGGATTGTTGTGGCCCTTGGGGGGGAGATTTCTTGTGAGAGCGAGCTGGGGGAGGGCAGCCTTTTCACTATTGCGCTGCCGCTGCCAGCTTCCCGTACAGGTGGACCCGCCTCTGCTGTCGGGGGCGTTCCGACGCCCGAGCAGAGCGGGGCACAAGCTTTGGGGCCCGCCCCGCAGAGCGCCAACAACCGCCAGCGTATCAATGGCGCAGGGCGGATTCTCGTCGTAGACGATAATGAAATCAACCGGGTACTGGTGGAGCGGATGCTGACCAGTCTCGGCCATCATGTGGTGATGGCCTCTGGCGGCGCTGAGGGTGTTGAGGCCGCCCGGGCGGGCTGCTTTGATCTGATCTTCATGGACATCAGCATGCCCGAGGTCGACGGGATTGACGCCTCCCGCCAAATTCGAGAGCAGCAACTGGCCGAGGGTACACAGATCGTCGCCCTGACCGCCCATGTCGCCGCCCGAGATCACGCAAGGATACTTGACGCAGGGCTGGCTGAGGTGGTGACCAAACCAGTCAGCAGATCAACTCTTGCAGCGGTGATATCGCGCCGCATGCGCAGCGATCGGCCATGCGACACAGAGACCACTGTAGCGAGCCAGCTGTCAGCATCCGCACCGGAACCCGCCGCGACCACTGGTCAGACTGCGGGCGGGGCGGTGTCGCATTCAGCAGCCAATTCCCCTGATCAAAGATCTGATATTGCTCAATTTTTACATGCTCTTGGCATGGACCGCGGAGCACGATTCCTTGTCGGGTACTGCGAAGAAGTTGGACAGTTTCTGAGTGAATTGCGCAGCGCTGAAACCCTTGATCCGGCGTTGCGGCAGGAGGCGCATCGGCTGGCAGGATCGGCTGCAGTGCTTGGTTTCGCTGATCTGAGAGAGGCATTTTTGGGTCTCGAACATGCCGAAATACAGCATGTTCCGGACCTGACAGCATTGGTGCAAATATGGGACCAAGCCAGCCAAGAAATTGCAGAGTGCCTTCCGGGAAAGGCGACGGGCTAAATCGTGGCGCGGTGACGTAAAGCCAGACTGGGCACAGCCAAACGGCCGCATTTTCGATCAGCACAGGAACCCCTGCGACTGGCCACGGGCGTGACTGCCAGAACTACGTTTTTTCAGAATACAGATTTGAATGGTCCCGGCCCGGAGGGAGGGCCGGTGACAGGCGGTCTGCTGCGCTTAGGTGCCGACAGGTGGCGCAGGTTACACTGGCGGTTTGCCCTTCATCGCGCGCATGACCATTGCCACGACGAAGAGAACGAGGAAAATGATGAAAAGAATTTTTGCGATACCGGCAGACGCTCCGGCGATGCCACCGAAACCAAGCAGACCCGCGATCAGTGCCACAACCAGAAATGTAAGTGCCCAACCAAGCATTTTCTCTCTCCTTCAAAAGGTTAGTCCACAATCCGTGGATGCAAGGGTAACGCGTCAGGCCTCAGTTTGTTCCCCTGGCTTTGCGCCCGCGCCTATTAAGTCCGCTGCAGTTAGCCTTTGATTGGCGCAGTGACCAATAGGGGACACGGGCTCTCTCGAGGGTGTCACGAGCGTTGAGGCGGCGGAAGAGGGCGGCGAAAATGTGGAGTTTGCCGGATCGACGACCGGGATCGTGCACCCGTAGGTTTTTTTGACAGTGCATTTATGTCCCGATCAGGCTCCGGGCCGGGATTTCTGTCCCATGCGTTTCCTGAGGTGCGACCGCAGTGCCGGTCGGTGCGCAGAGGTCTGTCTCCGATCTACGCAACCAATCGTTCCCGCGGAAACGGATCAGTGGGCCAGCAGCACAGTTGATGAGAGGGTGTAACACGGCGCATGTCAAAGACCCCGACAGCGATCACTTCGCCGATCTATGTGCCCTTCGGAAACATGATGCCGCAGGTCAGATAGAAACAGGCTCCTGCGGTTGCGACTGGAGGGTGAAATTGACAGCCCCGAAGGCAGCTGCGGCATAAGTCACCGCTAGAAGCACCTCAGAACACAGATAAACTGCGGATCGAGATTGCTGTTCAGGATTGGGGTGGTTTCGTCTACCTGCCGATGGAGAGCAGGGCGTAAGGGGCTATCCCGTCGCGAGCCGCGGCTCGGGTCTCGAGGTTGGCGCGTTTCATTTCAGGTTTCAGCGGCTGATCGCTTCTCAAAGGTGCGGTTGTCGCTAAATCTTTTGCCGTTTCGTTTCAGGTCAATTTGTGCGAGATAGCCGACCAACCCACAGAGGTGCTTGTGTTCTGTTCCTGATCCCATGATCCATAAATTTGGTAGGAGATTTGCGATTGTAGGATCACCGCGTCACAATGGGAGAAAAGCTCAATAAGCGGATCCAGCATTGACCGCAAAACTGGTATCGTCATGGCAGAAAATATATACAAATCAGATATTTGGACGAGTTCGCGCCTGTCGGTTGCACCCATGATGGATTGGACCGATCGCCATTGCCGCTATCTGCACCGGCTGCTGAGCAAAGAGGCGTTGCTTTATACGGAAATGGTAACGGCGCCTGCTTTGGTGCGGGGGGGCGCGTTGCATTTGCTGGATCATTCTGTGCAGGAGCATCCCGTTGCGCTGCAACTGGGGGGATCGGACCCGGTTGAGCTGGCGGAGGCGGCGCGTTTGGGGGCAGAGGCGGGCTATGATGAGATCAATCTCAACTGCGGCTGCCCCAGTGACCGGGTACAGTCCGGCGCCTTCGGCGCGGTGCTGATGAAATCGCCGGATCTGGTGGCAGAATGTGTCGCGGCCATGCGGGCCAAGGTGGATGTCGAGGTCACTGTAAAGTGCCGCATTGGCGTCGATGATCAGGACCCACAGGAGGTTTTGCCGGGGTTTCTGGGGCGCATCGCGGCGGCAGGCTGTGAACGGGTAACGATTCATGCGCGCAAAGCTTGGCTGAAAGGGCTCAGCCCCAAGGAAAACCGCGACATTCCGCCGTTGGATTATGACATCGTGCATCAGATGAAGGCGGAGTTTCCGCAGCTGCATATCTCGCTCAACGGGGGCGTGGCCAGTCTGGATGAGGCGCTGCCGCATCTGGAGCGTGGGCTTGATGGGGTGATGATTGGCCGTGCGGCCTATCACCAGCCCGCCGATATCCTGTCGCAGGCGGATCCGCTGATTTATGGCACCGGCAGTGCCACGGATCCGGTCGCCGTTGTGGGGCAGATGCTGACCTATATCGACGATCAGATGGTGCAGGGGGCCCGGTTGCATCAGATCACCCGGCATATGCTGGGGCTGTTTGCAGGGCGGCCCGGTGCGCGCAACTGGCGGCGGGTATTGTCAGAGGGCGCAAGTCGGCCGGGAGCGGACACCCGATTGGTGGAAACCGCGCTGGAGCAGGTGACCGGGATCGCGGCCTGATCCGGCAGAGGCCTGAATATGGGCTGATCAAACATCAGGTCTGCGATGCCCTGCGACCACGGGTCACTGCTGCAATCGACGGACCTGCAAGAAATCCTGAGACAAATTTGCGCTCACCCTGTAGGGGAGGGTTTGGATCTGCACGCCGCACACAGCCCACAGGAGGGCAGGGTGCCGACCGGGATCGCGACCGCCATGAAGGAGAGCCGTCAATGTCAGCCCTGACCACCAGTCTTGTGACCACTGCTGCCCTGCTGCCCGCGCCTGCGGTGCTGGCCCAGATGGCCGGCCTGCTGATCGTGACAGGGGCTGTGGCCGGTGTTCTGGCGGGTCTGCTGGGGGTTGGTGGCGGCATCGTACTGGTGCCTGCGTTTTTCTATGTCTTCCAGACGCTTGGCTATGGCGGTGATCAGCTGATGCAGATGTGTCTGGCGACCTCGCTTGCGACGATCATCGTGACCTCCCTGCGCTCAGTGATGAGCCACAATAAGAAGGGTGCGGTGGATTGGGGGATCCTGCGCGGCTGGGGACCGGGGATCGCCATTGGTGCCATCATTGGCGTCACGGTGGCGTCTTCGCTGCGCTCCACCACGTTGCAGGCGCTGTTTGGCGTGCTGGCGTTGGTGATCGGGCTTTACATGGCTTTTGGGCGCGCGGACTGGCGGCTGGGGCAGGAGATGCCAAAGGGCGCCCGGCGCATGATCCTATCGCCCATGGTGGGGTTTCTGTCGGTGCTGATGGGCATTGGCGGTGGAAGTTTCGGGGTACCACTGATGAGCCTGCATGCAACCCCCATTCACCGGGCGGTGGCCACGGCGGCGGGCTTTGGCGTGATCATCGCGGTGCCTTCTGTGATTGGGTTCCTGTTCCTGCCAGTTGAGGCTGCGGCGCGTCCGCCGCTCACTGTTGGGGCGGTCAATCTGGTTGCTTTTGTGGTGGTGATTGCGATGACGCTGATCACTGCGCCTTGGGGGGTGAAGCTGGCCCATGCGATGGACCCGAAACCGCTAAAACGGGTGTTTGCGGTGTTTCTGATCCTTGTGGCGCTGAACATGCTGCGCAAGTCGCTCGGCTTTTGATTTTGTTAGGGGTTCGCAATGGGCTGGCAGGACTTCTTAACCCGTGGCTGGTGTGATTTCCCAGCTGATGCGGCCACCCTGGCCTGGGCGCGACATGCCCATGAGGCGGGCGTTCAGGCCTTAGCGGATCCGGCCAATGCCGACTGGCTGCAATGCGAGGGGACCTGGTTCATTGGCGTGGATGCGCTGCCCAATGATGCGCAGGGTCAGCTGCCCGGTGGGCCTGAGCTGGCGGGCCCCGCGCTTGATTTTATCACGGCGCATCTGGGCGGTGTGCCGGATCTGCATCGCGGGCAGGTGTCCTCTGTCTTTCCCGGCTATCCACGACCGCGCCCCGGGGAGGGGGAGGCGGCGCTGCGCTACCGGATCAAACGGGATGCGGCCCATGTGGACGGGGTGAAGATGTTCGGCGATGCCCGTCGCCGCAAGGTGGAGGAACCGCATGCCTGGGTGCTTGGCCTGCCGCTGAATGACAGCAGCGCGGATGCCTCCCCACTGGTGATCTGGGAGGGCAGCCATGTGATCATGCGCCGTGCCTTTGCAGCAGCTTTTGACGGCATCCCATCGGAGCAATGGGGCGATGTTGATGTGACCGACGCCTATACGGCCGCCCGCAAGCAGGTGTTTGAAACCTGTCCGCGTGTCACGGTGTCGGCAAAACCGGGGCAGGCCTATCTGATGCACCGGCTGTGTCTGCACGGTGTTGCGCCCTGGGCAGAGGGCGCCAGCGCACCAGAGGAGGGGCGGATGATCGCCTATTTCCGACCTGAGATGGCGGAGTGGACCGATCCGGTGCGGGGGTGGCTGTCTTAGGTCAGCAATCCTGCCTGAATGTTTCGCGTGCGAAACAATAGGTCAGGGGTTGTTCCGCATGATTTTCGAAGTGTTACCGAGGCGTACGCGGCTTTCGCTGGCAGAAAACAGTGCGTGGTCAGCCCGCTGTCCGTTGCTGCGCGACATGTGCCGCGCGCCGCGTTAGCTGCGTTTTAGGCGGGCACTGCGGCCGCCGCGGCGCTTGGTCAGCTCCTTGGCGCGCTCGGGCAGGGCCTCCAGCAGCTCGGCCCGTTCATCGTTGCTCATCTTGGACCAGCGGGTGATCTCGTCGATGGAGCGGTAGCAGCCGGTGCAGATCCGCGCCTCCGGGTGGACGACACAGATTTGGATGCAGGGCGATTGCACCTCGTCACGTTTCCAGACCTCGTCGCTCATCTGCTTTATCCTGCCTTGATATGGCGCATCCGGTCGAGCGCCCCCTGCAGGATATACGACGCAGCGACGTGATCGATCACCTCTGCGCGACGTTTTCTGCTCGTATCCGCCTCCAAAAGTGCTCTTTCGGCGGCAACCGTGCTGAGCCGTTCGTCCCAGAAGCCGATTGGCAGCTCTGTCAGCTTGGCCAGATTGCGGGCAAAGGCGCGGGTTTTCTGACAGCGCGGGCCTTCGGTACCATCCATATTGCGGGGCAGGCCCAACAGCAGCGCGCCAACCTCGCGGGTCTTGACGATCTCAAACAGGCGTTCTGCATCCAGCGTGAATTTCTTGCGCCGGATGGTTTCGAGCGGTGTCGCCACGGTGCCCATCCGGTCCGAGATGGCGACGCCCACGGTTTTATCGCCAAAATCCAGCCCGGCAATCGGGGTGAAATTCGGGACTGCCGCCGCGAAGGTTTCAAAGTCATCATAGATCATTGCGTCAGTCCTGCCTGTTTGGCGGCGGCGGTGATGGTGGCAAGGGCCTCGGGCACCTCGGCGAAGACCTCTTGCGCCTCAGCGTAGATGGCTTGCGCGCGATCGGTCTGTTGCAGCACCGATAGGGCGCCGATCAGCTGCGCCCATTCCTGCGGCGTGCCGCCGGTGGTGGCGAGCCGGTCTGAGAGGCCCTCAACCATGCCACGGATCATCTGCTGGCGGTCTTCGGCGCTCATGTCTTCCGCGGCGGCGATATCGTCGGCGCTGGGACCTGTCGCAGGGGCAGAGGGGGCGCGGCCCGGTGCAGGCACGCTGCCGGGGGTGATCGGCGTGTACTCAACACCGGCGCGATAGGCGATATCCTCAATCTGGGCGCTGATGGCGGTGACCCAGGGCGCGCCTTCCGGTCCCATGGCGAGGGTTTCGCTCCAGACCTCATAGGCGACATCCGGGCGGCCGATCTGGGCCATCATCAGCCCCCAGTAATAGCGCGCGCCGCCGTCAAAGCGGTCGAGCGTCAGCGTGGTGCGCAGGGCGTCCTCCGCCTCCGGGGAGACATAGCCGCCGGCGGCCATGATCTGCAGCTCTGCCAGCTCGCCGAAATCGCGGGCCTCCACATCACCGGACATGATGCGGATGTAGTTTGCCTTGGCTTTGGCAGCGGCGGCGAAATTGCCGAGGTTGGCCTCATGCTGGGCCAGCAGCGCCTGACCCTGCGCGTCGTCAACGCGTTTGCTGGCGGTGTCGCGCAGCTGATCGACCAGCGTGGCGTAACCCGGCTCTACCACGCGGGCCGGGCGTTCCGGTGCGTCGGCCTCCGCCTCAGCCTGCGTGGGACGGGTGGCGGCGCGTTCCGCGGCGGCGTCGATGCGCAGTTGCAGGCCAAGGTCGCTGTAGCCCGGCGCGCCGAGATTGGCATAGATCAGGTAGGTGCCACCGCAGACCAGGCCGATCAGCGCGATGGCGGCAGCGCTGGTCAGGGTGCGGGGCTGGGTGTGGCCGCTGGCGGCGGCCTGGACCTGAGCGTCGGCGCTCAGGATGCGGCGGGAGATCTCGGTGCGGATACGCTCGGCATCGCTGGCCTGCAGGACCCCGCGCGCCAGATCCTTGTCCACATCGCGCAGTTGCTGTCGGTAGACCTGCAGGTCATAGGCGGCGGCCGGCTCGCCGCTGTCGCGTCCGCGCAGCAGCACAAGGGACAGCAGCGTGGCGGTGGCCAGCGTGATGAGGCTGATAACGATCCAGAAGGTCATGGGGGCTCCCGCAGTTTCAATCCCATGTATAGGGGCTGGGGGGCGGAAAAAAGGCCTATCTGCTGCGGCGCGCTGTCCCGGTGGCGGGCGTAGAGGACGCAAAGGGTGCGATGAGCCTGTGGCGTCTTTGCTGCCGGATGTCGCAACCATGCATGATTGCGACGATAAACGGCGCAGGTCAGTCTTGTCTGTGGTGCATACCCGTTAACAGTCTCGAACCACGGATTCGCCCATGAAACGTTATTCTGCCTTTGCTGTCGCGCGTGAGGCGCTGCGCTACCACACCGGATGGGAACGCGCCTGGCGCTCTCCCGAACCCAAACGCCACTATGATGTGATCATCGTCGGGGCCGGTGGCCATGGTCTGGCCACGGCTTATTTCCTTGGAAAAAACTACGGCATCACCAATGTCGCGGTTCTGGAAAAGGGCTGGTTGGGTGGCGGCAACACCGGGCGCAACACCACCATCATCCGCTCCAACTACCTGCAGGATCCCTCCGCCGCGATCTATGAGAAATCGCGTTCGCTCTATGAGACGATGAGCCAGGACATCAACTACAACGTGATGTTCAGCCCGCGCGGCGTGATCATGCTGGCGCAGACCGAGCATGAGGTGCGCGGCTACAAGCGTACCGCCCATGCCAATGCGCTGCAGGGCGTGCAGACCGAATGGATTGAGCCTGCGCGGGTGAAGGAACTGGTGCCGATCATCAACCTTGAAGGGCCGCGCTATCCGGTTCTGGGCGGGCTCTGGCAGGAGCGCGGTGGCACCGCGCGCCATGATGCGGTGGCCTGGGGCTATGCGCGGGCCTGTTCGAACATGGGCATGGACATCATCCAGCAGTGCGAAGTCACTGGTGTGCGTAATGAAAACGGCCGTGTCGTCGGTGTTGACACCACCAAGGGTGCTATCGACTGCGACAAGCTGGGCATGGTGGTTGCGGGCAATTGTTCGCATCTCTCCGAAATGGCCGGTTTCCGTCTGCCGGTGGAAAGCGTGGCGCTACAGGCGCTGGTGTCTGAGCCGATCAAACCCTGCATGGATGTGGTCGTGATGGCCAATACCGTGCATGGCTACATGTCCCAGTCCGACAAGGGCGAGATGGTCATCGGCGGCGGCACCGACGGGTTCAACAACTACACCCAGCGCGGGTCCTTCCATCATATCGAGGAAACCGTGCGCGCCCTCAATGAGACCTTCCCAATGGTCAGCCGTCTGAAGATGCTGCGCCAGTGGGGCGGGATCGTGGATGTGACCGGCGACCGGTCGCCGCTGATCTCCAAAACGCCGGTTGGCAATATCTTTGTCAACGCAGGCTGGGGCACCGGTGGCTTCAAGGCGATCCCGGGCTCCGGCTGGGCGATGGCGGAACTGATGGCCACAGGTCATTCGCCGCTGGCCGAAGAGTTTTCGATGATGCGCTTCAAGGAAGGCAGATTCATCGACGAGAGCGTCGCAGCGGGTGTGGCTCACTGATGCCGCGCACCGTCGCAAAATTCTTGGAAGAATTTTGCCGAGGATTTTCGAAAATCCTTGGCCCCCAGTTGGAGAGGTCCGCACAATGCTGATCCTTGAATGCCCATATTGCGGCGTCAAAGCCGAAGAAACCGAACTGGCCGCAGGTGGCGAGGCGCATCTGAAGCGTTTTGGCCCCGGTTCGTCAGATGAAGAGTTTCATGACTATCTGTTCATGCGCGAAAACCCCAAGGGTGTGCATTTTGAACGCTGGCGCCATGCCAATGGCTGCGGCAAGTGGTTCCATGCCGCCCGCTGCACCACCACGCTTGAGGTCTTTGGCACCTATTCGGCTCAGACCTATGAGCCGCCGCAGGAGATCCTGGATGCGGTCACGGCCAAACGCCCCGGTTGGACATGGCGGGATCTGAAATGATCGCCTCTCTGAACGTCACCTCCCTTTTCGTCGCCCTCTCTTGCGAAAGGTCCGCCACATGAGCACGCGCCTTGCCAAAAACGGCCGGTTGATCGACCGCTCCAAACCGATCGAATTCACCTTCAACGGCAAGCGGATGAAGGGCTATGCAGGCGACACGCTGGCGTCTGCCCTGTTGGCCAATGACCAGATGATGGTTGGCCGCTCGTTCAAATATCACCGCCCGCGTGGTCTGGTTGCGGCTGGTCCCGAAGAGCCCAATGCGCTTGTGGGGCTGGGCACCGGCGACCGGTTTGAACCCAATCAGCGCGCCACCACGACCGAGCTGTTCTCGGGCCTGTCGGCGCAGTCGCAGAACCACTGGCCGAGCCTTGAGTTCGACGTGGGTGTGGCCAACAACGCGCTGGCGCGGTTCCTGCCTGCGGGTTTCTACTACAAGATGTTCATCCACCCGCGCCCCCTGTGGAAACATGTCTATGAGCCGATCATCCGCCACTCTGCCGGTCTGGGCAAAGCGCCGGACAAGGAGCTGAAGGACGCCGATACTTACGAGCATTTCTATTATTTCGCCGATGTGCTGGTGATTGGTGGCGGCGTGGCTGGTCTTCAGGCGGCCAAGGCGGCGGCCAGCTCCGGTGCCAAGGTGTTGTTGCTGGAGCAGAACAATCACTGGGGTGGTCGTGCGCCGGTTGACGGTGGTACCATCGACGGGATGGAGCCGGACGCCTGGGTTGAGAAAACCCTCGCCGAGCTGCGCGCGATGGACAATGTCACCCTGCGCGACCGCTGCATGGGGGCGGGCGTTTATGACCACGGCTACGCGCTGGGGTATGAGCGGCTGACCGATCATGCGCCGGGGCAGGGTGGTCCGCGCCACCGTCTGTGGCGGATCCGGGCCAGCCAGATCGTCACGGCAACCGGTGCCATTGAACGTCCCCTGTCCTTTGCCGGGAATGATGTGCCGGGCGTGATGCTGGCAGCCTCCATGCGCGATTATGCGGTGAACTGGGGGGTGACCCCGGGCCAGAAAGTTGTGGTTGCCACCAACAATGACGACGCCTATCGCACGGCAATTGCCCTGCATGGCGCGGGTGTTGAAGTTGTACGCGTACTGGATGCTCGCGACAGCGGCGGCGGGGCCCTGATGGAAGAGGTCCGTCAGCTGGGCATCCGCGTTGAATGTGGCCGGGCCATTGCCAAGGTGAAGGGCGGCAAGCGCGTCACATCCGTGGCGATCTGCGCCCAGAATGGCGAAGGCGGCGCGCAGGAGGAGGTCGAGGCCGATGCGGTCGCGATGTCCGGTGGTTGGTCGCCGGTTGTGCACCTGTGGTCCCATTGCGGTGGTAAGCTGGTCTGGGATCAGGCCCATGCGAATTTCCGTCCCGATGCCTCGCGTCCGCCGCTGGGTGCGGATGGCAATGGGTTTGTCATCGCAGCAGGTGCCGCCAATGGCGCGGCCGGTCTGGCGGCGGCGTTGAGCGATGCGCAGGCCGCAGGGGAAGCGGCGGCGAAGGCCGCTGGCCGCAAGGTCAAAGCGGCGGCTGCGCCGGTCGGAGATGCGCCGGTTGAAAAGGCGATGGAGCCGGTGTGGCTGATGCCCGCCAAGGCAGACATCAAGCTGCGCATGAAGACCTGGCTGGACTATCAGAACGACGTCAAGGTTTCGGACGTGC
The DNA here is from genome assembly GCF_002407245.1 of Phaeobacter piscinae. Classification (NCBI taxonomy): domain Bacteria; kingdom Pseudomonadati; phylum Pseudomonadota; class Alphaproteobacteria; order Rhodobacterales; family Roseobacteraceae; genus Phaeobacter; species Phaeobacter piscinae. The sequence goes on along the minus strand of NZ_CP010681.1, from coordinate 1,887,333 downwards.
AGCTGGCCGCGCGCGAAGGTTTTGAGAGCGTCGAGCATACCAAGCGTTACACCACGCTGGGCATGGCAACCGATCAGGGGAAGCTTTCGAATATCAACGGCTTGGCGATCCTTGCTGATGCGCTTGGGTCTGAAATTCCACAGGTGGGTACCACCACGTTCCGTCCGCCCTATCACCCGATTTCGATGGGGTCGATTGGCGGTGAGGCCCGCGGCGAGATCTTCCAGCCGCTGCGCAAGACGCCGATGCATGACTGGCATGACAGCAATGGTGCGGATTGGGAACCGGTTGGCCAGTGGCGCCGTCCCTTCGCCTACGTCCGCTCTGGCGAGAGCCTGCATGACGCGGTGAACCGCGAGGTGAAGAACACCCGCGAGAACCTCGGCCTGCTGGATGCCTCGACCCTGGGTAAGCTGGTCGTCAAGGGGCCGGATGCGGGCAAGTTCCTCGACATGATGTACACCAACATGATGTCAACGCTGAAAGTCTGCAAATGCCGCTACGGTCTGATGTGTTCGGAGAACGGGTTTCTGATCGACGATGGCGTGGTTGCGCGGATTGATGAGGACACCTGGCTCTGCCACACCACCACCGGCGGTGCCGAGCGGATCCATGGTCATATGGAAGAATGGCTGCAGACCGAATGGTGGGACTGGAAGGTCTATGTAGCCAATGTCACCGAACAGCTGGCGCAGGTTGCCGTCGTCGGCCCCAATGCCCGCAAGGTGCTGGAAAAGCTGAACGAAAACGCGGGCGGCGGCATGGATCTCTCCAAGGAGGCGCTGCCCTTCATGGAATGGCGTGACGGGGAGATCGGCGGCTTCAAGGCGCGGGCCTACCGGATCTCCTTCTCGGGTGAGCTGTCCTATGAGATCGCGGTTGCGGCCTCGGACGGGCAGGCGTTCTGGACCGCATTGATGGAAGCGGGCAAGGAATTCGGGGTGATGCCGTATGGCACCGAATGTCTGCATATCCTGCGGGCCGAGAAGGGCTTCATCATGATTGGTGATGAAACCGACGGAACCGTTATTCCGCAGGATCTGGGCCTGAACTGGGCGCTGTCGAAGAAGAAAGAGGACTTCCTCGGCAAGCGGGCGCATACCCGCAGCCATATGGCCGATCCCGACCGCTGGCAGCTGGTGGGTCTGGAAACCACCGATGGCTCGGTGCTGCCGGATGGCGCCTATGCGGTGGGCAATGGTGTGAATGCCAATGGACAGAAAAACACCATCGGGCGCGTGACCTCGACCTATTACTCGTCGAACTTGGGCCGTGGCATCGCCATGGGTCTGGTCAAGCATGGTCCCAAGCGGATGGGCGAAGTGATCGAATTCCCCGGCACCGACGGGACAATCTACAAGGCCAAGATCGTCGATCAGGTCTTTTACGACAAGGAAGGGGAGAAGCAGAATGTCTGATCCTGTCAGCGCAATGAATGGTGCGAAGTTTTCCGGTTTGGCGCAGGTCGAAGACAGCGGGCTGCAGGGGATGATCACCCTGCGCGGTGATCTTGCATCTGACACCCTGAAGGCGACTGTTAAGGCCGCCACCGGGGCGGATGTTCCAACCAGCGGTCAGGTGTCACTGACTGATGCGGGCGGTGTCGCGTGGATGTCCCCGGATGAGCTGCTGCTGCTGGTGCCCTATGCCGAGGTTGAGGCGAAGGTTGCTGACTTGTCAGAGGCGTTGAAAGGCGAGCACGCGCTGGCGGTTAACGTCTCAGATGCGCGCGGTGTGTTCCGCCTGTCTGGTGATGGTGCTCGTGAGGTTCTGGCTAAGATCTGCCCGGTGGACCTGTCGGCTGAGGCCTTCACACCCGGTCAGTTCCGCCGTACCCGCATGGCGCAAGTGGCAGCGGCCTTCTGGCTGGACCACGACGGCGCGTTTCACATCGTCTGCTTCCGTTCCGTTGCCGGATATGTCTACAATTTGTTATCCACAGCGGCGCACCCACAATCTAAGGTAGGCGTGTTAACTGGTTAAGGCAATTTAGCCTTGTGGCGTGTTTTACGCTAAGTTACAGTGTCCTTGGATTTCCGGGGGCACTTTTTTATTTGGTATTGTTGGTCGTTGACCAGTTTCCGATTCGTGATTTTCCCTAGTTCGGAAGCGTCGTGATGCTGCGTGGTGCCGCCCCGCAGCCCTGGCTGTTGGGAGGTCGAAATGTCTAAGGTCGGTGACCTGTTTGTTCCAAGGGCCCGGGTACTCGGTCTTGTGGCCGGGTTTGCGCTTGGGGCAGGTCTGGCGACACCGGCTATGGCGCTTTCAGGCGTGTATACCTGCACAGTTAAATCACTGTCGGGCCGAGGCTGGATCCCGCCACAGATCAGCTTGCATTTTCACGATGAATGGACGGCAGAAGTGGTGCATACCGGCAATGTCAGCGCTTTGTCTGGGCGCCCGTTGAAAGCAGGATTTTTCCGGGTGAGTGATGTATCCTTTCGCCTTAGCTGGATGGTCATCAGTGCGTCTGTCGGAAATGGGTCCGAAGCGGTGAATACCCATTATCGTGCCGTGTTCAACACCCAGAACAAGAAACTCTCGGTACAGGTTATCTCTCTCGACAGCAGGGCAAAACCACCGCGCGGGATTGGTCAATGTGTCCAAGTGACCAGTTAGCTGATGATGTCGAAATTGCGCCGTAACGATAGCCGTTGACAATCTGAGATGCAACTGTCAGGCGAGTGTCTGATTTTGTATACGTCCAGAAGAGAGCGCAGGCTTTACCAATGAAAACACTGATCAAAACCGCCGCCGTCCTCGGCACCCTGTGTGCTGCAACGCCTGTCGCGGCGGCGCCGGTGACTTATGATTGCACCCTCCAGTCTTATGAGAAACATGGCTGGATCGCGTCGCGCGTTCTTGTTTTTGTAGACCACGACGAAAAAGTCAGTGGCGTGATGGATGGCATTATTGCCAGTCGTCAGAAAACCCCGATGATTGTGCCTTATGATCAGCGCTCTAAGCAGCGGTTGAAGTTGAAGTGGACCCTGAAAAACTTGGGTTCGAGCCAAGGATCAACCAAAGTCACATATTCCGCGACCATGGACGAGCCGCGTATGAAGTTGTCGATTTCTGCCCGTGTGCATGGCGCAGATAACCGCCCCTCCGGCAGCGGCCCTTGCAAGCGCAGCGACATCAAGCTGAATTGACGTGAAGGCGCGCCAATGGCGCAGCTTAGCGGATCGTGTGGCAAGGTCTCAGGCAGCGGTGTCTTGCAAAATGCTGCGGATATTTTTTGGTGTTTCCCCGGCTTGGTCTTGACCAGAGGGGACACCAGCCGCATGTATCTGCCTAGAAACGCAACAGATACTACAGGGGGCCCAGATGGCTTTTGAACTTCCCGATCTTCCTTACGCCCATGACGCGCTGGCATCCAAAGGCATGTCCGCCGAAACACTGGAATATCACCACGACCTGCACCACAAGGCTTATGTCGACAACGGCAACAAGCTGATCGCGGACACCGAGTGGGATGGCAAATCGCTGGAAGAGATCATCAAGGGCACCTATGACGCCAATGCAGTTGCCCAGAGCGGTATCTTCAACAACATCTCCCAGCTGTGGAACCACAACCAGTTCTGGGAAATGATGGGCCCGGGCGAAAGCAAGATGCCGGGCGAGCTGGAAAAAGCGCTGGTAGACAGCTTCGGCTCGGTTGACAAATTCAAGGATGAGTTTTCCGCCGCGGGCGCCGGTCAGTTCGGCTCTGGCTGGGCCTGGCTGGTCAAGGACACCGATGGTGGCCTGAAAGTGACCAAGACCGAAAACGGCGTGAACCCCGTTTGCTTTGGTCAGACGGCACTGCTGGGTTGCGATGTGTGGGAGCATTCCTACTACATCGATTTCCGCAACAAGCGTCCGGCCTATCTGACCAACTTCCTCGACAATCTGGTCAACTGGGAAAACGTTGCATCGCGCATGTGATACTTGCGTAAGTGATAGCTGCGCAGCAATCAGAAATTTGGCCTCGTCCACGATCGGGCGGGGCCTTTTTTTGTGCCGGGACCATGGCATCCAGCGGAACAAATCCCCGCGCTCAGTGGTTGTGTTTGTGAACCCAAAACAGATGGAGGACCGACATGGCAGACCGCGTCAGATCAAAAGATGGCCGTCAGGAGACCAAGGAGATTCTTGGCGCTGAGGGCAAGGTATCGCATGGCGGGCGCACCGGTGGTCGACTGGCCCGGGAGGTCGCGACCGAGGATGAGGAAAAACGCGCCATGGAACGCCCAGCAGGTGCAACACGGGTGACCAAATCCAACGAGCAGGAGGATCAATAATGGCACAGCTTGACCACGGCACCTTTGTGTTGGTGACCGACAGTGAGAAGGCATTGCTGCTACAGAACACCACCGATGCGCAGAATCCACATTTGGAGGTGCGCCGCAAGGAAGAGCAGGACAATCCGTCTGACATTGACCAATCCGCCAATCGGCCCGGTCGCATGCATGATGGTGGCCCCGGCCAGCGTTCGGCACTGGATGATACCGACTGGCATGAGTTGGCCAAGGAGCGATTTGCCGACGACATTGCCGATCTGCTCTATGAACGGGCGCATAAGGGCAAGCTGGGGAACATCGTGCTGGTGGCCTCGCCGCAGGTTCTGGGCAATCTGCGCGGCAAGCTGCACAAGGAAGTGCAGGATCTGGTCACGGCGGAAATTCCCAAGACGCTGACCAATCACCCGATTGATGAGATTGAGAAGATTGTGCAGCAGGAGCTGGCTGCCTGATTGGTGCCAAGCGACCGGCGAAATATGAATTTAGAAAACGCGGTGCTGTGAGGCGCCGCGTTTTTTTGCGTCTCGCAGCGGTTCGTGCTGCGATCTCGCAGGGTCTGGGCATCAGCCGCGCAGGGTTGCCAGCGCATCCTCAACAGTGCTGACCCAGGTGAGCGCCTCTGTGGTTTCCCTGCCGGCAAAGCCTTCGGCCACCACATGCTCGACCAAGGCCTTCAGCGGATCCCAGTAGCCATCGATATTGAGGATCAGGATCGGCTTTCCATGCAATTCCAGCTGGCGCCAGGTCAGTGCTTCGAACAACTCGTCCAGCGATCCGGCGCCGCCGGGCAGGACCACCACCGCATCGGCATTATAGAGCATCACTTTCTTGCGCTCATGCATGGTCTCGGTGACCACATAGGTGTTAAGATCGGTCTTGGCGACCTCGCGGCGGACCAGATGCTCGGGGATGACGCCGAAGGTGTGCCCGCCTGCGGCCTGCGCCGCACGTGCGACCCGGCCCATCAGACCGACATCACCGGCGCCGTAGACCAATCGCTGACCCTGCGCCGCTAGCCCGGTGCCGAGCGCCTCGGCGGCCTCGGCATAGGCGGGGCGGATCCCGTCGCGCGATCCACAATACACACAGACGGAATGAATACGCATGGCAGTCACCTTTTTTGTTGTGTTCGGAGGGGAAATAAGTCGTCCTTTGGTCCCTGATAGCGGCATTGAATGGCTGGCTCAAGCAAGCGGGGGGCACATCCCGCAGGATCGACAGCGACGGCGCCTAGGAAGGGGGCTGTCGAGGGTCGGAAGGGAAGGAACAGAATGACGGATGTAACGGGCAAAGGCGGGCTGTCCGCAACCGCCATCGGTGGGGTTGCGGCGGTGGTCGTGGTGCTGGGCGGGGTGATTTTTCTGCAATGGGGCGCCTCGGAGCAGACAGAGGCGCCGGGCAGCACTGCGGGCACGGGGGACAGCGCGGTTATTTCGCCTTCGGCCAGCTCCGATGGCGTGCGCGGGGTGCCTGTCCCCGCCAATGAGGCCCCGGTTGCGCAGACCCCCGCCGTGACTGCGGAGGCAGACAGCGCTGACGCCGCTGCATCCGATGGCGAGGGTATTGCGGAGGACGTGGCCGGCGGTGATGCCTCAGCGCAGGCTGTGACGGATGCGGGAGATGACAAGGATGTTGCGCTGGCCCTGAATGCGCCGCAGATGGATCTGGCGCGGTTTGAGACCGACGGCAGCGGCATGGTGGCGGGGCGGGCGACGCCCGGTGCGGTCGTATCGCTGTTGCTGGACGGGGTTGTGGTGGAGCGGCTGACGGTGCCCTCCGATGGCAGTTTTGTGCTGTTCACCACCGTTGCCCCGTCGACCCGCCCGCAGGTGATTTCATTGGAGGCGGCGCTGGGGGAGGCGGTTCTGCCTTCGGATGCGCAGTTTATTCTGGCCCCCGTGGTCCCCGTGGCCCCGGTTGAGGTGGCGGAGGCCCCGGTTACTGAGCGGCAGGTGGCGGACGAGGCGGCGGCCGGCGCGCAAGCAACAGACCTTGCATCGGCGGCGGCTCCGGAGGGGGATCGTCCTGCTGCCGGTACGGCTGATGCGGACACCAAACTCTCCGAAGCGCAGGAGCCCCGCGGCAGTGACGTTGCAGCGGATGCGCCAGATCAGGCCATCGCTCAGACGGATGTGGCGGACAGCGACGCAGAGGGTACTGCCGTCGTGGCTGCTGCCGGAGACGCTTCTGAGGTGACGCAGGAGGAGACGGTGACAGCCGCCAACGACATACCGGCGGCGGAGACGCAGGCTGTCCCTGCCACGGATGACAACCGCGATGAGGCGCAGGACGCAGCGGCTGTGCAGGCTGCGGAGAGTGATGCGGCGCAATCAGATGACGTCGCGGCGACAGCGCCGGAAACCGCGACAGAGGCGGCGCCGGAGCAGAGGGCGGTGCTGCGCTCTGATGCCAGCGGTGTGACGCTGGTACAGCCGCCGACGCCAAGCCTGGCCGAGGCACCACAGACCGTGGCACTGGATACCATCTCCTACGATGCGGAGGGCGCCGTGGTGCTAAGCGGCCGGGTGCGCTCCGATGCGGTGGTGCGCGCCTATCTGGACAATGCGGCGGTTGCCGATCTGCCGGTGGACGAGGAAGGGCGCTGGTCCGGCGTCCTGCCGGATGTAGCGCCGGGGATTTACGCGCTGCGGCTGGATGCGTTGGACACCGACGGCAAGGTGCTGAGCCGTCTTGAGACCCCGTTCAAACGGGAGGCACCAGAGGTTTTGCAGCCACCGGTCGAGGCGGCCGCCACAGGTACCACAGCACCGGATGCAGCCCCCACCGGGGCGAAACCGCTGGTGCGATTGGTCACCGTACAGGAGGGCGACACCCTCTGGGCAATTTCGCGGGAGCGGTATGGCGACGGGCTGCTCTATGTGCGGGTGTTTGATGCCAACCGACAGGCGATCCGGGACCCGGATCTGATTTACCCCGGTCAGGTATTCTCCGTCCCGGTGCAGTAAGACCATAGCCTGATCCCGCCAGGGGGCTGCATACCGTGCCGCCCCTCAGCCAGAAGATGGGCCATGATATAGTGGCTGCGCTGGTCAAAGTGCCACGCGGCCCCTATGTCAGAGGTCTTGCAGTAAGGACATGTGATGACAGACAGCGATATGACAACCGCGCAGGAGGAGCGTCGCTCCGGTCTGCGCACGTTGCGCCGTGTTTTCCCCTACCTTTGGCCCGAGGGGCAGGCCTGGGTCAAATACCGGGTTGTGGCGGCGCTGGCGGTGCTGATTTTGGCAAAGCTGGTCGCGGTTTACACGCCGATGCTCTACAAAGGCGCGGTGGACAGTCTGGCGGGCGAGGGCGTGCCGCCGTTGGCCCTGGGGGCGGTTGGCCTGACCGTGGCCTATGGGATGGCGCGGATCCTCACCACCGGGTTTCAGCAGTTGCGCGATGCGGTGTTTGCCCCGGTTGGCCAGCGCGCCCTGCGGCGTCTGGCGCTGGAAACCTTCCGCCATATTCACCGCCTGTCGATGCGCTATCACATCACCCGCAAGACTGGCGGGTTGAGCCGGATTATCGAACGCGGTGTGAAAGGCGTGGAATTCCTGCTGCGCTTCCTGCTGTTTTCCATCGGACCGCTGGTGCTGGAACTGGCGCTGGTTGCCATCATCCTCGCGGTGCTATTCGACATCTGGTATTTGGTCGTGGTGGCGGTGACGGTCGGGCTCTATGTCTGGTTCACCTTCGCGGTGACCGAATGGCGGGTGAAGCTGCGTCGGGAGATGAACAAGCAGGACACCGATGCCAATCAGAAGGCCATCGACAGCCTGCTGAATTATGAGACGGTGAAATATTTTGGCGCCGAGGATCGCGAGACCGAGCGCTATGATGTGGCCATGCGGGCTTATGCCAAGGCAGCGCTGAAGACGGCCTATTCGCTGGCATTCCTGAACTTTGGCCAGAGCCTGGTTATCACCGGCGGTTTGGTGGCAGTCATGGTGATGGCGGCAATCGGCGTGCAGCAGGGCAATCTGACGGTGGGCGATTTTGTCATGGTCAACGCCTATATGATCCAGATCACCGTGCCGCTGAACTTCCTTGGAACTGTCTACCGCGAAATCCGGCAGAGCCTGGTGGATATGGGCGAGATGTTTGATCTGATCGAACAGGACCCGGATGTGAAGGATGAGGGCAACGCCAAGGTCTTGCAGGTCAACGGCGGGGCGATCACGCTGGAGAATGTGGAGTTCGGCTATGACAGCGACCGCCAGATCCTGAAGGGCGTCAGCTTTGACGTGGCGGCAGGGCAGACGGTGGCCATCGTCGGGTCCACCGGGTCGGGCAAATCCACCATCGGGCGGCTGTTGTTCCGGTTTTATGACGTGACGCGCGGCGCGCTGCGCATCGACGGGCACGATGTGCGCGAGGTCACGCAAAAGAGCCTGCACGCCGCGATTGGCGTGGTGCCGCAGGATACCGTGCTGTTCAATGATACCATCCGCTACAACATCGCCTATGGCCGCGCTGGGGCCACTCAGGAGGAGGTCGAACAGGCCGCACGCGATGCGCAGATCCACGACTTCATCATGCGGCTGCCAGAGGGCTATGAGACGCAGGTCGGCGAGCGCGGGCTGAAGCTGTCGGGCGGTGAGAAGCAGCGGGTGGGCATCGCGCGGACGCTGCTGAAGAACCCGCCGATCCTGCTGCTGGATGAGGCGACATCGGCGCTGGACAGCGATACCGAGCAGGAGATCAAGGAGGCGCTGTCACGGGCCGGGCAGGGGCGCACGGTGATCACCATCGCGCATCGGCTGAGCACGGTGGCGGAGGCTGACCAGATCATTGTGCTGGAACAGGGCGAGATCGCCGAACAGGGCACCCATGAGGATCTGCTGGCCAAGGACGGGCGCTACGCGCATCTGTGGCAGCGCCAGCAGTCGGATCAGGACGCGGCGTAGCCGTTGCCTTCTGGATATCCGCTATTACGGGGTCTGTGTTTGCGCGTCTAACCGCTGACGTAGACCCCGTCCTTGGGTTTGTAGAAAATCTTCTGATTATGTAGCCGTCCGAGCAGATCATGGATCTGGCGCAGGCTGTCCTCGCGGCTGTGACCGGCGATGCCCTGTGCCTGCTGGTTGGCATCGGCGAGGCTGTCGCGGGTGCGTTGCAGCGCGGCCTCGATCAGGTCGACATCGGCGATGGTCAATTCAAACATATCGTTGAAATCGGGCATGGGCTGGGTCCTTTCTGCTGGGGTGGCTCCGGCGGTGGTGATCTGCCTGCTGAAACGAACAACGCCCCGCGAGGGCGGGGCGTTGTCATGTTATTCAGCGGCGCGAAGCGGTGTTGACGGCGGAGTTTCGCGGTCGTCGCGCGTGGTGGTCTTGGCCGGGGGGCTGTCCGGGTTCGGTTCAGCCTCCCACAGGATTTCCGTGGTGGGCAGGGTGCGGGCCTTGGTGGCCAGCCGCATATCCCGGGCAATCCGGCTGGACCGGCCACGGGTGAGCCGGGCCAGCAAGCGGCCGAGCGCGCCCAGGTAGATTCGCAGCCAGACCCGAATCGCCAGCAGCGACGGCGTGACCAGCAGCGTCAGGACCGTAGCAATGCCAAGACCGAAGACCACCGCCGTAGCCAGCTGTTTCCACCACAGCGAGGTCGGGCTGTCGATCGAGTAGCCGCCATTGATGAAGTCGAGGCTGAGCCCGAACATCATCGGCGCAAGACCTGCCATCGTGGTGATGGTGGTCAGGAGAACCGGGCGGATGCGGGCCTCGGCGGTGCGAATGATCGCCTCGATCCGCGGCATCTTCTGGGCGTATTCCTGATAGGTGTCGATCAGAACGATATTGTTGTTCACCACGATCCCAGCGAGCGCGACGATACCGGTGCCGGTCATGATGATCGAGAACGGCTGCTGCATCACCATCATGCCGATCAGCACGCCGGTGGTGGAGAGCACCACCGCCAGGAGCACCAGCACCGAGTTGTAGAAGCTGTTGAACTGGGCCAGCAGGATCACGAACATCAACGCCAAGGCACCGGCAAAGGCTTTCATCAGGAAGGCACCGGATTCGGCCTGTTCTTCCTGATCACCGGTCCATTCCCATGTGATGTCCTTGGGCAGCGGGTCGGTGTTCAACCATTCTGTCAGGGCGGCGATGCGTTCATTGGCATTGAGGGCGACAACGCGGGCGTCATCGTCCAGCGCGGTCTGCACCGCCTCAAGACTATCGGCGCTGGCGAGGCTGCGCAGCTTCAGCGGCGCACCGCTTGGTCCGGTCAGGTCGCTGGCGCTGGTGTCGCTGCCCTCGGCGAAGGATTTCACATAGGCCAGCGTCTGGTCTTCACCGCTGTCTCCGCCGGTGGTGATCACCTTCGAAAGGCCGGGTTCGATATCCGCCTTCACGTCATAATAGCGCTGCTGTTGGACACGGCTAATCTTCTCCAGCTTTGGCACCGGCTGGCGTGAGATGAAGTTGGACAGAGGCACAAGGCCGTCCTCGGTGCGCAGTTTCATCACATCAAGGGTGGAGAGGACGCGGTCCTCCTCCGGCAGGCGGACGCGGATTTCGATTTCCTCATCCGAGCTGTCGACGCGCATGGTATCTAGAAGAATCCCGCGGGTGACCAGCTGCACCATGGCGCCAACGGTGGCGACATCGGCGCCGTAGCGGCCGGCCTTTTCGACGTCGACGTCGATCTGCCAGTCAATGCCGGGCAGGGGCAGACTGTCCTCGATCAGATCCAGACCGGGGGTTTCATCAAACCGGGCGCGGGCGGTCTGCGTGGCGGCGGTCAGCGTGTCCCAGCTGTCGCCCTTCAGGCGCAGATGGATCGGCTTACCAGAGGCAGGCCCCTGCGCCAGTGCGCGGATCTCAGCCTCAAAACCGGGCAGTTTAGCCAGTTCGGCGTTGATCTCCTCAATCACGGTGTCGCCGTCGAAATCGGTCGCTGTGACCTCACGGGTGAACCAGCCGTTGAACCAGGTTTCAGTCTGGGTCGGGCGATCCTCCCAGGGGATGATCTCGAACTGCACCTGACCTACGGTGTCGGGCGGTGTCTGCGCGCCGGAGGCATCGGTGTTCAGCCCGCCTTCACCCGCGAAGGAGAAGACATTGACCACCGCGGGATGCGACAGGATGACCTGTTCGGTCTGGCGCACCATCTCGTCCTCTTCCATCAGTGAGGTATTGCCGCGCGCCCGGACATAGGCGGTGGCCTGTTCCGGTTCGGATTCGACAAAGAACTCAACGCCGTAGTTGTTGGTCGAGAACAGTGTGAAAACTGTCATGATGGAGAAGGCAACAGCCCCGATCGCAACAAGAGGCATCACCGGATTGCCGACGATGAACTTAATGAAATGGCCGAAAGGAGTGTGCGTGTAACCCGCTTTGACGGATGTTTCCCGGCGGCGCAGGCTGGCCGCCCCCAATGTGACGGAGGCGCCGAAGGACGCCAGCACAAATATCAGTGCGCCAAACACTAGTGCAGCCCCATCCGGCACTTCCGAAGGCAGCAGGTAGCCGCCGTTCAGCATCTGCATTGCGCCTGCAAACATGCCCCAGAGCATCACGGGCACCAGCGCCGCGCGCAGCCACCAGGGCGCAACGGCGCGCAACCCATCGGAGAGGTTCTCGAACAGGCGGCTCATCCGGCCGGTGACACCGCCCATGACGGGCAGGTAGATCAGCGCCACCACCAGCGACGCCGACAGAACAAAGATCAGGGTGACCGGCAGCATGCCCATGAATTCACCGGGAACGCCGGGCCAGAACAGCATCGGCAGGAACGCACAGAGCGTGGTCGCGGTGGAGGAGACCACCGGCCAGAACATGCGCTGCGCCGCCTCGACATAGGCGTGCATCGGGCCGGTGCCTTCCTTGATGCGTTTGTCCGCATATTCGACCACCACGATGGCGCCATCCACCAGCATGCCCACCGCGAGGATCAGACCAAACATCACGATGTTGGAAATGCTGATCCCCATCACAGCCAGCAGCGCAAAGCACAGCAGGAAGGAGGTCGGGATCGCAAAGCCGACCAGCAGGGCCGCCCGGCTGCCAAGCGCCGACAGCACCACAATCATCACCAGCGCGACGGCGGTCAGAACCGAGCCTTCCAGCTGACCGACCATGGAGGCCACGACGCGGCTTTGGTCATTTGAGGTGCCGACGGAGACGGCTGCTGTCAATTCCGGCGGCCATTTGGTTTTTGCTTCAGCCAGCGTTTCCTTCACCAGATCAACAGTGTCGATCAGGTTGTAGCCTTTCCGCTTCACCACCTGCAGGGCAACGGTATCCTCACCGTTGAACCGGGCAGTGCCGCGACGGTCCTCGAAGGTGAAGTTGATGGTTGCCAGTTCGCCAAGCGTGACCACGCGGTCGCCATTGGTCTTGATCGGCAGCTCATAGATATCACGCACGTCGTCAAAGGAGGAGGGGATCTTCACTGAGAAGCTGCCCTGATTGCTCTCGACCTCGCCCGCCGCGATCAGTTGGTTGTTGTTCTGCACAACGGTGATCAGCTCAAGCGCCGTGACGTTGTAAGCCTCCAGCCGCAGGGGGTCGATCAGCACCTCGACCATTTCGTCGCGATTGCCGGCGATCCCGGCCTCAAGCACCGGCTCCAAGGCCTCAAGATCGTCCTGCAAATCCTTGGCGATCCGCGCCATTGTGCGTTCCGGCACGGCGCCGGTCAGGTTGACAATGACGATGGGGAATTCGGAGAAGTTGATCTCGTTGATCGAATATTTCTCAGCCCCCTCGGGGAAATCCGCCTCGGCGGCGTCCATCGCATCGCGGACGTCGGCCATGATGGCGGTCTTGTCCCAGCCAAAGTCAAACTCAAGCGCCACGCCGCCATAGCCTTCGGCGGCGGTGGAGGACATTTTGTCGAGCCCGTCCAGATCGGCCAGCTCGGTCTCCATCACCTTGACCAGCAACGTTTCGGCATCCTCGGCAGAGATGCCGGGGAAGGGGACGGAGATGAACAGGGCCGGAATTTCGATGTCCGGCTCACCCTCTTTCGGGAGGCTGGCATAGGCAAAGCCGCCGACCAGCAGCGAAATGGCAATGAATGCCAGGATCATACGGGCCCGTTCTGCTGCCCAGCTGACGATACCGGTCATTGGGATACCTCTTTAAACGTGGGCGCAACAGAAACGCCCGCAACAACAAAATCCTGTCCAACGACGATCACATCGGCCTGTTCCGGCAGACCGCCCACCCAGACGCCGCTGGCTTCGTCGCGCAGCAGCTGGATGGGGTAAAACCCGACGGTCATGTCGTCTTTTACCACACGCACACCCAATTGACCGTCGTTATTCAGGGTCAGCGCCGACTGTGGCAGGTAATGCGCTTTGGCGCCCTCGGCTGAGATCACGATATCGGCGGTCTGGCCGTCGCGGATCGCAAGATCCGGATTGGGCACGGTGATTTCCACCTCGAAGGTGCGCGTGGTCGGATCGGCGGAGCGGCTGATAAAGGTGACCTTGCCCTCAACATTGCGACCATTGGCCAGTTCCGCCCGCGCGCCTGCCCCGATGGTGACGCGGTTCACCTCAGTTTCGGGCACATAGCCGACCAGCTTGATGGTCTCCAGCTGGATCACCGTCGCGCAGAGGCTGCCGGGTTGCATCAGGCTGCCCAGCTCGGCGGTATCGCTTTCCAGCAGCCCGTCGAAGGGGGCCAGAATGTCCAGACGCGCCAGTTCCTTTTCAGCGGCGGCAACCTGGGCAGAGGCAGATTCGATGCCGGCGCTGGTGGTTTGCAGCCCAGTTTCCGCCGTGGCGACGCCAGCCACCGCCGAGCGCTCAGCGGCCTGCGCAGAGGCCAGGCGGGTTTCAGAGGCAAAGCCACCTTCGGAGAGTTTGGCGGCTGCTGTCAGGTTGATCTGCGCTTCCTTGAGGCGGGCGCGGGCCTCGTCCAGGCGGGCCTGCGCCTCGGGAACGCGGATTTTTGCCTCGCTCAGTCGGGCCTTGGCCTCCAACAGCGTGGAGGGGCGGGTGCCGGGATCCAGCTTGCACAAAAGATCGCCTGCCTTCACCTGCGCCCCCTTGCGCAACGGTTCTGACAGCACGGTGGAGGTGGTTTCGGAGCGGACTTCGACTTGGCGGATCGCTTGTGTTTGCCCGCGCAGGACAACCGCGCTGTCGATGCCACGGGCGGTGCTGCGCAGGGCGACCACGCCGACGCCTGAATTGCCGGTCTTGTCAGCGCTGGCGGCCTGCGGGGCCGCAGTCGCTGCCGCTGCCGCTGCGGCGGGTGTTTCGGTCGGTTCGGAGGCATCAGCGGATGCGGTCTCATCGCTGAGCTGCTCGCCACGGGCAAAGGCCAAAAGCGCATCCCGCTCAATCACGGCATAATACAGGCCTGCCGTCACAACAGCAGCAGTCATCAGGGGAATTACACGCATCTTGGGCCTTCCTAAGTCATAGTCATCCCGTCCGGGAAATATAGAGCCACTCAACAATCATACCATTAATGGGCATATTCGGGCGAACTGGCGCCAAGTGATATGGGTGATATAGGTATTGTCCATACTAAACTCTGTAGTTCAGTTCACATTTTTTGCCTTTTTGGAGCAGTTTGTGGCCGTGCCGGGGTGTCAGGGCCACTTGGCTTGGCACCGGTTGCACTGTAAGAGAAGCAGAACACAGGAAACTTTCCGGCAACTGCGGGGGCGGTTGCGGGATCTGCCAGGGACATTTTCATGAGCGACACCGACAGCTTTATCGATGAGGTGACAGAAGAGGTCCGCCGCGATCGCCTGTTCAAGATGCTCAAACGTTATGGCTGGATTGGCGGCGTTGCGGTGGTGCTGATCGTGGGCGGGGCGGCCGTGCGCGAATTTAACCGCGCCCAGACCGAAGCCGCATCGCAGGCGCTCGGCGATCAGATGATTGCAGCGCTGGACAGCGATGACAGTGCGGCACGGGCGACAGCCCTGGATGCAATCACCGCTGAGACCGCAGGTGGGGATACGGTTCTGAAGCTGTTGCAGGCGGGCGCCTTGGCAGATGCCGGAGACCGTGCGGCGGCTGTTGAGCGGCTGAATGCGGTTGCGCGCAACGGTGAGATGCCCCTGATCTATCGTCATATTGCAACGTTCAAGGCGCTTGGCTTGCAGCAGGAGAGCCTGCCAGCGGCAGATCGCCGGATCCAGTTCGAGGCGCTGGCCCAACCCGGCGCGCCGCTGGCGCTGCTGGCACAGGAACAGCTGGCACTTATTGATATCGAAGAGAACAACACTGACGCCGCCATTTCGCGGTTGCAGGAGATTATTGCCTCCGCCGGTGTCACCTCGGACTTGAAAGACCGTGCTTCGCAAGTGATTGTGGCGCTTGGGGGAGCGCTGGAGCCGGTGTCGGCGACAGAAGGCTGAGATCAATTCGGCGCTGATGGGCGCCACGATAGCGTGCAGTACAAAGTGCAGTAATGGGGCAGGGCAATGACGGCAGTAACAAGCTTTTGGAGCGCGAGGGGCATTCTGACGGGGACCGCATTGGCGTTGGTCCTGTCCGCCTGCGCCGAGCCTGAGGTCATCCTGCGCGGCGAGCGTCTGGATCTGCGCGACGACAGCGTCACGGTTGTCAGCAATGAGACCCGCGCCATTGCGTTGCCTGCAACGCGCAACAACGCCAGCTGGCCACAGGGGCCGGGCGTTGAAGGGCTGCGCCCTACACATCCGGCGCTGGCCGCTGCGCCGCGCGCAATCTGGGCCACCTCGATCGGCGACGGTGACAGCCGCCGCCAGCGCATCACCGCGACACCGGTTGTGGGCGATGGGCGTATCTACACGCTGGACAGCGGCGCCAAGGTTTCGGCCGTCAGCCCTACCGGGGCGTTGCAGTGGCAAAGCGAACTGTTGCCTGCGTCTGACAGCTCAGGGCAGGCCACAGGTGGCGGTTTGGCCTATGACGGTGGCGTGCTTTATGTCTCGTCCGGCTATGGCGTGCTGACCGCGCTGGATGCGGCTAGCGGAGCAACCATCTGGCGGCAGGAGCTGGAGGCCACCGGCTCCGGTCAACCCACGGTGCGCGACGGTCTGGTCTATCTGGTGGCCGGAGATGATACCGGCTGGGCGGTGCATGCCAAGGATGGCCGGATTGCCTGGCAGGTTCAGGCCACCCCCAGCCCCTCGAACATTCTGGGCGCACCGGCGCCTGCGGTCACCTCTGATCTGGCGATCTTCGCCTTTGGCTCGGGTGATCTGACCGCGACCTTCCGCAAGGGCGGCCTGCGGCGCTGGAACGCCTCCGTGGCGGGTAAGCGGATTGGCCGGACCATTTCCCGCATCAGCGATGTCACCGGCGCGCCTGTAGTGTCCGGCAATCGGATGTATGTGGGCAACCAGTCCGGGCGAACAGCGGCTTTTGACCTTGGCAGCGGTGATCGGCTGTGGACTGCGCCCCATGGGGCGGTGGATCCGGTCTGGGCGGTTTCGGGCAATGTGTTCCTGATCAGCGACCTTGGCCAATTGGTGCGGCTGGATGCGGACAGTGGCGCAGCTGTCTGGGCGACGGATCTGCCCGGATACCTCAAGGATAAACCCCGCAAACGCGGCGCAGTGGTGGCCCATCACGGGCCGGTTCTGGCCGGTGGTCAGGTGGTGGTGGCCTCCAACGACGGGCTGTTGCGCTTCTTCAGCCCCGAAAGCGGCGCGTTGCTGCGCAGCGTGGCGGTGCCCGGCGGCGCCAGCACCGCGCCTGTTGTGGCGAATGGCACGCTTTATGTTGTGTCCACCAAGGGGCAATTGCACGCTTTCCGATAGCGCTTTGATGCGGTAGGAGAGGCATAAACAGCGATGCGCTCTGGCAGGGCGCGCGCAGATGCGCTATGGGGCGCGTCTGAATCGCAGAAAGTTGGTCTGATGTCTTTTACCCTCGCTATTGTGGGCCGCCCGAATGTGGGCAAATCCACATTGTTCAATCGTCTCGTCGGCAAGCGGCTGGCGCTGGTGGATGACCAGCCCGGCGTCACGCGCGATCTGCGCGAAGGGGAAGCGCGTCTCGGCGATCTGCGCTTTACCGTGGTGGACACTGCCGGTCTGGAAGATGCCACCGACAACTCGCTGGAAGGGCGGATGCGCCGTCTGACCGAGCGGGCGGTTGATATGGCTGATATCTGTCTGTTCATGGTGGATGCCCGCGTTGGCGTGACCCCGGTGGACCAGATGTTTGCAGAGATCCTGCGCAAGAAATCCGCCCATGTGATTCTGGCCGCCAACAAGGCCGAGGGCAACGCCGCCGATGCCGGTGTGCTGGATGCCTGGGGCCTGGGTCTGGGGGAGCCGATCCGCCTGTCCGGTGAGCATGGCGAAGGTTTGAATGACCTATATTCGCAGCTGATGCCGCTGGCGGATGAGTTTGAAAAACGCGCCGAGGATGACAGCCCCGAGATTGACGTCGTTCTGGACGAAGACGCCGACGAAGACGATCTGTCGGTGCCGATGCCAACCCGCAACAAACCGTTGCAGGTGGCTGTTGTCGGACGTCCCAATGCGGGCAAATCCACCCTGATCAACAAGATCCTAGGCGAGGATCGCCTGCTGACCGGGCCTGAGGCCGGGATCACCCGCGATGCGATTTCGCTTCAGATCGACTGGCAGGATGTGCCGATGCGCATCTTCGATACTGCCGGCATGCGCAAGAAGGCCAAGGTGCAGGAAAAGCTGGAGAAGCTCTCCGTCTCCGACGGTCTGCGGGCGGTGAAATTTGCCGAAGTGGTGGTGGTCCTGCTGGATGCGGCGATCCCGTTTGAACAGCAGGATCTGCGGATTGCCGATCTGGCCGAGCGGGAAGGCCGCGCGGTGGTGGTTGCGGTCAACAAATGGGACATTGAGGATGAGAAGCAGGAAAAGCTGCGCAACCTCAAGGAAGCCTTTGACCGGTTGCTGCCGCAGCTACGCGGCGCGCCGCTGATCACGGTTTCGGCGAAGACTGGCAAGGGGCTGGACCGTCTGCACGCAGCGATCATGCGCGCCTATGACGTCTGGAACCGCCGGGTGCCCACCGCGGCGCTGAACCGCTGGCTGACGGGGATGTTGGAACAGCACCCGCCGCCCGCCCCGCAGGGCAAGCGGATCAAGCTGCGCTATATGACCCAAGCGAAGACCCGTCCGCCGGGCTTTGTGGTGATGTGTTCACATCCCGACAAGATGCCCGAGAGCTACAATCGCTATCTGGTCAACGGGCTGCGGCAGGATTTTGATATGCCCGGCTCGCCGATCCGTCTGACGCTGCGCTCGCAGTCGGACAAGAACCCCTACAAGGGTAAGAAAAAGGCGCCGCCGTCGAAGCTGCGCAAACATCTGGAAGGCCGCCGCAACTAAGCGCGCGCCTGTTTCTGGTTAAAATATCAGGCAGTCTCCCACCTTGGGGGCTGCCTTTTTTCATGGCTGGGGCAGGTTTGTGCCTGCGGTATCGGCAAGATTTGACCGCAAGCCATTGGCTTTGCTAGGCTTCACCATAGGTTATTGAAAGATGGGGCGCGTGCCTTGCAGAACTGGGGTGTGACTGGGCCGGGCACAGGGACCGGATCGGCACAGGCAGGGCAGACGCCGGGATATGAACCGTGACGGTTCGGGGTATCGCGAGGTTATCGGCCATGTGCTGAGGTCTGGCGTCACGGCAGTGTCACACGGCGTCTCTAGGGAACATCCCATGGATTTGAGAGCATATACGCGGACCTATTGCGAGAAAGACAACCGGCTGGCCGCGCTCAGCTATTTCGGGACATTTGCGGTCTATTTCCTCGCGCTGACGGTGGCGATCCGCCACGCGGAGCTCTGGTATCTGATGCTGCCTGCGGGGGTGGTTTTTGCCTTTGCCGCGGTGCGGCTGTACGTGCTGCAACATGATACCGGGCATCAGTCGCTGTTTGAAACGCGCCTCCAGAATGAGCTTGCCGGTCATGTGCTGTCGCCCTTCACCTTTGCCCCGTTTGAGGTGATGAAGCAAAACCACAATGAGCATCACGCCTATGTCGGCAATCTGGAGCACCGCGAATCCGGCGAGATCCACACCATGACCCTGCGCGAATGGCAGGCGGCAGGCTTGGCACAGCGGCTGGCCTATCGGCTCTATCGCAATCCGCTGGTGCTGGTGCCGTTTGGGGCGGCGTTCACCTATTTTGTCCGCTACCGCTGGCCAAAGAACACGCTGCGGTTTGGCGCCTTGGGGGTGGTTCTGCACAACGTCGTCATTCTGCTGCTGCTTGGGCTGCTTTATGCCATTGCGGGGACAACTGGCGTGCTGATCTGGCTGGGATTTTCGTTTCTCGGTGGGATGATCGGTGTGTTTCTGGTGTATCTGCAGCATAATTTTGAAGACACCTATTGGGATCGACGGCCCGACCTTAATCCGCAGGTTGCGGCGCTTCAGGGATCCTCCTGTCTTGACTTTGGCTGGTTTTTTGACTTTGCAGTCGCCAATATCACGTTGCATGACATTCACCATTTCAACGCCCGCATTCCCAGCTACCGGTTGCGCCGCTGCCACTATAATCTGCCGCCCGAGATTGCACCGCGTCGCATTGGGTTTGGCGAAGCGATCCGCGCTCTTGGGCTGAAGCTCTGGGACGAAGATCATCAGCGGCTGGTGCCATTCCCGCCGGGCAATGCGCCGGGGCAACTGGCCACGGCAGCAGGGCAAACCAATACGCAGGAGCCTTCATGACATCCATCGCCAAACTTCCCGGAGTCGGCCCCGCGCTGGCGCAGATTTTGACCGACCATGGCTGCGCTACGATTGAGGCGGTGGCGGGGAAATCGCCGCAGGAGCTGAGCAATATCCCAAGGATCGGCAAGCTGCGCGCGGCAAAGCTATCTGCAGAAGCAAAGAAGGCCCATGGGGAAACCAGCCCAATGCAAGGCAAACCTGCCCGCCGCGCAAATGGGGTCGCTCCAGCGATGCCGAATGGTGCAGCGCAGGAGAAGCCCGTTGACCACGCTGAGGCAGATAGGCTCAGCTCCGCGCTGGCCGCGGCTGAGGCTGCCCGTCGCGCCGCCGAGGCAAAGGCCGAAAAAGCTGTGCTGAAAGCCAAGAAATCCGCGAAGAAAGCCGCTGCGCTTGCTGAGGAATTTGCCGCAGCAAAGGTGAAAGCCAAGGCGAAGGCCAAGCGGGTGAAGGCCAAGGCCAAACGCGCGATTGAGAAGGAAAAGGCCAAGGCTAAGGCCATCCTTGAGGCCAAGCATAACCCGAAGAACGAGGCGCCGCCGAAAGACAGTGGGAAGAAAGACAGTGGGAAGAAAGACCACGGCAAGAAAGAAGCCTCCCCAAAGGCACCGACTAAGCAGGCGCCGACAAAGAAGGCGTCAGCCAAGAAAGACGCGGCCAAGAAATCCTTGGCCAAAAGGCAGCCTGATCCGGGTGCTGCTGCGAAACCTAAAAAAAGAAATAGGGCTGCCGGAACGCGGGGCTGAGAATAAAGAAAACCGACGCTATAAGGCGTCGGTTTTTTACTTTTTATTAAGAGGTTGCGCGCGGTTTTTAAACCAATGCGCCCTCCGCCGTCAGGGTCAGGCGACCGCCCAGATAGGGGGCCAGAACCTCTGGCAGTTTGACGGAACCGTCTTCCTGCTGGCCGTTTTCCAGCACCGCAATCAGGCAGCGCCCGACCGCTAGACCAGAGCCGTTCAGCGTGTGCAGATATTCCGGCTTGCCGCCGTCAGCCGGTTTGAACCGCGCATTCATGCGACGGGCCTGGAAATCACCGGTGGTGGAGACCGAGGAAATCTCGCGGTAGGTGTTCTGACCGGGCACCCAGGCCTCGATGTCGAAGGTGCGGCGCGCGCCGAACCCCATGTCCCCGGTGCAAAGCACCACGGTGCGATAGGGGATGCCCAGTTTTTCCAGCAACCCCTCAGCGCAGCGCAGCATGCGCTTTTGCTCATCGTCGGACTGGCTGGGGTGCACAACCGAGACCATCTCGACCTTCTCGAACTGGTGCTGGCGCAGCATGCCGGAGGTGTCTTTGCCCGCGCTGCCCGCCTCGGAGCGGAAGCACAGCGTATGCGCGGTCATGCGGATCGGCAGGGCCGCCTCATCCAGCGTGTCGCCCGCGACGGAATAGGTCAGCGGCACCTCGGAGGTGGGCACCAGCCACCAGCCATTGGTGGTCTGATAGCTGTCATCGCCGAATTTCGGCAGCTTATCGGTGCCATACATCGCCTCGTCACGCACCAGCACCGGGGAGTTCACCTCGGTGAGGCCGTTTTCATCCACATGGGTGTCGACCATGAACTGCGCCAGCGCGCGGTGGATGCGGGCCACGGCGCCCTTCAGCAGCACAAAGCGCGCGCCGGAGATCTTCGCCGCGGTTTCAAAATCCATCGCCGCCGCGACGCCCTTGATTTCAAAATGCTCTTTCGGGTCGAAGGCAAAATTGGGGAGCGCGCCCCATTTGCTGACCTCGACATTGTCGTCCTCATCGGCGCCCGCTGGCACGTCCTCGGCCGGTAGGTTGGGGATGCGCGCCAGCACGTCGGTCAGCTTCGCGTCCAGCTCCTTGGCCTCGGTCTGCAGGGCTGCGACTTCGGCTTTCTTGCCGGCCACCTCGGCGCGCAGACGTTCGAATTCGGCGTCATCCCCCTTGGCCTTGGCCGCACCGATGGCCTTGGCCGCCTTGTTCTGCTCGGCCTGCGCGGTTTCAGCCGCCTGGATCTTGGCCCGGCGGGATTCATCCAGCGCCAGGATGTCGGAAGACATCGCCGCATCCCCACGCCGCGCCAAAGCGGCGTCAAAAGCGGCAGGGTTCTCGCGGATCGCGCGGATGTCATGCATGGGGGTGCTCCTAAAGCGTTGAATCAGTGCCGCCAGCATATGCCGGAAGGGGGCGGGAAGGGGAAGGGGGCGCGAGGTTTTGCCGCCGGGGTGTTGTGGGATGGCACGTTAGCGGGCGGTGGGAGGCGTGTAGTTGTCGGGGGCGTTTAGCCATTTTTGGTATTCGCTAGCGAACTGTTCATCTTCTAGAATGAACTCAGGCCAATGAGGCGGTGCATCAAAGCCAATACAGGTTACAGATGCGTCGCCGAAAAAATCGTGAATTGAGAAAGACGCATACCAGCGAAGTTCTGCAATTGATGACTGCTCCAAGGTCACAGTCCGAAGTGCGCATTCAGGAAATCGGTTGCTAGTATTCTCGTTTATCAGATCATCGACCTGGCCTTGCCGGTCAAAGGTACACCGTCGAAACATGGTATCAGAGGCGGTGATGCTAAATGTACTTCCCCAATAGCTCTGGTTGCGAAATATGCAACCATGAAACATGGGCGGCATCCCTTTAGCATCGAATAACGGTGCAACTGGAGTATGCTGAGATCCAAGATCTGTATGCATTACTTGTGCTCCCAATAGGTTGGAGCCGTCCAAGTTAGTTCCCCGCCAACTAGCCCGAGATAGTTTTACGCGGCCCAAGTTAGAGTTCGAGAGATCCGCGTCGTTCATGACTACGAAATCAAGAGCACTGTCACTGAAGTTCGTGTTGCGCCAATTCCCAACAAGTTCCGCCTGTTGGAGGTTCGTTTCAGAAAGGTCGAGGGTGAAACCAGCCGACACCTCTAAGCCCAGGTTTTTTGCCCGCCTGTTCCCGATGACTTTGATCACCATTTGGATGTCGATCCGAGGCTTGGTGACTTTCTTTCTTAATTTGCCGCGCTCACTAGGTTCTAAGTCCCTTGGAATTGAACCTGCCGTCGTCACCGGAGAATTCAGCCGGACATACGCACAAAGGATCTCCATAACTTGAACGTGGAAATCTGGGCTTTCGCGCGCGATGCGTTCGAGGGCAAAGATTGAGCCAATCCTCACTTCTAGGTTGGGCTCGGAGGTTTCGACAAACACGGGTTTGGAATAATCCCTGCTACCCTTGGTGTCTTTCTCGTAGGTGGGGTTGCCATCTTGGTCATGGCGCTGGCGCTTCACCGTCTTTTCCGCCCCCAAGCCCTCAACGGCCTTGTTGATCCTGTCCGTGATCTGGCTTTGAACGGTTGTGTCGTTCGCATCCCGCGTGAGTTTGACTTTGATAAGGGTCAGCGGGAAAGCGATGACCGCGCCTGTGGTCGCCGTGATAGCCGTGAGACGAACAAGAGCGAAACGTCCGCTGTTGCTCATGCCACTGGCAGTAGACTTCCAATGAACGCCTTGGATAATCTCCCAAATCACCGAGAGCAGGCCAACCACCAATAACCCGAACACAATGGCCCAGAGCGCAGCGCCGATGAGCAAGACCGGGGCCCATACAGCATCCAGTCCCAGTTTGGACTGCAGAAATGCGATTGGTTTGGCTTCGTTTGACGACAAAACAATAAGCGGGAAGGCGACAAATACGGCGAGGCCAAACAGGGCAAGAACCGGCAAGAGGCCGGGGTCTGAGATGTTGATCATGAGTGCAATCTGGTTCTGAAAATCAATACCCGCACCCTCTCATCGCCCCTGCATCGGGTCAACTGCGTTTGCGGTATCGGTTCTGGCCGCCTTAGCCTTGCAAGTGGCCCTTTCTGCGCATAGGTTCCCCTGCAAAATTAAGGGCGTCTCAAGCGCCTGTCACACAGAAGGAATATCCCATGGAAGGTGGCGCACTCGCCCAATTTCTCCCGCTCATTCTGATCTTTGGTATCATGTACTTCCTGCTGATCCGTCCGCAGCAGAAAAAGCTGAAGACGCATCAGTCGATGGTCGAAGCACTGCGCCGTGGCGATCAGGTGGTGACCCAGGGCGGCATCATCGGTAAGGTGGCCAAGGTCAAGGATGACGGCGAAATCGAAGTGGAAATCGCCGAGGGTGTGAAAATCCGCGTGATCAAAACCACCATCGCACAGGTTCTGAACAAGACCGAGCCGGCAGCGTAAGTAGCCCCGCTTAACCAACTGAAAAGGCAGGGCAATGCTGCAAATTGATCTCTGGAAGCGGGTTCTCATCTGGCTGGTCTGTGTGACCGGCCTTTTGCTTGCCCTGCCAAATGCGTTTTACACGCGCGTCGAGCAGGCCAATGACGCCGCCGCCGAAATAATCGCCAAGGGCGAGAGCCCCAAGGGGCTGGAGGTGGCGGGCCAATGGCCGTCCTTCATGCCGTCGTCGCTGGTCAACCTCGGCTTGGATCTGCGCGGTGGTGCGCATCTTCTGGCCGAGGTGAAGGTCGCCAACGTCTACGGTGCGCGTATGGATGCGCTTTGGCCTGAGGTGCGTGACGCGCTGCGGCCCGAGCGCGGTGAGGTCGGCACCTTCCGCCGCCAGCAGGCACCGGAGGGGCAGATTCGTCTGAAGATCTCCAAGCCCGAGGGCATGGCCCGCGCGCTTGAAGTTGTGCGCGGTCTGGCCAATCCGATCACCAGCCTGACCGGCGCCGGGGCCACCGATATCACCGTGTCCGGGACCGGTGACATTCTGACCGTGGAGCTGAGCGAGCAGGAAAAGCTGGCCTCTGATGATCGCACGGTGCGGCAGGCGCTGGAAATCATCCGCCGCCGGATTGACGAGGTGGGCACACGCGAGCCGACCATTCAACGCCAGGGCAGCGACCGGATCCTGATCCAAGTGCCCGGCATCGGCTCCGCGTCGGAGTTGAAGGCCATCATCGGCACCACCGCGCAGTTGACCTTTAACCCGGTTGTGGGCCGTGGCAGCGATGCCGACGCCAATGCGGGCGTGGGCAACAAGGTTGTGCCGTCGCTTGATGAGGACGGCGTGTTCTACACCGTCGAGGCCGCACCGGTGGTCACCGGCGAGGAATTGGTGGATGCGCAGCCGTCGTTTGATCAGAATGGCCGTCCGGCGGTCAGCTTCCGCTTCAACACCACAGGGGCGCGCAAGTTCGGCGACTATACGGCGGAAAACATCGGCTCTCCCTTTGCGATTGTACTGGATGAA
Source organism: Phaeobacter piscinae (assembly GCF_002407245.1). Taxonomy (NCBI): domain Bacteria; kingdom Pseudomonadati; phylum Pseudomonadota; class Alphaproteobacteria; order Rhodobacterales; family Roseobacteraceae; genus Phaeobacter; species Phaeobacter piscinae. Next base: position 1,862,232 of record NZ_CP010681.1, on the reverse strand, counting down.
GAGGTGGTCTCCGCCCCGGTCATTCAGGCCCATATCGCAGGTGGGTCAGGTATCATCACTGGCAATTTCACCATCGAGGAAAGCACCAATATGGCGATCCTGCTGCGTGCCGGTGCCTTGCCTGCGGGGCTGGAATTCCTGGAAGAGCGCACGATCGGCCCGGAACTGGGGCAGGACAGCATTGATGCCGGCAAGGTTGCGACGATTGTCGCCTTTGTCGGGGTGCTGGTCTTCATGGCGCTGAGCTATGGTCTGTTTGGCCTCTTTGCGAATGTCGCGCTGATCCTCAACATCGGCCTGATCTTTGGCGCGCTGAGCCTGATTGGCGCAACGCTGACCCTGCCGGGGATTGCGGGTATCGTTTTGACGGTTGGTATGGCGGTCGACGCCAACGTGTTGATCTTTGAACGGATCCGCGAGGAGCTGAAAGCAGGTCGTGGTCCTGCACGGGCCATTGATGAGGGCTACTCAAAGGCGCTGAGCGCCATTCTGGACGCCAATATCACCACCTTCATCACGGCGGTGATCCTGTTTGCCATGGGCTCCGGCCCGGTGCGCGGCTTTGCGATCACGCTGGGGCTGGGGATCATGACGTCCGTCTTCACCGCGATCTTTGTGACGCGGGTGATCATTGTGATGTGGTTTGAACGGCGTCGTCCGAAAACGATCGAGGTGTGAGATGCGGCTGAAACTTATTCCCGAAAATACCTCGTTTGATTTCTTCAAGCGCTGGAAACTGTGGCTGGGCATCTCTGCCCTGATGATTGTCGTGGGTTTTGCCTCCTTTGCATTGCAGGGGCTGAACTTTGGCATCGACTTCCGAGGCGGTACAACCATCCGCACCGAAAGCACCACGGACATTGACGTCGGCACCTACCGGGCTGCGCTGGAGCCGCTGGAGCTGGGCGACATCACCATCAGCGAGGTGTTTGATCCGACATTTGCCGAGGATCAGCATGTCGCCATGGTGCGTATTCAGGCGCAGGCTGATGGCGAGTCGATCTCTGGTGAGGTGATTGCCGAGGTGAACGCCGCGCTGGATGCGGTGGCGCCTGGCATCAAATTCGTGTCGGTAGAATCCGTCGGTCCGAAGGTCTCGGGCGAGCTGGTGCAGACGGCAGTCCTGGCGGTTGCGCTCGCGATTGGCGCGGTTCTGATCTACATCTGGCTGCGCTTTGAATGGCAGTTCGCGCTGGGGGCCGTCGCGGCGCTGGTGCATGATGTAGTGCTGACCATCGGTGTCTTCTCGGAACTTCAGATCAAGTTCGACCTTGCGATTATCGCAGCGCTGCTGACCATCGTCGGCTATTCGCTGAACGATACGGTGGTGGTGTTTGACCGGGTGCGCGAGAACCTGCGTCGCTACAAGAAGAAGCCGCTGGCGGAGGTGCTAAACATCTCCATCAATGAAACCCTGAGCCGGACCGTGATGACCTCGGTGACCACCTTGCTGGCGCTGATCTCGCTTTATGTGCTGGGCGGGGATGTGATCCGGGGCTTTGTCTTTGCGATGATCTGGGGCGTTATCATCGGCACCTATTCGTCGATCTTCGTGGCCTCCACCATCCTGTTGTGGCTGGGCGTGAAGCGCGACTGGACGAAGCCATCGAACACCACCGGCAACCAGTTCGCCAATATCGACGCCTGAGCCGCCACTTAGGTATGACATGTCAGAGGTCGCGTCCCGTCGGGATGCGGCCTCTTTTTATGGGTCTCAGCCGGGCTGGTATTTTGTCAGGGGGACGGACATGTTATGCAGCCGGGCAGGGCGCCGCGCAACGCGCCCACCGCCGACCACGAACAGAGGATGCACGCCATGCGGTTGAACGAAGTTGCCTATACGGACGCCCTGCCTATCGACGGCTACGGGCCGGGTTTTTTTCGCGTGGGTGGTGAGGTGTTTCAGAGTTCTATCCTGACCGGGGCAATGGGGACCACGGGCTGGGGTGGCTATGATGACGCTGACCCGCTGTTGGCACTTGCCGGTGAGGTTGATGTGCTGTTCATCGGCACCGGGGCCGAGGTCGCGCATATCCCGGCCAGCCTGCGTCAGCAGCTGGAAGGGGCCGGGATCGGGGTTGAGGCGATGAACTCTCCCGCTGCCTGCCGGACCTATAACGTCCTCCTCTCAGAAGGGCGCCGGATTGCCCTTGCGGCGCTTGCGGTCTGATCACCTGTCCATGATGGAAACAGGCTTGATCTGGCGCAAGGACAGGCCGCGCGGGATCGGGTTTTTCGACCAAGAACCAAAGAGGTAGGCGGATTTCATGACAGTGACCATTGCAGGGCTGAGCATCGCGCGCGGCGGCGTGCCGGTGCTGGAAGGGGTGAGCTTTGTGCTGACGCCCGGGCGGGCACTGATCCTGCGGGGGCCGAATGGCTGTGGCAAGACCACGCTGTTGCGCACCATTGCCGGGCTGCAACCGCCGCTGGCCGGTGAGGTGGCAATAAACGGGACCGGCGAGGGCGACGATATCGCCTATGCAGGCCACGCCGACGGGATCAAGCTGACCCTGACGGTGGCGGAAAACCTGAAATTCTGGGCGGCGATCTTTGCCACGGATGAGATCGACAGCGCGCTGGATGCCTTTGATTTGCGGTCCCTGTGTGATCGGCAGGCCGGGGCGCTTTCCGCCGGGCAGAAACGCCGGCTGGGGCTGGCGCGGTTGATGGTCACCGGGCGGCGTTACTGGATATTGGATGAGCCGACGGTCAGTCTGGACCGGGCCTCGGTGCAGCAGTTTGCGGATGTGGTGCAGGGCCATCTGGCGGGCGGCGGTGCGGCGTTGATTGCCACCCATATCGACCTTGGCCTTGACGGCGACACGCTGGACGTCAGCCGATTTCGCGCCAAGCTGCCGGATCTGGACAACTTCGACGGAGCCTTCCTGTGAGGGCGCTGTTGCTGCGCGACCTGCGGCTGGCCTTGCGCGCCGGTGGCGGCTTTGGTCTGGGGCTGGCGTTTTTCCTGATCGTGACGGTGCTGGTGCCGTTTTCGGTCGGACCGCAGTCAGAGCTGCTGGGCCGCATTGCCCCCGGTGTGCTGTGGCTTGGTGCGCTCTTGGCCTGCCTGTTGTCGCTGGACCGGCTGCTGGCGCTGGACTGGGAGGATGGCACATTGGATCTGATGGCCACCGCTCCGCTGCCGCTGGAAGCAGTGGTGACGATCAAGGCGCTGGCCCATTGGATCACCACCAGCCTGCCGCTGGTGCTGGCGGCGCCTGTGTTGGGCGTGCTGCTCAACCTGCCGACCGCAGGCTTTCTGTGGCTGGTTGTCTCGCTTCTGCTGGGCACGCCCGCGCTATCGGTGATCGGCACCTTTGGCGCCGCACTCACAGTGGGGCTGAAGCGGGGTGGGCTGTTGATGTCGCTCTTGGTGCTGCCGCTTTACGTGCCGACGTTGATCTTCGGCGCAGAGGCCGCGCGGCGGGGCGCGGCGGGTATGGCGGTGGAGACGCCGCTGTTGATGCTGGCCGGTATTTCGGCCGCTACGCTGGCGCTGCTGCCCTTTGCCAGCGCCGCCGTCCTGCGCGTCAATTTGCGCTAGGATGAATGAATTGAGATCCCTTCAAGCAAGAGCTAAATAGCCACTATGTCGATCTGGGAATACGCCAATCCAAAGAAGTTCCTGACCACATCGGAACGGGTGATGCCTGCGCTGTGGGTCTCAGCCGCTGTGCTGTGCACGGTTGGGCTGATCTGGGGGTTCTTCTTCACGCCTGATGACTACCGTCAGGGCTCTACCGTCAAAATCATCTTCCTGCATGTGCCCGCAGCACTGATTGCGATCAATGCCTGGTTCATGATGCTGGTCGCCTCGCTGATCTGGGTGGTACGTCGCCACCACGTGAGCGCGCTGGCGGCGAAGGCTGCGGCCCCCATCGGGGTGGTGATGACGCTGATTGCGCTGATCACCGGGGCGCTTTGGGGGCAGCCGATGTGGGGCACCTGGTGGGAATGGGATCCGCGGCTGACCTCCTTTCTGGTGCTGTTCCTGTTCTACCTTGGCTACATCGCCCTCTGGGAGGCGATTGAGGACCCGGATACTGCCGCTGATCTGACCTCCATCCTATGTCTGGTCGGCTCGGTCTTTGCGGTGCTCAGCCGCTATGCGGTCAACTTCTGGAACCAGGGGCTGCATCAGGGGGCCTCGCTGTCGCTGGACAAGGAGGAGAATGTGGCGGATGCGTTCTCCAATCCGCTGTATGTCTGCATGGTTGGCTTTGGTCTCTTGTTTCTGGCGCTGGTGCTCTATCGCACCGGCACAGAGATCCGCGCCCGTCGGATGCGCGCCCTGATGCTGCGGGAAAGGATGCAAGCATGATGCCGGATCTTGGAAAATATGCGGTTGAGGTACTCTCATCTTACGCCGCTTCCCTGTTGCTATTGTTGGCGCTGCTGCTGATGACATTTGCCCGTGGCCGCCGCGTGCGGCGTCAGATGCAGCAGATGGAGCAGCAGATGCAAAGCCAGGGAGGACCGCGCCGTGGCTAAGATCTCTCCCGTGATGGCGCTGCCCGTTCTGGTCTTTGGCAGTTTTGTTGCGCTGGCCTTTGCTGGCATGTTTCGCAACGATCCTGAAAGCCTGCCATCTGCGCGTGAAGGTCAATCGGCGCCGCCGGTTGTGCTGACCAGCTTTGCTGACGACCCCGGATTTGATGATGCGACCCTGCGTGACGGCACTGTAAAACTGGTGAATTTCTGGGCCAGCTGGTGCGGCCCCTGCCGGGTGGAACATCCGAGCCTTGACGCCTTGTCCAAGGAAGGGTTGGCGATCTATGGCGTCAACTACAAGGATCAGGAAGACAATGCGGTTGGGTTTCTTGAGGAGCTGGGCAACCCCTATCGCGCCATTGGCCGGGATGAGGCCGGACGGATGGCGCTGGACTGGGGCGTCTATGGCGTGCCGGAAACCTATGTGATCGACGGTGAGGGGACAATTATCCTGCGCTTTGCCGGTCCCATTACGCAGCGGGTGATCGACACCACCCTGCGCCCGGCGCTGGAGCGTGCGGCGCAGAACTGATCCGGGTCCGCTGCCCCGTAAGGCAGACGGCGGAAAATCGACCCAGGCGGGGCCATTTTTGGCTCCGCTTTTTGGTTTCAGCCAAGTGAATAGGTGCGGAAGATTTGCTCATCGTGGATCAGCTCGCCCAGGCGCTCAAAGTCGCCCCGTTCCGCACGCCAGGTCAGATAGGCGTTCTGGGCCTCGCTGCTCTCCCAGATCTGAAAAATCACCATCTCTTCGCGCTCCGGGGCCAGCAGCAGATGCGCCTCTATACAGCCGGGAAACGCGCGGGTTTCCGGCATCATGGCCTGGGTTGCTGCGACCAACTCCTCGAACAGGCTGGGCACTGCTTTTACGGTGACAACAATGGCTTCTTTTTCTGGGGTCTTGGTCACGGGCTGTCCGTCTCAGGCTGCTGTACTGCCGGGTGGCGGCACATTTTGGTTGCGTGTCTATCAGAAAGGGTAAGGGGAGCTGTTGACCATCATCACGGACATCTTGCCGCAATGCGGAGCAATATGCGGCAAGAAGTAAACGTGAGGGAGGCCAAAGACTGAGGTGTCCAGGATACAGGTGCGGGTCGTTTCGCCAAGTATAGTGGCTGACGCGAAAAAACGGGCACCGCAGAGGCGCCCGTTTTCTGTGTTAGGGTCGCAGGAAACCTGCGCCGGTTTTACGATTTGGCGAGGTTGCGCAGCACATAGTGCAGCACGCCGCCATGTTCGATGTATTCAATTTCCGGCGCTGTATCGATGCGGCACTTCAGGGTGATGGTCTTGGTTGTGCCATCGCCATAGGTAATGTCGCAGGAGACCTCTTCTTGAGGTTTGATGGTGTCCAGACCATGGATCGAGACGGATTCATCCCCGGTGAGGTTCAGCGATTTGCGGGTGTCACCACCGGTGAACTCAAACGGGATAACGCCCATGCCAACCAGGTTGGACCGGTGGATCCGCTCAAAGCTCTCGGCGATGACAGCCTTGACGCCCAGCAGGGCTGTACCCTTGGCCGCCCAATCGCGCGAGGAACCCGCGCCATACTGCTCACCACCGAAGACCACCAGCGGGATGCCCTGCTCCTGATAGGCCATGGAAGCCTCGTAGACAGAGGTCTGCTGACCATCGGGGCCTTTGGTGTAGCCGCCTTCGACGCCGTCCAGCATCTCGTTCTTGATGCGGATATTGGCAAAGGTGCCACGCATCATAATCTCGTGGTTGCCACGACGCGAACCGTAGGAGTTGAACTCACGCGGTTGCACCTGACGATCCAGCAGATACTGGCCAGCCGGGGTGGTGGTTGCAAAGGAACCTGCGGGCGAGATGTGGTCAGTAGTGACCATGTCGCCAAGGATCAAGAGCGGCTTGGCGTCCTTGATGTTGGAGATGGTGCCCGGCTCGGAGCCCATACCCTGGAAGTAGGGCGGGTTCTGGATGTAGGTGGAGGCTGCAGGCCAGTCGTAGGTTTCTGCATCGGTGGTCTCCACCGCCTGCCACTTCTCGTCACCTTTGAACACATCGGCATATTTCGACAGGAAGGCTTCGCGGGTCACGGTCGCTTCGACTAGATCTGCGATCTCTTTCTGGCTCGGCCAGATGTCTTTCAGGTAGACGTCATTGCCGTCCTTGTCCTGTGCGATCGGATCTGTCGCCAGATCAATGTCCATGGTGCCCGCCAGCGCATAGGCGACAACCAGCGGCGGTGAGGCCAGGTAGTTGGCGCGCACATCGGGGCTGATACGGCCTTCGAAGTTGCGGTTGCCGGACAGGACGGAGGTCGCCACCAAATCACCCTCGGCGATGGCATCGGAGAGTTCCTGCTGGATCGGGCCGGAGTTGCCGATACAGGTGGTGCAGCCATAGCCGACGAGGTTGAAGCCGATTTTGTCCAGATCTTCCTGTAGGTTTGCGGCCTCCAGATAGGCGGAAACCACCTGCGATCCGGGCGCAAGCGAGGTTTTGACCCAAGGCTTGCGATCCAGACCCAATGCAGCGGCCTTGCGCGCCACAAGGCCCGCACCGATCATCACATAAGGGTTGGATGTGTTGGTGCAGGAGGTGATCGAGGCGATCACGACCTTGCCGCTTTCCATGGTGTAGTCTTCGCCTTTGACGGCGACTTCCTTGCCCATGGGACGCTTGAAGGTCTCTTCCATTTCCTTGCGGAATGCAGCCTTGGCGCCAGTCAGGGCAACATAGTCCTGCGGGCGTTTCGGGCCGGAGATCGCAGGCACGATGGTGCCCATGTCGAGGCTCAGCGTGTCGGTGTAGATCGGAGCATAATCCGCATCGCGCCAGAAGCCGTTTTCCTTCGCGTAAGCTTCGACCAGCGCGATACGATCTTCGTCGCGGCCGGTGTTGCGCAGGTAGCGGATGGTCTCATCATCGATCGGGAAGAAGCCACAGGTCGCACCATATTCGGGCGCCATGTTGGCGATGGTCGCACGATCCGCCAGCGGCAGCGTGTCCAGACCCTTGCCGTAGAATTCCACGAACTTGCCAACCACACCTTTGGCGCGCAGCATTTCCACAACCTTCAGCACGAGGTCGGTGCCGGTGGTGCCCTCGACCATGGCGCCGGTCAGCTCAAAGCCGATAACCTCAGGGATCAGCATGGAGATCGGCTGACCCAGCATCGCGGCCTCAGCCTCGATGCCGCCAACACCCCAGCCCAGAACGGCAGCGCCGTTGACCATGGTGGTGTGGCTGTCGGTGCCGACCAGCGTGTCAGGGTAGGCAACCATATCGCCGTTCTGATCCTCATCCGACCAGATGGTCTGGGCGAGATATTCCAGGTTCACCTGATGGCAGATGCCGGTGCCCGGAGGCACAACGCGGAAGTTGTTGAACGCGCCCTGGCCCCATTTCAGGAACTGGTAACGCTCCATGTTGCGTTCGTATTCGCGGTCGACGTTCATCTGGAACGCGCGCGGGTTGCCGAATTCGTCGATCATGACGGAATGGTCAATAACCAGATCAACCGGGTTCAGCGGGTTGATCTTCTGGGCGTCGCCCCCCAGCGCCTTGATGCCGTCGCGCATGGCGGCGAGATCCACAACGGCGGGAACGCCGGTGAAATCCTGCATCAGCACGCGGGCCGGACGATAGGCGATTTCGCGCGGGTTCTTGCCGCCGTTGGCGCCCCATTCGGCAAAGGCCTTGATGTCGTCAGTGGAGACGGAGAAGCCGCCATCCTCAAACCGCAGCATGTTTTCCAGCACCACTTTCAGGGCGGCGGGCAGTTTGGCAAAATCGCCAAGCCCGGCCTCGGTGGCTGCGGGGATCGAGTAATATGAGATCGACTTGCCACCCGCGCTCAGCTTGCGGCGCGTCTTGGCATTGTCCTGTCCGACGGTGATAGGCATGTTTGGCCTCCCTCTGGGATGTGAATACAGGGAATTCGCTACCGGCTATCTGCAACAGGTCGGGCGTGCATTCAATAGCTGAAACGCCGCAGGCGACATTTTTGTATGCAATAGTACACAAAATTTGCGCCAACGTCGCATTTCGCTTCAAATAGGCCTGTGCACGACGGTCTCAAGAATGATTGATTGGTCATTTCAACCGGCCGCGGCTACATCGGTAGATCAGAGCAAAAAGGGTTCTATGCATGAAGTTTTTCGCATCGCTTGTCATGGCCGCGTGGATGGCGCTGCCAACCGGGGCCACCGCCCAGGGCGGTGGACCGGCCACGGATTTGGTGGTGGTGGAGCTGTTCACCTCGCAGGGCTGCTCCTCCTGTCCGCCCGCAGATGCGCTGTTGCAGCAACTGACAGCGCGGCCGGATGTGCTGCCTTTGGCACTGCATGTGGATTATTGGGACTATATCGGCTGGAAAGACCAGTTTGCCGACCCGGCCCACACCCGCCGTCAGAAAGGCTACGCGCATGAAGGTGGCCGCCAGATGGTTTACACACCGCAGATGATCGTGAACGGCCAAGATGATGTGGTCGGCGCAGATGCAATGAAACTGAGTGAGACAATCGAAGCCCATAAGGCAAGGCCGAGCCCGGTGGCGATGACCATCGACGGCAGCCAAAGCGGCACGGGGGGGGTCGCCGTTCAGCTGCGTCGCGGGGACACAGCACCGGTGCTGTCCGGTCCAATATCGGTGCAGCTGGTGCGTTATGCGCCGCTGAAAACTGTCGATATCTCGCGAGGAGAGTTGGCGGGCCGACGCCTGGATTATGCGAATGTGGTGGAGCAGATTGACCGCGTCGCGGAGTGGGACGGGCAGGGCACATTGCAACTGACGGTGACGCTGACCGACACGCGTCCGGCGGCGCTGCTGGTTCAGCAGGCGCCCTATGGTGCCATCCTTGCGGCGGCGACACTCAACTAAGCGGCATCTCGGGGTCAGTCAGAGCTGGATCTTTGACCCGTCGGCGAGGATTTCGGGATCGGCACATAGGGTTTCCAGCGCCGATGAACCCAGAACCATTGCCCCATGTGCTGGCGCACCAGATCCTCCAGCCGTTTGCAAACGGTGGTTGTCATGGTGACCGGATCAGAGGGGGCAATCTCCTCCTGCAGGATAATTTCAAAATCAAGGCCGTTGGGCTGGCGAATGGCATAGACCGGGATCATCGCGGCCTTATATTTCAGCGCCAGTTCTGCCGGCACAATGGACGTCACGGCGGGTTCACCAAAGAAATCAATGTTGACCCCGCCATGGGCGTGCAGATCCGCGACAATCGCAATGATGCCGCCCTGCTTCAGGTGACGGACCATCTCCATCATGCCGCGTTTGCCCTGTTCGAACATTGGCTTGCCGGTCTTTTCAATTGCTTGCACGTAGTGATCGTTGAAATAGGGGTTGGCCATCCGGCGATAGAGCGCCCCCATGGAAAAGCCGCGCCGGATCAGATTGGCGCGGGCGGCGTCGTAATTGCCGAAATGGCCGGTGACCAGAATGACCGGTCGCCCCTCCGCGCGGGCGCGGTCCAGCGCGGGCAGGCCGGGGCCGGAAACCGGCGCCGCCCAGGCGCGCTCCAGGAACGGCTGTCCGGCATAGAGCTCGGCGACGACACGACCGATATTGTCGCTCACCTCATCGCAAAGCCGCGCGACATCCGCCTCCGGCAGCTCAGGACAGGTGAGCGCAAGATTGTCACGGATCCGTTTGTGAAACCCCACCAGAGGGGCAGCTTTGCGCATGACCCAGCCCATCGCCGGAATACGCTTTTCATAGGGGATCAGCCCAAGCGCCCCGATAAGGCCACGCAGCGCCAGATTGCTGGCGTAGTAACTGGCGCGACGGCCTGGGGACAGGGTGGAGGGATCGACGGGCATGTCCGGAGGGCCTGCAATTGGAGAGACAATATCGCCGCGACCATAAACGGCAGCGCAGAGAGGCACAAGCAAGCCTGGCGGTGATCCGCAGCTGCGGGCCGCCCTCAGCGCAACTGCGTCCCTGACGGCGGCGGGGTATCAAGGCCACATGCCAGCGATGCCAAGTCTCAGCTACGGATCAGCAGACAAGGCGCGGGCCGGGGTGCTGATCCGTTGACAGGGCGCCTTCGATCACTGTGGTATCCGTTGAGGTCCCGTCTCAGAGCGGTGGCGCAGATGGGCGTGGTCGGGCATCAGTTATCTCTAGGACTGTCGACATATGTGTGCGACCGCAGGCAGGAAGACACAGGCCAATGCGGAGACCTGATCGCGCGGGCTTACTCTTCTTCTTCATCCTCGGCTGAGCGAAGTTCAACCTCACCGGAGTTCACCAGCTCACGAAGGGCGTTGACGATGTTGCTCATGGCAGTTTCGCCGACACTGCGTTTCACTTTGCCGCGCTCGCTCACCTCTTCGCGTATGTTGTTGGCCATGCGGCTGGACATATTGGCCAGCATGAATTCGCTGGTCTCGACATCTTCCTCGCCTGTGGAGAATGCAATTGCTGTCACCAGATCCTGCTGCGCCAGAACACGGGCAATTTTCGGCACGTCCACCGGGCTCACCCGCTGGGCGATCAGCGCATAGGTGAAGATCGATTTACGTACGTCGCCGGCAAATTCCTCGTCTTCCTCGTCCAGGGCGGTCAGCACCTCATCGCGTTTGCCTGCGGCCGCCTGGGTCAGGATCGCGCCCATGCGCTGGCCCGGGGTTTCGTCAAACGCGACCTCCGGCCGCGCCTCGATCTGCGCGGCGAGGGACAGGCCGATGCGATCGACGGTATCCGGGGTCACGGCGGCGGTCTGGCTGACGGCATAGGTGATGCGGCGGGCGACCGGGCCGGGCAGGTGGATCAGCATCTGCGCTGCCTTGGTGGTGTCCAGCTTCGACAGGAGAACGGCGGCGACCTCGGTGCTTTCGGCCTCTGCCAGCTCGGCGAGATCTTCTGGCGGCAGGGCACGCAGACGCTCCCATGGGTCACCAAACTGGCGCACGCCCGCTTCCTTGCGCAGGCGACTGGCGGTCTGGCGGCTGATCTTGCCCTCCATCGCGGAGAGCGCACCGGCCAGCCCATTGGGGAAGGACAGCCCGACATTGTCCAGCATTTCGGCAAATTCACCGGCCACCTCATGCAGGGTGTCGCGGTCGATCAGCCCCATGCGGCCCATCTGCTGTGTCAGTTCGATCTGAAGATCATCGGGCAGCGATTCCAGCGGAATATCGGCCCCTTCATTCAGCAGCAGGCGCACCACGATGGCGGCTTTTGCCTTGCCGCTGAGTTTGGATTTGGCAGCCGGCAGACCGCCGCCGCCTATGGCAGGCATATCCAGCGCGCCACCGCCCATGCCGCCCATGCCCAAGTCACCACCGCCGAAATCGCCGCCCAGATCCATACCGCCGAGCGGAGCCGGGGCGGAAAAATCACCCAAATCATCTGAGGAGGCCGCCATGGGAAGCGCCAAAGCATTTTCATTCTGCATTTATGAGCCCTAGCCAAAAAGATTCTCTTTCTGTTGTCTCCAATCTAGGGGCGAAGCAGTAAATAAATGCTGAAAATCAGTAGCTTTGCGTCTGTCCGGACAAAAGAGCGTCTCGCAGGGAGACTTCGGCCCAGCTGTCGCTGCCGCCGGTGGCGCGAATGATCTTCCACTGTTCCAGCGCAAGCCCGTATTTTCCGTCGGTTACAAACCCTTGACCCATGTAGGAGCGCGCAAGGTGGTTCTGCGGATCCTGCGCGATGGCCTGAGTGTAATAGGACATCGCCTGATCGGAATAGCCCTGCTTACGATAGGTAAAGCCCCAATAGGTCAGCACCCGGCTATCCGTTTGGTCAGGCATCGCCGCTAGCACCATCTGCGCGTCGCTGTAGCGCCCGGCATAGGCGAGTTCGCGCACCGCATCGTACAATTCGTCAGGGTCCAGGGAGGATTGCTTGGGCGCGACGCAGCGCTGTTTCTGATCGTCCCAGACCTTTGCGCCTTTGCAGGTTTTGGTGGTGTTGGTCGGTTTTGGCGCCGCGCTGTCACCGCTTCCGGCGGCAAATGCGCTGCCGGCAAATGCCGCAAAGAGCACCAGCGCGGTTAGGGGCGCGCAGATGGCGCGCATCGCAGATGCAGGTAGAGAGCGGGCATGGGGGGCATTATGTGTCAGCATGACAGGCATCAGTTTGTCCTTTTGTCGCGCGCGCCGCAGCTCTGCGGCTTGTTGGATCGCTCCACCTTAGACGGTTGGCCGCAACCGCGCGATAACAAGACGGTGAGACGCCGTGTCAGACCAGCCTTGCCATAGAAAAGGGGCCGCCCTATCGCTGACAGAACGGCCCCTTATTGTGGTTGCTGATGAACTCCAGCTTAGGCGCCAAACACCCGCTTGAAGATCGTGTCGACATGTTTGGTGTGATAGCCCATGTCGAATTTTTCGTTGATCGCCTCCTCGCCAAGGGCGGCAACCACATCAGCATCCGCCAGCAGCAATTCGCGGAAATCAACGCGATCTTCCCAGACTTTGAGGGCGTTGCGCTGCACCATGGCATAAGCATCTTCGCGGCTGACACCGGCCTGCGTCAGCGCCAGCAGTACCCGCTGCGACATCACCAGGCCGGGGAATTTATTCATATTGTCCAGCATGTTCTCCGGGAAGACCAGCATCTTGTCGATGACGCCAGCAAGACGGTTCAGCGCAAAGTCCAGGGTCACGGTGGCGTCGGGGCCGATGCCGCGCTCAACGGAGGAGTGCGAGATATCGCGCTCATGCCAGAGAGCCACGTTTTCCATCGCCGGGATCACCGCCATGCGCACCAGACGTGCAAGACCGGTGAGGTTTTCCGTCAGAACCGGGTTCTTCTTATGCGGCATCGCGGAGGAGCCTTTCTGCCCCATGGAGAAGAATTCCGCCCCCTCCAGCACTTCGGTGCGCTGCATGTGGCGGATTTCCACCGCGATGTTCTCGATCGAGGAGGCGATCACCCCCAGCGTGGCAAAGAACATCGCGTGACGATCACGCGGGATAACCTGGGTCGAGATCGGTTCGGGGCTCAAGCCGAGCTGCTCACAGACGTGTTCTTCAACGCGAGGGTCGATATTGGCAAAGGTGCCAACCGCGCCGGAAATCGCGCCAGTGGCGACTTCGCTGCGCGCGTTTTGCAGGCGCTGTTTGTTGCGGTCCATCTCGGCGTAGAAACGGGCAAAGGTCAGACCCATGGTGGTCGGCTCGGCGTGGATGCCGTGAGAGCGGCCAACCCGCACGGTGTCTTTATGTTCCAATGCACGTTTTTTCAGCGCGGCCAGTACCTTGTCCATGCCACCCAGAAGAATATCGGCGGCACGCACCAGCTGCACATTGAGGCAGGTGTCCAGCACGTCAGAGGATGTCATGCCCTGATGCACAAAACGCGCTTCTTCAGAACCAACGTGTTCGGCAAGGTGCGTGAGGAAGGCGATGACGTCATGTTTGGTGACTGCTTCGATTTCGTCGATGCGGGCGACGTCGAATTCGACATCCTTTGCTTTCCAAACCGCGTCGGCGTTTTCACGCGGGATCACGCCGAGGTTGGCCATGGCTTCGCAGGCGTGTGCCTCGATCTCGTACCAGATCTTGAATTTGGTTTCCGGCGACCAGATGGCAACCATTTCAGGACGGGAATAGCGGGGGATCATGGGCAGCAGCACCTTTTCATAGCAGGGCAGAAGGGAAGCGGATGATGCCGCGGGTCTTAGAGCAGCGCGCCTTACAGGGCAAGGGTGGGGCTGCGCGCCGCGACAGAAAGCCCGCAAAAACAGGTCCCTTATTGTGGGAAGGCTGATGCTCGGTCTGCTTATGCCACGCGACTGCCCATAGCCTGCCGATAATTGGGTCGCGCGTCAGTCACGGTCGAAGCCCCCTATTTGCAAAAGGGCTCGTGGTGATTTCATCGGGCCGGGGGACGGCGCTCCGGTCAGAACGGCAGATGCGCGGGATCTACATCTGCCTCGCTCTCCGGCTCATCCAATCGGGTGGTGACCTTGGCGCCATGTTCCAGCGTGCGATGCACCGGGCAGCGGTCGGCGATCTCCAGCAGCTTTGCGCGCTGATCCTGGGTCAGATTGCCGCTGAGGTAGATCACACGGGTGAACTGGTCGATCTGCGCGGGACCGGAGGGCAGCGCGTCCTGTGCATGAACCTTGTCATGGCAGACATCGACGCTGACGCCTTCCAGAGGCCAGCCCTTGCGGCGGGCATACATGCGGATGGTCATGGAGGTGCAGGCACCCAGCCCCGCCGAGATGAACCCATAAGGCGTCATGCCGCGATTGCTGCCGCCATAGGCCAGTGGCTCATCCGCATAGGTGTGATGGCGCGGGCCGGACTGGATATCCTGCAGGAACCCATTGGGATCCGCCTCGGTGACGCGCAAAACGCCCTCGGGCGCGCCGGGGGGCGGCGCGGGGGGCGACAGATCGATATAGCGCCCGGCCCAGGCAGCAATGACATCAGCGGCATATTCCGCATCGCGAGGCCGCGAAATCAGGTGATCGGCATCATCCAGGGTGATGAAGCTCTTGGGGTGTTTCGCCGCGACAAAGATATCGGCGGCATTGTCGATGCTGACGGTGGCATCCAGCGGCGCGTGCATCACCAGAAGCGCGGCATCCAGATCGGCAAGGGCGCTGGTCAGCGCCTCGGCGCGGATGTCATCGACAAATTGCTTGCGGATCAGGAACGGGCGGTCGGCCAGACAAACCTCAGCGGCGCCGTCGGCCTCAATCATCTCCAGCGCGTCACCAAACTGATGCGCCACATGGGACGGGTCAGAGGGCGCGCCCAGCGTGACAACACCGCGAACCGATGGCAGCCCGGCCCGCGCCCGCAACACCGCAGCGCCGCCCAGCGAATGACCGATCAACAACGATGGCGCCAGCCCGCGCCCGGCCAGATACTGTCCCGCCGCCACCAGATCGGCGACATTGGAGCTGAAGTTGGTATTGGAGAACTCACCATCGGAATGGCCAAGACCGGTGAAATCAAACCGCAACACGGCGATGCCCATCGCCGCCAGACGGGCTGAGATGCGCCGCGCGGCAGGGATGTCCTTGGAACAGGTGAAACAATGGGCAAAGAGTGCTGTGGACAGGATCGGCCCTTCGGGCAGGTCCAGCCGCGCAGCCAGCTGGTCACCGGAGTGGCCGGAAAAAGAAATGCGTTCGGTGGGCATCAGGCTCGCCTTTATCTGGGGGTCACCCTAAGGTGCGGCGACAGGCGGGCGGGCACAAGGCATCCGCCGCCCACGTCACGGGAAGGTGAGGGATATTGACAACAGACCGTTTGGCCGAGGCCTGCGCAGGCATCGGAGGTTTCGCGCCGCAAGATGCGCGTGACCAGCAGATGTGGCAGCGCCTGACCGCGTTTTGCGCGCGCGAACCAAAGGCGTTTGAACGAGATCCAACGACCGGCCATGTGACGGGATCGGCCTTTATCCTGTCACCCGATCTGTCAGCGGTGCTCCTGACCCATCACGCCAAACTGGACCGTTGGCTGCAACTGGGGGGACATTGCGACGGCATCGCCGACGCCCGGTTCACGGCCCAGAAAGAAGCCTATGAAGAAAGCGGTCTGGCCCGGATCAGCCTGCTGTCTGATCAGGTGTTTGACATCGATATCCACGAAATTCCTGCCAACAGCCGCGAGGCGGCGCATCTGCACTATGATGTGCGCTACCTGTTTCGTGCTGAAGCGGGCGATATCCGTGCCAGCGCGGAGTCCAAGGCTCTCGCCTGGGTGCCGTTGGCAGAGCTGGCGCAGTATAGCCAGGCGGAGAGTGTGCTGATCTTGCAGGAAAAACTGGCCCGGTTGCACAGCGCAGGCTGCTAAGTGCCCCACAGGAACAGCGGCCATTCGCCAAGTGGGGCACAACCGCCTTTTAGTCGCCGCTCATTGCGGCGGCGGCATCACAGCTTTCCCATCAACGCGGGATCAAACGGGTAGGTGGTGAGATTCTCATATCCGTCCTCGGTGATCAGCACCTGATCCTCCAGCTTGATCGAGAAGTCACCACCTTCGGGGGAGACCAGCGCCTCAACACAGAGCACCATGCCCGGCTCCAGCTCGTAATCAAAGGCACCCTCGACCATGGCATCCGGGTAGGCCACCAGCGGCCATTCATCGCAAAGTCCGACGCCGTGCATCATGCAGCCGTATTTCTGTTTCTGGAACTGCGCATCCAGAGGGTGGCAGTGGCGCGACAGCTCCTGCAGGTTCACGCCGGGTTTCAGCATCTCCATATTGCTCTGGATATGCTCGACCCCGTGTTGCATGGCATAGACCATATCTGCGGGCGGGGGGCGGTCACCGATCCACCAGCTGCGCGAGATGTCGATGCAGATCCCGTAGGAGCCGACCAAATCGGTGTCAAAGCTGACGATTTCATTGTTCTGGATGATCCGCCCGCCGCATTCCTGAAACCACGGATTGGTGCGCGGGCCTGAGGTCAGCAGGCGGGTTTCGATCCACTCACCACCGCGGCGGATGTTTTCGGCATGCAGCACGGCCCAGACGTCATCTTCGCTGATGCCACCGCCGGGTATGGCGCTGCGGGCATAACGCTCCATCTCGGCGACGGCGGTTTCGCAGGCGTGATTGGCGCAGCGCATGGCGAGGATTTCGTCCGGGCCTTTCACCGCGCGGCATTTTTCGGTCAACTCCTCGCCGGGGAAGACCTCAAGCCCCTGCGCCTCAAGCGCGCGCAGCCCGTGCAGCATGATCTTGTCCACCGCAAGACGCGTGTTGCCGCCGCTATGCTCCGCCAGCAGAGTGCGCACTTCATTGGCGAAGGCGTCCGCCGCCACATCCACCTTATCGCCCCGGTCAAAGTAAAACAGATCGGCCCCGGCCCGCTGCTCGCGCACCAAAGGGTTGAATTCACTAAGAAACGGCGCCTGTTTGTAATCCCACATCACCATATAACCGTCGGCGCAGATCAGCAGCGCGCGAAACGGGTTGTGGGTGTTCCACAGCTGCATATTGGTGGAATCCGTCGCGTAGCGGATGTTCATCGGATCAAACACCAACAGTCCGGCATAATCGCGATCGTTGATGAACCGGGTGAGCCGCTCCCAGCGATAACGCCGCATGGCCTGAAGATCGGGCAGTTGAAGACCCGCAGCCGCCCATTCGCCGAAGGCCAGCCGGGTCGGCCCAATTTCGACCCGGTCCTGATCATTGGGGGTGTTGTCGCCAAGGGTGGCACCGCGCGTGGGGTCGATCTTGCGGGTGTCGCGGTAATGCTCGTTCATCTCTGGCTCCGTACTCGACATCGTCTTGAATTGGCCGCTGGACATCTCTGTCCAATGTGGCTCGTGCCGCGTAGATGAGTCGCCACCAAATGCGACCGCGCAAACGGTCGTTTTCAGGCAGATTCGAATGGGTCGGCCTGTCTCACGTTGCGGGTGGCGCTGCGCGTCTGGCTTGCTACAAGGCGTCATGACCAAGATTCTGCAAACACGCCTGCCGTATAATCCGCTGGAGGAGCGCAAGCTGCCCGGTATCCAGCCCTTGGCGCCACAGGACTGGTTGCACTTTGATGAGGCGTGCGCGGGCCAGATGGCAGAGCGGGAGCGGCTGTTGCAGCAGTGCCGTTCGCAGGTCCTGTATTGCGCGCCCGAGGCCATGCCAGCGGCCTCTGAGCTGTTGGAGGCAGTTTTGGCGCAGCTCTACCCGGACACGGCCCGGACCCATGTGGTCCGCCCCGACGGGGTCGAGGTGGCATTGGATTGGGAAGATCCGCTGGGCACGCTTGGCCGGATTGCCCAGCAGGATTTCTGCATTTTGGAAAAACCGGAGGGCGCGCAAGAGCATGTGTTGACCGGCGCGATCCTGTGCTTTCCCGCAAATTGGACGCTCGCGGAGAAAGCGGGGCGGCCACTGATTGCCATTCACGCGCCGGTCGACAGCTATGATTCTGGCATTGCTGCACGGGTGCAGCGGCTGTTTGACGGGGTGCAGGTGGGGCGGCCGATGTGGCGGTTCAATGCGCTGTGGTACGCCGATGCGACGCTGCACCAGCCGCGTCGCGCCAGTGGCGATCGCCCGCGTCCCGGCGCCGAAACGGCGGGCTATATGCGCAGTGAGCGGCAGACGATCCTGCGCCTGCCGCAGAGCCGCGCCGTTGTGTTCAGCATCCACACCAGTGTCGTGACCCGTGAGGATGTGATGGCCCAGTGGGGGGCATCGGCAGCCTCGCGCTGAGTGTAGACCAGGAGGTCTAAAAGGCGATGGCAGCCGAGCTTTGCAGCGCAAGAAGGGCCGTCGCGCCGCAGACGATGTGAAGATGGCCACGGAGCTGCGGGCTGCGCAGGAGATGGCTGGTGGTTGCGATCATCCGCTGCGGCATGGCCGCCAGAAGACCGCCCAACCGGGCAACGGCGGCACCGCTGCCGCGGGGCTGTGTCATAACCGCTTTGGCGCGGGCCCGGGCCCGATTGCGCGCTTCGACAGCATGGCGCCCGGTGGCGCGGGTGTCCGGGGACTGCAACATTGCGGCGTAATGTTCTTCCAGCTGCGCAACCGTTACCTCCACCGGCTCAAAACAGGCGCGTCCCCGCAGGCGCCCATTTGCAACAGGCGTGGCGCCGGTGGCAGGCTGCGGCGAAGGCGGCGGCGTATCAAGGGCGGCGTCAATCGGTGTTGCAACAGGGGCGTCCGCTTCGGGTGTCGTTTGCGGGCTGAGCGGGGCGCTCGACTTGGCGGCTTGGCTGTCGGCGATATCTGCGGCGATTTCGGTCACAGGAGAAATATCCAGCGTGGCGTGGTCTGCAACAGCCTCCGCGTGGGTTTCCACCTGTGTTTCCGCGTCTTCAAATACCCCAAGGAAAGCGTCACGGGTCAGGGTGAAGGGCACATGCAGCCAGTCCACCGTCGCCACATCCAGATCCTCGGCCAGGCGGCGCAGGATCATCGCCAGCAACATCTCGCTCAGCTCCACATCGCAGTGGTCCGGGTGGTTCGGGGTCAGCGTCACGCCAAGCGAACTGCGCAGCGGTGTTTCGGTGCTGTCAGTACCGGCCGCACTGGCCTGCGTTGGTTTGATCGGATGGCGGCGGTAGCGCAGTTCAACCCGGTAATGATCACAATCAAGTCGGATCAGATTGGGGTTTCGTGATTGGAACTGGCGCACGCTGTGGCCGTATTCTTCCAAGGTATCGACCACAGCAGTCGAGCCGCTGGACAGCGCATCTGGGTCCCGAATTTCAAAACCCAGCTTGCCTTTATACTGATCTACCTGTGTCACCGTCAGGGTCCTCCGCTCAGGTGCTTCAGCAATTAAGTTAAAATTTGAAATGGCAGAAAGTGAGGCGGTGACAGCTGAGAGGTAAAAAATTCCTTTCTAATTTGACGATTGCATTGTGATTGATTTAACATCTTGAAAATTAACGGTAAAATGATCATCTTCCCTGTGCGCCTCTTCGAATTTGGGCAAGAACTGGGCAGCTGACGGCCATATTGATGCCGTAGCCCTTACAAATCGGGCGTGAGGCCAACAGTGTTTCTGATTGAGTGACGTGCCGGCAACCTTGAGGGCTTGCGGGGAACGAACAGGCTGCGCCGGGGGAGGGGTGGCAGTGTTGAAACTCTGAAGCGACAGCCCGGTCGGCAGCCAATGGGTCAACCAAGGGCAGTGCCCTAGGCGGTCGGGGCACGTCTGTCAGCCAAGTTTGGCCAGGGGCTGGGGCTCTGCAAACAGCGGGGCTCCGCAAACGAAAAAGGCGCCCCCAAGTGATGGGAGCGCCCAGTAAATCTGCGTGATCGGGGGTCAGCAGCTGTAGTACATGCCGTATTCAACCGGATGCGGCGTGTGTTCGTAGGTTTCCACCTCTTCCATCTTGAGGGCGATGTAGCCTTCGATCTGGTCTTTGGTGAACACGTCGCCCTGCAGCAGGAAGTCGTGGTCGCCTGCCAGCGCTTCCAGCGCTTCGCGCAGGGAGCCGCAGACGGTGGGGATATCGGCCAGCTCTTCTGCGGGCAGATCATAGAGGTTCTTATCCATGGCTTCGCCGGGATCGATCTTGTTCTTGATGCCGTCCAGACCAGCCATCAGCAGTGCGGCAAAGCACAGGTAGGGGTTCGCGGCCGGATCGGGGAAACGGGCCTCGACGCGCTTGGCTTTCGGGCTTTCGGTCCATGGGATCCGCACGCAGCCGGAGCGGTTGCGGGCCGAATAGGCGCGCAGAACCGGCGCTTCAAAGCCAGGGATCAGGCGCTTGTAGGAGTTGGTGGACGGGTTGGTGAAGGCGTTCAGTGTCTTGGCGTGCTTTAGGATGCCGCCGATGAAATACAGCGCCTCATTGGAGAGATCTGCGTATTTGTCGCCCGCAAAGAGCGGCTTGCCGTCTTTCCAGATCGACATGTTCACATGCATGCCGGTGCCGTTGTCGCCATAGATCGGCTTCGGCATGAAGGTCGCCGATTTGCCATAGGCGTGAGCCACATTGTGGATCACATATTTGTATTTCTGCAGCTCATCAGCCTGTTTGGTCAGGCTGTCAAAGATCAGACCCAGTTCGTGCTGGCAGGAGGCCACCTCGTGGTGGTGCTTGTCGACCTTCATGCCCAGACGCTTCATGGTGGACAGCATCTCGGAGCGCAGATCCTGGGCTTCGTCGATGGGGTTCACCGGGAAGTAGCCGCCCTTGAGACCGGGGCGATGACCCATGTTGCCCATCTCATATTCAGTGTCGGTGTTCCAGGAGGCGTCGGTTGCGTCAACCTCAAAGGACACTTTGTTGATGGTGTTGGAGAAGCGCACATCATCAAACAGGAAGAATTCCGCCTCGGGGCCCATATAGGCCACGTCACCGATGCCGGAGGACTTCAGATAGGCTTCGGCCTTCTGCGCGGTGCCGCGCGGGTCACGCGGGTAGGCTTCGCCGGTATCGGGCTCAACCACGGAGCAGTGGATGCAGATGGTTTTCTCGGCATAGAAGGGATCAACATAGGCCGAGGTGGTGTCGAGGATCAGCTTCATGTCGGAGTTTTCGATCGACTTCCAACCGGCGATGGAGGACCCATCAAACATGAAACCTTCTTCGAGGAAGTCTTCGTCCACCAGGTCAACGTCGATGGTCACATGCTGGAGCTTGCCACGTACATCGGTGAAACGAATGTCGACATAGGCCGCATCTTCGTCCTTGATCATCTTCAGAACTGCGTCTGCGCTCATTTCCAATGGTCCTTCTGATCTTGTAATCTTATGTGTGTCCGGACTGCCGCGCCCATCAGCGACGGCGGGCACCCCTGTGTTCTGGTGTCAGGCTCAGAGTGCGTCCGAACCGGTTTCGCCGGTGCGGATGCGGATGGCCTGCTCTACGGGGGAGACAAAAATCTTGCCGTCACCGATCTTGTCGGTCTTGGCCGCGGCCACGATGGCCTCAATGGCGGCGTCGACCTGATCGTCGTCCAGCACCACCTCGATTTTCACCTTCGGCAGAAAGTCGACGACGTATTCGGCACCGCGATAGAGTTCGGTGTGACCCTTCTGGCGACCAAACCCCTTGACCTCGATCACCGACAGGCCTTGCACGCCCACGTCCTGCAAGGCTTCCTTCACCTCGTCCAATTTGAACGGCTTAATGATGGCTTCGATCTTTTTCATCGGCATGGCTCCTCGCAACCTTGTCGAGAGAGGTCAGATCACTTCTACTGAGCGGGGACAATAATAGCCGCAAGCGCTACGGCGAAACTGCGCATGATTTCGCGGTCTCTGCCTAAAAATTAAGCACAGCGCCTGATTTTCGCGCAATTTTGAATCGCGAGATGACCACGACATGAAAAAGAGGCCCCTGACATGACCGAATTGCTGACCGCCGCCCAGATGCGGGCCATCGAACAGGCCGCGATTGCCGCTGGTGAGGTGACCGGGCTGGAACTGATGGAGCGGGCCGGGCAGGGCGTGGTTGCGGCCATTTTTGAGCAATGGCCGGAGCTGGATGCGGATCTGGGTTGCCAGGCTGGGGAGGCTGCCCCCCGGCCTCAGGTCTCCCCCCGGGATATCTCAGGCCAGAAGATGGGCGGCGAGGCCTCACGGCGTGCGGTGGTTTTATGCGGACCGGGCAACAACGGCGGCGACGGTTTTGTGGTGGCGCGACTTTTGAAGGAGCGCGGCTGGGATGTGGAGGTGTTTCTGTATGGACCCCCGGACCGGCTGCCGCCGGATGCGAAAGTGAATTATGAGCGGTGGCGGGCGATTGGCCGCGTAATCGAGTGGACCGCGCAACAGGTTGGCGAGGAGGCTGCGGACCTGTTTGTTGATGCAATTTTTGGCGCAGGCCTGAAACGGGCGCCTGCGTGCGAGATCCTTGAACCGCTGACCAAGCTTTACACCGAGGGCAAGACGTTCGCGCGAATGGTTGCAATTGATGCGCCAACGGGGCTGTGCATGGACAGCGGCCGCGCGCTTTGTCCGGAATTCGGGGCGGTCTGGAGCTGGCTTACCGTCACCTTTCACCGGCCACGTATCGGCCATTTCATTGATGAGGGGCCGAGTTACTGCGGAGCAATGAGGACCGTCGACATTGGGCTGGGTGGGCATGATTGGGGTGAGGCTGCACGACAGGCAGTGGCCGACCTTCATCGGCTTGAGAAGGGCCGGGGAATGGGGCGGGTCGTTGCTACTCTCATGTCGCCAGAACTGGTCTCGCCGTATCTTGGGAAGGAAACGGACGAGCATAAGTACACCTACGGCCACGCGCTTGTCCTCTCGGGCGGCCATGGAAGGTCCGGCGCTGCGCGGCTGGCCGCCCGCGGTGCGTTGCGGATCGGGGCGGGGCTGGTCACGGTTGGCTCGCCACGTGCGGCGATGATGGAAAACGCCTGCCAGCTGACCGCGATTATGTTGCGACAGATGGATGGCGCGGATGAGCTGCGCACGCTGTTGCAGGACAGCCGTCTCAACGCCGTTTGTCTTGGGCCGGGGCTTGGGCTGGACGCTGATCGTGAGGGCTTGGTTCTGGAGGCCTTGCAGGCAAACCGCGCCACGGTTCTGGATGCAGATGCGCTGACGCAGTTCGAGGACCGTGCTGAGGCGCTGTTTGAGGTGCTGCACGAAAACTGTGTCATCACCCCGCATGGCGGTGAATTTGCGCGGCTCTTTCCAGATCTGGCAGAGAAACTGAACGCGCCAGCCACAACCGGCCCCGTCTATTCCAAGGTGGACGCCACCCGTGAGGCAGCAAAACGCGCGGGCTGCGTGGTGCTGTTCAAGGGGCCGGACACGGTGATCGCCGCGCCGAACGGGCTCTGCTCAGTGAATTCCGCCCACTACGACCGCTCCGCGCCCTGGCTGGCGACTGCTGGGTCCGGCGACGTGCTGGCCGGGGTCATCACAGGCTTGATGGCGCGGGGATTAGACCCGATGCAGGCAGCAGAAACGGCTGCCTACATCCACGTCGAGTGCGCGCTGAACTTCGGCCCGGGGCTCATCGCTGAAGACCTGCCGGAGCAAATACCGGCTGTTCTACGCAAGCTTGATATTTTCTAAGCGGGCGGCGGAGGGAAGGCGTGGAAAAGTTTTGCCCAATGAGTGCTTTCCCTTTTGCATCCGCTGAAAAGCTTTGCTATTGAGCGCGACACGGTGGGCGCGCCCATCGTCAGGATGCGGGTGTGGCGGAATTGGTAGACGCACCAGATTTAGGTTCTGGCGCCGCAAGGCGTGGGGGTTCAAGTCCCTTCACCCGCACCATTTATTCCTTGATATCGCGGAATTATGCCTCTGCTGTGAGGTGTTGGCCCCCGCCTTAATGTTCGTTGGAGGCCGGAAATAGGCTGTAGATCTGCGCAACAGCGTAGGCTTTGTGCGCGCATTCAAATGAGATGTTTGGCGTAATTTTTCCGACCGAACCCTGCGATAGAATCTGTCCCAGCCCAACGGCCGACGCGGACAATGGGTGGCCCGCGTCACAGTGACATACGTCACTTCGTCGGAGCTGAACTGTCCTGCAATCAGATATCCTCCCGCACGCTTCAAGGGCCTAAGCTAGGTGAATATCAGGCCGCCGCCCTGTGCTTTGGCTGAAGCTATTGCTCGTTGGCGTCCCCGCATTGGATCAACATTGCGAGTATCGTGACTGGGGCCAACGTAACAAATTGCGAAAAAAGAAATTTCTGAAGGAGTTGCGGCCTGTGAGCTGCAAAATCGCAATCTTGTTGTGCGTCTAACCTCCGGGTTGAATGGTTGATCAGGGGCGCTGCCTTTAGTGGTGCAGGCGGTCCTGAGACTACAAACGAAAGGACTGAAGATGACATGGAGAGAGCGATGCATGAGGACAATATGATCAGGCTCGCGCATATCTGCCTGGGGGGCTTGGAACAATCGGGCCTCAGGCTTCATGCTGTGCCAGATATCTCGGATTTTCAAGCGCGTATGGCCCGTATCGGTAAAGCCAGCAATCATCCCATGCTTTCACCGGATTGGCACGATTTCACCTCAGTTGAGGCGTTTGGCATCGTATTCTGTATCGATGGTGAGGACGTCGGCGGGGTCGCCGCGCGGTTTATAGACATCGGGGAGGACAGTCTCGCACGTCACTGGGCTTCAACATATTCCAGGCTCTATAACTCCGGCGCGGGATCTCCGGTTCGGGCGTTCTCTAGCACTGCAGCAAAGGAAATATCGGGTAAAATCGTGTATCTGGGTGAGCTGTTTCTAAGCGCCGAGAATCGCAAGGGCAAGGTCAACTGGAGGCTGGTCTTTCACTACCTCTTTTCTCTGGCTCATTTGAAATGGAAACCGGCATGGACCTATGGCTTTGTGCGGCAGACCGACGTCCTCTCCGGCAAGGCAAGCCGCTATGGCTTCACGCGACAGCACATCGGCCCGCAAGAGTGGGAGGTCCATGTGCCCAGCCGCAGTTCCAGTGAATATCTCGTAACTTTGCCTCGCATCGACCTGCAGGAGGCGGCCGCATTCTATGTCAAGCATCCAGAATTCTTGCTCGATCCCGCCTCTCGATTGGGCGATCACGCCGGGAAGCAGTAGCTGAGCACAAATCTCTCGCCGTTGGGACTAACAACCGGTAGCTGTAGGCGAAAATATTCTACTTTTGCGGCTGGAACTCCATCTGGTAAGGGGATCCGGACAGAAATAGGGGCGGAAAGCGCTGGGGTACCCTGCTGCGACACGTCGTAGTAGCTCCGCACAAGATCCATCCGTGATCGGGTGTCGAAACCTTCAACCAGTCGCTTTAGTGCATCAGCGGAGTTTGTTCCGAGTTTCGTTGCTGCCAAGCTTCTGGCGCCGAGTTCGAGGGGTTCAACAGTGGTATCCGCTACGTCCGGTGCCTTGATGATATCGAAGTGGTCACGGAGGCCTTCGTGGCACACGAGGTGACCTGACTGCTGATGCCACCACCTCAGCAACAGGGGGAGCACATTGCCCCCTGTTGCGAATTGTGTCTCGTTATCCCAAATACTTAATCTCTGGTGGGCAACTCTCATCACATCGGACAGCACCCGTGAGGCTTGCCGATTGACCTCGGATTGATAGCCGGGACTAGGGGCCAGGCTCATTCCGCCATCCAGTCCCATCAAGTGTTCATGACTGACCCCTAGTACAGATGCCAACTTGAAGGTTGTGAACACCCCGGGTTCATGGCCACCTTTCCATACTTTTGAGAAATATCCGGGGGACTTGCCGATCAATTCGGCCAATTCTCCTTGGGATCTTCCATCTGCAGAAATCAGTCGCTTCCAATGATCTATTAGGCTGAGTGTCATCATTGTAGAGCTCTTGAATATTTTCAAATATCCACCCGGAATAGTTGACCAGATGTACCTATGTCAAGAGTGTGGGCCCTGCACGAACAACTTATAGCTGCGGTCGACTGCGCAGATGAACTGATGATCAATCAGTTCCGGAGGAATGATGTCTCAGAGATTCAGGGAAGAGTATCGGGAGGCCGTCAGCCTTCTTTGTCAAGTTTCTGAGCTTGAGGACGGTGAGCAGAGAGAAGCCCTTTTGCACTCTTTAGCAAAAAGTCCCGTTCTGCCGGAGCTAATTGATACCATACTTCGAGCAATCGTTGCTGGTCACCAGCCGGAGCTTGACCGTCTTCTGGATAGAAAAAGCGGTAGATGAGAGGCGCTTCTGACAGTTGGATCCGGCGGTTACCCTTCAATATCTTGTTGATCTTGTCAGCTGAGATACCGGTTTCCCTGGAGAGGCGTGCTTGCTCTCCGCGACATCCCTCCAGGTGTCTCGACAGCCAATCGCGGTTTATTACTTCCATAGGTCCATTTCCACGATAGCCCTGACGTTGTATCTTGGGCTGAAATCACAGCCTACCTGATATCATATATTGCGAAAAACGCAATTAATTCTACAAAGGGGAACCAGCAGACCCTGTGGCAAGCTCGCTGAAACTGGATGCAGATTCGCTGTTGGTACAGGTGTTTGCTGGTACGATCTTAAGGGTTTCAATGCCGCGGCCACGATCGGTTCCCTCCGATACGGTTATTGACATGACAATGGTCGTCGGCCCCCTGCGGCCTGCGTGCCCTCTGTCCGAAGCCGATCATATCAGAGACTACGTATCGCTTTGATGCCCGTATACCTGTGCCGAGGTACGATTGGTGCCTCGACCAAACTGTTACAAAGTTGAAGGCAACCGGCATGGCCTTCAGGTCCCTTTCGGACGGGACAGGGAGTATTTACCAGCCATTGCCTGTGTTCTGCCAACATGTACCTGGGGCGGAGGTGCTCGCGCAGTGTATGTAGCTTTTGGCGCAAAGGGATCAGGCAGAGCTATCATCACATAGGCGTGAGCTTCCATCTACAGGAGGTGCTTTTCCCTCTTGACGGTCGTCGATCCAGCGGCGCTTATCGGTTTTGAACAAAAGGAAGCCCTGTGATCAGCCGTGTCCTCATCATTCTTGTTGCCTTGCAGCTCGTTGTTACGAGTGCATTTGCGCATGTGATGCCGATGCCTGAACACTGCGTGGAGCCGGTGGCTCATCACATGCATGGGGAAGGGGTTTCTCTTCTTCAGGATCAGGTCGTTGACCTCGCCTTCGAGACGGAGCAGCAGCCCAAGCCCTTGGGACTGCTGCATTGTGCCAGCGTTGCTTGCACGGATCAGTTCGGTGACGCGTCCGTTGTCGATCTGAACAAGGACTTTCGGATTGCCGATCTGAACCCCAGCGAACCGCGTATGGTTCTGCAATCCGTCCTTCTATCGCAACTTCGGCCACCTTTGGCCTGAGAACGCCTGTCAGGCGTTGATTGCGGCGTTGCCTGAGCAGGCGCGTTGAGCAATCCGATCTCATGCTGCCTCTACGGGTACAGGCCCGCGGCGCATCTGATCCTTTCACTTCTCCCTTCTCTGCTATTGGCAGTGACCTTCTCTTCGCGAGGCCAATCACGGTCTACGCTCACGGAATACACATGAAACACACGAATTTTCTGCGGCCTCTGGCCGTGGTGCTAGGGCTTGCACTCGGGGTGCCCGCGCAGGCCGACACCTATAACATCACCGTTGACAAGGTCCGGATTGATACCGGCATGTTCAAGAAGAACGGAATTGGCTACAATGGCAGCCAGACCCCATCTATCCTGCATTTCCAGGAAGGCGAAGATGTGGTCATCCGCGTGAAGAACAATTTGCGCGAAAGCACCTCGATCCACTGGCATGGCCTGATCCTGCCGTTTCAGCAGGACGGTGTTCCCGGCATCAGCTTCGATGGCATCAAACCGGGCGAGACCTTCACCTACCGCTTTCCGATCGAGCAGGCAGGCACCTACTGGTTCCACAGCCACTCAGGATTTCAGGAGCCGGACGGCGCTTACGGCGCCATCGTGATTTCGCCGAAAGGCGGCGAAGCGGTGCCCGCTGATCGCGACTATGTGGTCCAGTTCACGGACAAGCATCCACACAGCGGGGCACGGGTCTTTCGCAATCTCAAAGCTTCGGCGGACTATTATAATCGCGCCCAGCGTACTGCGCAGGACCTGATCGAAGACGCCGGTGCCGAAGGGCTGAAAGCTGCGCTGCAGGACCGCAAGATGTGGGGGGCAATGCGGATGATGCCCACCGATATCGAGGATGTGCAGGGGTTCACGCCTCTGATCAATGGCGCAAGCACGCAGCAGAACTGGACCGGGATCTTCAAGCCGGGTGAGAAGGTGCGCTTGCGCCTGATCAACTCCTCGGCCACGACCTATTTCGACGTGCGGGTGCCGGGTTTGAAGATGACCGTGGTGCAGGCCGACGGCAACGACGTGAAACCCGTCGCGGTGGATGAATTGCGCATCGCCGTCGCCGAGACATACGATGTGATCGTGCAGCCGCGCGAGGCCAAGGCCTATTCGATCATTGGCGAGAGCGCAGGGCGGACCGCAATGGTGCGTGGCACGCTGGCCCCGTCCCAAGGCATGGTCGGACCCATCTACAAGATGCGGCCTGAACCTCTTCTGACCATGGCCGACATGGGCGGCATGATGTCCGGGATGGAGCATTCCGGCATGGATAGGGCTGGCATGGACATGTCGGGGATGGATCATTCCGGGATGGACATGAGCGGTTTCGACATGTCCGGCATGGATCATTCCGGCCATGACATGAGCAGCATGGAGATGTCCGGGATGGATCAGTCCGGGACCGATACCGGCGGCATGGACATGACCAGCGGGCTGCCAGTCGTTCCGGCCGAAGGGGCCAAGGGTGCAGCCTTCTACGCGCCGGGCAGCGGTCTGATCCCGACGGCGGCGAACGGCGGCAAATTCCTCGGTTACGAGAACCTCGCAGCGCGCAAGCCGCTTTATCGTGACCGTCCCGCCACGCGTGAGATCGAGATCCGTCTGACCGGCAACATGGAGCGCTACATCTGGTCGATCGACGGTGTGAAATATGAGGATGCGGATCCGATCCGCCTGAAATACGGCGAGCGAGTTCGCTTCAAATTCGTCAATGAGACCATGATGGCGCATCCGATGCACCTGCATGGCATGTGGACGATCATCGACACCGGCAAGGGCCCCTATGACCCAGTGAAACACACGGTCAGCGTGGCGCCGGGCACGACGCTCTATACCGAAACGGAAGTCGACGCCCCCGGTCAGTGGGCCTTCCACTGCCATCTCTCCTACCACATGGCCGGCGGCATGTTCCGCAAGGTCATCGTCGAAGGCGGCCCGTCCTGATGGTCCCGAATTTCAAGGAAGACAATCACATGAAAACACTGTCACTTGGGACGGCCCTCGGGGTGCCGCTGGCGCTGTCTTTTGCCTCAGCCGCCATGGCCGAGGTGGGCGTTTCCCCAACGGTCTGGAGCGTGCGGACCGACACGCTCGAATACCGGATGGGCGCTGAAGAGAATTCCTTCGCCTGGGGCGTCGAGGCTTGGATCGGAAATGATGAACTGCGTCTCGTCTGGAAGAGCGAAGGGGCAAAAACCGAGGGTGGCGACTTTGAGGAGATGAACAATCAGATCCGCCTCCAGATGCCGATCACCGAGTTCTTCGACGGATTCATAGGGGGCGCCGCATCAACGCCTGACGGGGCTCCGGACCGCTATTACGGCACCATCGGTGTGACCGGTCTTGCACCCCAATGGTTTGAGGTCGAGGCGGCACTTTACCTGTCCAACCATCCCTACCTCAACGCAGAAGTTGAGTATGAAGGCTTGCTGACGAACCGACTGATCCTGACCCCTTCCATCGAAGTCAGCCTGCCACTTGCGGATGATCCCGAACGGGAAATCGCCGCCGGTGGTGCTTCCGCCGCATTCGGACTTCGTCTGAGCTATGACCTGATCGGGCGTAGCGTATCACCGTATATCGGCGTGAACTACGAACGCGCCTTTGGTGAGACGGCAGACATTCGGCGCGGTCATGGCCATGATATCGAGGAGTTGACGGGCGTGTTTGGCGTAAACGTCATGTTCTGATATTGCTGCGCCCCTCTCTGTGTCCGCTATTGGCACCCAAAACGACAGGGGCGCAGCCCTAACAGCTGAACCATCCAAAGGGAGATAAAAAATGAACCTACGCAATATTCTGACCTCCGCTGCATTTACAGTGGGCCTGGTATTGAACGCCGGTGTTGCGGTCGCCCATGGCAAAGGCATGATGACCATGCCCAGCAACGGCCAGACTGTCGGGATCGACACCAAAGTCATGCATCTGATGTTCACCGATCCCATGCAGATCACAATAGTGAAGATGAAAGCGCCTGACGGCAACACCTACCAAATCAACGGACCGGCTGCCAACAAGGCGGTCAAGACCTGGGAAGGAAGCCTGCCCGAACTTGCACCCGGCAACTATCAGATCGACTGGCGCGGCATGTCTTCTGACGGTCACGCGATGAATGGCAGCTTCGCTTTCTCGGTCGCGAACTGATCATGGGCGGAGTTCTTGTCGCACTGGAACTGGTGCAGATCGCCTCGATCCTCGTTAAAGCCGGGATGTATATTAGTGTCCTGCTTGCGGCGGGCTCCGTCATCAACATATGGCTCCTGACGGAGTTGGATGCCGCTGCCAGCCGCCGTCTCAGGCGACTGGCAGTATGGTCTGCCTTGCTGGGAGTGGTTTTCAGCGCCCTGACCATCCCGCTGCGCGCCGCCTTCTTCTATGGCGGGATTGGCGGCGCGCTCGATCCCATGATGCTTCAGATCGCTTTGTCGAGTCCGCTCGGTCTTTCCGCAGCGACGCATATTCTGGGCCTTCTGGCCATTGCCACCGTCGCGTTCAACCGCAGCGGGGCCCGAATCTTCGCCATGCTGGGCGTTGCTCTGGTGGCCATTAGCTTTGCGCTGCGCGGACATGCCACCAACGATCCGAGACTGGCGCTGTCGACGCTGTTCGTCATTCATATCCTTGCTGCCAGTTTCTGGATCGGGGGCTTCTTTCCCCTCTACGACATGGTTGGCCGCGGCAATGCGGCGGCGGTGCGCACGGTTGAGCGTTTCGGGCAGGCCGCGCTGGTCATGGTCGGGCTGCTGGTCGGTGCAGGCAGTGTCATCCTCGTGATCCTTGCGGGCAATCCTATCGCCGTACTCACGCAGCCTTGGGGCCAGTTTCTAGCGCTGAAGCTGGCGGTGGTGGCGCTGTTGCTCGGTCTTGCTGGCTTGAACAAACTCCGTCTGACGCCGGCACTGGCCAAGACGGGAGAGGGGGCACCATTGCGAACTTCCATCCAATGGGAGGCGGCGGCCTTCATTCTGATCCTGCTCGTCACCGCGACGTTCACCTCAACTGTGGCGCCGGAACATGCGGGATAATCCGGGTATCCCAGCCCCTTCGGCAAGCACACACGTATCTGGAATTGGATTCGCCAATATGAACAGAGGACTATGGGAAGCGCTGGGAACGATTTTTCTCTCAGTCGGATGTCTTTCTCAATCCGCCCGCGCCGACGGCCTGCCCACCTTTGAAGAGGCATTTCACGGCGTCGCGATCGAAAACGTCCAAGTCTACCAAGCCAAGGAAAGTCAAAATGCATCTGTAAACTTTGTTATCGAGAATGCCTCTTACAGAGACGTATATCTCGAGAGAATCTCCTCAGACGTATCCGCGGGTGGAGAATTGTTTTACGAGGATACCTATGGGGAACGTATCCTCGAAGGAGGCCTAACAATCCTCCGAGAAGAAACACTCGACCTGTCAAGCTCACATATCGGGGCCCGGCTGACAGGTCTCACGTCGCACCTTGCTCCCGGCGATCACCTGACACTGCGGCTGTTCTTCCGGACGGGTCAGGTGAAGGTGACTACACATGTCACCCCCCGATTGCGTGCAGTCCCATAACCAACCCCATCAAGATCATCATCAAGTTCTCGGTAAGGGAGATAAAGCCGAGAGGTACATTGGAGTCACCTCCCACACAGGCACATTTCAGCTCGCGCTTATCGATATAGACAGCCTTGAGCACGCTGACCGCGCCGATGGTTCCGATGAACAGTGCCACGGGCGCAGAGACCCAGGTTAGAACGCCCGCAGTCATCAATATGCCAGCAAGTGCCTCACCATAGGGGTAGATTTTGCCGTAAGGCACCCAGTGTTTTGCCAGCAGATCATAGTTCAGGAACATGGTTGAGAACTGCTCGACGTCCTGCAGCTTCTGGATCGCCAGCACCGTCATCGACAGCGAGATAAACCATTGGAAGCTCTGCCAGGTCAGAATGGTGCCATACTGGTGCCAAGCCAGACCCAGTGCCAGCAGCGCACAGACGCAAAAGATCGCGATGACGGGCCGGTAGGTTGTGTCGCTCTGCTGCGCCTTGGGCGGGTCGATGCCCAGAAAAATTCGCAGATCGTCGTGACCGCCGACGCGTTTTCCGTCGATGAAGGTCTGGGGTGTCGTGTCAACGTCATGTTCGCGCTTGAAGGCCTCGGTCTCATCCTTGGTCTTCAAGTGATGGTCTTCAACCTCGTAGCCGTTCCGCTCCAGCAGGTCCTTGGACTTGAGGCCGTAGGGGCAGGTATGCTCCGGCATGACCATCCGGTGGAGAACTGCGGTTTTGTTGGTGTCCTTTGGCATAACAGGCATCCTCGATTTTGCAGTTGTTCAGGTTGTGCAGCTGTACTGACCGCGGAAACCGGCCTCGTAGTCCGATCCTGCGCTGATGATCAGATCATGGAGGCTGTCGTCATCCGTCTTGCGGATCTCGGCCAGGATCGGGTCTGCCGCAAAGCGGTCACCTGTCGATTCCAGACGCACCAGGTCGCCGCTGATCTTGATCAGCGCCACGCCGTCTCTGATCGCCAGCACCGGCGGGCTGGTTTCAGTATAGGTGAAACGGCACTCTGCCTCTGCTGGGAATACCCGCGAGATATCATCGCCCGACAGGAACTCCGGGTCGACTTTGGCGACGACTTCGCTGGCCAGCGCGTCCGGGGGGTTCTTCAGTTCGGGTTCCAGTGCGTCCGGCTTGGGGGCAGCTTCGCCATTTGCGGAGATATCAGCGATCAGATAGCGCATCTCGGCAATTTCCTTGTCCTGCGCGTAAATGATGTCATCAGCAAGGGCGCGCACCCGCGGGTCGGTGATTTCAGCCCGGGAGGAAGTCATGATAGCGATGGAGTGATGCGGGATCATCGCGCGCATGTAGGAGCGATCCTGGACGGTCTCTTGGCTCCGAACCAGCCACAAGGCCCCGGCAAAGACCACGATGGACCCTGCAAAGATGGCGATATTCAAGGTGCGATTCTCGTACATGCCCAGCATGAACGCCAGCATGACAAAGGCCATCGCAGCCCCCATCACAACTGCCATATACGCCCGGGTTTCAGACCAGAACACGTGGCCCGTCAGGAAAGTGTTCAGATACATCAATCCGAGCATCAGGATTGTTGAGACGGCGATCATCAGAAAAAAACGGGAATAGGCCATGAATACCTCCAGGTTTCTTTGGAGATCAACAACCTTCCAGCGGGTGAATGTTCCCTGGAAACATCAATTTACTGTCTATTCCTGCGCAGTGATCTCCTTCTGATAGGCGCGATCGCGGTCCGGCCAGGTAGATTTGATGTAGTCAAGGATGGTGCGGATCTGCGTGTCAGTCAGCACATCACCAAAGCCGGGCATGTTGCTTTCATAGCCACCTCCGACCACAGCGGCGGTCCCGTCCCGCGTTATGCGAAACAGGATATTGTCTCCGTGATGCCAAGTGTGGCCCGTTGCATCATGGGGCGGCGCGGGCAACAGCCCGTCAGGGCCGGGGCTGCGCCAATCTGGCTGGCCCTCGAGAGCCCCGCTGTGACAGGACGCGCAGTTCTGTTGATAGAGTGCAGCGCCATCCTGGCTGCCCTCCGCCCTGGCAGAGTTGACCGCGCCGACGAACGTGGCCGCGAGCAATAATGGCTTCCTCATGCCACCATAATCCAGTTGGTCATGCCCGAGGCGGCGTGCCCCAACATGTGGCAGTGAAGCAGCCACTTGCCCGGGTTGTCGGCTAGGAAAGTGATCTCTGTTGTTTCATTCGGCATGACCAGTACCGTGTCCCGGAGCGGGCCCAGGGCGCCGTCCTCCTTGCGGACCCGGAAGTGCATTCCGTGAAGATGCATTGCGTGCGGAAACATGGTGTCGTTCTTCATGCGGATGCGCGCGGTTTCCCCGCGTGACAGAGTGGTGAAAGGTGCTTCTCCCAGCCCGGCCTGTCCAGCCAGCGCCCAGAACTGGCCCTTCTGGACAAGTTCCTGCCAGCCCATAGCCTGTCCGTTGAACAGAGTATTTTTCAAACCGCGCATAGCGCCGCCTTGAAGCGGCATGTCGAGGACCGGAGCTGCGTCAACGCCGTTGATCTCCATCCGCGGATTGGGGGGCAATGGGGCAGGGGCGCCACGGCTTTTCGTCGCGGCACGCGCTGTGACCGTGATTTCGGCCAGCGCCTGCCAGCTATCGTCGCCTGCGGCAAAGAGAATTCCCGCGGGCGCGCCTTCCTCGGCGGTGACATCCACAATCAGATCGATGCGCTGCGCGGGGGCCAGGACAAGCGTGCCCGTCACCGCCTCCGGTTGTGCAAGCGGCATCCCGTCAAGCGCGACCGTCCAACCGGTTAGCCCCTCCAGCCTAAGGCCGAAGATCTGCGCATTGGCCGAGTTGATCAGCCGCAACCGCAGCCGCTCGTGCTGCCGCGCCGACAAGCGGTAATCATAGCGCCCGTTCACCCCCACAAGATTGCCAATCCGGCCGCCGTGGCTACGTGCCATAGGCGAAGCGAAACTGTCGACGAATAGCCCCGTCTCGGGGTCGATCAGCCAGTCGTCAATCATCAGAACTTCATCGCGGTCGACATCTGGCGGTGTCACCTCCTCGACGATCAGCGCACCGGAAAGCCCTCGCGCGACCTGCTCCATGGACTTGGTATGGGCATGATACCAATAGGTTCCGGCGTCTGGCAGATCGAAAGCATAGTCAAAGCTCTGCCCGGGCGGCACTGCATCCTGGGTCAGCCCCGCGACGCCATCCATCGCATTGTCGATGCGAATGCCATGCCAGTGGATCGTGGTCGGAACTTCCAGCGCATTGACCAATCGTCGTTCAAGCCGGCTGGCTTGCGGCAACCGGAGTGCGGGGCCGGGGATCGTGCCGTCATAACTCCAAACTGGTGTCGCAGGATAGCTGTCGGGGGCCAGCTGGACCATGGTCTCTTGGGCTGTCAGCAAAGGCAGTCCTTGAGCGAGAGCCGGACGCATCAGCGATGCGGCGGACAGGCCAGTGCAGAAACTGCGTCGCGTCATCTTCATATCAGTTGATCCCATTGGCGCGCTGGACTTCGCGAACATAGGCAATGATCGACATCATATCAGCACGGGTGACTTTTGGCTGCGGTGGCATGTTGCCGAATTTCCAGTGATGCGCGCGCACGCCATTGGCGGCCGCGAGCTGAAAGGCCATGTCGCCATGATGGGACGGTTCGTAGATCTTGTGGATCAGCGGTGGGGCAACCCCCAGCTTCCCAGCGGCGTTTTCGCCATGGCAGTCGGCACAGACCGCGTCGAAGGCCCGTTTGCCCATGGTCGCCTCTGCCGACAGCGTGTCGGGCAGCGTAACGGCAACCATTGCCGCGTCTTCTTCAGGGGCGATCGCCTGCTGCGCAGGAGGGCTCTGGTCAGGGGTGCGGGTGAAAGCATAGGCACCAAGCGCCACGGCAATAACCGCGGCCCCGGCGAGGGTGATCTTGTTCATAAATTTATCCTGTCTTCCGCAATGTTTATCTGAGCGATGTTGCTGCGGGCAAACGCGGTTTGCCCTGACTTCCGTGGATCAGGATAAAGCGCGCGGAGGTGGTAGTTTCAGCGACAGGTTGACCGCGGTACCATACCGGGGCGCTGGCCATGCTGGCCGGGGGCGCAAAAGATCCTCGTTGGGGACCATTTCACTGCCGGAGAGAACAGCCATGGTGGCGCAGGTCGTCATATCTGCGCAATGCTCGTCAGATTGGTGTCGTTCAGCAGGCATCTGATGCTCGGCAAAAGTCATCATCTCTGCGCAGGAAGGACAATCATGCATCGTCGCCTCTGCCGAAGCATGCTGCGGCAAAGAGGACAGCATCATGAGGCTGGTCAGAATGATGACGGCTAATAGGCGCATGGGTGTCCTTTGGGGTCCAGCCACAGGATGCGATGTGGCGATGCCTAGGTCAATGCCAGTCCAATATCCTTCTGGTGCGCTTTGTCTACAGCAGATGCCTTCTACACTACTGCGCAAAAAGAGCAGACCATCCTAGGCAGTGCAATGTTCACAGAAATATTCGGGGATCTGCGCAACACCGCGTCGGGTGTTTCAAATCGCGATCCCCCGGGTGGTCGCTTCGATGCGGCAGAAAATGATCACCGGACGTCACTTGACGTGTCGACATGACCGCTGCCCCTGTAAGCCTGAGCCTGAGCCTGAGCCTGAGCCTGAGCCTGAGCCTGAGCCTGAGCCTGAGCCTGAGTGTGATTGTACCAAGCAGACGGATGTCGTCCACGACAGGAGGTCACGAAGTTGGTCCCATTTTGACCACGCGCAATCACGGCAATGCGCTCGGCAGGCTCCGGTTAGGGTCTCGATGAAAGGGCGTCACTGGGGGAGACCGCTGCGGTGGTCCACGTTGGTACGGCGGGCTCGATCCCAGATGCGCTGACAGACGCAAGCGCATTTCTATTTTTCGTCGACGACGAACGCACCGATCACGGGCAAATATGGCCGGGGGATAGGGAGGGTTCTATTGGTGCATGCACTCTCTCATTCCCATTGCCTGTGGAAGACCGAACGCAGGAGAGGTATCTTTAGAACAGCTCGTCAATGGGTTCGATCAGCTCCAGTCCATCGTCATCGCGACCAAACGGGGCAACCTTGTGGGCCTTCATTCGACCGTCCCAGACCTGCCCCAGCTGCTGCTCTTCGTTGCGATCCGACTGGCCAGACAACCAGGGGTAAATATGGTCCTCATCAAGGATAACCGGTGAGCGGTTGTGGATTTCGGCAATCTGCGGCAATGCTGCGCGAGTCAATATGGTGCAGGTGTGCAGATCCCTATCAGGACGAGAGTATAGTCCGGCAAAATACAAAGCTGGTGCGTTTCTGCTCGTGGTCACCCACCAGGGCTGTTTTTGACCTTTGGGGCCGGTCCACTCGTAGTAGCCTGACGCAGGGATGATGCAGCGTTGGGATTTCCAGGCTGACCGAAAACTCGGCAAACTATGAGCCGTTTCGATTTTCGCGTTGAAAGTGGTGTGCCGCCAGTCGTGCACATCTCCCTTAAACCACTCCGGCACGAACCACCAGCGGGCGGTGGTACTGATCAGTTGCGTTTGATCCAGATAGGCTATGTCTACCAGTTGCGTTGGTTTTACATTCCAGCTTGCTGACAGCTCTACCGCATTGGGATCCCGCACCGGGACAGAGGGTCCGAGAAACCGCCGTTCCATCTCATAGAGTTGCTGCCATGTAAGATCCGGCCGTCCCAATCTACCACACATGGTGCCATCCCCCTTGCACTGCGAGTATTTGATTAAATGATATCTGGATCGACCAAATTCACAATGTGTTCGTCAAATGTTCCAGTTCGTTTGGCTGTTGAGGGTGCACAGTTACTCTGCGTATATACTCTGTCCAGGACTGAGGTCGGCGCGGCGCGAGATGCTGAGTTTTCGTGTGATGATCATGCAGCCACGTAACGTACTGAGCGTCGATCTCCGGCCAGATGATCCGATCAGACCTCTGACTATTCTCTGGACTTGATAGTTGATTTGTCACGACCACCAGACGCGAAATCAGCCTTAGGTGGCGACAGCGGACCGCGCTGACAGCGCCCAGCCACATGCAGCAGATCCGCCACGGTTGCGGGACGGGGATTGCCCCCCGGGAGACTTCGCTGTCCAAAAACAGCACTGTCATTCGCTTGGCCTCTGTGTCCACACCCAATGTCGTAGTGTCCAACTGACCTTAACGCGCGTTTACCTTTCAGTGGCTGCGGCAGGGAGCAGAAGGTCGCCCAGACTCGAGAGACACCCGAAATTTCGGATGTCTCTCTGTTTGGTCGACTGCGATCTGTGACTTGTTACACGCTGGAATCAGGCTGAGCGTGCATGAGGCTGCTCCATTTCATCAAAAGTTGACCCGGACCAGTCGTAGGCTGCTGGGGAACCGCTGTTGACGCTGCCGGTTGGCAGGATAGTAAAGCCCGAAACCGCCTGCACCAATGTCTGGGCTTCCTCGCGCAGCATCTGGCCGGCAGCGGCGGTCTGTTCCAGCATGGCGGAGTTTTTCTGTGCATTCTGATCCAGGCTGACAACCGCGGTGTTGACCTCGGAAAGCCCGTTGGATTGCTCGACCGTGGTGGCGGCAATCTGTTCGACCTTGCCCACCACCGCTTCCACGGAACTTTGAATGGAGGCGAGGGCTGTGCCGGTTTGATCGACCAGTTTCACCCCCTGTGCCACCTCATGGGTGCTGACGTCGATCAGCTGATTGATTTCCTGAACCGCATCGGCAGAGCGCTGCGCAAGGCCGCGTACTTCGGAGGCGACGACCGCAAATCCACGACCGGCCTCGCCGGCGCGGGCGGCCTCAACCCCGGCGTTGAGCGCCAGAAGGTTGGTCTGGAAAGCGAGATCCTCGATGAGGTCGGTGATCTTCGCGATCGCGCCGGAAGAATCCTCGATCCGCTGCATGGCGCTGATGGTCTGGCTGGCCAGTTCGCTGGTGGTGCGCGCCTGGGTGAAGGCGTCGCGCACGATATCCTTGGCCTGTTCCGAGCCTTCCGCGGTGCCCCGGACAGTATCGTCCAGCGTTTGCAGGGCCGCGGCTGTTTCCTCGAGTGAGGCGGCAGAGGTTTCGCCCCGGCGCGAAGCGTCATCTGCAGCGGCGGCGATTTCTGCGGCGGTGGAATTCAGCACCTCACTGCTGTGCGACAGTTGCTGGACCATTCCGGTCAGATTGTCACT
This sequence comes from Phaeobacter piscinae, assembly GCF_002407245.1. Lineage (NCBI taxonomy): Bacteria > Pseudomonadati > Pseudomonadota > Alphaproteobacteria > Rhodobacterales > Roseobacteraceae > Phaeobacter > Phaeobacter piscinae. The sequence goes on along the minus strand of NZ_CP010681.1, from coordinate 1,822,940 downwards.
GAGGTTGTCGACGGCGCTGGCGATCTCCTTGAAAATACCCTTCTGGCCATCTGGCATCCGTTGGGTCAGATCGCCGGCAGCCAGCGTGTCCAGAACCCGGCGAATGTCGCCCAGCCCGCCTTCGGCGGCCTCGCCAATAGCGTTTACACCGCGGCCCAGGTCCGCAAAGGAACCACTGGCTCCCTCCACCTGCAAGCGTTTGGAGAAATCACCGGCTGCGCAGGCACGGATTACCTCAGAGATATCGCGTGTCAGCCGGTCCTTCATCTCATTGTCGGCCCGCAGCTCCTCGACGGCGGTGGCAATGGTCGAAACCTCCCGGATGCGCGATTGCGGCGCCGGTGTGGAGAAATCACCGGCCATGATTTTCTGCAGGACCACATTGACCCGCGACAGCGGCCGCGAGATGCCGATGGCCAGGAAGAACGCCACCACGACAAAGATGCCAAGTCCGCCAAGCCCGGCCTTCAGCGCATTGGAATTGGCGGTGCTGATCGCCTCGGCCGCGCTGGCATGGATCATGTCCAGACGGGCGGTGGTCAGCTCGTCCATCGCGGCCAACACAGGTTCGGCAGCTTTCTCTATCGCGTCCAGATCCTTATAATGGCTGTCAGTCAGAGTAATTTCCTCGGCGTAGGCGTTGAAGGATTTCTGATAGGTGGTCAGCAGGCTGCCGATCCGAGCGCGTTGCGAGATGTTTTTATAATAACTGCCTGGAAACGCCCGGAATTCATCGACCCGCGCGTTCAGACGCTCAATATATTTTTCGGCGTGGCGCATGATGAAATCTTTCTCATGTCGACGCATCATCAACATCTTGATCTTCATCTCAGGTTCGACAGTGGCTTCCAGCGCCTTCTCGATACTGCGCACTGAGCTGCGTAGTGCCCCTTGCAGTCCGTTGGTCTCGTCGAACCCAAGCCGTTCCTGACTTGCGACCACCTTGGCGAAACCGGCCTCATAAGCAGTGATTCCAGCCACCAGCTGAGCTAGGTATTCCGCAGCCTCCGCCATGCCGTCCAGTTCCGCAATTTGCAGGGTTGCGGTCTCCAGTCGATTGCTGAGATGGGCCATTGTGTCTGCTTGAGTAACAAGGATGTCATGGCTCGGCTTTAGGCGAAAACTCATCTCGACGAGGCGAGTGTTTTGAAAATCCGAACTGACCTCAGCCAGAGTCTGCGCAAATCCTTCGACCGCTGCGACCTCCGCCTCAATCTCTGTGCGGAGCTGATCCGTGTATCGCGACAGTCCGATTAGGGCGAACATGACCGCGCTGGCAAGAAAGACGATCACAAATACGGCCGTCTTGATGGAAGTCTTGAATTTCATAGTCTGAGTACCTGCGTTGTCGATCCGCTACGCTTATCTTTGGGCTGTTAACAAACCATGGAAACTTGCGAAAAATCTGCATGTTTTGACCTGTTTTTGCGCCTAAACCGAGCTCGATTTACGTTCCGCGATGACACCCTTGCCGTTGAACCCATGCGCGCCGAGTTCGGCGAGCCATGCGTAGGAGCGGGCTGATCACAATTTTGAGAGGACCGGTGCTGTAGCTGGCAAGGGTAGCGGCGCGGCATATTTCAAGCCTACTGCAGCGAAAAAACGCGTGATAGCACCTGCGACAGGTCAGCCCCTCAGGGATGGAGAGGGAGCTGCCCTGAACAATATTGGAGCATCTCCTCATGAACACCAGATTTGCCTCTCACCTCGGGGCGACGGCCTTGGTCTCCGGGCTTTTTGTCGGCCTCGCAGCGCCTGCGGTGGCCGGGCCAACCTATGAGAACAGCTCGGGCGGGACCTTCCGCTACTATGGTCAGTTCAACCCCTCCTTCCAGTCGTTTGACGACGGCGGTGACGATTTCAGCGCGCTTGTCGACAACGCCAATTCAAACTCCCGTATCGGGTTCTGGCTGGAACAGCCTTTTGGCGAAAATACCCTGCGGTTCAATTTCGAGACCGCGTTTGGCCTGCGCTCCTCTGACGGAGTGGACCAGAATGGGCGCCCTCAGAATATCAGCTGGGACCGCACCCGGATCCGCAAGGTTGATCTCCAATACGCCACCGCGCGGTATGGCACGTTCTCTTTCGGCCAGGGATCTATGGCATCGGATGGGCTGGCGGAATCTGATCTCTCCGGCACTGGCGTGATCCAGACATCCTCGATTGCAGATTCTGCTGGCGGTTTCCTGTTCCGCACCTCTACTGGCGCTTTGTCCGGCGTCAGCATCGGGTCTGCCTTCCGCAGCCTGGACGGCGGTCGCCTGGGCCGGGTGCGCTATGATACGCCGGAATTCAGCGGCTTCACCGTGTCTGCGTCCTACGGCGAGGAGATCCTGCGCTCGAATTCCGATCGCGAAGCCTATGATATTGCGGTGCGGTACACCAATGATGACCTTGGTGACTTGACCATCAATGGCGCCTTGGGTGCGGTGTGGAATGAGAATGGCCCCGGCAGCAAAACCCGCGATATTGTTGCCTCTTTTGCGGCACTGCATGAGCCATCGGGCGTGTCCTTCGCTGTTGCCGGCGGTGACCGGGACACCGGTGGCGATTATGCCTTCGCCAAGCTGGGCTACACCGCGAATTTCCTGTCCGTCGGGGCGACCTCCTTTGCCATCGATTACTATGACGGCTCGGATATGGTCACCAGCGGTGATAGTGCTGAATCCTGGGGCGTCGCGGCGGTTCAGAATTTCGACAATCTGAACCTTGAGACTTATGTCGCCTACCGTGACTATTCCTACTCTGACACCAGCGCGACCAGCTATCAGGACTCCTCGTCCATCATGGCAGGGGCCCGCTGGAAGTTCTGATCCAATCAGTCGGGGCAGGGCGGTTGTGGCGGGGCTGTCGCATCGGCCTGCCCTTAGACTGATTGCCCTCCACCGGGCTACACACCCTCAAAACACGCCCCCTTTGGGCGTGTTTTTCTTTTGGAGGGCCAAAAAACGCCGCATCCGCCCCGGTCGGGGCCGCTCTTGAGGCAATCCCTCTTGCGCCGCCGCTCATGTGCAAATAGAAGGCCACAAATTGTCTGGGGGAGCGCCTGCGCGCGCGCCCCGAATCTCTATGGGGAATATGATGCAGGTCACCGAGACGCTGAACGAAGGTCTGAAACGCGGTTACGCGATCACCGTCACCGCCGCCGAGCTGGACGCTAAGGTCAATGAGAAACTGGTCGAGGCACAGCCCGAAGTCGAGATGAAAGGCTTCCGCAAGGGCAAGGTTCCCATGGCGCTGCTGAAGAAGCAGTTCGGCCAGCGTCTGATCGGCGAAGCCATGCAGGAAACCATCGACGGTGCGATGAACAAGCACTTCGAGGAAAGCGGTGACCGTCCGGCCATGCAGCCCGACGTGAAAATGACCAATGAAGACTGGAAAGAGGGCGACGACGTCAACGTCGAGATGTCCTATGAAGCACTGCCCGAGATCCCCGAAGTTGATCTCTCCGGTGTTGAGCTGGAAAAGCTGGTCGTGAAAGCAGACGACGCAGCCGTCGAAGAAGCGCTGGCCAACCTCGCAGAAACCGCGCAGGATTTCGAAGCCCGCGAAGACGGTGCCGCGGCAGAAGATGGCGATCAGGTTGTCATCGATTTCGTTGGTAAGGTTGACGGCGAAGCCTTTGATGGCGGCGCAGGCGACGACTACCCGCTGACACTGGGCTCCAACTCCTTCATCCCCGGTTTCGAAGAGCAGCTGGTCGGCACCAAAGCGGGCGAAGAAAAAGACGTCACCGTCACCTTCCCCGAAGAATACCAGGCCGAGCTTCTGGCCGGTAAAGAAGCCGTGTTCTCCTGCACCGTGAAAGAGGTGAAAGCCCCCAAAGCGGCAGAGATCAATGACGAGCTGGCACAGAAATTCGGCGCCGAAGACCTCGCTGGCCTGAAAGCTCAGATCTCCGAGCGTCTGGAAGCAGAATACGCCGGCGCGGCCCGTGCCGTGATGAAGCGTGGCCTGTTGGACAAGCTGGACGATCTGGTCTCCTTTGACCTGCCGCCCTCGCTGGTCGAAGCAGAAGCCAAGCAGATCGCGCACCAGCTGTGGCACGAGGAAAACCCCGAGGTTCAGGGCCACGACCACGACGAGATCGAAACCACTGACGAGCACAACAAGCTGGCCGAACGCCGCGTGCGTCTGGGCCTCCTGCTGGCAGAACTGGGACAGAAAGCCGAAGTCGAAGTGACCGACGCAGAAATGACCCAGGCGATCATGCAGCAGGCACGCCAGTACCCCGGTCAGGAACGTCAGTTCTTTGAGTTCATCCAGCAGAACGCTCAGATGCAGCAGCAGCTGCGCGCGCCGATTTTTGAAGACAAAGTGATCGACCACATCGCCGAACAAGCGAAAGTGGAAGAAAAAGAGGTCTCCAAAGACGATCTGCAGGCCGCCGTTGAGGCCCTGGAAGACGAGTAATCAGACCTCGGGCCTGCGCCTTCGCGCGGGCTCTTGCTTCTGACTATGGAACAGGCCGCCCCTCGGGGGTGGCCTTTTTCTTTTCCGGATCAGAAATGGGACAACCCGGGCCGCTGAGGACGCCCCGTCACAAGCAAAAAACCGCCCCTGGGTTTATCCAGGGGCGGCGCGGAATGACGTGAGCGTGGGTTCTCCAACCGTCGTCGGAAATGAGTGTCAGAACAAAAAGTTATCGGAGTTTGACAACTCCGCCACCGAAACATTCTCCACCGTTACAACCACGTTGTCGAAGGCCATCACAACGTGATTGCCTTTCGCGGTGAAATCTACCTGATTGAGGGTCTCAGCCCCGCTGAGGATATCGATCTTGTCGGTTCCGATCTCGAAGTCTCGGATCCGCGCGCGCCCGTGATTGCTGCCAAAGGCAAATGTATCGGCGCCGTTGCCGCCGATCAGCAGGTCGTTGCCCTGCTGGCCGAACAGCTTGTCATTGCCGTTGCCGCCAACCAGCGTGTCATTGCCCGCACCACCACGGATCGTATCAGCCCCATGGGATCCATTCAGCTTGTCGTCACCGTTCTGGCCAATCAGCCGATCGCGTCCGCCGCCGCCGCGCAGGTCGTCATCGCCGGCACGTCCGGCAAGCCGGTCATTGCCACCTCGGCCGGAAATAAGATCATCCGCTCCCGTTCCGTCAAGCACATCGCGACTCACAGTTCCCAGCAGGGTTTCCCCCACTTCAGGCTCGCCCATATCCAGCGGCGCGTTGCCGCCTGCCTTGCGATCCTGCCAGAAAGCGATCAGCGCGTCGGCGGTGGGGCTGTCGTAGCCGCCGAAATCCCTAACGTATTTCAGAATCGAGGTGCCGTATTCATCCGTCGACGCGGTATCGCTCAGCAGCAGCGTCGCCACCCCGGAAGCACCGCGCAGATGTGCGGCGGCCATCAACCCGGTCAGGGACAGGGTAACCTCAACCATGGCGCCATTCACATCGCGGTAGGAGACAGTTTCACCTACGTAATCGGCGAGACTGCGCCCCTGCTGGCCGAGATAGTAGCTGAGCATCTCGAAATTATAGCCAAAGGCCTCATTGATGGCTGTGTCCTGCGCGGCATGAGTCTTGAAATCATCCAGGCTGTTGACGCCATTCTTACCGGTCCAGGTGCCGTCCCAGCGGTTGATGCTATCACCGCCCAGGTAGTAAAAATCATCCCGGTAATAGCCGAGGTCAATCAGCAGCGCCTCGCCGAACTGATAGCCGACAAAGCCCAGCGAGTTTGTCGAGTGATAGGCCATATCGCGCCACTGGGTCGCGTTCAGCTGGCCCCAGCTGCTCAGGCCCTGATAAAAACTGCCAACCGGCGCACCAGCCCATTGTGTCAGCTGTGCATCGCTGATCTGCCCGGCATCGTAGCGGTCCCGGTCCCAGCCGGATTCAAACGCCAGAAGCGCATTGCGAAAGTCGTTGAAACTGCCGTTTGGCATCGTCACTGCTCCTCTTGCATATCAACCGTCTTGACGCGGACTGCTGGTGTTCAGCGTTGTCCGACACATGGCATGTCGGAAAACTCTGTCGCAAGAAGGGGGCAGAAATTTGGCAAACAAATGCCTAAAAAAGAGTAAGGAGAGCGTAATTTTGCTCGAAATTTGTAAAAATTAACCTTTAGGGCGCGCCGCAACAAATAGTGTGCAAGCGGGGCGTGTGCGCCTAGATCTGCCGCCCGGCGACGTGTCACCGGGCGGCATGGATCGGTATATTTCACTCAAAACGGAAACAGTTTGTTCACAGTGAAATCCTGTAGCGTGCAAAGCCATCCGGGCCTTCACCTGCAGGTTCAATCGCAATGCTCTCGACGCTGTCGACATAAGTCGCCGCCTTTGGGCCGGTGTCAAACAGCACGGAGGTCTGCCCAAGCGGGGCGAACCGCCAGTTGGCATCCGCCCGCGGGCTGATGGTGCCCTTCTCAACGATATAACGCACGATCACATCGCGGTTGGTGTCTGGCCCCTCAAAGACAACCGTATCACCCATCGCGCCGGGGAAGGCGCCACCGCCGCCTGCGCGGTAATTGTTGGTGGCGATAATGAACTCCTGCGCGGGGTCGATCGGCGCGCCGTTGAACTCAAGATTGACGATGCGATTGGCGTCAGGATTTTCCAACGCGCCCTTGGGGCCGAACTTCGAAGGCTGCGACAGGTCGATCTGATAGGTCACCCCGTCGATCACGTCAAAGTTGTAGCTGGGGAAGGCCGGGTTGAGCAGGACCTGATCCGCCTCACCGGGGGTGACCTGGTTGAACATGCCGGCAGAACGTTCCAGCCAGTCCTTGACCTGCGCGCCGGTCACCCGCACCGCACGGGCGGTGTTGGGGTAGAGGTAGAGGTCGGCGACATTCTTGATCGCCACATCGCCCTTAGGCACATCAGTGTAGTATTCGGCACCCCCACGACCGCCGGCCTTGAACGGGGCCGCTGCAGAGAGGATCGGCAGCCCTTCATGTTCGGTGCCTTTCAGCATCTGTTCAATGTACCAGGTCTGGGCAATCGACACGATCTGCACCGAGGGATCATCCGCGACCAGCGCAAAATAGCTGTGCAACGGCGCGTCGGTCTTGCCCACGGCGCGGCGCACATATTGCAGCGTCTCATCATGCTCTTTCTGTGCTGCCGCCAGCACTGCCGGTGCGCTGTCGACCAAGGCAGTGATGGATCGGTCCTCTTCGCGCCGAGAAATTGGCCGCGCTTCTGACGCATGGCCGACGACGCGCCAGCCAGCACCATCGCGCTCCAGCATCAGATCAATCAGACCCATATGGCTGCCCCAGAACCCGCCCATGGTGGCAGGGGTGCCGTGGATAGTGCCCTTGTCGACATCGACCCCGGCAAAATCCGCATAGGTGGAGGAGGGGAAGACCAGATGCGAATGGCCCGTCATAATGGCATCAATGCCCTCAACCGCCGCCAGCGGGACCGAGGCGTTCTCCATCCCATCAGCTTCCTGCGCGCTGCCAATGCCGGAATGAGAGAGCGCGATAATGATATCGGCCCCTTTTTCCTTCATCTCCGGCACATAGGCGCGGGCGGTTTCCAGAATGTCGCGCGCCTGAACGTTGCCCTCCAGATGGCGGCGGTCCCAGTTCATCACCTGCGGCGGGACAAAGCCAATGAGGCCGATCTTGATCGCATGCGTATTGCCTGCGCCATCGGTCAGCTCGCGCTCCATAATGACATAAGGCGGCAGCAGGGTTGTGTCGTCGCGCGGCCCGGCGCCGGTGGATTTGGCAACATTGGCACAGACCACCGGGAAATCGGCCCCGGCGAGGGATTTCATCAGGAAATCCAGCCCGTAGTTGAATTCATGGTTGCCCAGCGTCGAGGCATCAAAGCCCACCGCATTCATCGCCTGAATGACTGGATGGGTGTCGCCTTCCTTCATGCCCCGCTCATAGGCGATATAGTCGCCCATCGGATTGCCCTGCAGGAAATCGCCATTGTCCAGCAGCAGTGAATTGGTCGCCTCAGCACGGATATCGCCGATCAGCGAGGCGGTGCGGGCCAGACCCACCGTATCGCGCGGCTTGTCGGCGTAGTAATCATAGGGAAACACATGCACATGCAGGTCGGTGGTCTCCATCAGGCGCAGATGCACCTGGTTGGAGGCCGCCTGAACAGAAAACGGATGCAGCGCAATCAGACCAGCGCTGCCAGCCAGAAAGGACCGGCGGTCAAGTTGGATAGGCATTTTTCGCTCCCACGTCTTTTTATAATAGACATCCATGCTAGCAGAAAAATGCCCGCCGTCATGTGACAGTTTTGCGCTAACAGGTTCGGCGGCAGCCTGTCGCGCAGAACTATAAAAGCTGTTTTTTATCAGGTGGTAGTGTCCGCATCCTTAAGGGCGTAGCCCCGTTTCGCGCAACATGCCCCGGCGTTTGGCGGCGTAGTAGTAGCCGCGTGAATAGTGCTTCACCGCCTGATCATAACTGCCATCAGACAGAAGCCAGGCCCCGCGCAGATACTTGACTGCGTATTTCAGATTAGTGTCCGCATCCAGAAGATCCTTCGGCCTGCCCCGAAATCCCATGGACCGCGCGGTGGCGGGCAGGATCTGCAACAGCCCGTAATAAGGCCGGTTGACGGCCCAGGGGCGATGGGTGCTCTCGCGGATCGCTAGCCGGTGCACCAGAGGGCGCGGCACCTCGTAATGGTCGGCCCAGAAATTGATCTTACGGCGCAGCTCCGGTGTTTCATTGGGATAAAGCGGCGGCTCCGCTGGGCGTTCCGTTGCGGCGGGGGCATCTCCGCAGGCAGCAAGGGCCAGCGGGCTGAGAAGGAAGGCCAGAGCCGTTCTGCGATCAATCATGGAAACTGCCTGTTAGATCCCCGGTCTGGCCGGGTCGGCGGCAGGTTAGGCGGGGGAGGGGATTTGGGCAAACGGCAGATGTTGGCATCGGCGGATATCCCCCAGTTGGTGACAGGGGCCAGGCGGCATCGCGCCGCGAGCACTGCTGGCTAAAATTTTAGCCGCTATTCAATTGTGCCGGGCTGCCGGACGCCGCAGGATTTCGACGCGCATGAACCGGGCATCGCCCCGTCCCAACACGGCTCCCGTGCCTGCGGCCCGCTTGGGATGCACATGCAAAGGGGCCGCGAGGGGGAGCCTTCGCGGCTCCGCCAGCGCACTCAGGGCTGAATGATCCTATCAGGATTGTGCCGGGTCAGTTCTGCGGTGATCAGCTCCGGCGGCACCAGATTGCTGATGGCTTCGCCCTTGTGGCGCGGGTTCTCAAAGCTGAACCCCCGCAGCAGCCGCAACAGCAGACGGCGGCGCAATGCGGTTTCTTCCCGGATCAGTTCCTCTTCCATGGTCACCCCCAGATGACTGCATATCGTCGAACACAGATGCGCGGGCACAAGCCCACGGCGGGGTCCAAGACTGGTCGAAACCAGCGAAGATGAGGTTACCAACGCAGCGCTTTATGTGGCGAGTTTGAGGCGATTTTAATCTGTCTGCAGATCGCAACATCTGAATGGGCACACGAAAAAGGCCGCCCCGGATGGAGCGGCCTTTCTCAATGTTGGATAGATCCAAGGCCGATCAGGCGTTGGTCTCGTCGTCGCTTGCAGCCGGGGCTGCATCGTCGTCGTCGTCCGAAGCGGCAGAGCCGATATCGTCGAACAGCTCGGAGATTTCGAATTCAGCAGCGGCTTCTTCTTCAGCGGCCAGCTCTTGAATCGATTTGCCCGAGGCTTGCAGCTCAGCTTCTTCAGCCGAACGTGCAACGTTCAGTTTGATCTGAACTTCGACTTCAGGGTGCAGCTTCACAGCAACGCTGTGCAGGCCCAGGTCCTTGATCGGCGAAAGCAGAGCGATCTGCTTCTTGTCGACCGAGAACCCTTCTTCGGTGGCTGCGTCTGCGGCGTCACGAGGGGTGACGGAACCGTAGAGCGCGCCCGCGTCAGAAGCGGAGCGAATCACGATGAACTGCTGACCGTCCAGCTTTTCTGCCAGAGCTTCCGCTTCTTTCTTGGTTTCCAGGTTGCGCGCTTCCAGCTGCGCTTTCTGGTCCTCAAAACGAGCGATGTTGTTCTGCGACGCGGTCAGCGCCTTGCCTTGCGGCAGCAGGAAGTTGCGTGCGTAGCCGGGCTTAACGTCCACGACTTCGCCCATTTGGCCCAGTTTGGCCACACGTTCCAGAAGGATAACTTGCATGTGCTTATCTCCTTACTTCACGGCGTAGGGCAGCAGGGCGAGGAAGCGGGCGCGCTTGATAGCACGGGCCAGTTCACGCTGCTTCTTTGCCGAAACAGCGGTGATGCGCGACGGCACGATCTTACCACGTTCGGAAATATAGCGCTGCAGAAGACGGGTGTCTTTGTAGTCGATTTTCGGCGCATTGTCGCCCGAGAACGGGCATACTTTACGACGACGGAAAAACGGTTTGGCTGCCATGGTTTAGCGTCCTTTTCTCAAGCGTTGATCAGCGGCGCTCACGACGCGAGTCGCGCTCATCGCGCTTCTGCATCTGAACCGAGGGGCCGTCTTCATGTGCGTCAACCTTGATGGTCAGAACGCGCATAACGTCATCATGCAGGCGCATCAGACGCTCCATTTCCTGGATCGCCGCTGCGGATGCATCGGTTTTCAGGAAGGAGTAGTGGCCCTTACGATTTTTGTTGATCTTATAGGCCATCGTCTTGACGCCCCAGTACTCGCTGTCGACCAGGCTACCGCCGTTGTCGGACAGAACAGCACCGAAATGTTCGATGAGGCCTTCAGCTTGCGAGTTGGACAGGTCCTGACGCGCAATCATGACATGCTCGTAGAGTGGCATGTGAACTCCAGTTTGTGTCTAGGCGCATTTCATAGACGGGGCGGTTGATCCTTCCGCTGCCCTGTCACGAGAGTCTGCGCGGATCGAAAATGTCGCGGAAGGAAGCCCCCATATACAGGTTGCCGCCAAAAGGGCAAGCGCCGTTTCCCGGCAGCCCCTGGCTGTGCGGATTTTCGGGGTCAATCACGGGGTGATGGGCCGGTTCAGCGGATGTGAACCAAATTTTAGCAAAATCATGCAAGGCTGAAGATGGCCAGAAGTTTTGAATGGATCCAGAGCAGCGACCACGGTTGCCGTTTCCATGAGCCCCGCCTGAGCCAGCCCACGTGACCGGGGCAGCCAGGAAGCCAGGACAGGCAGGACAGGCAGGGCAGACAGGCCTAGAACCAACCTCCGGGGCAACGCATGGGCGCGACCCGCATTTACCGCATCTCCGCCCCATTTCAGCCTCAATGCTGGCGTCAATCTTGGTTAACAAAGCGTTAACCGGCCAGCCAGACCCAGACCAAAGGCGCAGAAAGCGCCACAGAAAAGGCAGGACAGACCGACCGCGTTAAGAGTGAGAAGGGACCAGAGATGAGCATCATCGAACCATCCGATATCGGGTTTCAGCCTGCCCATCAGGCTCGATTTGGTCACGCCATGCAGGGCGCCTCGGCTCAATCCTACGTCAGGCAATCTCGCGCCGCGCGCCGATTGGCGGATCTGGCTCGCGCCACACCTTTGAACCTGCAGGTGCAGGCCAATTGGCCGGTCCGCTCCATTTTGCTGCGTATTCTTGGCGGGGGGATGGTGCTTGGCTCGACCGGTCTGTGGCTGCTGCCCGACGCCGGGATCGATCCGCAGATGTCGCTGATCCGGATCGGCATTTCCATCGCCTTCCTTTTTATCGGGCTGATCCTGCTGACCACACATCACCCCGACAGCCAGCCGGAAGCGTGTTTTGACCCGGTCCGGCGCGAGCTGCGGATCCTGCGCCAATCCCGCAGTGGTGCCCCCCGCGTTCTCCTGCGCCGCAGCTACGCCAGCCTTGGCGGTGTGCGCCTTTCGGCCAATGCCATTTCGGTGCTCGACAGCGACGGGTCCGTGCTGATGGAGCTGCCGATTGACAGCACCGACACCCGTTTGCGGCTGCGCGATCAGCTAAATGGCGCCTTGCCCATTCTCAGCTGACGGCCGCTGCAGAACCGGCCCGACAGGCGGTGCCCCCGCCGATCTGCTCCGATCAACTCCCGGTCCAATCCCGGCCGCAATCCATCACAACTGCGCGAGAACCTGCCGCTCTGCACAGATGCAGCTTTGGTTGTTCATCTGAACACAGATAGTGTTGGGTTTTGCGGGCTTCCCTTTCGGGCGAGAAAATCCTCAACTGGGAAGCGATGTTACACGGTCCAATGGAGCCAAGATCATGAAAACCACTCTTCTCGCTGCCGCCCTGATGGGCGCTGCCGCCACCACTGCTTTTGCCGCACCCGAAGCCTATAATCTGGATGCGAGCCACAGCCAGGTGGTGTTCAGCTACAATCACCTTGGGTTCTCCACGACCTACGGTATGTTCTCCGGGTTCGAGGGGGAGATTGCCTTTGATCAGGAAAACCCCGAAGCCTCCAGCGTCTCGGTCTCGATGCCCGCACAGTCGATGCTGACCGGCTGGGAAGGACGGTTTGATCACTTCATGTCGAAGGATTTCTTTGGCGCGGACGACAAGGAGATGATCACCTTCACCTCCACCGACATCAAGGTGACCGGCGAGAATACCGCTGAAATCACCGGCGATTTGACCCTGAATGGCGTCACCAAATCCGTGGTGCTGGATGCCAAGCTGAACCAGGTTGGTGATCACCCGATGGCGGGCAAGCCCTGGGCCGGTTTTGACGCCACCACCACGCTGCTGCGCTCCGACTACGAGCTGGGCAAATTCACCCCCTTCATCAGTGATGAGGTCGATGTGAAGATCTCGGTTGAGGCGATGAAGGCCGAATAAGCCGGATGCCCGACGGCGGGACCACAAGACCCGCCGTCCAATGACTTGAAACCGCTGCCCCGACGGGGTGGCGGTTTTCTGTCGTTAGAGCATGATTGTCGCCTGTGAGCCCAGAGTACCGGATGCTGCACAATTCACCAACGTCAGCATTATCTGAAAATTGACATTGTGATTGTCATAAAGACATGTATAATGTCATTGTGACAATAGAACACCTTCACCAATTGATTTGGATGTCACGCCCCTTGATGCAGGCCGCGGAAGCTTGCGTTGAAACGGGTTTGGTTGGAACAAACCTTACCGTCCGCATGCGAGCCGTTCTGGAGATGCTGGACAAGTACGGAGAGCAGACCGTCCCAGAGATTGCGGCAAGGCTCGAAATCAAACGGCAATACGTTCAAATCATGTGCAATGAGACGCTGGCATCAGGTCTGGTCGAGCAACGCCCGAACCCTCGCCACAAACGCTCTCCAATCCTCGCGTTGACTGATCACGGTCGCACCCTAATTGAAGAGATCATTTCGAACGAAATGAAGCTCATTGAGAGGATTGGTGCGAACCTAAACAGTGAAGACATTTCCACGGCCCTTGAGGTCGTGCTCGCAGTGGTGGACGGATTGAAAACCCAAGCAGGAGAGAGCGAATGACTTTCGGTATTATCTTGGGCACCGCGGTCTTGCTCCTCATACTCTGGCTCGGCAACGGTATAAGACGCATTGGCGCGGTCAGTGTTGGAGAAACGATACCGGACCGGAAAGGATCAGCACTTCTGCTGATTGATCTACAGTCGGTATTCTGGGATCGCGGTCCTTACTCAAAGGCCGCAAAAGAAACAGCTGCAGCCGTCATTCTTGCGGAAGTAGAAGCTGCGCGAGCGCAAGGCCATCCCGTCATCGCCGTGCGTCAGGAATGGTCGATCCCGTCAACCAAGGCAGTGGCAAAACTCTCGATGAAAGGGCAGGCGATCGAGGGCAGCGACGGGACCGAAATTGCCGAGGGCTTCACATCACTGCCCGACCATGTGCTTGTTAAGCGCGTGCAGGACGCATTCGAAACGGGCAAATTGGATGCTCTTCTGGAGAGTCGCGACGTCGGCAGGCTACGTCTTGTTGGTTTGGACATGAACTACTGTGTGCAAAAGACGGCGCTGGCGGCCAGAAATCGAGGCTATCACGTCACCGTCGTGAAGGATGGGACTCTCTCTGCCGCACCGACGGAATGCGCCGAAGAACGGATGTCGTCAGAGGGTGTGGCGGTTTGTTGAACGGACGTTGAACCTTCAAGCGCGGATGGCAGCTAGGTCCGCATAGCTGACCGTGACGCTGTGTGGATCCCTCATCCATCAGCAGTCTGCCTGCTACAGCCCCCCCCTCAGGGCGCGCGGCTGGCGGTCAGGTCGACGGCAATGGTCACCGCATAGGCCAGCGAGCCTTCGTCCTGAACGCCGCGCCCGATGTTGAAATCCAGCCGGTTCACCTCGGCGCTGCCGGACATCACCGCGGTGTCACCGTTCAGATCCAGGGTGAAGGGCAGGCGCAGTGGCACCTCCTGGTCGCGGATGCGCAGGGTGCCGTCAGCGACATAGCCCTCCGCCAGCTTCTCGATCTCGGCGCGGAACTCGGCGGTGGGATAGCTGGCACTGTCGAAGTAATCCGGACCCATCGCCTGATCGGTGACCGATCCCAGCATCAGCGAGGGGATTGCAACGGAGACGGTGACCGTGCCCGCAGGGCCGGGCGCATCTGGCTCCTCAAACGCGATGCTCGCCTGCCATTGGTCGAACTGGCCGCGCACCTCGCTGCCCATCTGCACGATAGCGATGGAGAGGGTGCCGTCCTCAACCACCCAGCCGCCAGCGGGCAGCGCCTCAGCGGCGGCGGCATCTGTGATTTGGGCATCGCCGGTATCATGGCTCTGCACCGTGGCCGTGTCTGCGGGCCCGTAGCTGTCCTGCGCATAAAGTCCGAAGGCACCGCCGCCCGCCAGCACCAGCACCCAGACCATCAGCGCCATCAAAAACGGCAGGGCACCATGGGGCGTCTCGGTCTTGACGGTGACCTTAGGCGCGCGTCCCGGCAGCATCCGGCGCAGGGTGGCGTCACGGTCGATCACCTCATGCTTCAGCGCACCGGCAACATGCAGCCCCAGCGCCACCGCAAGGGTCCAGACAAACAGCCAATGCAGCCCACCAAACACCGCAGCCACCGCCTCCGATTTCGGCACAAACGGCAGGCTCTGGCCAAAGGGCCACCAGATCGGCGCAAAACCGGTGGTCGCCGCATGGTGGATCCAGCCCGTCAGCGGCGCGGCGACCAGCGCACCGTAAAGCAGCCAATGCACCACCTCCGCCAGCACCGTCTCCGCCCGTCGTTCGGGGTGGAGTGCCACCGGCTTGGGCTGGCTCAACGCCCAGAGAATGCGCAAAAGCGCAGTCAGAAACAGCGCCAGCCCCAGTGTTTTATGTAGCGAAAACAGCAGCGCGGCGCGGGTTAGCGTGGCCTGTGATCCGTCGAAATCGGCGCTCTGGATGTGATGCGCCAGATCATTGGCGAAATATCCCAGCGGAAACACCGCCAGCATCAAAAGGGCGGTCAGCCAATGGAATCCCTTGGCAACGCTGCCATAGTGAAGGGCGGTGTTGTGGCGGGCGACGGGAGAGCTGGCTGGGGAGGGCACGTCAGGGAAAACCTTCTCATCGGGAGTGACAGGGGTACCCTATCCCCTCCGCTGTCTGAGACAACACGCATCTCTGTCACCTGATGCACAGGCTTGGTGCATCCGCGCAAGGCTGTGCTTGTACGCAGCGTCACCTGCGTCTAAACCCGGTGCAACGCAGATGTGCAGAGAAGATGAGGTCTCAGATGACAATTGCATTCGTGTTTCCAGGGCAGGGCGCGCAGACCATCGGGATGGGCAAGGCGCTGGCCGAGGCCTATCCGGCAGCCAAAGCGGTCTTTGACGAGGTGGATGCCGCATTGGGAGAGGCGCTGAGCCAACTGATCTGGGAGGGGGACATCGAAACCCTGACCCTCACGCAGAACGCTCAGCCCGCGCTGATGGCCACCTCGCTCGCTGCCATGCGGGCGCTGGAGGCTGAGGGTGTCAGCATCGACAAGGCCGCCTTTGTTGCCGGTCACAGTCTTGGCGAATATTCCGCATTGGCCGCAGCTGGCGCGATTTCGGTGGCCGATACAGCACGGCTCCTGCGCACCCGTGGCCAGGCCATGCAAAGCGCGGTGCCAGTGGGTGAGGGCGCAATGGCCGCCATCCTGGGGCTGGACCTTGAGGCTGTGCGTGCCGTCGCCGAGGAGGCTGCACAGGGCGAGGTTTGCCAGGCCGCCAATGACAATGACCCGACCCAGGTGGTGGTCTCCGGCGCTAAGGCTGCCGTGGAACGCGCCGCTGAGATAGCCAAGGAAAAAGGCGCCAAGCGGGCGGTGATGCTGCCGGTCTCGGCACCGTTCCATTGTGCCCTGATGCAGCCTGCCGCCGACGTGATGGCCGAGGCGCTGACGGATGTGGCCATCAAATCCCCCGCCGTGCCGCTGATCGCCAATGTGCGTGCCGATGCGGTGAGCGACCCCGATGAGATCCGCAAACTGCTGGTCGAACAGGTGACCGGGTCGGTGCGCTGGCGCGAAAGCGTGCAGACCATGGCGGCCAAAGGGGTGACCGAATTCTGGGAAATCGGCGCAGGCAAGGCTCTCTCCGGCATGATCCGCAAGATTGACCGCAGCCTGACCAGCCGCCAGGTCGGCACCGCTGAGGATGTGGCCGCCATCACTGCGGGCTGAACGCGGAATTTCATTAAAATTCCGGCTCGTTTTCTTCCAAGGAAAACGGCGGACCGCGGGCCGGGGATGCGACAAAGGAAACCATATGTTTGATCTGACTGGCAAATCTGCCCTCATCACCGGCGCGTCCGGCGGCATCGGTGGTGATATCGCCCGCGCGCTGCATGCCGCTGGCGCCACGGTTGGCCTCTCTGGCACCCGCGAAGCCCCCTTGCAGGAGCTCGCCGCCGAACTGGGGGAGCGCGCCCATGTGCTGCCCTGCAACCTCTCCGATGCGGAGGCGGTTGAGGCACTGCCGAAACAGGCCATTGCGGCGATGGGGTCGGTTGATATTCTGGTCAACAACGCCGGCATCACCCGTGACAACCTCTTCATGCGGATGAAGGATGAGGAGTGGCAGAGCGTGCTTGAGGTGAACCTCACCTCCACCATGCGCCTGTGTCGCGGCGTGCTGCGTGGCATGATGAAGGCACGCTGGGGCCGGATCATCAACATCTCCTCCATCGTAGGGGCCACCGGCAATCCAGGCCAGGGCAACTACGCTGCCGCGAAGGCCGGCATGGTTGGCATGTCGAAATCGCTGGCCTATGAGGTCGCCAACCGCGGCATCACCGTGAATGCGGTGGCTCCCGGCTTTATCGCGACCGCCATGACCGACAAGCTGAACGACGCCCAGAAAGACGCGATCCTGACCCAGATCCCCAGCGGACGCATGGGCAACCCTGAGGAAATCGCCTCAGCCGTGCTCTATCTGGCCAGCGCTGAGGCTGGCTATGTCACCGGCACCACGCTGCATGTGAACGGCGGTATGGCGATGCTCTGATCCGGGGCTGACCGCTCTCGGCTGAGGCACCAGAGGCTCGCGTTACTGGCTGGCTCACTGGCTGAGACACCGGCTCTATCGTTGGCACTATCACTGGCCCCGTCTCCGGTTCCTCCGGCGGCGGGGTTTTGCCATTTCGGATCCCCGGCACACAGAGGGTCACAGGCCGAGTGGGTGCCTAGAAGGGGAAGCGGGGCCTGGTCTACATCTCTGGGGAACCGCGGGAGATTTCCGGTCGATTTGGGACGCATGGGCCTTCGAGTGGCGCGACGCCAAAGGTGATACTCTGGTATTTATTGACGCGCAGCATGCTCAAGTGAATTGGAAAACAATAAGAAAATCATGCTGCTAGTTTGTGGGCTGTGAAAAATATCGCAGACAAGTCTTGCATGTGTCGCCACCTGTGGCCAAATGCTCACCCTGTTGCCTGAGCCTCAGGTGACAGGCTCCGGGTTGGCGGTCGCAGTGATGCTGCGAAACCGTTTGCCTCTGCGTCGGTCTGTGTTATAGGCGGCGCATATTCGCCTTCTGCGGGTCCATGCCGGACCGGCAGGGGCACGTTCCGCTATGCGGGACACGATCGCCCGCATCGGGCACAACCACGCCGCCCCGAGCGGGCAAGGGCAGAACCGGGCGAAGGCCTGAAAAGATGAGGAATTGACATGAGCGACGTCGCAGACCGCGTAAAAAAGATCGTTGTGGAACACCTGGGTGTTGAAGAAGATAAAGTGACCGAGAACGCGTCGTTCATCGATGATCTGGGCGCAGACAGCCTGGACACCGTTGAGCTGGTCATGGCCTTCGAAGAAGAGTTCGGCATCGAGATCCCCGATGACGCAGCCGAGACCATCCAGACTTTTGGCGATGCGGTGAAGTTCATCAGCGAAGCTTCCTGATCCCACCCAATCGGTGACGATCACAGACGGCGCTTTCCGGGCAGGAAGGCGCCGTTTTGCGTTTGTGGCCGTTTCCGACCCATGCGAGGTCGGGTTTTCTCCTTAGGGGTGATCAATCTCCGTGCTAGCCTTGGCGAAACTGCCGACGACAGGAGGGCAAAGCGATGATGATCTACCCCACGATGGAGCTGAAGGACGGGCGCTGCGTGACGCTGGACAAGGGGCGGCTTGATACCGCCATGATCTGGCATGTGGACCCGGTGGCCACCGCCAGCAGTTTTGCGGCCGATGGCGCTGAATGGATGCATCTGACGGATTTTGATGCCATTGAAGGCGACAACCGCAATGCCGAGCTGGTGGAGGAAATCATCCGCACAGCGGGCATTCCCGTGCAGCTGGGCGGAGGCATGCGCAGCCGCGAACATGTTGAACATTGGATCGACAAGGGTGCAGGCCGCGTTGTGGTGGGCACCCTCGCGGCGCAGGATCCCGAGATGGTGCGCATGTTGACCCGCCTCTATCCCGATCAGATCGTGCTGGCGGTGGATGTCTGGGAAGGTCAGGTGATGACCGATGGCTGGCGTCAGGCCGGGTCGTTCACGCCCGAAGCCTTTATCGAAGCCTTTGCCGATTGTCCCTTTGCGGGGATCATCATCACCGACATCGAAAGCGATATGAGCGATGTTGAGGCGCAGCTGGGGTTGATCGCCGGGCTGGCCGAGAAGGCTCGCACGCCGGTGATTGCCAGCGGCGTGGTGCGCACGGCGGATGATGTGGCGCGGTTGAAATATATCGGCTCGGTTTCCGGGGCGCTGGTCGGGCGGGCGCTGTTTCGCAAGACCCTGACCCTTGCCGAAGCACTTGAGGCCGGAACCCCTAACCGTGAACCGGTGGCAGAGTTTCGCTGATTGGCAAGCTCAGAGCCGTTGAAACAGATGGGCGCCGCGTGGGGGACCGCGCGGCGTCTTCTTTATGCCGTCGCATTCATCGTCCGGGCTTCGGACTACAGGCTGACGGGCGACAAGGGGCGCGACGGTGATCAGGTCGTCAGCCCTTACAACAGATCATAAGGATCATAAGCCGGAGACCGCGTTGGTTGGCTCCAGATCCGGCGCCGCCGCACCGCGGGTGAAACCTTGCTTTGCAGCCAGAGGTGCACGCCGAAAACCGGCGAGTTTCTTGACCACCTCGCGGGGCAGCAGTTCCTTGAACTGAATGCCAAAATAGTTTGTATTGCACCATTGAACCCTGCCGGTCAGCGAAACCTGCGGCGCGTCGTCAGGTAAGGTCAATGAAATCATGTCCCCGACAGCGCAGATGACATCAGATTTGATCTTGGCCCCTTCCTGGCTGATATCCAGAAGCGTGGCATCTGTGGCCGCGCCGCCGCACAGCAGATTGCAATCCAGATTGCAGGTGTAGCGCTTGCGTCTGCGCCGCAACACCGTCATGCGCCTCTCAAAAAGGATAAAGCATAAAGCCCCAATAGCCACCAACCCCAGCGAGCCCACAGCGGCAGTCGTGCTGGAAATGTGTCTGAACGCAGCCTGAGATCCCCGCTCCCTGTTTGTGCCGTCCTTTTTATGAGCCCTATAACAGGGCATCCGGGCAAGATCGCGACGGAAGGCGTCCAAAGTCTCACGGGCAAACATTTTGACCGAAGTCCGCTCCGCGGTCCACCGGTCCTTAATCGCCAGAATGCGCAACAGACCCCTCTGCTGGGCGATCAGGTTGTCGGTCGCCCTGAGCAGCTCACGCAGGTTTTCACGTTGCATACCGCGGTGCAGCTTGGTCTTTGAGATATTGGCAAGAAGCCGTTCCATTTCCAGCATCGCACGCGGATTGCGGCCTGTGCGCAGATATTCCAGCACTTCCTCACTGGCGAGTGTCAGGGTCATCAACTTGTTAAACACCCTGCATTCCCGCGCTGCCAGTGGTTCGGCACCAAGGAAGGAACAGGCAACAATCACAAGCGCGCACAGGCTCACCTTCCACATGCGCGAAGGGCGGCGGTGTGCCGAACGCCGATCCCTTCGTACATCTGGATCCGACGGCGCGGGGCGTCCCAATACCATTCGTAAGTTTACCATTTACGCCTTGCCCCAGAGCCGTAGATTCAGACTTTGCGCCCTATCAGGTGGGCGCCGCATGTTGTTTCGCGGGTGCTGCCGATCCGGAATTCTCCGGGGAAACGCGCCGAGATACACTTTAGGGGTATCTATGTGAAGTTAATTGCACTCTAAGGGTGTCATTAAAATATCGTAAAACCGCCCGACTGTTCCGGCTCTTGCACCTTTGCGCCAATCCAAGCTATTTGGTGACAAATTGCCGAGGCAAAGGAGGGCAAGAAATGCGTCGAGTAGTAGTTACCGGACTGGGCCTGGTCACACCGCTGGCCAGCGGCGTCGAAGAAAGCTGGTCACGGTTGCTGGACGGGCAGTCCGGCGCGGGTCCGATCACGCATTTTGATGCGGTCGAAAGCGGTGTCGCCACCACATACGCCTGCGAAGTGCCGCGCGGCGATGGCTCCGAGGGCAGCTTCAACCCCGATGACTGGGTGGTGAAGAAAGACCAGAAGAAGATTGACGACTTCATCCTCTACGGTATTGCCGCCGCGGATATGGCCGTGCGCGATGCAGGCTGGACGCCTGAGGATGAGGCAAGCCGCCTGCGCACCGGTGTGATGATCGGCTCCGGTATCGGGGGTCTCAGCTCGATCGCGGACACCGCCGTGATGATCAAGGAGAAAGGCCCCCGCCGGGTCTCGCCCTTCTTTATTCCTGGCGCGCTGATCAACCTGATTTCCGGTCAGGTCTCCATCCGCTTTGGCTTTAAGGGGCCGAACCACTCCGTTGTGACCGCCTGTTCGACGGGTGCCCATGCCATTGGCGACGCGGCCCGTCTGATCAAATCCGGCGATGCTGATGTGATGATCGCAGGCGGCGCCGAGGCGGCGATCTGTGAGATTGGCATTGCGGGTTTCAATGCCTGTAAGGCGCTGTCGACCAAACGCGCTGATGATCCCAAAGCGGCCTCGCGCCCCTATGACGCCGACCGCGATGGCTTTGTTATGGGCGAGGGTGCGGGCATCGTTGTGCTGGAAGACTACGAGCACGCCAAGGCCCGTGGTGCGAAAATCTACGCCGAGGTGCTGGGCTACGGTCTCTCCGGCGATGCCTACCACATCACCGCACCGTCTGAAGACGGCGAAGGCGGCGAACGCTCCATGCGCGCGGCGCTGGCCAATGCCGGGCTTGAGCCGAAGGACATCGACTATATCAACGCTCATGGCACCTCCACGATGGCTGACACCATCGAACTGGGCGCGGTTGAGCGGATGATGGGCGATGCTGCAGGCAAGGTCACCATGTCTTCCACCAAATCTGCCACCGGCCACCTGTTGGGCGCGGCTGGCGCGATTGAGGCGATCTTCTCCATTCTGGCGATCCGGGATCAGGTGGCGCCGCCCACCATCAACCTGGACAATCCCGCAGTGGAAACCGCCGTTGACCTGGCCCCCAATGCCAAGCGTGAGCGCGAGATCAACGTGGCGCTGTCCAATTCCTTTGGCTTTGGCGGCACCAATGCGTCGGTCCTGTTCGGAAAGCCTGAGTGATGTGGCGCAGCCTCGCCTCTAATATGCTGACGATCCTGGTGGTGATGCTGTTCCTTCTGGGCGGTGTCATCCTCTGGGGCCAGTCGCAATATACCTCGGAAGGTCCGCTGGAGAGTGCGATCTGCCTGCGGGTGCCGTCTGGCTCCAACATGTCGCGGGTCAGCCGTGATCTGGAGACCCAGGGTGCCATCAATTCTGGCCCGCTGTTCCGGGTTGGGGTGCGCTACGCTGAGAAAACCGGTGAGCTGAAGGCCGGCAGCTATTTGGTGCCAGCCGGCGCCTCGATGGAGGCCATCGTGGATCAGATCACCCGTGGCGGCGCAAGCAGCTGCGGCACGGAGATCGTCTATCGCGTCGGCGTAACCCGCGTGCTGGCCGAAGTGCGCGAACTGGACCCGGCCACCAACCGCTTTGTTGAGCGCGCGGAATTTGTGCCCGGCGTCGATGAGGTGCCTGCCGTCTACGACGAGAAGAAAGCCGACGCCGACACCCGCTACCGCATTGCGCTGGCGGAAGGGGTCACCAGCTGGCAGGTGGTGGAATCGCTGAAGGCGATGGATATCCTCGAAGGTGAGCCAGGCGACCGCCCTGCGGAGGGGATGCTGGCCCCGGACAGCTATGAGGTCTCCCCCGGTGACAACCGTGCTGAGATCCTGGCCGAGATGCAGGAACGTCAGGTGTTGCGCATCAATGCCGCCTGGGAGAGCCGCTCAGACCGAGCTGCGGTCACCAGCCCGGAGGAAATGCTGATCCTCGCCTCGATCATCGAGAAGGAAACCGGCGTCGCTGAAGAACGCCGTCAGGTGGCCTCGGTCTTCACCAACCGTCTCAATCGCGGCATGCGGCTGCAGACGGACCCGACGGTGATCTATGGCGTGACCAAGGGTGAGGGCGTTCTGGGCCGTGGACTGCGCCAGAGCGAGCTGCGCCGCGCCACCCCCTGGAACACCTATGTGATCGAAGGGCTGCCGCCGACCCCCATCGCCAATCCCGGCATGGCCAGCCTTGAGGCTGCGGTAAATCCCGATGAGGGGGATTACCTGTTCTTCGTCGCAGATGGCACCGGCGGTCACGCCTTTGCCGTCACGCTGGAAGAGCACAACCGCAATGTTGCCAAATGGCGCGAGATCGAAGCCGAGCGCAACAGCAACTGATCGTCACCTCCGCCAGCATTAGATTGTGAAAGGGACGCTTCAGCGTCCCTTTTTTCTTGCGCCCACCCGTTAACTCTATCGTAGGGATGTCAGGTATTTCCTTAACAAAATCGGCAGTTTGCGACCGATACTTCAGGTGGTGATTTTTGACTTCTGCGCTGCTTTATGCCATGCTCTCAGGGTAGCTGGAAAACTGACTGATCTGCCGTGCAGGGGCCTCATCTGGGGCTGCGCATCTGGCTGGATCCGTGGTTTTGCGGATGGAGGTCCCATCACTATGAGGCCCCAACCATGAGCAGTTATACACCGGAAAATCGGCTGGCAAAAACCGCCGATCTTCTGTTCTCACTCCACAGCTCCATCGAACGGCTCCGGCAGGAGGCAGAGCAGATGCTCGAACGTCTTGCCTGCGATGCAGAGGAGGGCAGCAGCAGCCCGCGCATCGCCAAATTGGAAAGCCTGATCCGTGACAGCCAGAAAGTGGAGAAAACCCTTGTCGAACAAAGTGAACAGCATCAGGCCGCAGCCGGTCTCGACACCAAGGCCGCGCGCAGTGAAATCGAAAACCGGCTGGCTCGCTTGCGCGCCAGCCTCGACGCAGACGATGTTTCTGGACCGGCTCAGCGATCATGACCTCTGTGCGATGCCCTATCTCTTTGATCTCTGGGCGCTGCCACATCAGCTGCCACCGGCGGGCGACTGGCGCAGCTGGGTCATCCTTGGCGGGCGCGGCGCTGGCAAAACCCGGGCCGGTGCCGAATGGGTGCGTACGCTGGCCGAAGGGGCAACACCCCTGTCCGCTGGTCGCGCCCGCCGCATCGCGCTCCTTGGGGAGACCTATGATCAGGTGCGCGATGTCATGGTACAGGGCGACAGCGGCCTCCTTGCCTGCACGCCCCCCGATCGGCGCCCGACGTGGAAAGCCACCGAACGACGGCTGATCTGGCCCAACGGGGCCACCGCACAGGCGTTTTCTGCCCATGACCCCGAGGCGCTGCGCGGCCCGCAGTTCGATGCCGCCTGGGCGGATGAGCTGGCCAAGTGGAAACGCGGGCAGGACAGCTGGGACATGTTGCAATTTGCCTTGCGCCTTGGCACCGATCCGCGCGTCTGCGTCACCACAACGCCGCGCAATGTGGGCGTGCTGCGCGACCTCCTTGCCAGCCCTTCCACAGTGCAGACCCATGCCGCAACGGAGGCCAACCGCGCCAATCTTGCCGCCTCCTTTCTGGCAGAGGTGCGCAATCGCTATGCTGGGTCCCGCCTTGGTCGGCAGGAGCTGGATGGCATCCTGTTGCAGGATGTCGAGGGCGCGCTTTGGTCCAATGCGGGGCTGGTTGCCGCGCAGATCGCAAAGGCTCCGGCACTGGACCGGGTGGTGGTGGCGGTGGACCCGGCGGTGAGCGCGGGCAAACACTCCGACGCTTGTGGCATCATGGTGGTGGGCGCAACCCTGCAGGGCCCGCCACAGGACTGGTGCGCCTATGTGCTGGCTGATTGCACGGTGCAGGGCGTCGGCCCGCTCACTTGGGCGCAGGCTGCCATTGATGCCCGCGACCGCTACGGCGCCGACCGGGTGGTGGCGGAGGTCAATCAGGGCGGCGCGCTGGTCGAAAGCCTGCTGCGCCAGATCGACCCGCTGGTGCCCTTCACCGCGCTGCACGCCAGCCGGGGCAAGGGCGCGCGGGCGGAACCGGTCGCGGCACTTTATGAACAGGGGCGGGTGCGTCATGTGCCGGGCTTGGGCGCGCTGGAGGATCAGCTCTGCCAGATGACCCCGCGCGGCTATCTGGGGCAGGGCTCTCCCGACCGGCTGGATGCGCTTGTCTGGGCGGTGCAGGAGCTGATTCTGACCCCGGCCAACCGCCACCGAATGCCCCGCGCCCGCATGCTGTGAGCTGACCATACCTCGGCCGACACCCCCAGAAACGCCCGCAGTGATGCGGGCGTTTTTCGTTTCATTGCAAGCGTTTGATGCGGGTGTTGCGCGCCCTGCGCGCGCCTCGCTCAAATCTTATTCAATTCCAGCCGTCATAAAGGATCACAGCAAACAGGGGCCAGGATTTTCCCCGTCCCGCAAGTTCAATCAAAGGAGTGGCCCATGGTCTTTGACCTCCTGCGGCGCAAACAACAGCCCGTCGAAACCAAGACAAGCGCCGCCGCCCGTGTGGTGGCCTGGCATGGCAGCAACGGTGGCACAGGCTGGAGCCCGCGCGACAGCAGCTCACTGACCCGCAGCGGCTTTGCCGGCAATCCCGTGGGCTACCGCGCGGTCAAGATGATCATTGAGGCCGCCGCCACGCTGCCGCTGGTGTTGCAGGATGGCACACAGCGCTACGACAGCCACCCGCTGCTGGCGCTGCTGGCCCGGCCCAATGCCGCCCAGGGCCGGGCCGAGCTGCTGGAAGCGCTGTTTGGTCATCTCCTGCTCTCCGGCAACGCTTATATCGAGGCGGTCTGCGACCCGGATGCGGGCGCCGCGCTCCCGGTTGAATTGCACGTGCTGCGCCCTGACCGGATGACTGTGGTGCCCGGCAGCGATGGCTGGCCTGTGGCCTATGATTACAGCGTGTCGGGGCGCAAACATCGTTTTGATGTGACCCTGGCCTGCGCGCCGATCTGCCATCTACGTAGTTTCCATCCGCAGGATGACCACTACGGGTTGTCCCCGATGCAGGCCGCGGCCATGGCGGTGGATGTTCACACCTCCGCTTCGCGCTGGTCGAAGGCGCTTTTGGACAATGCGGCCCGCCCCTCGGGCGCGCTGGTCTGGACCGGTAGCGATGGTCAGGGGCTAATGGCGGAGGATCAGTTTCGCCGCCTAAGTGACGAAATTGAAATGAATTTTCAGGGCGCACGCAACGCCGGTCGTCCGATGGTGCTGGAAGGCGGGCTGGATTGGAAACCGATGGGCTTCTCGCCGTCGGATATGGAATTTCACCAGACCAAGGACGCCGCCGCCCGCGAAATTGCGCTTGCACTTGGGGTGCCACCGATGCTGCTGGGACTGCCCGGCGATGCCACCTACGCCAATTACCAAGAGGCCAATCGCGCCTTCTATCGTCTCACCGTCCTGCCGCTTGTGACCCGCGTGACGGCAAGCCTGTCGGACTGGCTGTCGCGCTATCAAGGCACTGCGGTCACCCTGAAGCCCGACCTTGATCAGGTGTCTGCATTGGCCTCCGAACGCGAGGCGCAGTGGCGCCGTGTGGCCAGCGCCGATTTCCTGACCGTGGCAGAGAAACGCCGCCTCCTGGGCCTGCCGCCACAAGAGGAAGGGGACCGCGATGACTGAGATCCCGATCCCGCCGTTTGAATGCTCTCCGGGGCTGCGGCTCTCCGCCCATGAACGCATCGCTGAGATTCAACAAGAGGCGATGAACCGTCGGCTCGACCGGCTGGAGATGATGATGGAACGGATGGAAAAACGGCTCTGGCTCACTGTCTACGGTGTTGCTGCGGTCATTCTAGCACAGGCGTTCCAGTCCTTTTTGGTGGTTCAATAATGTATATGAATTCAATGAGATGTAAGGGGAATATGATGCGACATGATGAGCATCTGGAACATAAATTCGCGCGTTTCGGTGAGGATCTGACCATCGGGGATGAGGCCGACGACATGGTCGTGATCAGCGGCTACGCCAGCCTGTTCGGCTGCGTCGATGGCGGCGGTGATTTGGTGCAACCCGGCGCCTATCAGGCATCACTCGACCGTCTCTCCAAGGCCGGGATTGCGGTGAAAATGCTCTGGCAGCACGACCCCGCGCAGCCGATCGGCGTCTGGGACGCGGTCCGCGAGGATGCCCGTGGCCTATATGTCAAAGGCCGTATCCTGACCCGCACCCAGAAGGGGGCGGAGGCGGCAGCTCTGATTGGTGCCGGCGCCCTGGATGGCCTCTCCATCGGCTATCGCACCCGCCGCGCCACCGCGCGCCAAGGCGGCGGTCGCTGCCTGGCGGAACTCGACCTCTGGGAGGTGTCGCTGGTGACCTTCCCGATGCTGCCCACCGCCCGCGTAACCGCCACCGCACAGCCCGTGACAGCCGCCAAATCGACATCGGCCGAGCCGGATCTGAGCGATCCCGGCGAGACACCGCAGATCTGGCGCGAGGTGATCGAGATGCTGCGCAGCGGCGCCAGTCTCGCGCCCCTCGGCTGAGCACAGCGCCGTTTCCCGTCTTCTCCAACCGACCCAAAGGACAGACAGATGAGCCACACCCAAACCCACAACGACCCAATGGCCCACCCCGATGCGGCCCCGCAGGAGGTCAAACAGGCCGTCGCCGACTTCGTGCATAATTTCAATGGCTTCAAAGACGACATTACCCTGAAACTGAAACAGACAGAAGAGCGTATGACCATGCTGGATCGCAAATCTCACTTTGCCAATCGCCCCCCGCTTGCCGCCGCTGATGTGGGCGCGGCCCCCCATCAAAAGGCGCTGGATGCCTATCTTCGCTCCGGCGATGACGCCGCCCTGCGCGGTCTTGATCTGGATGCCAAGGCGATGAACACCACTGTCAATGGCGATGGCGGCTACCTGGTCGACCCGCAGACCGCCGAAAGCGTGAAATCGGTGCTCTCCAGCACTGCCTCCCTCCGCGCAGTGGCGTCGGTGGTGACGGTGGAGGCCACTTCTTATGATGTGCTTATTGACCATGGCGATGTGGGACATGGGTGGGCCAATGAGACCGGCACTGTGACCGAAACATCCACCCCGGTGATCGATCGGATCACCATCCCGCTGCATGAACTCAGCGCGCTGCCCAAGGCTTCGCAGCGGCTGCTGGATGACAGTGCCTTTGACATTGAGGGCTGGCTGGCAGGGCGCATCGCGGATAAATTCTCCCGTGCAGAGGCCGCCGCCTTCATCATGGGGGACGGCAATGACAAGCCCACCGGCATCCTCTACCACCCGGTGGTGGCCAATGACAGCTGGAGCTGGGGCAACCTTGGCTATGTGACCACCGGTGTTGAGGGCGATATCGGCGATGGCGATGCGATCATCGATCTGGTCTATTCGCTTGGCGCGCAGTATCGCGCCAACGCCAGCTTCCTGATGAATTCCAAAACCGCAGGCCTGCTGCGCAAACTGAAGGACGCCGATGGCCGCTTCCTGTGGTCCGATGGTCTGGCGGCAGCGGAACCGGCGCGGCTGATGGGCTATCCCGTTGTCATCGCTGAGGATATGCCCGACGCCGATGTGAACGGCTATGCCGTGGCCTTTGGTGATTTTGTGGCCGGCTACACCATCGCCGAACGCCCGGACCTTCGGGTGCTACGCGATCCCTTCAGCGCCAAACCGCATGTGCTGTTCTATGCCACCAAACGTGTGGGCGGCGATGTCAGCGATTTTGCTGCCATCAAACTGCTGAAATTCGGTCTGAGCTGACGCTTGGACCGATGGCGGGACCGGTTCTCCGATTCCGCCTGCGGATGCGCGCCCCGGCCACTGTCGTCCAGCTGCTCCCCTTCCGTCCCACGGCAGCAGCCCGGCGCGCATCCGTACCCCGATCCGGCTCGCCAGACGCAGACCGACCCGAGCAGCCCCTGAAAGAACAGCCGTTGGAGTGAAATGATGATGTTGAGTGAAGTGACACCGGTGCCAGAGGCAGCCCTGCCGCAAGAGGCGTTCAAGGCGCATCTGCGTCTGGGCACCGGATTTGATGAGGCGGGTTTGCAAGAGGCCGTTTTGATCAGCTTCCTGCGGGCGGCCATCGCTGCGATTGAGGCGCGCACCGGTAAGGTTTTGCTGGCGCGGGATTTTCAGCTGACCCTTTCGACCTGGCGCGACCCACAGATGCAGGCCCTGCCGCTGGCACCGGTGCAGATGATTCAATCGGTCACGCTGGTGGATGGGGCGGGCAGTGAACAGCTGCTGGCGCCTGAGCGCTACCGGCTGGAACCCGACAGCCAGCAGCCTCGGCTGCGACCTGTAGGGGGAACATTGCCGGTGATTGCCAGCGGCGGCGCAGTGCGGATGGCGATCCGCGCAGGCATGGCCAACAGCTGGGCGGCGCTGCCCGGTGATCTGGCGCAGGCGGTGTTGATGCTGGCGGCGCATTACTATGAGTTTCGCGATGATACGCGGTTGCAGGGCGGTTGCATGCCTTTTGGGGTGACCAGCCTGATCGAACGCTACCGCGCGCTACGTGTGAGCCTGGGGGTGGGGGCCGCTGGGGACCGTGGCTTTGGCCGTAATCTCGGACCGGGGGCGGACGCATGAGCCGCCGCACCACCGCGCGCCGCGCATCCGCCGCCACACCACGTCTCAACCGCTGCCTGGCGCTGGAAGATCCGCGCCGCACCTCGGATGGCGCTGGAGGGTTTCTTGAGGCATGGCAATTGCTTGGCCACCATTGGTGCGAGATGCGCGCGCTCACCGGGCGCAGCACCGACCAATCCGGCATCAGCCTGTCGCTGCAACGCTATCGCATCACCTTGCGTGCCCATCCGCCCGGCAGCCCGGCACGCCCCCGACCAGATCAGCGGCTGCGCGATGGCGCCCGGATTTTCCGCATTGATGCGGTGGCCGAAGGCGATCCTGATGGCCGCTTCCTGACCTGTTTTGCGACCGAGGAGACAAGCGCATGACTTATGCCCTGGCCCTGCCATTGCAGGAGGCGCTGTTTCAGCATCTGAGCACCGACCCCAATCTGACCGCAGCGCTGAATGGCGCGATTTATGACGCACTGCCTGCGGGCACGTTGCCGCAGACCTATGTGACCCTCGGCCCGGAGGAGGCGCGCGACCGCTCTGATCGCAGCGGTGCCGGCGCCCATCACCGGGTGGAGATCACCGTGCATACCGACACTGCCGGCTTTGCCGGGGCCAAGGCGATTGCCGCCCAGATTTGCGACAGCCTGATGGCAGTTGCGCCGGTGCTGGCCCTGTCTCGTGGGCGGCTGGTGGGGCTGTGGTTTGAGCGCGCAAATGCCAGCCGCAACACCTCCGGTGGCCGTCAGATCCGACTGCGCTTTGCCGCGCGGCTGGAGGATATCTGACCGCTCAAAACGACGACAATATAAATAAATCAGATAATTGCGCAGTACAGCTGATGTTATTTTGCGCCGTGCTGCCCGTCTTTTTTACCACAGGAGATCACCACGATGAGTGTCCAAAACGGCAAGGATCTATTGGTCAAGGTCGATATGACCGGCGACGGTCAGTTCGAAACCATCGCGGGGCTGCGCGCCACGCGTATCAGCTTCAACGCTGAAAGCGTCGATGTCACCAGTCTGGAAAGCCAGGGAGGCTGGCGCGAGCTGTTGTCCGGCGCCGGGGTGCGTTCGGCGAATATCTCCGGCTCTGGTATTTTTCGCGACGCTGGAACGGATGAGCGAGCGCGGCAGCTGTTCTTTGACGGGCTGACCCCGGCGTTTCAGGTGATCATCCCCGATTTTGGCATTGTCGAAGGCGCGTTTCAGGTGACCGCCTTGGAATATGCTGGCAGCCACAATGGCGAGGCAACGTATGAGCTGTCGCTGGCCAGCGCCGGGGCGCTGGTCTTCACGGCCATTTAAGGGAGGCGGTGCGGATGGATCCCCATGTGCAAACCGGCTCTGGTGCCAATCCCCACACAGGCGAGGTGGCGCTGGGGATCAACGGCCAGATGCTGCCGCTGAAACTGACCCTTGGCGCACTCGCCGCTTTGGAGTGTGAGTTGCGGACGGGGTCGCTGATTGACCTCGTGACCCGGTTTGAGGGCGGCGGCTTCTCCGCGGCCGATGTGCTGGCGCTGCTGGCGGCAGGGTTGCGTGGCGGCGGTCACTCCCTCGGCGCTGCCGAGCTGGCCGCTGCCGATATTGACGGCGGCCCGATGCAGGCGGCGCGGGTCGCAGCACAGCTCCTGGCGCGCAGTTTTGCGCTGCCGGGAGAGGTGGGCACACAGGTGCCCGGACAGGTGCCGGGATTGGTGACCCCATGACGCCCCAGCAGCGCGCCACAGATGGACAAGGCACCGGGCTTGATTGGCCGGCGCTGATCCGGGCGGGGCTGGTTGGGCTGCGCCTCACGCCGGATCAGTTCTGGCGCCTCACCCCGGCAGAGCTGCGGTTGATGTTGGGACAGGACACGGGCGCGGTGCCACTGGGCCGGGCAGGTCTGGATCAACTGATGCAGGCCTTTCCCGACCCCGCAGCGCCGACACCCAAAGAAACAGGAGCAGTAAGCGATGACTGACACAGGACTGAATGCGCTGGACCAGCAGAGCGAGGCGCTGAGCGACAGCCTCGGCGATGCGGCAGGTATGGCGGCCACGTTCGACGCCGAGCTGCGCCGGGTGCGCGCCGCCTTCGCCGCCACCGGCAAGGATGCTGAAACACTGGAACGGGGCATGTCCAAGGGGCTGCGCCGGGCCTTTGACGGTGTTGTCTTTGACGGCATGAAACTCTCCGATGCGCTGGATACCATGGCGCAGTCGATGATCCAGACCACCTATTCGGCGGCCATCAAACCCGTGACCAGCCATGTGGGCGGGTTGCTGTCGGAGGGGGTGGGCAAGCTGATGAGCGGCATCCTCCCTTTTGCCGATGGGGCGGCGTTTTCGCAGGGCCGGGTGATGCCCTTTGCCAAAGGCGGTGTTGTGACCGGGCCAGTGAGTTTTCCGATGCGCGGCGCAACCGGCCTGATGGGAGAAGCCGGCCCGGAGGCGATCCTGCCGCTGACACGCGGTGCTGATGGGGCGCTGGGGGTGCGCAGCCAGGGCGGCGGGGGCCCCTCGGTGGTGATGAATATCCAGACCCCCGATGTGCAGGGGTTTCAACGCAGCCAAGGCCAGATTGCGGCCCAGCTGAGCCGCGCCCTGACGCGTGGCAACCGCAACCGCTGAGCCGGAGGACAGCAGATGAATTTTCACGAGGTCAGATTTCCCGCATCGCTCAGCTTTGGCTCCATTGGCGGGCCGGAGCGGCGCACCGATGTGGTGACGCTCGCCAATGGGCATGAGGAGCGCAACACCCCCTGGGCTCATTCGCGCCGCCGCTATGACGCGGGGCTGGGTCTTCGGGGGCTGGAGGATATCGAGGCGCTGATCGCCTTTTTCGAGGCGCGGCAGGGCCAGATGTATGGCTTCCGCTGGAAGGATTGGTCGGATTTCAAATCCGCCCGTGCCACGCAGGAGGTGGCCTTTGACGATCAGGTGATTGGCATGGGTGACGGGGAACAGCGGGTGTTTCAGCTGACCAAGACCTATCGCTCCGGCAGCTATGCCTATCAGCGCCCGATTGCGAAACCGGTGGTGGGCAGCGTGCGCATCGGGATTGAGCAAGACGCCTTGCAGGAGACGGTGGATTACACGCTCGACAGCACCCTTGGCACCATCACGCTGGCACATCCGCCGGAGGCCGGTCTGGCAGTAAAGGCAGGGTTTGAATTTGATGTGCCGGTGCGCTTTGACACCGACCGCATTCAGACCAGCGTGGCGTCTTTTCAGGCGGGCGACGTGCCCAATGTGCCAGTGGTGGAGGTGCGGGTCTGATGGCGGGGGTGAGGGAGGCGTTTCAAACTCATGTAGCAGGCGGCCTGACCACATTGTGTCGCTGTTGGCTGGTCACCCGCAATGATGGCGCCCGGTTCGGCTTTACCGACCATGACCGCGATCTGCGGTTCGAGAGTGCCGCCGAGGGTGAGGCCGGTCTCCTGTTTCGCGCAGGCACTGGCCTGACCGCGCGCAGCCTGCAACAGGCCACCGGGCTGGCGGTGGACAATACCGAGGCGCTTGGCGCGCTGAGCGATGCCGCCATCCGCGAGGAGGAGATTGAGGCCGGGCGGTTTGATGGTGCTGAGGTGCGCTGCTGGCTGGTCAACTGGGCTGATGTGTCGGTCCGCTGGTTGCAGTTTCGCGGCAGTTTCGGCCAGATCCGCCGCGCTGGCGGCGCCTTTGAGGCGGAGCTGCGCGGCCTCACCGAGGCGCTCAACCAGCCGATGGGGCGGATCTATCAGAAACCTTGCACGGCGGTGCTGGGTGATCGGGCCTGTCGCTTTGACATGACCACGCCGGGTTACACGCTGGAGCTGGCCGCCGAAGAGATCCGCGAGGGGCAGTATTTCAGCTTTGCCGCGTTGCCGGGGTTTGAGCCGAACTGGTTCACGTCTGGCCGCCTCACGGTGATGAGTGGGGCCGCCAAGGGGCTGTGGGGCTGGATCAAACAGGACCGCCAGCAGACCGGGCGGCTGGGACAGGACGCAAACGCGCCGGATCCAGGTGTTGAACATCGCCAGCTGATCCTGTGGGAGCCATTGCGCGCGACGGTTCAGCCCGGTGATCTGCTGCATCTGGCCGCAGGCTGTGACAAGCGGCTGAAGACCTGTCGGTTGAAGTTCAACAATGGCGTCAACTTTCAAGGTTTCCCGGATATTCCCGGCGAAGATTGGGTGATGAGCGTGCCGCGCCAGAGCGGCACCAACACCGGCGGCAGCCGCAGATGAGTGGCGCGACGGGGGTATCCCGCACCGCATTGGTCGCGGCAGCACGGGGCTGGCTGGGCACGCCCTATGTGCATCAGGCGGCCACGCGCGGTGCCGGTTGTGATTGCCTTGGCCTGATCCGGGGACTCTGGCGCGAGATCTACGGCCAGGAGCCGGAGGCGGTGCCCGGCTACACGATGGACTGGTCCGAACCGCAAGGCGAGGAAGCGCTGTGGCAGGCCGCGCTGCGCCATCTCACGCCCAGACCCCTTACCGAGGCGCGCGCTGGTGATGTGATCCTGTTCCGGATGCGGCGCGGCGCGGTGGCCAAACATATTGCGCTGCAAACTGAAACCGGCGCCATGCCGCGATTTATCCATGCCTTCAGCGGCCACGGGGTGGTTGAAAACACCCTGAGCCACCCGTGGCACCGGCGGATCGTGGCGCGGTTTTCCTTTCCTGATGTTGATGCTGATGAGGTGACGTGATGGCGACCATTCTTCTTTCTGCGGCGGGGGCGGCACTTGGCGGCTCGGTTGGGGGGGCTGTGGCGGGCCTGTCGTCAGTTGCGATTGGCCGCGCGCTTGGCGCCACGGTTGGACGCGCGATTGACAGCCGCCTGCTGGGTGCGGGCAGTGAGCCGGTGGAGACCGGCCGGGTGGAACGTTTTCGCCTGACCCATGCCAGTGACGGCCAGCCGATTGCGCAGGTTTATGGCCGGATGCGGGTGGGTGGTCAGGTGATCTGGGCGTCTGAGTTCCGCGAAACCTCCAACACCAGTGGCGGCGGCGGCAAGGGCGGCGGTGCGCGCCAGCCCAAGGTGACCCGCTACAGCTATGATGTCTCGCTGGCGGTGGCGGTCTGCGCCGGGGAGGTGGCCTCCATCGGGCGGGTCTGGGCCGATGGGGAGGAGGTGGCGCCCAAGGATCTCAATATGACCTTCTATCGCGGCACCATGGACCAGCTGCCCGACCCGGTGATGGAGGCGGTGGAGGGCGCAGGCGCGGTGCCCGCCTATCGTGGCACCGCCTATGTGGTGATGGAAGGTCTCGCGCTGGAACGCTTTGGCAACCGGGTGCCGCAATTCTCGTTCGAGGTGCTGCGTGCCGAGCAACCCAGCTCAAACAGCTATGATCTGGATCTGCCGCAGCTCGTTCAGGGCGTGGCGCTGATGCCGGGAACTGGGGAGTATGCGCTGGCCACGACGCCGGTGCATTATGATCATGGGCCGGGACAGGCAAAACCGGCCAATTCGCACAGCCCCTCGGGGGAGACGGATCTGGTGACCTCGCTCACCACATTGGGAGAGGAGCTGCCCGCCTGCGGCGCGGCCTCGCTGATTGTGTCGTGGTTCGGCGATGATCTGCGCTGCGGGGACTGTACCATCAAACCGAAGGTGGAGCGTCAGCATATCGAGGGGGCGAATATGCCCTGGTCCGTCGCGGGTCTGACCCGCACGGAGGCAGAGCTGATCGCGCGGCAGGAGGACCGGCCGATCTATGGCGGCACCCCGACCGACGCCTCGGTGATTGAGGCCATTCTCGCACTGCAGGAACAGGGCAAGCGGGTGATGTTCTACCCGTTTATTCTGATGGATCAGATGGCGGGCAATGATCTGCCCGATCCCTGGAGCGGCGAAGTAGGGCAAGCGCATCTGCCGTGGCGCGGGCGGATCACCCTGTCGCGGGCACCGGGACAGCCGGGCAGCCCGGATGGGACCTCGACTGCGCGGGCTGAGGTGCAGCAGTTCTTTGGCACTGTGACGGCGGCGGATTTCACCGTGGCGGACGGTGCTGTCAGCTACAGTGGCCCGGCAGAGGACTGGGGGCTGCGGCGGTTTATCCTGCATAATGCCGCGCTTTGTGCGGCGGCGGGCGGGGTTGAGGCGTTTTGCATCAGCTCTGAGATGCGCGGGCTGACCCAGATCCGCGATGAGGCGGGCTTTCCCGCTGTGGCAGAACTGCGGGCGCTGACGCAGGAGGTGCGCCAGATCCTTGGGCCGGACACCAAGATCGGCTATGCCGCCGACTGGTCGGAATACTGGGGCTACCAGAGCCCGGAGGGGGACCGCTATTTCCACCTTGATCCGTTGTGGGCAGATGAGGAGATCGACTTCATCGGCATCGACAACTACATGCCGCTGTCCGACTGGCGCGAGGGGGAGGACCATCTGGACGCCAAGGCAGGCACGCCCAATATCTATGACCTCAGCTATCTGCGCGCCAATATCGAGGGCGGTGAGGGCTATGACTGGTATTACCACTCGCCCGAGGCGGAGGCCGCCCAGATCCGCACCCCAATCACCGATGGGGCTTATGAGGAGCCGTGGATCTGGCGCTACAAGGATCTGCGCAGCTGGTGGTCGAAGCCGCATCATGACCGGATCAACGGCGAACGGGCCGCGCTGCCCACCGCATGGGAGCCTGAGAGCAAGCCGATCTGGTTCACTGAACTGGGCTGTGCGGCCATCGACAAGGGGACCAATCAGCCCAACAAGTTTCTGGATCCCAAAAGCTCGGAATCAAAACTGCCGAAATTCTCCGACGGGCAGCGTGATGACATGATGCAGCTGGCCTATCTGCGTGCCCTTCTGGGCTATTGGGGGGAGGCGGGGAATAACCCGGTCTCAGAGGTCTATGGCGGGCCGATGCTGGATATGTCCAACGCCTATGTCTGGGCCTGGGATGCGCGCCCCTTTCCGACCTTTCCCAATGCGGTGGAGGTCTGGAGCGACGGTGAGAACTACCTGCGGGGCCATTGGCTGAACGGACGGGTGGGGCAACGCACGCTGGCCTCGGTGCTGGAGGAGATCTGTACCGCCTCTGGGGTTGCGGCGATTGATGTGAGCGACCTGCCCGCACTGGTGCGGGGCTATGCGATCAGCGACGTCGGGGAGGCCCGCGCCGCCCTGCAGCCGTTGCTGCTGCGCCACGGGGTGGATGCGATAGAACGCGACGGGGTGCTGCGCTTCCGCCTGCGCAACGGGCGGCAGGATGCCACGCTGGATCTGGCGCAACTGGTTGAGGGGCAGGAGTTGGACGGGGTCATCGAACGGACCCGCGCACCAGAGGCAGAGCTGGCTGGCCGTATGCGCCTGCGCTTCGTCGAATGGGGCGGGCGCCATGATTTGCGCGGCGAGGAGGCGATCCTGCCCGATGAGGCCACCCATGCCGTCAGCGACAATGAGTTGCCGATGGCACTGACCCGCGCCGAAGGGCGTCAGGTGGTGGACCGCTGGCTGAGCGAGGCGCGGATGGCCCGCGATACCCTGCGGCTGGAACTGCCACCCTCCGCCATGGCGCTGGGCGCGGGGGATGTGATCCGCCTGCCGCTTGCGGGGGCGGTGGCCGAACCGGGTTCCGACAGCGGTGCGCAGGCGCGCTACCGTATTGACCGGGTCGAACAGGGCGCGGCGCAGCTGATCGAGGCGGTGCGGATCGAGCCGGAGAACTACCACCCCGCGCCGGTGCCGGAGGAATTGCCCGGTGTCACCGCCTTTGCAGCGCCAGTGCCGGTGCTGCCGCTGTTCATGGATCTGCCGCTGATCCGCGGCGATGAGGTGCCGCATGCGCCGCATCTGGCCGTCACGGCGGACCCCTGGCCGGGGAGTGTTGCCCTATATGGCGCACAGAGCGATGCGGATTACCTGCTGGAGGAGGTATTGGCTGCGGCCTCTACCATCGCCATCACCAACACCGCGCTGCCTGCGGGCGCGCTGGGCCGTTGGGAGCGGGGCGGGGATCTGGAGGTGGATATGATCTCCGGTCAATTTCAGAGCCGGGACCGGGCAGCGGTACTGAATGGCGCCAATCTGGTGGCGATTGGCGATGGCACCCCCGGCAATTGGGAGCTGATGCAATTTGCCAAGGCTGAGCTGATTGCGCCGGGGCGCTATCTGCTGCGCGATCGGCTGCGCGGACAGCAGGGCAGCGATGCACGGATGCCGGTGTCTTGGCCCAAGGGGTCCTATGTCGTGGCGCTGGATGGCACCCCGCAACAGATCGAATTGGCTGCCAATCAGCGGGGCCTCAGCCGTCATTACCGCATCGGCACCGCGCGGCGCCCATATGATGATCCGAGCTATGTGCATCTGGAGGCGGCCTTTGCAGGCGAAGGCCTGCGACCCTATGCGCCGGTGCATCTGCACCAGAAAGGCGTGCTGGGCAGCGGGCCGGTTGGGCTGGACTGGATCCGCCGCAGCCGCATCGACGGCGACCGCTGGAATCTGGCGGAGATTCCGCTGGGCGAGGATCTGGAGCGCTACCGGCTGCGGGTGCTGCGCGGCAGTGAAGTGCTGCGCGAGGAGCTGCTGGACAGCCCCGGCTGGAGTTATGCGTCATCAGCCCAGACTGTGGATACAGTGGCACCGGGCGACCGGATCGAGGTGGCGCAGATCTCGGCTCGCTACGGGGCGGGCGCGGCCACGGCCCTGCGGCTGGTCTGAGGCGGGGCAGGGATGCGACGGCCTATCCTGCCCGGTGATATCACCAGCACCGCCCGCGCGTTGCTGGCGGTGGCCCCGGCCGAACGGCGCGTGCTGTGCGAGCGGATCTTTGCCGGGGCCGGGCAGGCGTCGTGCCATCTGCGCCGCCACCGGCAGCTCTGCCCGAATTGGGGCGATGGCTCCCTGAGTGCCGCGGCACGAAAGTTCGTGCTGGCGGATGAGCCGTTCTATGACGCGCCGCAGTATCTGTCCTGCACGCGGCTGGTGCTGGCCCAATTGGCGCGGCATGTCAGGCATGATCCTGAGTGATCCAGTGCCAAGCTGGGTTGACGCCACCGGTGGTGGCTTTTGTGATGGCCGAGGGTTTGAGAGTGCCGGCGTAAGCCGTCAGCACGACGATATTCCCGGCCGCACATAGGTTGTGCGAATGAGCGCGTGACCTGATCTTGCGCCGGATTTGCAGAAAAAACAAAGGGCTGGCCGATCATATTCACTGAACAAAGGTGAATGATCAGCAGATCCGATGTCTCACATCACGGATTTGCGGTTGGCCTTTTTACGCTTACATAGGTAATCTGGTCGCAACACAGGAGGCAGAGCCATGCTTGAGACGCGCCACGCCGTTAGTTCCGTTGATCCCGTTTGGGATCAGATCACCACCGAGGCGCAGGACGCCGTGAGCCGCCAGCCCCTGATGGGTGGGCTGATCCACGCCTGCATCCTGCATCACACATCGCTTGAGAAGGCGCTGTCCTATCGCATTGCAGCCAAGCTCTGCTCAAATGAGATGTCGATGGTGATTCTGCGCGAAATCGTCGACAAGGCCTATGGGGAAAACCCGGATCTGATCGCCGCCGGGCGCGCCGATCTGATGGCGGTCTATGAACGCGATCCCGCCTGCCACCGGCTGTTGCAGCCGATCCTCTACTTCAAGGGCTATCAGGCGGTGCAATGTTACCGTGTAGCCAATTGGCTGTGGCAGCAGGGCGACTATGACCTGTCCTATTTCTTCCAGATGCGGATCTCCGAGATCTTTGGCGTCGATATCCACCCGGCGGCGCGGATTGGCCGGGGCATCATGATCGACCACGCCCATTCCATCGTCATTGGCGAAACCGCTGTGGTTGGCGACAATGTGTCGATGCTGCATTCGGTGACCCTGGGCGGCACCGGCAAGGAAGAGGAAGACCGCCACCCCAAGATTGGCAATGGCGTGCTGATTGGGGCGGGCGCCAAAGTGCTCGGCAATATCAAGGTCGGCCATTGCTCGCGCATCGCCGCAGGCTCCGTGGTGCTGCAGGAGGTGCCGCCGTGCAAGACCGTGGCAGGCGTGCCGGCCAAGATCGTCGGCGAGGCAGGCTGTGATCAACCCTCGGTCAGCATGAATCAGGTGCTGGCGGGCGGCAAGCCGCAGTAAGGCGGCGCTGCGGGGGACCATCGCGGGTGTTGCGAGTGCCGCTACGGGTATACCTGTGAGTATTTTTGGAAAGATGACGATGAAGAGGGGGCGGCGTTGGCTGGCCCCTTTTTTCGTGGGGTAGGGAAGCTGCGGTTTAGGCCATGAACATTATGTCGCCTCAGGGTAGTATGCAATATATACACGTCCTGAGTGTATTGATATCCATAGCGATATGTTGAACGAACCCGAATTGCCAAAGCGCCGGTACGACGGCAAGATCGCGGATCCTGAGCGGTGGTTCGCCTTCACCCCGCGTGCGGGCGATATCGTCGTGTCGACGCCGCCAAAGTCAGGCACGACCTGGACGCAGGCCATTCTGGCCTTGTTGATCTCCGGCGACCCGGAGGTGGATGCCGCGATCTCGCGCAAGGCACCGTGGATTGATGTCACCTCGCCCGAGCAGGATGGAATCATCGCTGATCTGAACGCGCAAACCGGGCGGCGGCAGGTCAAAACCCATACCCCGCTAGATGGGATCCCGTTTTGGTCGGACCTGCGCTATATTACGGTCTTCAGGCATCCAATTGATGCGCATTTTTCCTTTCGCCGCCATGTCGAGAACATGACCGAGGAGGTGCTTCAGGAGGTCTTCCCAAGCGACATTCAGGCGGGGTTTCATCTGTTTTTGGAGGGAGATCATCGCGATGGAGCCAGCCTGATATCCATTGTCGATCACTACCGCAGCGTGTTGGCATTGGGAAATCGGGACAATGTGCTCTGCCTGCACTACGCCGATATGACCCGTGATCTGACGTCAGCCGTCGCCCGGATTGCAGATCATATTGGCCTGTCTTACCCGGCTGCAGTGATGGATACACTGGTGGAAGCGGCGCGATTTTCCAGTATGAAGCGCAACGCAGAGAGATTTGCCGTCTTGGCGCGGCAAGGGTTCTGGCGGAACGATGCTGATTTCTTTGATAGTGCGACATCGCGGAAATGGGTGGGGCGGCTTTCGGAGGCCGATCTTGCAGCTTATGAGGCGCGTATGGCGGAGCTGCTCAGCCCTGAAGAACGGCACTGGTTAGAATATGGCGGTGCCGGGTTGGTGAGGTCTGGTTAGGGCCAACTCTCGGTCAGAAAGAGTGGGGTGCTGGCGCGGCCAGCCGCAGTAGGCGCCGCCGCACTGCGGGGCGGCCATAGGGGCGCTGCGGGTGCCGCCAGGGATGCGTGTGTGAGTATTTCTGGAATGGGGACACGGGAGCAGGGCGGCGTTGGCTGGCCGCTTCTGGGCTGAGGTGGGGACCTGTACGGCCTCCCTTGCAAGGGTCACGGAGTTTCCAGAGCGAGCAGAGCGCTCTCTGGACGAAAGTCATTAATCTTTGGTCAGGCAGGCCTCCTCCGACTGGCCTGACTTTGCCCTGCGCAGCGAATGATTGCCGTTCCCACTGGATTGCTGCCCAATTGCGGACGCCCAATCCCGCCCAATCCGGTGACATTGGAGAGTTGAGAGATTTGCGCGATCATGAAACCTGCCGGGGAACGTGACACGGCAGTTGGTCATTCCGGCGACTTGATCCTTGCGGCAAGGGTGTCCCGCGTATGTCCAGAGAGTTTGCACTGACCGGGGCGCATTCTTTTGCACTGGATCATGGTCACGACTACCTTACCTCCTTTCGGAACGCGCCGGGACTATGGCCGGAAGTTGCTTCGAATGCGCGGCTAAAGGCACTCCGGCTGGAGAACCCAACAGTTTCAGCCACCCGTTTAATGGGCAGATTGGTGTTGCGCAGCAAATCGCCTGCTTTGCGCACCCGGAGACTGCGCAGCAACTCCATCGGCCCTGCGCCATAGGCTACGGCAAATCGTTTGGCAAACGCTGCCCTGCTCATGCCTGCAATGTCAGCGAGTGTCTCCACAGAATACGGTTTACCAGGGTTTTCCAACATCGCGTTCAACGCTTGCCAAAGCATCGGGTCGCGCAATGCAGCCATCCAGCTCAAGGGTTCATCCTGTTCGGAAATTTTCTTGCGCATCATGATGATCAGCGCCTGCATCAACAGCACCCGGATTAGGGCGCGGCTCCCCACACTTGGCTCGCAAACCTCATACATCATCGTGTCAACCAATGTCATGAGGTCGCTGCCGGGTTCGGCGCGCGTTATCAACGGTTCGCGGATCAGATTGACCACATCCGTGGCCCCCATCAGTCCGATGTTGACGTGCGCGCAAAGTGCGATCAGGCGGCTGGTGCTGCCCACACTTTCATCAGGGGCAGATTTGAGAACCTGAGCCAGGTTCAGCGCTGCAGGTTTGCACGACGGTCCGGGCACGATCGTTGTGCCATCATTCGACACTTCGTGGCTATTCAGCGAAGGGATCAAGACCAAACTGCCTTTGGATAATCTTATCGGCGCCTGCCCCCGCATCGTGATTTGGCCCTGACCGCAAAGAATATAATGCAGGGTTACCGCGGCATCCGGTTTGAGGGCGACGTGGCAGGTGCCATGGATCTCACAGACCGCGAATGGTTCCGTTTGGATATCGAGTTGATCGAAAATGTGGTCATAGCTCATCTCGCGAGTCTGGTCGTAATCCTCATTGGCGTCACGTAATTTCTCGTAATCGGTCCAAATCAAGACGGAAAGGCACGCCGACTGTCGCATCAAAGGCCTCTCGACACACCCAAAGAAGGAACGACCTTATGTGCAATTGCGATGATCACGATCATGGTGGCAAGAAATTGTCACGTCGCGCGGCATTGACCACCGGGCTGGCCGGGACTGCAGCGGTTGCTGCCACTGCGCTGTCCGGGACCGCTCACGCGCAAGAAACCGCCAACCCTTATGCCGAACCGGCTGAGCCTGCACTGCCGCCCTCTGATATGAAGCTCGACCTAAGCCGCGCAGCCCTCGTGGTAACCGACCCGCAGAATGATTTTCTGAGCCCCGATGGCGTAACCTGGGGCGTGATTGGTGCGTCCGTTACCGAACTCAACACAGTGGAAAACATTGAAACCCTGTTCCGCACCGCCAAAGAGCATGACATCACGACCGCCGTATCGCCGCATTATTACTTTCCAACTGACCATGGTTGGAAGTTCGAGGGTGCGCTGGAAAAGTTGATGCACAAGATCGGCATGTTTGACCGCAAAGGTCCTTTAAATGTGGAAGGGTTCGAAGGCTCTGGCGCGGACTGGCTTGAGCGGTACAAACCCTATATCAACGACGGCAAGACCATCGTGACCTCGCCCCACAAGATGTACGGCAACGACACCAACGACCTTACGTTGCAACTGCGTAAGCAGGGCGTGGATCAAGTCATCTTGGCAGGTATGTCAGCCAACCTGTGCACGGAATCACATATGCGCGAGTTGATCGAAAACGGTTTCGAAGTCGCCGTTGTCCGGGATGCCACTGCAGCTGCGCAGTTGCCAGAAGGTGATGGATACCTCGCCGCCCTTATTAATTTCCGCTACATCGCCAACGCTGTCTGGAGCACAGAAGAAGCTGTGGCGCAGATCAACGCGGCCGCGACCTAAATCAGCTTTTCGAAGGGCGCTTGCCCTAGGACAGAATTGTGACGTGCCCGCCACCGACTACGCCTGTGGCGGGCACGATTACTGCCCTGTCCGAGCAACCAACGAGAAAACAAATAATAACGGGTGATTGCAAACCTAGGTAGGGAGGACACGTTACGGGTGCTCCTCAACAAGTCTTTCGCCTTGATGTGCAGTTCCAATGACGTCATTGGCATGTGGAAAGGCGAGGTCTCCCCAGCTTACACGCGATATTTGAGGCCCAGCATCAAATGCAAAGCGAGTTTATGGATGCACTCGCAGAGCTGCTGCGCCTGTTGGGTGTGGATCCACCGAGATCCTTGGATGAGCGACATGGTTTGTCCAATATGTCCCACCTTAAACTGCCAAACGTCAGGTGAAACGCTCGCGAACCATTGCTCCGCGATTTTTGAACTTCAGCGATGCCCTACCCAATGCAATTCAGGATCCAACCGATGTCCGGAACGGCGGTATAGTCGGGGTTTCGACCACCATTCTCGATTGGAGCGAATACGAGCGTGGATTGATGTCAACCGCTTCAAATATGATGGTAGGAGTGTATTTGAGACGCATTCCCTCTGATGGCATTAGAATGAGCACCAGATGGAGCACTACTCGAGCGGCGTGAGCGCCAACATTGGTGCAGCCGCAGCGAAAGTCCACATTGTCCGCTGAGCCGTCGCTAGATGTTGTTTGACAGCCGCCACCGCGGCGTAGGGCCGTTTGTGGCGGGCTAATCGCAGTGAGGCAGCCCGTTTTGGGCCGTCGAATGACTGAGGTTGTGACGGGCGCTCTCGTCCCGGAGCTGGCTCCGGTCAACATCCACCATCCAGCGTCACGCGCTACGTCGTCTTGCCCAAAACAGAGCCTTTGAACAAAACACTCAGTCCACTAAAAAAGGACCGGAGTGCTGCCCCGGTCCCTTCCTTTTTCTCGTCCGTTGAGGTGCGGTGGGTCAGGCCAGCATCATCATCGGGTTTTCCAGGTTGTCCTTGATCGCGTTCAAGAGTTCCGCGCCAAGGGCGCCGTCGATGAC
Organism: Phaeobacter piscinae; assembly: GCF_002407245.1. NCBI lineage: Bacteria > Pseudomonadati > Pseudomonadota > Alphaproteobacteria > Rhodobacterales > Roseobacteraceae > Phaeobacter > Phaeobacter piscinae. Next base: position 1,779,083 of record NZ_CP010681.1, on the reverse strand, counting down.
GCGGTGGTCGACGGACATGGTCACCGACATCACGGTGGCCACAGCCAACTCGCCGTCGGCACCCACAACCGGCTTTTTGACCCCGGCGCCCACGGCAAGGATGCCTGCGTGCGGTGGGTTCACGATGGCGTCGAAATTGTCGATACCGAACATGCCGAGGTTGGAGATCGCGAAGGAGCCGCCCTGATATTCATGCGGCGCGAGCTTGCGGTCGCGGGCGCGTTTGGCGAGGTCTTTCATCTCGGTCGAGAGGGTTGAGAGCGATTTGGTGTCGCTGTCCTGCAGAACCGGGGTGAACAAGCCGCCCTCGATCGCGACGGCAACGGCCACGTCGGAGGATTGCATCTTCAGCACGCGGTCCCCGGCCCAGACAGCATTGGCGTCCGGCACGGCCTGAAGCGCCAGGGCGCAGGCCTTGATGATGAAATCGTTGACCGAGAGTTTGACGCCGCGGGCTTCCAGCTGCTTGTTCAGCTCACCGCGGAATTTCAGCAGCGCATCCAGCTGGATGTCGCGGCGCAGGTAGAAATGCGGCACGGTCTGCTTGGCCTCTGTGAGGCGGGCGGCGATGGTTTTGCGCATGCCGTCGAGTTTGACCTCCTCATAGCTGCGGCCTTCGTACATGCGGGCGACCTGATCGGCGGAGGGGCCTGTGGGGGCTGCGGCGGTGGCGGCCGGGGCGCTGGCGCTCTCGGCCTTGGCTTGCGGTGCTGGAGTCTCTGCAGCCTGGGGTTTGGCGTTCTCGACGTCGGCCTTCACGATGCGGCCACGGGGGCCGGAGCCTGTGAGGGCTGCGAGGTCCAGACCCTTGTCCGCCGCGATGCGGCGGGCCAGAGGTGATGCAAAGATGCGGTTGCCATCGGCGCCCTGCGGGGCTGCGGGCGCGGGTGTTGCGGCCTCCGCCTTGCCGCTGCCTTTCGCAGTAGCGGGCGCCTCGGAGACCCCTTTGGGGGCCGCCTCGTCACCCGCGTCAGCCGCGGGCGCGGCTTCCCCGCCGGAGGCACCCGAAGCGTCGATGTCATCGGCGCTTTCGCCATCTTCCAGCAGCACGGCGATGGGGCTGTTGACCTTCACGCCCTCAGAGCCTTCGGGGATCAGGATCTTGCCAATGGTGCCTTCGTCGACGGCCTCGAACTCCATCGTGGCCTTGTCGGTTTCGATTTCCGCCAGCAAGTCGCCGGAGGCGACAGTGTCGCCTTCCTTCACGAGCCATTTGGCGAGCGTGCCTTCCTCCATTGTGGGAGAGAGGGCGGGCATCAGGATTTCTGTGGGCATCGCTGTCTCTCCTTAACGGTAGGTCACTTGTTTCACCGCTTCGATCACCTCATCGGTGGTGACCAGCGCGTGTTTTTCGAGGTTGGCGGCATAGGGCATGGGCACGTCCTTGCCGGTGCAGGTGATGACGGGGGCATCAAGGTAGTCGAAGGCCTCCTGCATTACCACGGAGGAGATGTAGGAGCCGACGGACCCCTGCGGCCAGCCTTCCTCAACAGTGACCAGACGGTTGGTCTTCATCACTGATTTGATGATGGAGCCAGTGTCCATCGGACGCAGGGTACGCAGGTCGATGACCTCGGCGGAGATGCCATCCTCGGCCAGTTTTTCCGCCGCTTCCAGTGCATAGGTCATGCCAATGCCGAAGGAGACGATGGTGACATCCTCGCCCTTGCGCCAGATCCGGGCCTTGCCAAAGGGCACGGTGTAGTCATCCAGCTTCGGCACATCGAAGGATTTGCCGTAGAGGATCTCATTCTCGAGGAAGATCACCGGGTTGTTGTCGCGGATGGCGGTTTTCATCAGACCTTTGGCGTCGGAGGCGGAGTAGGGCATCGCCACCTTCAGGCCGGGGATCTGCATGTACCAGGCGGCGTAGTCCTGAGAGTGCTGGGCGCCAACGCGGGCGGCAGCACCATTGGGGCCACGGAACACCATGGGCGCGCCCATCTGGCCGCCGGACATATACAGCGTCTTGGCGGCGGAGTTGATGATGTGGTCAATCGCCTGCATGGCGAAGTTGAAGGTCATGAACTCAACAATGGGTCGCAACCCGCCAAAGGCCGCACCAGTGGCGATCCCGGCAAAACCATGTTCGGTGATCGGGGTGTCGATCACGCGCTTGGCGCCGAATTCATCCAAGAGGCCCTGGGAGATCTTGTAGGCGCCCTGATATTCGGCGACTTCCTCGCCCATCAGGAAGACATCATCGTCGCGGCGCATCTCTTCCGCCATGGCGTCGCGCAGCGCTTCGCGCACGGTGGTCTGCACCACCTCGGTGCCCTCGGGCCAGTCGGGGGTGTCATCCACCTCCGGTGCGGCGGGGGCCGCTGCAGCAGCCGCGGTGGTTGCGGGCGCCGAAGGTGCCTCTGCCGCCGGGGCTTCATTGCTGGTCGCCGGGGCCGGGGCGGCATCGGGGTCGTAGCTTTCACCGTCTTCCAGCAACACCGCGATGGGGCTGTTGACCTTCACGTTTTCGGTGCCCTCGGCGATCAGGATCTTGCCGACGGTGCCTTCGTCCACCGCCTCAAACTCCATCGTGGCCTTGTCGGTTTCGATTTCGGCCAGGATATCGCCGGAATTTACGGTATCGCCCTCTTTGACCAGCCATTTGGCCAGGGTGCCTTCCTCCATGGTCGGCGACAGGGCGGGCATCAGGATTTCAGTTGCCATATCGTGTTACGTCCCCTCAGGCGGTTTCTTGCGGCAGTTCATCCGCATAAATATCGGTCCAGAGTTCTTCGAGCGCCGGTTCCGGGCTCTCCTTGGAGAAATCTGCGGATTTGTTGACGATGTCCTTGATCTCTTTGTCGATCGCCTTCAGGTCATCCTCGGTCGCGTGTTTGCCGGTGAGCAGCATATCGCGGACCTGTTCGATGGGATCGCGTTCCTCGCGCATTTTCTGCACCTCTTCGCGGGTGCGGTATTTGGCGGGGTCGGACATGGAGTGACCACGGTAGCGGTAGGTCTTGACCTCAAGGATATAGGGGCCTTTGCCCGCGCGGCAGTGGGCAACGGCGCGTTCGCCGGCCTCTTTCACCGCCAGCACATCCATGCCGTCCACTTCCTCGCCCTTGATGCCGTAGGCTTCGCCGCGTTTCCACAGGGCGGGGGATTTGGTCGACCGCTGCACCGAGGTGCCCATGGCGTATTGGTTGTTTTCAATCACGAAAACCACCGGCAGATCCCAGAGCTGGGCCATGTTATAGGTCTCGTAGACCTGACCCTGGTTGGCCGCGCCATCGCCAAAATAGGCGAAGGTCACGCGGTCGTTGCCTTTGTATTTGTCGGAGAAGGCAAGGCCTGCGCCCAGCGGCACCTGCGCGCCGACGATGCCGTGGCCGCCGTAGAAATGCTTCTCCTTGGAGAACATATGCATCGAGCCGCCCTTACCTTTGGAATAGCCGCCTTCGCGACCGGTAAGTTCCGCCATCACGCCGTTGGGATCCATGCCGCAGGCCAACATATGGCCGTGGTCACGGTAGGAGGTGACGCGTTTGTCGCCGTCCTCTGCAGCGGCCTCAAGGCCCACAACAACCGCTTCCTGACCGATATAGAGGTGGCAGAAGCCGCCAATCAGACCCATGCCATAGAGCTGGCCGGCCTTTTCCTCGAATCGCCGGATCAGCAGCATCTCGCGGTAGTATTCGAGCAGCTCATCAGCAGAAACGTTTGGTTTCTTGACACTTTTTCTCGCAGCCATGGTGGCGGGCTCCCCCTTAAGGCTAGATAGTTTAATGCTAAACTAGTTCATAATGGATTTTGTCACGTCATGCGAGTGTTATTATGACGTGCCGTCACCAGGGGGTAAAGGCGATGGCGGATAGAGGTGGTGACGGTGGGTGAGATGGTGAGCGAGATGGCAGTTTTATGAGGGGATCGAGCTGGGCGCCGCTGTGGAGCTCGCCGGGCAGGGGGCTGCGGTGCCTCATTACGGCAAAACGCCCGCAAGCGGGGCTGCGGGCAGTGGCACATCTTTGATTGTTGTCAACTGAACGTGTGGCTTAGCGGATGACAATCTCATCGGCGCGCAGCAGGCCGAGGACCGAGCGGGCCTGCTCATCCAGAAGATCCAGATCGAGGTAGTTGTCCGACAGCCGGTGGGTGAGATTTTCCATCTGCGCGGTTTCGCGTTTCAGCTGGTCGAGATCCTGACGCAGCGCTTCGGCCTCGGCCTGGATCTCGACCCGCCTGAACAACCCGAAGTCCCCCTGCACAGCGGCAAAGGTGAAATACGCGCTGAGCGCGAATGCAATCGTGGAGAAAACGAATGCGCCCAGAGAGGGCCGGTTGCTTCGGGTCACGGTGGATAGCCTGTATGATCTGCTGCTCAAGTCTTGCGCCGGTTTTCCCAGCGTCTGCAACAATACTGCCACAGGCAACATGGTTTGTGAAAGATGAAAATTGTTAATTTTGAACATTTTCCGATGGAAAATACATCTTGCGCCAGCTGTGGACGGCAGAAGGTTAACGGATGGTTAACGTGATCGGCGGATCGGCAATATCTTAACGGTTTGGAAATATTTCTCAGGAGAGGTGCGGGGACCCGGCGTGGAACCGGGATCCCCTATATGTTGTCAGATCAGCCTTCGAGGGCAGCGACACCGGGCAGGGTCTTGCCTTCCATCCATTCCAGAAAGGCCCCGCCTGCGGTGGAGATATAGGTGAAATCAGCCGCGGCCCCGGCCTGATTGAGGGCGGCCACGGTGTCACCACCGCCCGCTACGCTGACCAGCGCGCCGGATTTGGTGAGGCCGGCGGCCTGTTGTGCTGCGGCATTGGTGGCCGCATCAAAAGGCGCGATCTCAAAGGCGCCCATCGGGCCGTTCCAGATCAGCGTTTTGGAGGCTGAAAGCATATCCGCGACGGCGGCGACGGTCTGCGGACCTGCATCCAGGATCATCGCATCGGCGGGGCAGGCGTCCGCAGCGACGGTTTCATTCTCGGCGCCTGCCTTGAATTCGCGTGCGACCACAACATCGACCGGCAGGAGGATCTTGCAGCCCTTGGCTTCGGCCTTGCTCAGGATCTCGCGGGCGGTGTCGGCCATCTCGTGTTCGCAGAGGGATTTGCCCACGTCGATGCCCTGTGCCGCGAGGAAGGTATTGGCCATGCCGCCGCCGATCACCAGATTGTCGACCTTGCCGACCAGATTGCCCAGAAGTTCCAGCTTGGTCGAGACCTTGGCACCGCCGACAACGGCTGTTACCGGGCGCTGGGGTTGGCCAAGCGCGGCTTCCAGCGCGGTCAATTCGGCCTGCATCAGACGGCCGGCACAGGCAGGCAGCAGACGGGCCAGCGCCTCGGTCGAGGCATGGGCGCGGTGGGCGGCGGAAAACGCATCGTTGCAGTAGATGTCGCCCAGCTTCGCCATCTCTGCCGCCAGATCGGCGTCGTTCTTTTCCTCGCCCGCGTGAAAACGGGTGTTTTCCAGCAACAAGACGCCACCAGCAGGCAGGCCCGCAACCGCGGCCTCGGCCGCTGGGCCGCGGCAATCCGCGACAAAGGTCACCGGCGCGCCAAAGGCGGCCTCAAGTGCTGGCACCAGCGGGCGCAATGACATCTCTGCGACCACCTTGCCCTTGGGGCGGCCAAAATGGGCCAGCAGAATTGGCGTGCCACCGGCGGCGAGGATATCCTTGATCGTGGGGGCGACGCGCTGAATGCGGGTGTCATCGGTGACGCGGCCATCCTCAACCGGGACGTTGATATCGACGCGCACCAGAACGCGTTTGCCTGCCAGGTCCATCGTGTCGAGTGCGGTCCAACCCATGGTCATATCCTTCTTTGGTCTTGGTTTGAGGCGTCGGCTGCGGAAACTGCGCCGCAGGCGGTGTTGGCGCGATGTTTCGGGGCTTTTTGCCGCCCAGTCAATGCTCCGTGACCAAAGCTCCCTTGGCAATTGCGGGCGTGGGCCTTAACTATCGGGCAAATGCAAAGAACAGGAGGGCCACATGGCCGAGATCAAAGACCCCGAAAACACCATCATCATGGAGCTGAAAGACGGCAAGGTGGTGATCGAACTGCTGCCCGACGTGGCCCCTCAGCACAGCGCGCGCATGAAAGAGCTGGCCCGTAGCGGTGAGTATGACAATGTGGCGTTTCACCGGGTGATCGATGGTTTCATGGCGCAGACCGGCGACGTGCAGCACGGTGACATGGAAGACGGGTTCAACCTGCGCATGGCGGGCACCGGTGGCTCTGATCTGCCGAATGTTCCGGCGGAATTCTCCAAGCTGCCGCATGATCGTGGCACGCTGGGTGCGGCGCGGTCGGCCAACCCGGATTCGGCCAACTCGCAGTTCTTCATCAACTTCAAGGACAACCATTTCCTGAACGGTCAGTACACCGTTTATGGCCGTGTGATTGAGGGCATGGAGCATGTCGACGCAATCACCCGTGGCGAGCCGCCTGCGAACCCCGACCGCATGGTCAGCGTCAAGGTGGCGGCAGATGTATAAGCTGGCAGCCGTCTTTGCGCTGATGGCAGGTCCTGCACTGGCCAGCGGTCTGGAGATCGCGGTTGAGGGCGAGGGCGCCAATGGCACCATCCAGATCGACCTGTTTGAGGATGTGGCCCCGAAACATGTCGAGCAGATCACCGCGCTGGCGGCAGAAGGCAAATATGATGGCGTGGTGTTCCACCGCGTGATCGAAGGCTTCATGGCGCAGACCGGTGATGTGGAATTTGGCAAGCTGGGTGGCGATATGCGCCGCGCAGGCATGGGCGGTTCCGAGCGGTCGGACCTGCCGGCTGAATTCTCGGATCTGGAGTTTGATCGTGGTGTGGTCGGCATGGCCCGCTCACAGGATCCCGACAGCGCCAATTCGCAGTTCTTCATCATGTTCGCACCGGGGCATTTCCTCAATGGTCAGTACACCGTCGTGGGCAAGGTGACCGAAGGCATGGATGTGGTTGACGCGATCAAGCGTGGCAGCAGCAGTCAGAACGGCGCCGTTGTGGGCCAGCCTGATGTGATGAAAACGGTCTCTGTAACCGAGTGAGCGTTGGCTCGCGCGGGTCTCCTGATCCGCCTGTGATAGCCTGAACGGCCCGTGCCTTGACTGGTGCGGGCCGTTTTCTGTTTGCCGCCTGTCACGGGCTTGTGCGGTGCATGTGAGGCAAATTTGCGGCAGGCTGTGCCCCTGATTTGGGCCGGGGGACCCATGGGAGACCTCTTGGGGACACAGGGAGGAGGCCTGCGATGTCACAGATGACTGCAACACATACATTCTTCTTGCAAAACAAAGCGGTGGCGGGGCTGTCGCTGCTGTTGATGCTATCCTGGCTGGCGGTGGCCCGTGCGGATCCGGCCATCTGGGCGCGGGAATGGCCGGTCACGGATTTCACGCGCAGCAGCGTGGCCGACTGGGCTGAGATCAAATCCGGTGGTCCGCCGAGAGATGGCATTCCGGCCCTCAGCAATCCGGCGTTTCATCCTGCGGCGCAGGCCAAGGGGCTGAGCCGGGCCGAGCCGGTGGTGGTGCTGGATCTGCCGGGGCAGGCGGCGCGCGCCTATCCGCTGCGCTATCTGATCTGGCATGAAATCGTCAATGATCGGGTGGGCGGTACCCCGGTTGCGGTGACCTATTGCCCCTTGTGCAATTCCGCCATGAGCTTTGACCGGCGGGTGGCGGGGCGCAGCCTGAGCTTTGGCGTCACCGGCAAGCTGCGGCAGTCCGATATGGTGATGTATGACCGCGAGACGGAAAGCTGGTGGCAGCAGGCCACGGGCACCGGCATCGTGGGCGAGATGAACGGGCGGGCGCTGCGGCAGCTGCCGAGCTGGCTGGACAACTGGCAGGGGTTTCGCGCGGCCTATCCAGAGGGGCTGGTGATGGCGGAGCCGCGCCACAATCGCAGCTACGGCCGCAATCCCTATCAGGGCTATGACCGGTCAAACTGGCCGTTTCTTTATGATGGCACGCCGCCACCCCATGGCATCGCGCCGCTGGCGCGTGTGGTGCGGGTGGGGGATCGGGCCTGGCCCTTGGCGCGATTGGCCAAGGTTGGGGAAATCCGCGAGGCGGGTGTAACCCTTAGCTGGCGGTCGGGGCAGGCCTCGGCGCTGGATGCGGGGCATGTCGGCAAGGGGCGCGATGTGGGCTCGGTTCGGGTGCGGGGGCGTGACGACGCAGATTTGCCCCATGATGTGATGTTTGCCTTTGCCTATCACGCCTTCTGGCCCAAGGGTCGCTGGATGCTGGAGTGAGCCGCAGCGCGGCGCTGCGGGTAGACATAAAAAAGGGCGCACCGGCAAAGGCGCGCCCAAGGCCATATTCTGAGAGCGGTAACTGATCAGAACAGGAAATTATCGGTGTCCATCAACTGGTCTACGGTCACGTCTTCAACCACGATCGAGACATTCGCGAAAGTCACGCGCACATCCTCGCCCTGCTGTGAAAACCCCAGCTGGTCGATCCGATTGGCGCCTCGGGTGATTTCGATCACATCTTCGCCGATACGGAAATCGCTGATGGTGTCGCGGCCAGAGCCCCGGGCAAAAACAAAGCTGTCGCCGCCGCTGCCGCCGGTCAGGCGGTCGTGGCCGGACTGACCGATCAGCCGGTCGGCGCCATCGCTGCCAAACAGAATGTCGTGGCCTCGCCCGCCAAGCAGCAGATCGTCGCCGGCATCGCCGCGCATCACATCATGGCCTGCACCGCCGCTCAGCCGGTCGTTGTCGGCGCCGCCGGTCAGCGTATCATTGGCGCGGCCACCAGCCAGGGTATCGCGCCCGTCATCGCCGCTGATCAAATCGCGCCCACGCCCACCGTTGAGGCTGTCGTCGCCCGCGCCGCCATGCAGCGTATCGGCGCCGCTGCCGGCCTTCAGCGTGTCATCGCCGGCGTTGCCGTCGAGGCTGTCGTGGCCGCTGCCGCCGATCAACAGGTCATCGGCATTGTCAGCCGGGCCCACGTCATTGTCGCCGCGCAGCGTGTCATTGCCCGCGCCGCCGATCAGCGTGTCATTGCCGAGGCTGCCGCGCAGATTGTCATCCCCCGCCTTGCCGGAGAGGTGATCATCACCAAGCCCGCCATCCAGGAAATCGTCGTTTTTGCCCCCGGAGAGGCTGTCTTTCCCGGCGCCACCCAGCAGAAAGTCTTTGCCCGCACCGCCGGTGATCGTGTCATCGCCGCCCCGGCCATGGATCATGTCTGAAACGCTGGCGTCATCGGCATTGGTGCTGAGGAGAGCTTCATCCGCGCTGCCGCCTTCCTGAATATGCAGGGTCTGATTGGCGAGCCGCACCGTTTCCACGTCAAAGAGCATGTCACGCCCCCGGGTGGTGGTCAGCAACGCCCCGGCGCTGTCGTCAAAGGTAAAACTGTAGGTCTGGACCCCGTCCCCCAGGATCAACTCATCCTGACCGGCGCCGCCAAAGATGGTGTCATCCCCGCTACCGGCGCGGATGGTGTCATTGCCGGTAAACCCGTTGATCCGTTCGCCGCCGCTCCAGGCCGAGGTGATGATGTCATCCCCGGAGAGCGCCACCGCCAGCAGTGCGTAGAGATCCCCATCAGCAATCATCTGCGAGGGCAGGGTGAAGCCACTTACCGACATGATCAGCGACTGGTCATAAAACAGGCCAAAGCCGTTGAGCGGGCTGTCGGGGCTCAGATTGCCGCTTTCATCAAAGCTGAAGCTGCCCTGAAACACCATGACAAAGGCACCATATTGCACCGCGATCTGGGTGTCCGTGGCGCTGAGAACCGCGACCTTGGTAAAATCGAAGTCACTGAAATCAAACGGCGGCGCCACATTTGACGCAGCCGTGACGAGAAGTTCTGCCATGGTCTGACCTACTGCTTGAATGCCTGACGCATCTTTTCGATGCTTTTGCGATCAGCCTAGGTGGGGGGCTTTGGTCTGGGAAGGTTGTTGTTAATGAAATGTTAACCTTTATGAATCCTGTTGCGCAAATTCTTCACTCCTCAGATCTGCGGCTTTGCTGCCGCCGGGATGAAAAAAGGCGCATCCCATTTTGGGATACGCCAGTGATTTCGGATGGCCAGGGGCCATCAGGTCATAAGAGGCTCAGAACAGGAAGTTGTCCGCATCCTCAATCTGCGCCAGCGTGCTGTTCTCCACCATGATGGTGACGTCGGCAAACGTGATCTGAACAGTGGTGCCTTGGCTGGCGAAGGTCAGATCCTCCATCCCGTCAGCGCCGCGACCGATCTGGATCCGATCCTCGCCAACGGTGAAATCGGTGATGATGTCGGTGCCATAGCCGCGATGGAAGACAAATGTGTCGGCATGGGCGCCACCTGCCAGAGTGTCGTTGCCCTCCTGACCGAAGAGACGGTCCTGACCACCATCGCCATAGATGCGGTCGTTGCCGCGCCCGCCCAAGAGATGATCCCAGCCGGAGTTGCCGCGTAGAACATCGTGACCATCCTGACCGCGCAAAGTGTCGTGACCACCGCCGCCAATCAGTTTGTCACCGTGGGAGCCGCCACTGATGGCATCATTGCCGAGATCGCCGGCCAACCAGTCTCGTCCGGAACCGCCGACAAGGATATCGCGTCCGTCGCCGCCTTTTAATGTGTCGTGGCCCTCGCCGCCCATCAGGTGATCGTCGCCCTCTTCGCCCAGCAGCATATCACGCCCTGAGAGTCCGGCCAAAGTGTCGGCGCCAAGGCCACCCAGCATGATGTCGCTGGGAAGGGTGCTGTCGCGATCACCGCTCATTGAGGTGCTGTTGCTGGTGTCCACGCTCAGGGAAAAACTACGGTTGCTGAACTGCAGCTGTTCGATCGACAGCAGAGTATCTCTCCCGTCGGCTGAGTCGATCCACACACCGCCGTAGACCGAGGAGATGTCCGCCCGACCATAAGTGTCGTGAATGATCAGCCTGTCGGTGCCGTACCCCCCGTGGACGTAGTCGTCGCCGATACCTAGGCTGATGACGTCATCACCGCCATAGGCCAACCAACGATTTCCCTCAACCATATTGGAGGTGATTGTGTCGTCACCTGTGAGAATCGCCGCTTCAAGCGCGGCGCCGCTGCTGGCACTGAAGCGATAGAAGTTCATGGAAAACTCACTGATCGCATAGACCGGTGTACCACCGGAGTTCACCGCCATCGACTCAATCGTCCAAAAATAGGGGGATGCAGCTGAAAAATCCCCAGTCAGCGTGATGCTGGTGCCAGTCGGGCTGGTAAAGAACAGTTGATTGATTGACCGGCTGTTCAGGCTGGCGTCGTCAAAGCCTAGGTCGCTGAGGTTATTCAGCGACAGCGTACCGGTTGGGTCATTTACGGTAAAAATAGCCATTGTCTAAAACATATGTCCTGATTGTGGTGGCGGCAGGCGTAATGCCTGCAAATTTACCTATTCCCTACATTCAGCAACTTATAGGTGCAACGCCTGGTATTTCAGGTCGCGCGTTTTCCCCACGCGACGCTGCGTTCACTTGGCCTGTGTGACTTGGTGGTGTGAATGGATCTGGATACCCATTGCAGCACACAAAAAACGCCGCAGGGTGTGACCTGCGGCGTTTGTCTATTACCGAGTGCCGAAATAGGCAGGCTTGGGATCAGCTGTCGGATTTATGTGCCGCGGTGGCTGCGGAGACAGCGGCTGAGGGGGCCGGTGCCGGGGCTGCGGCGCGGGGCGCTGCGGCTTTGCCGGGGTTCAGCGGGTCATCCTGCCGCTGCACGGAGCCTTCGAAATGGGCGCCGCTCTCAATCGCGATGGTCTTGTGGATGATGTCGCCTTCGACGCGGGCGGTGGAGGTCAGGCGCACCTTGAGGCCACGCACACGGCCGACGATGCGACCGTTGATGACCACGTCATCGGCGGTCACTTCGCCTTTGATGGTGGCGCTCTCACCGATGGTCAGCAGATGGGCGCGGATGTCGCCTTCGACGGTGCCCTCGACCTGGATGTCGCCGGTGGTCTTGAGGTTGCCGGTGATGTGCAGATCCGAGCTGAGCACGGATGCCGGCGGCTTTGCCTTGGGGGCGGTTGCCTTGAAATCGCTGGCGGGCGGAACCGGAGCGGAGGACGGCGCAGGTGCCGCAGGGGTTGCTTCGGCCGCTTTCTGGCCGGGCTCGTTGATTTTGCTCTTAGAAAACATTTCTCGCAGCCTTGATATAGATCATCGGGTTTACGGGGTTGCCATTGACCCGAACCTCATAGTGGAGGTGGGTCCCGGTGGACCGTCCGGTGTTACCCATATCAGCAATGTGATCCCCGCGCGAGACCCTTTGACCGACCTTCACGCGGAGTTTCGAGTTATGGGCATATTTCGTCTCAATGCCAAAGGCATGTTGAATTGTCACAAGTTTTCCGTAGCCCGATTGCCAGCCCGCGTGGGTCACAACCCCATCAGCGGTGGCGAAGATATCGGTGCCGGTGCGACCGGCGAAATCGGAGCCTTTGTGCAGGCGGCGACCACCGGTCTTGGGGTCGCGGCGATAGCCGAAGCCGGAGCTGCGGCGCACCAAATTCATGTTTACCGGCGAGGCAAAGGGCGCCTTCTGTGCGGCCAGCCGATAGAGGTTCAGTTTGTTCATCTGGCGCAGCAGATCATTGGCGCGCAGTTCCTCGCGGGTGGGTTCCTCACCGCGCGTGGACAGGGCTAAAGGGCTGAGCGGACCGCCCTGACCGCTATAGCCGCGCCGCACCTGTTCCAGAATACGGTCGGTGGGCATGCCTGCACTGCGGAACATCTTGTCCAGCGGCGCGACGGAGACTTCCATCGCCTCTTCCAGCTGACGGAAAATCTGGTCGTTGCGTTCATCCAGCAGGCGCAGTTCCAGTTCCAGCGCGTCGCGCTGTTCCAGCGCGGATTGGGCGTTGGCCTCAATCTGGTCGCGCTGTGCGGCGGTTTCGGCCAGCGCGTCGGCCATGAATTCCATCTGAACCGGCGCGCTGACGGCCATCATCTGGGCCGGGCTGTCAGCGGCAGTTTCCTGCTTCAGCGCCGCCAGCGCGTCGCGCGCGGTTTCGCGGTCTTTCATGGTCTGGCGCAGCGTGGTCTGAATCACCTCGATACCGGTTTCCAGCTCGCGACGGCGGGTTTCAGAGGCCAACAACTCCGATTGCATGGAGGAAATCTGTGTCAGAGCAGCGTTGAACCGTTCCTGAGCGGCCAGCGCCTCGGCGGCGCGGTCGTCGCGTTCGCTTGACAGCGCATTGAGCCGGGCGCGGTAGGTCATCTGATCGCGTTTGGCCTGCTCGCGGAAATTGCCTGAGCCGATGCTGTCCATCAGAACGATGGCGGTGGCGACAATGGACCAGGCCACCAAGAGGGCCATGCCCGCAAAGGCGATGAGCTGGGTTTCGGAGCGGAGTCGTATAAAACGTGTGTCAGAGTCGGACTTGAGGAACACACGCCGTTCCGGAAAACGACGTTCGAGAAATGCGTGAATTTTGATTGCCAGACGTGTCCGCACGCTTTGGTCCTTGTCCTGCCCCAGTTGTGGCGCTGCAGTCCCCGGCGCTCCTCCTGCCGGTTCCATATGGCCAGATCCGGTCCCATCGGAGCTGCCCTGTCGCAGTGCCAGGCCGCGTTCGCGCGCCATGGCGAAAGGGAATAGCCAGCCGGATCAGTTTGGGCAAGCCTGTTGACCCAGTGTTCGGCGGGTCCGCGCGGAAACGGCGCGGCAGCTGTGTGGATCGGCCGGGGAATGAGCGAAAAGCCGCCGATATCGGGTGGGTTTGGCCAGATCACGGTGGCGCAGGCGGGGTGTCGGCGGAGGTTAAACAAAACGGCCCGCCCATGATAGGCAGGCCGATTTTATCTGTGACGGGCAAAGGTTTCGCGGCATTTTCGGGGCCTAATTGCGGCCCGCCGGGTTAACGCAAGGCCGGGGGTTTGACCGGGATCTCATCCGCCAGCGGCCAGTAGAAATCCGGTGGGATGCCAGCCTCGGCGCGTTTTTCCTCGTTGAAGGGCGGTTTCAGATGGCCGTGGAAATACCGGCCCACGAGGTCATGAAACACCTCCTTCGGGTCCAGATTGTCGCGTCCACAGAGGAAATGAAACCATTTTGAGCCATAGGCCACATGGCTGACTTCCTCGGCGTAGATCACCTCCAGCGCATCAACCGCCTGGGTGAGCTTTGCCTTGCGGAAGATTTCAATCATGCCGGGGGTGACGTCCAGACCGCGGGCCTCAAGCACCATGGGTACGACAGCGAGGCGGCCCATCAGATCCCCGGCGGTGTCTTCAGCGGCGCGCCACATGCCGGCATGGGCGGGCAGCTCACCGTAATGGCTGCCCAATGCCTCAAGACAGTCGCACATCAGGTTGAAATGTTTGGATTCTTCATCCGCCGCTTTGACCCAATCGTCAAAAAATCCAAGCGGCATCGGCACATGGGAGAACCGCGCGATAATATCCCAATGCAGATCAACCGCGTTCAATTCGATATGGGCGACGGCATGCAGCAGCGCCTTGCGCCCGGCTTCCGATCCCGGGCGGCGGCGGGGGACATCGCGCGGGTTCAGCAGTTCAGGTCTGTCGGGACGCGCGGGGTGCAGCGGCGGGCTGGCGGTTCCGACCTCGATCTTTGCCGCATCACCTGCGCGATAGGCAAACCAGTGCGCGGCATGGCGGCGCGACAGGGCGGTTTTTTCGCGCCCATCGGCGGTGGTCAGTACCTCCTGCGCCATTTGCGCAAGGCTGAGCGGGCTGTCAGGGCTGTCTGGGTGGGTCTGTGCTGCGTCGCTGGTCATCGGTGCGGATCCGTTTTGGCGGTGGGCTGTTGAGTGGGGCTGTTGTTGGCCAGTCCCTGCCACCCGGCGCGCTGCGCTGCAAGCGGATAGGCAGCCCTACGCCCGGTCTATGGGGATATGCAGGGCTGCCGGAATGGGTCATCAGAGCGCCTTGGCGGCCTCCAGCACCTCGGCGACATGGCCATCGACCTTCACCTTGCGCCAGATCTGAGCGATCTTGCCCTCGCCGTCGATGAGAAAGGTCGAGCGTTCGATCCCCCAGTGTTTCTTGCCGTACATGTTCTTTTCTTTCCAGACGCCATAATCCTCGCAGGTGGTGCCATCGGCATCGGAGAGCAGCGGCGTGGTCAGGCTGTGTTTGGCGACAAATTTGTCGTGTTTGGCAACCGGATCCTTCGAGATGCCATAGACCACCGCCCCGGCATCGGCAAAGGCCTGCAGATGCTCGGAAAATCCGATGGATTCCTTGGTGCAGCCCGGAGTATCATCACGGGGGTAAAAGAACAGCACGACGGCCTTGCCGCGCAGCTCCTCCAACGTCACGGTGCCACCGCCATCGCGGGGCAGGTTAAAGGAGGGTGCGGGGTCTGAGGGGGCGAGCATAATTCGAGGTCTCCAAAACGGTTTCGCAGGGTTTGCGTGCCACAGTTAGGCCATCACAGGCAAAGGGAAAGCAAGGATTAAACCAGCCTCACCCACAGCGGTGGATCCTGAACAGGAGCCATCTTCCTCTGCGCCGGTGGATGCCGCGCAAGAACCCGGGCCCAGTGGGGCAGCGGCTGAGGAGGATGTGGCTGTCGCAAAGGCGGTGCCGCCGCCGGAGACTGTGGTGTTTTTCGGCCCGGATGAGGAGGCGCCGGATAAGGAGACGCAGGTGGTGACCTCGGCGCCCGAAGGGGAAGAGGCCGAGGCGGAACGCAGAATGCGGGACGAGGCGGTGCCGGTACCGGGGCCACAGCCGTCCGATGGCATTTCCGCCGGGGACCTTGTCAAACCGGCTGAGGAGGACGCAGACCCAGTGGTGGCAGCTTCAGCGCCACAGCCCGCGTCGAATGCCAGCGCCAAGTCAAAGTCCCGCATTCTGCGCCGGATGCTGCGCAGCGCAACCATCACAGCCGTGGTTCTGGCGATGCTGGCGGGTGCTGTGGTGTTTTTGGGGCTGGGGACGCGGTTTGACGCGCCGGATTGGCTGCGCGACCGGGTGGAGCGGCGAATTGAGCGGCATCTGGGTGGATTGAGCATTGAATTCGGGGCCATTCATCTGGTGGTGAACCGGGGCTGGCGGCCCCGTGTCAGCCTGCGTGATGTGACCCTGCGCGACGAGACCGGCGCGCGGGTGGCGCGGCTGGCGGATGCACAGGCCTCGCTGGCGATGCGGCCGCTGCTGCGCGGTCAGATCCGGCCCAAGACGATTATGCTGAGCGGGCTTTATGGCACCCTCAGGCGGGACAACAGCGGCGGCTTGGCGCTGAGTCTGGCTGAGGGGGAGGCGCCGCTGCGGCAGGCGGCCACCCTGCCAGCGCTGATTGAGCAATGGGACAGCCAGCTGGAGCTGCCGGTGCTGTCGGCACTGATCGCAGTGGAGACCGAGGCGCTGACGCTGCGCTATGAGGATGCGCGTCTGGGGCGGGTCTGGACGCTGGATGGCGGCAGTATTCGCATGAGCCGCAGCGGTCAGGATATCGAGTTGGCAGCCGGGTTCTCATTGCTGAGCGGGCGCGATTATGTTGGCACGGTTGAGGCGAACTACAGCTCCGCGATTGGCGACAAGGCGGCGGAATTTGGCGTGCTGGTCAATTCTGTCGCCAGCAAGGATATCGCCGCACAGAGTGCTGCCCTCGGCTGGTTGGACGTGCTGGACGCGCCGATCTCAGGCTCCCTGCGCGGTGCGATTAGTAGTGTCGGAGCCTTGCTGCCGGTGTCTGCCAGCCTGCAGATTGGCGAGGGGGTGATCCAGCCCACCGCCGCCACCCGCCCGGTGCCGATCACCGGCGCGCAGAGCTATTTCACCTATTTGCCGGACCGCCAGGAGCTGCGCTTTAACGAGCTGTCGGTGAACAGTGGTTGGGGTTCCGGCACGATGGAGGGGCGGGCGCGTCTGATCGGGGTGGAAAACGGCCAGCTAACCGATCTGGTCGGGCAGCTGCGGTTTCAGGACCTGAGCCTCAACCCGGCGAAACTCTATGACACGCCGCTGGATCTGGCGGGGGTGACGGCGGATTTCAAGCTTGAGATGGCACCGTTCCGTCTGCGTCTGGGCCAGATGCTGGTGCGGGACGGTGATACGCGGATCCTGCTGGACGGGGAGATTTCTGCCGGGCAGGCAGGCTGGGACTACGCGCTGAACGGGCGCGCCAATGGCATGTCTGCGGCGCGGCTGAAGGAGGTCTGGCCTGCGGCGGCGCCACCCAAGCCGCGCGAATGGGTGCGCGAGAACCTGCTGGCGGGCTATGCCCGGGATGTGAATTTTGCCATGCGTGGCAGCGGGACAGCGAAACCCTTTGTCTATCTGGATCTGGCGTTTGAGGATGCGGCGGTGAAGTTTCAGAAATCGCTGCCGCCCCTGCGCGAGGCCGCCGGTCAGTTCAGCCTTTATGGCAACCGGTTGGTGGTTATGGCGACGAAGGGCTGGGTGACGGCGGATCAGGGCGGGCGCGTGGATGCGGCGGGCACCTCGTTCATCATTCCGGATACATCGGTGAAGGATGGCGCGCCGGGGATCGCCAGGATTGAGGCTTCGGGGCAGGTGACGGCGGCACTGTCGTTGCTCAACCGTCCGCCGCTGTCGGTGATGGAGAAGGCAGGGTTGCCGGTGGATCTGGCCTCCGGTCGGGTGGCACTGAGCGGCACGCTGTCCTTGCCGCTGCGCAAGGGGGTGACACCTGACGAGATCACCTATCACTACCGCGGGCGCATCCGTGGGGCCGCCAGTGATGTGCTGGTGCCGGGAGAGAGCCTCTCGGCGGAGGTGCTGGGGCTGAGCGGCGATCAGGATCATGTGCAGATCGAAGGGGACGGCGCGCTGTCGGGAGTGCCGGGCAGCCTGATCTGGCGGCAGGCCGTCGGTCCGGCGGCGGAGCGGGCAACTGCGGCAGCGGGTCAGCCACCACCTGTGCGGGTCAACGGCACGATTGAGCTGTCGCAGGCCACGGTTGACGCCCTGCGCATTGGCCTGCCGAAGGGATCGGTTTTTGGTCGCGGTGAGGGCCGCTATGAGGTGGTGATCGACAAGGGGTCTGCGCCAAGGCTGACACTGGAGAGCGATCTGGCCGGGCTTGGCCTGCGGATCCCGGCGCTGAGCTGGCGGCTGAGCGAGGCGGGCACCGGTCGGCTGCAACTGCGCGCGCTGCTGGGAGAGCCGCCGCAGGTGGAGGCGCTGTCGCTAGAGGGGGCGGGGTTGCAGGCCTCTGGCCGTGTCACGCTGGAACCGGGGGGTGGCCTTCGCCGGGCGCTGTTTGACCGGGTGGACTTGCGAGGCTGGTTCCGAGGGGCGGTTGAGCTGGTCGGGCGTGGCGCGCGGGCGCCAGGCATCAACATCCGCAGCGGTGTGCTTGATTTGCGCCGGATGCCGGATGGATCCGGCGGCAGTGGCAGCAGTGGTGGCTCCTCTGGCGGAACGGGGCCAATTACGCTGCAATTGGACCGAATGCAGGTCACCGACAGTATTGCGCTGACTGGTTTTCGCGGCCGGTTTTCCACCACCGGCGGGTTGAACGGTGATTTTACCGCAGCATTGAACGGACAGACCGGCGTCAGCGGTGTCGTGGTGCCAAAGGACGGCGGCTTTGCCACCCGGATCCAGTCAGAAGACGCAGGCGGGGTGTTCCGCGCGGCGGGCGTGCTGCGTCATGGCTCCGGCGGCACCTTTGATATGTCGCTGGTCCCGGCCCCCGGCGCGCCCGGTGAATATGACGGCCAGATCGAGGTGAAGAACACCCGCATCAAAGACGCGCCATCAATGGCGGCGCTGCTCAATGCGGTGAGCGTGGTCGGGCTGATCGATGCGCTGGCGGGGCAGGGCATTCTGTTCACCACGGTGGAAGCCAAGTTCCGGCTGGGCGCGACCCATCTGATTGTCCATGAGAGCAGCGCGGTGGGGCCGTCGATTGGTCTCTCCATGGATGGCAATTACGATCTGGAGCGCAGCGTGCTGAACATGCGGGGGGTGATTTCTCCGATCTATCTGCTCAATGCGGTTGGCCGGGTGTTCACCCGCAAGGGCGAGGGGCTGATTGGCTTTGCCTTCACGTTGAAGGGGGCGGCGGATGATCCGCGCGTACAGGTAAACCCGCTGTCGGGACTGGCACCGGGGATTTTCCGCGAGCTGTTCCGGGGTCCGGCGCCGCGCCTGCCGGGGGAGGAGCCGCCCAGCACCGTGGTGCCACGGGCTGAGCGGGAAAGGCCGCCCTATTCCGTCTCACCCGGCGAAGATCGTTAAGCGAGCTGCATCTTGGTCGGGGGCTGGTTTCGGCACGGCGTTTGGCGGTTTTCTGGACAAAACCTATTGGCCAAGTGCGGCGCAACAGCCTATATCGCAGCTTATGAAACTCAGTGATTTTGACTTCGATCTTCCCGATGACCGCATTGCCACCCGTCCGGCGGTGCCGCGCAGTTCCGCGCGGCTGCTGGTGGCGGAGGGCGACCGTATCAGCGATGCCCGCGTGGCCAATCTGGGCCAGTGGCTGCGGCCCGGCGACCGGCTGGTGCTGAATGACACCAAGGTGATCCCCGCGCGGCTCAGCGGGCTGCGTCACCGCGACACCGCACAGGGGCCGATGGCCGCCAAGGTGGAGGTGACACTGCTGGATCCGGGCGCCGATGGCAGCTGGGCGGCGCTGTTGAAGCCGCTGAAGAAGGTCAAGCTGGGCGAAGAGATCATTTTCTCCGACGCGCTGAGCGCGACATTGGAGCGGATTGAGGATGGGCAGGGGCATCTGGCGTTCAATCTGAGTGGGACCGATTTTGATGCCGCTCTGGCGGAGGCGGGGGCAATGCCGCTGCCGCCTTATATCGCGGCCAAACGGCCTGCAGATGAGCAGGATAAAACCGACTATCAGACGGTCTGGGCGCGCAACTCCGGCGCGGTTGCGGCCCCGACGGCATCCCTGCATTTTGACGACGCGCTGTTGGCGGAATTGCAGGCCAAGGGTGTCGAGATCAGCTATGTGACGCTGCATGTGGGCGCAGGGACCTTCCTGCCGGTGAAGGTGGAGGATGTGACCACCCACCGGATGCATGCCGAATGGGGCCGCGTCAGCGCCGAGGCGGCGGCGGAGATTGCCGCGACCAAGGCGGCAGGCGGGCGGGTGATCCCGGTTGGCACCACGGCGCTGCGTCTGATCGAAAGTGCGGCACAATCGGGTGCGATCCAGCCTTGGGAGGGGGATACGGATATCTTTATCTATCCCGGCTTCACCTTCCATGTGGTCGACGCGCTGATGACGAATTTCCACCTGCCGAAGTCGACGCTGCTGATGTTGGTATCGGCGCTGATGGGGCAGGACAGGATCAGGGCAATTTATGATCATGCCCTGGCAGAGGAATACCGGTTCTTTTCCTATGGCGATGCGTCGCTTTTGATCCCGCCGATGGCGGAGTTGTCACAGACCTGAGGCGCAATTTCAGCAAGAAGTGATTTTATCCGGTCTGACCTCTGGTCGGGTCGGGAACTGTCGTCACCGGGTCTGCCATCTGCACGCCCGGTTTTTGGGGTCGCGTGGTCATCAAACTGCCATGAGGCCCGGTCCATAACGGCGCGCGGCACTCGCGACGCCGATATTCATTTAAACAAGACCCCGGCGCGGGGCCGGAGCCGGATTGGCGCGCTCCGGAACAGACAAGCGAAGTAGGAGAGACGGGCAATGTGGCAGGTGCTGTCTAGCGCATGGGCGCTGCTGTTGGGCATGGGAATGCTGATGATCGGCAACGGTCTTCAGGGCACGCTCCTGGGTGTGCGCGGCGATATTGAGGGGTTCTCCACCCTTCAGATGTCCTTTGTCATGTCGGCCTATTTTGTTGGCTTTCTGGGCGGGTCGCGGCTGGCGCCGGAGATGATCCGCCGGGTGGGTCATGTGCGGGTCTTTGCGGCGCTGGCGTCGTTCATCTCCGCGGTGATGATCCTCTATCCTGCGGTCACCAACCCGGTGGCCTGGATGCTGGGCCGTGTGGTGATCGGCTTTTGCTTCTCCGGCGTGTATGTCACGGCCGAAAGCTGGCTCAACAACGCCTCCGACAATGCAAACCGGGGCAAGGCGCTGTCGCTCTATATGATCGTGCAGATGGTCGGCATTGTCAGCGCGCAGGCGCTGATGCTGGTGGGCGATCCGTCGGGCTATGAGACCTTCGTAATTGCTTCGGTGGTGGTTTCGGTGTCCTTCGCACCGATTCTGCTGTCGATTTCGCCGACGCCTGCCTTTGACCGAACCAAGCCGATGTCGTTGCGCCAGCTGATGGATGCCTCGCCCTTGGGCTGTGTTGGCATGTTCTTGCTGGGCGGTGTGTTCTCGGCCCAGTTCGGCATGAGCGCGGTCTATGCCGCCTCTGCGGGGCTGAGCCTGACGCAGATCTCGATCTTTGTTGCGACCTTCTACGTGGGGGCCGTGGTGATGCAATATCCGCTGGGCTGGATGTCGGACCGGATGGATCGCCGGGTGCTGATCCTGTTTGGTGCAGCGGTTGCCGGGGCTGCGGCCATCGGGGCGATGATACTTGGGACCGACTTCAATTTCCTGTTGGTCGCGGCCTTCCTGATCGGTGGCATGACCAACCCGCTCTACTCATTGCTGATCGCCCATACCAATGACTACCTCGACTATGACGATATGCCGGCGGCCTCTGGCGGGCTGGTGTTCATCAACGGTCTGGGGGCTGTGGCCGGGCCGCTGATCACTGGCTGGATGATGGGCGACAGTGTGTTCGGCGCGCCGGGGTTCTTCCTGTTCATGGCGGTGCTGCTGCTGCTGCTGGCGGTCTATGCCGGCTATCGCACGACTCAGCGTCCCGCCATTCCGACCGAAGAGACCGGGATCATGTCACCGATGGCGCCGACCGGGTCACCTGTTGTGGTTGAATTTGCCCAGGAATATGCAATCGAGACGGAAATCGAGGAGCAGGAAGCCGCCGCCGAAGCTGGGTGATTGCGCTAACTTGCGGGATTTGTGGTGAAATTTTCACGAAACTGTCGTGTATGACGCAAATCGTGACGCGCTTCCCCTTGTAAAATCTCTGCAAAAGCGTCTGAATTTCAGGACGGTATCTATGTGGAGGCAGACCTATGACAGGTCCTGAGGAGATCCTAGACTTCTGGCTCGTAAGCACGGGTGAGAAGGGCTGGTATATGCAGGATGACGCGCTGGATCAGGAGATCCGGCGCCGGTTCGAGACGACGTGGGAGGCCGCCTGCGAGGGCAAATGTGACCACTGGCGCAGCGGGCCGAAGGGGGTTCTGGCCTATATCATCCTGACCGACCAGTTCCCGCGCAATATGTTCCGGGGGGAGGCGCAGGCCTTTGCCACGGATACGTTGGCGCTGGCGGCGGCGAAATGTGCGATCAGCAAGTCCTGGGACATGAAGATCGACGAACCGCAGCGGCAGTTTTTCTACCTGCCGCTGATGCATTCGGAGAACCTGTGCGATCAGGAACGCTGTGTGCGGCTGATGCTGGAGCGGATGCCCAAGAACGGTGCCTCCAACCTGCTTCATGCGCGGGCCCACCGCGAGGTGATCCGGCAGTTTGGTCGCTTCCCTTATCGCAATGAGGCGCTGTCGCGCAGCAGCACGGCACCGGAAATGGATTACGTCATGGCTGGCGGCTATGGCAGCACCATGCGCAGTCTGCAGGCCGCAGGCTGAGGCAGTTGCCTTTCAGGCTTGCCTGAAACACGTCCTGACCTGACACTGGTTTTGCGCCGCGCCCCAAGGATCGGGGTGCGGCGTTGCTGTTTCTTGCATGGCGGCTATGAGCCTGCACTGGATGATTGCAGTGCAGCGAGAAATAGTTTAACGGTGAACTAGTTTTTGATCCAGCTTGGCGAGGAACCACCATGGCCGCAGAAACCTATGACGTGATCGTAATCGGCGCAGGGCCGGGGGGCTATGTGGCTGCCATCCGTGCCGCTCAGCTGGGGCTGAAGACCTGCATTGTCGAGCGTGAACATATGGGCGGCATCTGCCTGAACTGGGGCTGTATCCCGACCAAGGCGCTGTTGCGGTCGTCGGAAGTGTTTCACCTGATGGAGCGGGCCAAGGATTTCGGCCTGAAGGCCGAGAACATCGGCTATGATCTGGACGCGGTGGTGAAACGCTCGCGCGGGGTGGCGAAACAGCTGTCCTCCGGCATTGGCCACCTGATGAAGAAGAACAAGATCGCCGTTGTCATGGGCGAGGCGACGCTTCCGGCCAAGGGCAAAGTATCTGTGAAGACCGACAAGGGCACGCAGGAGCTGGCGGCGAAGAACATCGTGCTGGCCACCGGCGCCCGCGCGCGGGAATTGCCCGGGCTTGAGGCGGACGGCGATCTGGTCTGGACCTATAAGCATGCGCTGGATCCGGTGCGGATGCCGAAGAAGTTGCTGGTGATCGGATCGGGCGCCATCGGTATTGAATTTGCAAGTTTCTACAACACCCTGGGCGCTGATACGACTGTTGTCGAAGTCATGGACCGGGTGCTGCCGGTGGAAGATGCGGAGATTTCCGCCTTTGCCAAGAAGGCCTTTGTCAAACAGGGCATGAAGATCATGGAGAAAGCCATGGTCAAGCAGCTGGACCGCGGTAAGGGCAAAGTCACCGCCCATATCGAGGTCGGCGGCAAGGTCGAGAAACAGGAATTTGACACGGTGATTTCCGCCGTGGGCATCGTCGGCAACGTCGAGGGGCTGGGGCTGGAAGGTCTCGGCGTCAAAGTTGATCGCACCCATGTTGTCACGGATGAATTCTGCCGCACTGGCGTTGATGGGCTTTATGCGATTGGCGATATCGCCGGTGCGCCCTGGCTGGCGCATAAGGCCTCCCACGAGGGCGTCATGGTGGCGGAGTTGATCGCGGGCAAACACGCGCATGCCGTAAAGCCCGAGAGCATTGCCGGCTGCACCTATTGCCAGCCTCAGGTCGCCTCCGTCGGCTACACCGAGGCGAAGGCCAAGGAACTGGGCTATGACATCAAGGTCGGGCGCTTCCCCTTCATCGGCAACGGCAAGGCGATTGCCCTGGGTGAGGCCGAAGGCATGGTAAAGACCATCTTTGATGCCAAAACAGGTGAACTCTTGGGCGCCCATATGGTGGGGGCCGAGGTGACCGAGATGATTCAGGGCTATGTGGTCGGCCGCCAGCTGGAAACCACCGAGGAAGACCTGATGAACACCGTTTTCCCGCATCCGACGTTGAGCGAAATGATGCATGAGAGCGTGCTGGATGCCTTTGACCGGGTGATCCATATGTAAGCAGATCTTCTGATCTGTCTGATTAAGATCGTCAGGACGCCCGAGGCATCGCTTCGGGCGTTTTTACGTGCGGTTTTCAGGCTGAGGCGTTCAGCCCGTCTGGCGCTTCGCTATCAGGCGGGGTATGTCCTGCGCTTCGGCCGGTCCTGGCGGATTTCCTGCGCAATGCGCGATTGCAATGAGGGCAGCCTCCATGAACACACCCCATATCCATGAACCACAGACCCGCTGGGGTGTGGTAATGATCATTTGGGCCGCCGGTCTGGGCGCCGCGGCGCAATATGGCAAGATCGCGATTATTTTTGATCAGCTGGGCCTGCTATATCCGGGGGCCGGATCCTCGCTTAGCCTGGTGGTGACCATGGTTGGTGTGCTCGGCATTTTGCTTGGCGTGGTTGCGGGTGGGTTTGTCGCCTCCTTCGGGTATCGCCGCAGTCTTGTCTGGGCGCTGTGGATCGGGGCAGTGATGTCGGCGCTTCAGGCGCTGCATCTGCCCTATGGTCTGTTTCTGGCAACGCGGCTGATCGAAGGCCTGTCGCATCTGGGGATCGTGGTGGCCGCCCCAACGCTGATCCCGCAGATCTGTAGCCCGCGTCATCGGGGCACGGCACTGTCGATCTGGAGCACGTTCTTTGGTGTGTCCTTCGCGCTGCTGGTGTGGTTTGGCCTGCCGCTGGTCGCGGGGTTTGGCCTGTTGTCGCTGTTTGGCGCCCATGCGCTGATGATGGCAGGGCTGGCGCTGGTGCTGGGGCGGGTGTTGAAGACGGTGCAGGTGCCCCCCCGTTTGCCGCTGGCCAAGCTGGCGGATCTGCCGAAACTGCATCTGGAGATCTACCGCTCCCCGGCGAAAGTGGCCCCAGCGGCGGGCTGGCTGTTCTACACCACCTGTTTTGTCGCCTTGCTGACGGTGCTGCCGCCGCACCTGGATGCGGCCACGCGCGTGTGGGTGATCAGCGCCATGCCGCTGGTCAGCATCGCCACCTCAATGACACTGGGGGTCTGGCTGTTGCGTCGGATGGCGGCGGTGCGCGTGGTGCAGGCGGGGTTCCTGCTCGCGGCCGCTGGCACAATCTGGTTGCTGCTGACGCCCGGTCTGCCGCTGGCTTGCATGGCGCTGGCGGTGGCCTTCGGGCTGGTGCAGGGGGCGAGCTTTGCCTCGGTGCCGCAGCTGAACGCCGAGGCGGCGGAGCAGGCGCAGTCCAATGGCGCCATGAGCCAGGCTGGCAATCTGGGCAATGCGATCGGCACGCCGCTGATGGTGGCGGCAGTTGCCTTTGGCGGCTACCATGGGATGATGACCATGGCCCTGATGCTGTTCATCGGGGGCTTTGCCGTGCATGCGATGTTGGCCCGTCAGCGGAGGCAAACCGCAGCAATCTGAGCATGTTCGCGCTCCGTTCTCATTTTTCTATTGGAGACTCGCGATGCAGTCCCTATCTGTAGGGTCGGACACCGGCTGCAAGGGTGGCTGGCGTTGAATTTGGGGGCAGTATGGCTGAGTTGAAATCGATCGAAGTGCGCGGTGCGCGCGAGCACAATCTGAAAAACATCGACGTGGATATCCCGCGCGATCAGCTGGTGGTGATCACCGGCCTTTCCGGCTCGGGCAAGTCCAGCCTCGCATTTGACACCATCTATGCCGAAGGGCAGCGCCGTTATGTCGAGAGCTTGTCGGCCTATGCGCGCCAGTTCCTCGATATGATGGAAAAGCCGGATGTGGATCACATCAGCGGCCTGTCGCCTGCGATTTCGATTGAGCAGAAGACCACCTCGAAAAACCCGCGCTCCACCGTTGGCACGGTAACAGAGATCTATGACTATCTGCGGCTGCTGTTTGCCCGTGCTGGCACGCCCTATTCGCCTGCCACCGGGATGCCGATCGAGGCGCAGCAGGTGCAGGATATGGTCGACCGGATCATGACGCTGGAGGAGGGGACCCGTGGGTTCCTACTGGCGCCGATCGTGCGCGACCGCAAGGGCGAGTATCGCAAGGAGTTCCTGGAACTGCGCAAGCAGGGGTTCCAGCGGGTGAAGGTGGATGGCGAGTTCTACGAGTTGGACGAGCCGCCGACATTGGACAAGAAATTCCGCCATGACATCGATGTGGTGGTCGACCGTCTGGTGGTGCGTGAGGGGTTGGAGACCCGGCTGGCGGACAGTCTGCGCACCGCGCTGGATCTGGCGGATGGGATCGCCATTCTGGAAACGGCCCCCCGCGCGGCGGAGGGCGAAGAGGTGCCGGAATCCGAGCGGATCACCTTCTCAGAGAATTTTGCCTGCCCGGTCAGTGGTTTCACCATTCCTGAGATCGAACCGCGGTTGTTTTCCTTCAACGCGCCATTTGGCGCTTGCCCGGAATGTGATGGTCTGGGGGTCGAACTGTTCTTTGATGATCGGTTGGTTGTGCCAGATCAGAATCTGAAGATCTATGACGGGGCGCTGGCACCCTGGCGAAAGGGGAAATCGCCTTATTTCCTGCAAACCATCGAGGCGATTGCCAAACATTATCAGTTCGACAAGAACACCAAGTGGAAAGACCTGCCCAAGAAGGTGCAGCAGGTGTTCCTGCGTGGCTCCGGGGATGAGGAAATCAAATTCCGCTACGACGAAGGTGGCCGTGTCTATGAGGTGACCCGCGTCTTTGAAGGGGTCATTCCGAATATGGAACGGCGCTACCGCGAAACGGATTCAAGCTGGATCCGGGAAGAATTTGAACGCTATCAGAACAACCGCCCCTGTGGCAGCTGTGACGGCTACCGCCTGCGCGAAGAGGCCTTGGCGGTGAAGATCGCAGGGCTGCATGTGGGGCAGGTGGTGCAGATGTCGATCCGCGAGGCGCTGGCCTGGATCGAGGATGTGCCAAACCATCTGTCGGCGCAAAAGCAGGAGATCGCCCGCGCCATTGTGAAGGAAATCCGCGAGCGCCTGGGCTTTCTCAACAATGTGGGTCTGGAATATCTGACGCTGAGCCGCAATGCCGGGACCCTGTCCGGCGGTGAGAGCCAGCGAATCCGGCTGGCGTCGCAGATCGGCTCCGGCCTGACCGGCGTTCTCTACGTGCTGGATGAGCCTTCCATTGGATTGCACCAGCGTGACAATGATCGCCTGCTGGAGACGCTGAAAAACCTGCGCGATCAGGGCAATACGGTGATTGTCGTCGAACATGACGAGGACGCGATCCGCGAGGCGGATTACGTCTTTGACATTGGGCCGGGGGCCGGGGTGCATGGCGGGCAAGTCGTCAGCCACGGAACGCCCGATGTGATTGCCGCCGATGCCGGATCGATCACCGGGCAATATCTGTCAGGCAGCCGGGAAATCGCCATCCCTGCCGTGCGGCGCAAGGGGAATGGCAAATCGGTGAAGGTGGTCAAGGCCACCGGCAACAACCTCAAGAATGTCACGGCGGAGTTCCCGCTGGGCAAGTTCCTCTGTGTGTCTGGGGTGTCGGGCGGTGGCAAATCCACGCTGACCATTGAGACTCTGTTCAAAACCGCATCCATGCGCCTTAACGGCGCGCGTCAGACCCCGGCACCTTGCGAAACGATCAAGGGGCTGGAGCATCTGGACAAGGTGATCGACATCGACCAGCGGCCCATCGGCCGGACCCCCCGATCAAACCCGGCCACCTATACCGGCGCTTTCACCCCGATCCGCGAGTGGTTTGCCGGGCTGCCGGAGGCGAAGACACGGGGCTACAAACCGGGGCGGTTCTCCTTCAACGTGAAGGGCGGGCGCTGCGAGGCCTGTCAGGGTGATGGTGTCATCAAGATCGAGATGCACTTCCTGCCCGATGTCTATGTGGAATGCGAGACCTGTAAGGGCGCGCGCTACAATCGCGAGACGCTGGAAATCCAGTTTAAGGGCAAGTCGATCGCCGATGTGCTGGATATGACAGTGGAGGATGCGCAGCAATTTTTCCAGGCGGTGCCATCAATCCGGGACAAGATGGACGCGCTGATGCGGGTGGGCCTTGGCTATATCAAGGTGGGCCAGCAGGCGACCACCTTGTCGGGCGGTGAGGCGCAGCGGGTCAAACTGTCGAAAGAGCTGGCGAAACGCTCCACCGGGCGGACGCTCTATATTCTGGATGAACCGACGACCGGTCTGCATTTCGAAGACGTGCGTAAGCTTTTGGAAGTGCTGCATGAATTGGTCGAACAGGGCAACTCTGTTGTGGTGATCGAACATAATCTGGATGTGATCAAAACCGCCGACTGGATCATTGATATTGGCCCGGAAGGCGGCGACGGCGGCGGTGAGATCGTTGCCGCAGGCACGCCAGAGGATGTGGCCGCAGCAAAGGGCAGCCACACCGGTCACTACCTCAAAGAAATCCTCGACGCCCGCAGTCTCGCGGCGGAGTGATCCGCCGCAATGTTTGTGGTGTCCCGCGACAAATCTGACCCCAAAAAACGAAGCGCCGCCGACATTCTGTCAGCGGCGCTTTCCACAGAGCTGGATTGGGACGGCGCGACACCCGTGGAGGTGGGGAGAGCCTGCAACCGAGGATGTGCAGGCGGAAGATATCGCGACCCAAAGTCTTTAATCCAATTGGCGTGGAAGTCTTCTTTTCAGAAGTCAAACGAACCTGTGCAAATGCGACGAAATAGGTTAAACAGCTAGTGGTGTCTTATATTGAGAATTTACAGAGGTCCGCTTTTTCAATCACTTCCTTATTCCTCATTAATTCCGGTGTTAATTTCTACGCCTCAGTTCCATGCTGAAAATTCTTCAGCCGGTGACCAGACGCTGCCGGAGGGAAGGGGTGTTTGTCGCACCATAGTATGACAAACACAGATGTGTCGGTGGTTCGACGTCAGGTTTGCATATCGTTTTCCATGCGTCTAGGTGAAAGTTAACGAATTTTTGCGGTGTAAAATTGAAAATTTTAGATTTCTTAACAGCGCGCCTGGGATATTTGGGATCTGCTAACAGCAATTTTGAGATCCGTCGTTAAAAGTTTTAGAATGGTCTTTTCGGCATAAAGATTTCTGGCGGGTTTTTAATTTGAAACGGCAATGCACCGAAAAACGCCGCAGAACCAAGGCTGCGGCGTGGGTCTTTGCTGCAAAATCGCGGGCGATCTGTGCAGGCACCGCTGGCCGGTCCCCTGCGGTGGCGGCTACGCCGC
This sequence comes from Phaeobacter piscinae, assembly GCF_002407245.1. NCBI lineage: Bacteria > Pseudomonadati > Pseudomonadota > Alphaproteobacteria > Rhodobacterales > Roseobacteraceae > Phaeobacter > Phaeobacter piscinae. The sequence continues at coordinate 1,749,822 of NZ_CP010681.1, read as the reverse complement.
AGTCTCTCGTCTCTGCTGAGCCTTTCCGCGATTGTTGGATCAATCGTGACGGCTGCGCGCCTCGAACCGGGGCAGCATGGCGCTGAAATCTTTGCCCGCGCCACCTTCTTCCTCGACAAACATGGAGTAGAGCGCCTGCGCCAATGCTCCCATGGGGGTGTCCGCATCCGCACTATGGGCGGCCTGCTGTGCCAGACGCAGATCCTTGAGCATCAGTTCTGCGGCAAAACCAGGCTGGTAGCCATTGTCAGCCGGGGAGTGCGGCCCGACGCCGGGGGCGGGGCAATAGGCGTTCATCGACCAGCTGTAACCCGAAGAGGTGGAGACCACATCAAACATCTTCTGCCGGTCGAGGCCAAGTTTGTCCGCCAAGGCAAAGGCTTCGCAGGTGCCGATCATGGTGATGCCGAGGATCATATTGTTGCAGATTTTCGCCGCCTGACCAGCGCCTGCGTCGCCACAATGCACAGCCTTCTGACCCATGATGTCAAACAACGGTTCCGCCGCCGCAAAGGCCGCAGTCGAGCCACCGGCCATAAAGGTGAGCGTGCCACCTGAGGCGCCGCCAATACCGCCGGAGACCGGTGCGTCGACAAACATCAGGTTGGCGGCCCCTGCCTGATCAGCCACCAAGCGGGCGCTGTCGACATCCACGGTGGAACAATCCACCAGCGTGGCGCCCGCGCTCATGGCGGGGATGACGTCATCCGCAACCGCGCGCAGGATCTGTCCATTGGGCAGCATGGTGATCACCACCTCAGCGTCGCTCGCGGCCTCTGCGGCGGAGGCGGCCATGGTCACCCCCTCGATGGAGACATCCGCCATGTCAAAACCAGTGACGCGATGGCCTGCCTTGGCAAGATTGGCCGCCATCGGGCCACCCATATTGCCAAGACCGATAAATCCGATGTTCATGTGTTCTCCTCCTCAAACTGCAGCGTCTGCGTCGCCAGCGGCATCAGCATCTGGCTGACCGCCGTGGCAGGCACCGTGCCGTCGGCATATTGCCATTTGGGCTGCCGGTCCTTGTCGATGATCTGGGCGCGGATGCCTTCCAGAAAGTCGCCTTTCTCCATCGCACGATGGGTGAAGCGGTATTCCAGTTCAAGCGCCTTGCGGATGCCCATATTGCCAAGGCGCAGCCGGTGCAGCAGCTCAACTGTGGCGGCCATCGACAGCGGGGCGTTGCGGCGCAGGGTTTTCAGCGTCTCATCGGCGAAGGTGCTGTTGTCCTGATCAAGTGTGGTCAGAATATCACCCAAAGTCTCCCCGGCGAAGCTGTGGTCGATGGTGTCGCGCAGCGCCTCCAGGCGGCCGTCGGGAACGGGTTCTGCGGCGTCCGCAAGCAGATCTGCGCGGCCTGAGTGTTCCAGTTCTGCAATCAGCTCGGGCCAGCGGGTTTCGGGGATGTAGTGGTCCGCAAAGCCTGCGTAAATCGCGTCCGCCGCAGACATACGCGCCCCTGTGAGGCCAAGGTATTCCCCCAGCCGCCCTGGCGCCAGGGCCAGCATCAAGGTACCGCCAACATCCGGGATAAGGCCGATGCCAACCTCGGGCATGGCGATCTTTGTGCTGTCGCCAACAACGCGATGGGTGCCGTGGCAGCCAAGACCAACACCGCCGCCCATGACAAACCCCTGCAGGAAGCTCACCACCGGTTTGGGGTATTCGAAGATCCGCGCATTCATCCGGTATTCATCGCGCCAGAACCGGCGACCATAGTCATAATCGCCACTGGTGCCGGTCTGGTACAGCTCGGCAATGTCACCGCCCGCACAGAAGGCTTTCTCGCCCTCGGCGTCCATCACCACCAGATCAACAGCGTCGTCCTTGGCCCAGGCCTTTAGCGCGGCGTCGACGGCCAAGCACATGTCATAGCTCAGCGCGTTAAGGGCCTTGCTGCGGGTGAGGGTGATCCGCCCGGCGCGGCCGGTGACGCGGATATCAATATCGCTCATGGCTGCCTCAGTGGTTTTCGGCCAGAAGATGGCGCGCGGTGATCACACGCATGATCTCATTGGTGCCCTCAAGGATCTGATGGACGCGCAGATCACGCACCAGTTTTTCGATCCCATAGTCCGCAAGATAGCCGTAACCACCATGCAGCTGCAGACATTGGTCGACCACTTTGGATCCGGCTTCGGTGACAAATTTCTTTGCCATGGCGCAGTGTTTGGACGCATCCGGCGCGCCCTGATCCAGTTTCCACGCCGCCTGACGTAGGAACACGCGGGCTGCCTGAAGTTCGATCTCCATATCCGCAAGGCGGAATTGCAGTCCCTGAAACTGATCAATGGATTTACCAAACGCCTTGCGCTCGGACATATATTGCAGCGTCATCGTCAGCGCCTGCTGGGCCGCGCCAAGGGAGCAGGAGGCGATGTTCAGACGTCCACCATCGAGACCTTTCATCGCGTAGGTGAAGCCTTTGCCCTCTTCTCCGACCAGATTGTCTGCGGGGATTTTGCAATCGTCGAATTGAACCTGGGCTGTGGGCTGGCTCTTCCAGCCCATTTTATCCTCGAGCCCGCCAAAACTGAGACCTTCGGTGCCATCCTCGACGTAGACTGTGGAGACACCTTTGGGGCCGTCCTCGCCGCTGCGGACCATGCAGACATAGGCGTCGGAATAGCCGCCGCCGGAAATGAACGCCTTGGTCCCGTTAAGGGTGTAGCCCTCGTTGGTTTTGGCGGCGCGGGTTTTCAGCGCGGCAGCATCAGAGCCGGAACCGGGTTCCGTGAGACAGTAGCTGAGCACGGTCTTCATCGACAGGATGTCCGGCATGATCCGCGCCTTCATCTCGTCACTGGCAAAACTGTCGAGCATCTTGGCGCACATATTGTGGATCGACAGGAAAGCGGCCACCGACGGGCAGGCCATCGACAGCGCTTCAAACACCAAGGTGGCATCCAGCCGCGACAGACCCGCGCCGCCGGTCTCCTCAGAGACATAAAGCGCGCCAAAGCCCAGCTCACCGATCTGCGGCCAGAGTGATTTCGGGATGGTGCCTTCAGCCTCCCACTGGCGGGCGAAGGGGGCGATATGCTCCTGTCCAAAGGCGAAAGCCATATCGAAAATGGCGGTCTGTTCCTCGGTCAATGCGAAATCCACAGTGTGTCCTCCCTCGTGTGAACGCAGCCCGGCCCGAATATGACCCGCCGGGGTCGTCATGAATTGAACGGTTGTTTATTTTTTAGCGACCCAAGTGCAGCAGGGCAAGCCGCAGCGGTGCAAAGCCGCTGTGCAGAAATGTCGGTTTATCCACAGTTCCGGCGGAAAAGTAAGGGCATTGCTGCAAGGAGTGCGGGTGACTGGGCAATGAACCGTTTCTTAGGCATTTTCTTTCAAACTGGCCGAAATTTGTCAAAAACCGTGGCGCATAGCAGTCACGGCGGATCAGCTGAGGGCAGACTCTCGATGAACAAGCCATTGCGCACCAAACATCTTTCAAAATCGGCGCGTCGCAAATTGGAGGCCGAGGCCGTATCTCCTGTGGTGCGGCTCAAGGCAGAGGCGGGCCAAGCCTTTGTCGAGGCGGATTATAAACGAGCGCGCGACTTGGCCTCGCAGGCGCTAATGTTTGAGCCGGACAATGCCACGCTGCATGCGGAGATTGCGTCAAGTTTCATGCAGGAAAAGAAATATGAACTCGCCCTGAAGCATTTGATGGGTGCGCTCAAGCTGGAACCCTTAAACCCAAAGTGGTTGAGCGCGATCGGAACCATCCTGTTTTTGATGGACAGGTTGGGCGATGCGGTGGGCTTCTTTGAGACGGTGTACCAACTGAACCCCGAAAATGCGATGAATGTTTCTCGGTTGGTACAGTCACAAATGAATCTGTGCGACTGGTCGGTCTATGACGATCAGAAAAACAAGCTGAGGATCCTAGACAATGATCCGGCCAATGGAGACCCATTCACTACACTGCTCTACGTTGACGACGGTGGCTTTCAGAAGAAACGAGTTGTTTCAAAGACAAAGAAGAAAGCGACGATCTCGGAGCGGAAGGTGACCCGCAAATTCGACCGCACGCCTGTGGCCGGTCGCAAAATCCGGGTGGGGTATTTCTCCTGTGATTTTTTCAATCACGCGACAATGTTTCTGATGGCGCGTCACTTTGAGCTGCACGACCGTGATAAATTCGAAATTTTTATCTACGACTACAGCGAAGAACCGGACAATGTGATGCGTCAGCGTGTGCTGCGCTCCGCTGACTGCTACCGGCAGATCCAAGCTCGGAAAGATGAGGACGTCGCTGTGTTGGCGCGTGAGGATGGTCTCGATATCGCCATTGATCTGAAAGGTTATACAAAAGACGCCCGCCCTGCGATCTTCGGGTTTCGCGTGGCACCGGTGCAGATTTCCTACCTGGGGTACCCGAGCACCACAGGCATGCCGACGATGGATTACTTTCTTGCTGACGCAATCACTGTCCCGAAAGAGGGGCGCCGTCATTTCTCCGAGAAGATACTCTATATGCCGAATTGTTATCAGGTGAATGACAACAGCCGGCAGTATCCCGAGACTCGGCCGACCCGGGCCGATATGGGGTTGCCGGAGGATGCGGTGGTGTTTTGCTCCTTTAACAATCACAACAAAGTTTCGCCGGTAGAATTTGATATTTGGATGGACCTGCTAAAGCAGGTGGACAACAGTGTACTGTGGTTCTTGGCTGCTTCCGATATCGTGCGCGCGAATATTCTCAAGGAAGCAGAGGCGCGGGGCGTCTTCGCGGATCGGATCGTTTTTGCCGGGCGCTGCAGCACCCCAGATCACGTAGCGCGACTGTCCTTGGCGGATATCTTCCTTGATACCTTTGCCTGTAATGCCCACACCACGGCGAGTGAGATGCTGTGGTCGGGTGTGCCTGTGGTCACGAAACCGGGGGAGCAATTCGCCGCACGTGTTGCAGCCAGCATTGTGTCGGCGGTTGGTTGCCCCGAGCTGATCGCCGAAACGGATGAGGAGTATCACGCATTGGCGTTGCGTCTGGCCACCCAGCCGGAAGAGCTTCAGGCGCTGCGTGAGAAGCTGAAGGCCAATATCGCGACGACACCGCTCTATAATACTGAACAATACGTTCGGGATTTCGAGGCGCTGATAGAAAAGGCGATCCTGCGGTATGACAACGGTTTGAAACCGGATCACCTGAGTCTCGCCGAGGGGAAGGTCTAGGCTCGGCAGAAACGCTGGCGCAATGTAACGAGACATCGGCTGTCTGGTGCTGGTCCGCGTGAGATCGAATGAGCTGGCTGACTGCAAGAAAAACGCGCCCCGGGGTGCCGGTGCGCGTTTGGTAGATCTGCAGCCGATTGGTTCCGGTTGCTCGAGGCTCGACCTAAGCCGTGACCTTGGCAGGAAATGGGCTCATTGCTGGCGCCACTCACACTACATTGGTGCAAGGGCTGCGGGGGTCTAGCTGCTGGGGTTCGTTAGCGCCTAGAGCAGGCGGACCTGGGTGCCGACCTCCACCATTTCATAGAGCGCTTCGACGTGCTGATTATAGAGGCCGATACAGCCGGAGCTGCTTTGGCGACCGATCTTGCGGGTGTCATGGGTACCGTGCACCAGATAAGCGGGCCAGCTGAGGTACATGGCGCGGGTGCCTAACGGGTTGCCGGGACCGCCATCCATCCGCAAAGGCAGCGAGGGGTCGCGTTCGCGCATTGAGGCTGTCGGGGTCCAGCTTGGGTTCTTGGCCTTGCGCACGACCTTGGTGTAACCGCGTTTGGTCAATTCCTCGGTCATTGGAACGGAGGAGGGGAACAAACGGTAAGTGACCCCATCGCCACCCCAGTAGTGCAGTGCGCGCGAGGTGATATCGGCCAGCATACAACCCACACCCAGCTCGTCAAAATGATCCTGCCAGGCCTGCTGCTGGAATGAGGAAATGTTGCGTTTGACGGGAATTTCTGTCTCGATCTTTGGCTCTTCCACCGGGAAGGCGTCGCTGGATTGCGCGCGAAGCAGGGTCGGGGTTGCCAATGTGGCGCCAAGCCCGGACAGGGCGGCACGGCGGGTCATGTGAAGTTTGCTCATGGTATCCTTCGGCGGTCTGCTCGGACGTTTGCCCCCAAATTAGGCATGGCGCGGCAATTTCCTAGGGGGCGGGCTACAATTTTTTGTCGGCCTCACAGGGTTGTGTAGAGCGAGGAGGCCTAAGCCAGCAAAATCCTGCCGCAGTTGGACCGGCGCAGAGGCATGGCGGTGCCGGGATGGCCGCGCCGGGCCTGGCCTGTGCCACTGGTGGTGATCAGCCGTAGAGCTGACGTGCTTGGGCGAAGGACAACAGGCGTTTGCTGTTTTCATCCCACAGATGCAGCCGGGCATTTGCAAGGCTTTCACGGATGGTCATCCGGTTGCCCTCGGCCAGTTCAGCATGGTCGCGCAGCACCTGGGGCAGGCGGTAAAACGGGATGCGGCTGTAGAGGTGATGCACATGGTGGATGCCAATATTGGCGCTGATCCATTGCAGCACCGGTGGCAGCACGTAATGTGAGCTGCCGTGCAGGGCCGCGTCATGCAGCTGCCAGTCGTCTTCCTGTTCCCACTGGGTGGTCTCGAACTGGTGCTGAACATAGAACAGCCACAGCCCGGCGGTGGCCGCAAGCAGGGTCGCCGGGACGAAGATCAGCAAAAGCGGCATCAGCCCGCCGAAATACCAGATCGCGGCCAGCGCAATCACGATGGTAAGATTGGTGCCCATCGCGCTGATCCAATAGCGAGCCTGTCCCATCAGACCATAGGGTATGCGGTTCTGCAGAAAAAACAGATAACCAGGCCCGATTGCAAACAGGGTGACCGGATGGCGGTAGAGGCGATACATCAGACGACCCCAACGGCTTTCGGCACGGTATTCTGCAACGGTCATGGTGTGAATATCACCCATGCCACGTTTGCCGAGGTTGCCATGGGTGCTGTGATGGATCGAATGGGTGCGGCGCCAGACGTCATAAGGCGTGAGGGTCAGAACACCGATGATGCGTCCAACCCAGTCGCTGAGCCGCCGATTGCTGAAGAACGAGCCATGGCCGCAATCATGCTGAATGGTAAAGAGCCGCAGAAGGAAGGCCGCGATCAAAACCGACAGGCCCAGCGTCAGCCAGTAGCTGACCGAGAGCGACCACCAGGCCAGCGCCCAGAGCAGCACAAAAGGCACAACGGTGACAGTCAATTCAAACAGGCTGCGCAGCATATTGGGCTCGCGGTATTGCGCGAGGATCTTGACCCAATCACGCGCCGTCTTCTCAGCCGCCTGCGGCCCGTTTTGCTTTTGGGACATACTTATCTGCCTGTCGTTTCACTGCCTCTGGCAGACCGGATAGACTACCGGTGGTATTGAGCAAGTAAAATCCGGGTCAATTGGGACGAAATAACGCGCAAGTGCGCAGAAATATGGGGAGTGCGGCGTGGCAACATCAATTGCGGGCACATACCATAAGAAAAGGCCCCGGCAGCACCGGAGCCTTGAGTTGCAAGCGGATTGATCTGAAAATCAGTCCATCGCCTTGAAGTTGAACTCGCCACCTTCTTTGATGCCCGAGGGCCAGCGGGAGGTCACGGTCTTGGTGCGGGTGTAGAACTTGAAGCTGTCCGGGCCGTGCTGGTTCAGGTCGCCAAACATGGATTTCTTCCAGCCGCCAAAGGTGTGATAGGCCAGCGGCACGGGGATTGGCACGTTGATACCGACCATGCCGATGTTGACGCGGGACGCGAAGTCGCGCGCGGTGTCGCCATCACGGGTAAAGATCGCGGTGCCGTTGCCGTATTCGTGGTCCATCGCCAGCTTCAGCGCGTCCTCATAGCTGTCTGCACGCACGGTGGACAGAACCGGGCCAAAGATCTCCTGCTTGTAGATGTCCATGTCCGGGGTGACATGGTCAAACAGATGTGCACCGACGAAGAAGCCATCCTCGTAGCCCTGCAGTTTGAAGTCGCGGTTATCAACCACCAGCGTCGCACCCTGATCCACACCGGACTGGATCAGGCCCAGGATCCGCTCTTTGGATGCAGCGGTCACAACCGGGCCGAGGTCGACGTCGTCGCCTGCGGTGTAGGGGCCGACTTTCAGCTTTTCGATGCGCGGGATCAGCTTCTCGATCAGCTTGTCGGCGGTTTCTTCACCGACGGGAACGGCCACGGAAATCGCCATGCAGCGTTCGCCAGCCGCGCCGAAACCAGCGCCAACCAAGGCGTCTGCGGCCTGGTCCAGATCGGCGTCAGGCATCACGATCATGTGGTTCTTGGCGCCACCGAAACACTGCGCGCGCTTGCCGTTGGCGGTGGCGCGGGAGTAGATGTACTGCGCAATCGGGGTGGAGCCGACAAAGGACACGCCCTGAATGATCTCGCTGTCCAGAATGGTGTCAACGGCTTCCTTGTCGCCGTTCACGACCTGGAACACACCTTCGGGCAGACCGGCCTCAACAAACAGCTCCGCCAGCATCAGCGGCACGGAGGGATCACGCTCAGACGGTTTCAGCACCACGGCGTTGCCGCAGGCCAGGGCCGGGCCGACATGCCACAGCGGCATCATGGCGGGGAAGTTGAAGGGCATGATGGAACCAACAACACCCAGGGGCTGGCGCATGGAATACATGTCGATGCCGGGGCCAGCGCTGTCGGTGAACTCGCCTTTCAGCATCTGCGGTGCGCCGATGCAATATTCGACCACTTCCAGACCGCGCTGCAAATCGCCCTTGGCATCCGGAATGGTCTTGCCGTGCTCGCGGGAGAGCGCCTCGGCCAGCTTGTCCATGTCGCGGTTCATCAGCGCGACCATTTTCATCATCACGCGGGCGCGTTTCTGCGGGTTGGTGGCGCCCCACGCGGACTGCGCTGCGGCGGCCTTTTCGATCGCGTCGGTGGTTTCCGCAGCGCTGGCCATCGGGCACTGATACTGCACCTCGCCGGTTGCGGGGTTGAAAACATCGTCAAACCGGCCCGAAGTGCCGGAGACCAGTTTGCCGTTGATAAAGTGGCCGAGCTCTTTCATCGGATCCTCCTCTGTTCATCTTGGCGATATCCTAGGCTTGCAAAAAACACTGGAAAAGAGGAAAGATCTCAAAGAGGCTTTGCAGGAACGCAAAGGTTAACAGAATGTTGACGGCAGGAGGAGGGAAAGCTCATGGATCCACAATGGGATGACATGCGGGTGTTCCTGGCAGTGGCGCGGGAGAGCAGCCTGTCGGGGGCGGGGCGGATCCTGAAAATGGACCCGGCCACAGTGGGTCGGCGGATCTCGCGCTTTGAAGAGGCGCTGGATACGCCACTGTTTGTGAAATCACCGCAGGGCTATGCGCTGAGCGCCGCCGGGGACCGTCTGTTGGGTCATGCAGAGGCGGCAGAACAGGCGATGCGCGCGGGGCAGGAGGCGCTGGTCGGTCCCAGCGACACACTGTCCGGGCAGATCCGTATCGGGGCACCGGATGGCAGTGCCAATTATCTGCTACCGCAGGTCTGCGCCAGGATCGGTGCTGAGAACCCGGATCTGGATATACAGATCGTTGCTCTGCCGCGGGTCATCAACCTCAGCCGTCGCGAGGCCGATATGGCGGTCACGGTCAGCGCGCCCACAGCAGGTCAGTTGCTGGTGCAAAAGATCACCGACTACAAACTGCACCTGGTGGGGTCGCGTCACTATCTGCGCGAGCATCCGCCGATCAAGACGCTGGAGGATCTGAAGCACCATAAGATGATCGGCTATATCCCCGATATGATCTTTGATCGCGAGTTGGATTACCTCAACAACCTCGGGGTCGAGCGGGTGGCGCTGGCCTCCAATTCGGTGTCAGTGCAGATCAAACTGGCGGCGGAGGGCACCGCGCTCTGCGTCGCACATGATTTCACGCTGCCGTCGCATCGGTCCCTGCGCAAAGTGCTGACTGACAAAATCAGCCTCAGCCGCAGTTTCTATCTGGTGCGTCATCAGGGCGATCAGCGCAGCGACCGGCTCAATCGCTTTGCGCAGGCGTTGTCAAAAGGCATACGCGACGAAGTGGTCCGGCTGGAAGGCTTGACTTGATGCCGCGATAGGGCAACCCTTGGTGGTACGCAAGAAAATTACAAAAAGGAGCGCCTATGCTGGTTCAATTGATTCTGAAGTCCAAGGCAAGCTCTGGGGTGGTTACCATTGCTCCTGAGGCAACGATATCCGAGGCAGCCAAACTGTTGGGCGAACATAAAATCGGGACCGTGCTGGTCTCCAGCGATGGCGAGACCGCCGAAGGGATCCTGTCTGAGCGCGATATCGTGCGGGAATTGGCCCGCAGTGGCTCCGGCTGTCTGAGCAAACCCACCAGTGAATATATGACCCGCAAGCTGGTCACCTGCACCAGCCAGTCCAATGTCGAGGATGTGTTGAAACAGATGACCGAGGGACGGTTCCGCCACATGCCGGTGGTGGAAGACGGCAAGCTGATCGGTCTGGTGTCGCTGGGCGATGTTGTGAAGGCACAGCTGGCTGAGGTTGCGATGGAGAAAGATGCCCTTGAGGGCATGATCATGGGGCACTGACCCCACGCTTCGACGGCGGCCAAAGCCTGTGTCGAAGCCCTGACGTCACGGCGCAGGAGCGGCTCGGTATTTCCACGCTCTTGCGCCCCGATGACAAAAATGTTTGCTTGCGCGCATCCAACCAGCAGGCAGGAGAGGCCCCATGCGTATTGGCTTGTATCCCGGCACATTCGATCCCATCACATTGGGGCATATAGATATTATCCGCCGGGCCAGCGCGCTGGTGGACAAGCTGGTGATCGGCGTTGCGATCAACCGCGACAAGGGGCCATTGTTTTCGCTGGAAGAGCGTGTCGCCATGATTGAGGCGGAATGTGCCAAGCTCAGCGAGCAGACCGGCACCGAGATTGTCGCCCATCCGTTTGAGAACCTGCTGATTGACTGTGCCCGCGACGTCGGCGCGCAGATCATCGTGCGGGGGCTGCGGGCGGTGGCTGATTTCGAATATGAATTCCAGATGGTCGGCATGAACCGGGCACTCGACAGTTCGGTCGAGACGGTGTTTCTGATGGCCGAAGCGCGGCATCAGGCGATCGCCTCAAAGCTGGTGAAGGAAATCGCGCGGCTGGGGGGGGATGTCTCGAAATTCGTGACGCCTCTGGTCGAAAGCGAGCTGCGCCGTCAATTGGCCAAGTAACGCGCGCCACATTGTTCGGATGCTAGGGCGGTCCCGTTTGGGGCCGTTTTTTGTTGTCTGTCCGAAAAATCAGCGCCAGAACGCAATCCAGTCGATCAGCTCAAACAGGCGTTTGCCCAGAAACACCATATGCTCGCTGCCATAAAGCGAGAGATCCACGGCAAGAGCGGTCAGGATCAGCAGCGCAAGAAAGAGGGCAACTTTGTTGGTCATGATCCTGGCTCAAAATAAGATACGCCCGGCCAGATATGCCTGACCGGGCGGTGTCTTACAAGTCGCAGCGCCTCCGGAGAACACGCTGTGCCGGCGCAGGGATTAACCCAGACGCCCCATCGCGACAGCCACATCCGCCATCCGGACGGAGAAGGCCCATTCATTGTCATACCAGGCCAGAACGCGGACCAGGCTGTTTTCCACCACGCGGGTCTGATCCGGGGCAAAGATCGAGCTGTGTTCTGTGTGATTGAAGTCAATCGACACCAGCGGCGCAGGCTCATAGCCGATCACGCGGGACATATGGCCCTTGGCGGCTTCGCTCATGATGGCGTTGATCTCGGTCACGCTGGTCTCTTTGCTGGCGCGGAAGGTCAGATCCACGGCGGAGACATTCGGCGTCGGCACGCGGATCGCGGATCCGTCCAGACGGCCCTTGAGGTTTGGCAGCACCTCACCCAGCGCCTTGGCCGCACCTGTGGTGGTGGGGATCATCGCCATTGCCGCGGCGCGGGCACGGTAGAGATCGTCGTGACGACGGTCCAGTGTTGGCTGATCCCCGGTGTAGGCGTGGATCGTGGTCATGATCCCGCTTTCAATGCCGACAGTTTCATCCAGCACCTTGGCGAGCGGGGCCAGACAGTTGGTGGTGCAGGAGCCGTTGGATATCATCCGGTCGCCAGCGCGCAGCTTGTCGTCATTGACGCCGAAAACGATGGTCTTATCGACATTTGTGCCGGGGGCAGACAGCAGTACCTTCTTGGCACCGCGCGCCAGATGCGCTTTGGCTTTCTCGCCGTCGTTGAATTTGCCGGTACATTCCAGCACGACGTCACAGCCAGACCAGTCCAGTTCATCCATATTGTAGGTGGAGAACATCTGCATGTCACCACGACCGAGGTTCATGGTGTTTTCACCCAAGGTCACCTCACCGGGGAAACGGCCATGCACGGAGTCGTATTTCAACAGATGTGCTGCGGTCTCCAACGGGCCGGTGGCATTCACCTTGACCACTTCGATATCGTCCCGGCCAGAGGCTGCGATATGCGCCAGGGTGCAGCGGCCGATGCGGCCAAACCCGTTGATCCCGACTTTGATGGTCATATGCGTATCTCCAAGCGAGCAAGAATTGTCCTCGCTATAGCGACCATTCCCTCGGGTCAAAAGCTTAAAAATGGCATTATTCCAGACTGTTAGCGCAAAACTTGACTGGTTGCGGTAACGGAAATGACTGATTGCGATAACGGTTTTACCCGTCGGTGCGGGTGGCAGATGAAGACAGCATCAAAGGTCCGGCGGGAACAAACGGGCGGCTCAACGGCTTGTACCTGATAGGCGATAGGATAGGGTGGGCCAAAATGCGCGCGACTAGAAAAAGGATCCCGGTATGAGCGGTTTGTTGGCTTTGCTCGATGATGTGGCAGGCATTGCAAAGGTGGCTGCGGCGTCAGTGGATGACGTGGCAGCAGCGGCGGGGAAGGCCGGGGCCAAAACGGCGGGCGTGATCATCGACGATGCGGCGGTGACACCGAAGTATCTGCAAGGCTTTGCCCCGGCGCGCGAATTGCCGATCATCTGGCGCATCACCCGCGGCTCGCTGTTCAACAAACTGATCCTGCTGATGCCGGTCGCCATGTTGCTGGCCAATTTCGCGCCCTGGCTGATCACGCCGCTGCTGATGCTAGGCGGATCCTATTTGTGTTTTGAGGGCGCCGAGAAGATTTTTCACGTGCTGTTCCCGCACGCAAGCCATGCGGTCCACGAAGATATGAGCGTCAAGGACCCCGGTCATCTGGAAGAGCAGAAGATCAAGGGCGCCATTAAGACCGATTTTATCCTGTCCGCTGAGATCATGACCATCGCGCTGGCTGCCATCGAGGCGCCGAATGTCTGGATGCAGGCGGCAACACTGGCCGTGGTCGCTATTGGGGTGACGCTGGCGGTCTACGGCTCAGTCGCGGTGATCGTGAAGATGGACGACGTGGGCCTGTATCTGGCGGGCAACGCACCAACGCCCATCGGGCGTGGGCTGGGCCGTGGGCTGGTGAAATTCATGCCGGTGCTGATGTGGATCCTGTCGGTGGTCGGCACCGCCGCGATGCTCTGGGTTGGCGGCTCCATCATCATTCACGGGCTGGAGGTTCTGGGCTTTGGCTGGCTGGGCCATCACATCCATGACTGGGCCTATGCGATGGGCCACGCGGTGCCTGCCGCCTGGGCGGGCTTTGCCGAGTGGAGCGCCAAGGCCACAATGGACGGCGTGTTCGGACTGGCCTGGGGGCTGGCTCTGATCCCACTGGCGACGAAGGTTGTGGGGCCGGTGATTGCGGCGATTTCGGGGAAGAAAGCTGCGCACTGATCGCCTACCGGTGACTGGAATGATGTCTGTTGTGAGCCCAGAGTTCCGAATGCTACACGCTGGTCTAGCGTCAGCTGATGGCAGGTGGAAGATTAGTCCGCCTGTTGCTTAGAGAGTTATGAAAGGCGTTCTCCATGAAAGTTGCAATTGTTTTCGGGGTCTTGGTTGGCTTTGTATCAACCGCAGTCTTTGCCGAAGGAATCCGCTGGAAGCCGGAAACGCTAACGCCCGGTGACTACATTAGTATCGACCAAAGCCAGAGCGGTCTTATACATCACGTTTTTCGTGGGAAGGCCGGTCGGTCATATGTATTGGAAAGTTATCGCGGCTCTACGCCATCTGGAAAGCCGGTATTCACTACCTACTTGGATAAAGACGGAAATCAAGTTCGCTGGGTCAGACAGGATGGGTTCGAATTGAGATTTCGCCCTCACGACTGCACGCGAACTCTGGGGCGATGCCAATACACTCAAACTGCTACCGATGGGAAAAGGGAAACTCGCTTAAGAATAACAGAGGCTACGAGAATGGGCTTTAAATTCTCTGAGTATAGCTCTGATGGAAAGCGGCTGTTTTTTGGTCAAATTACCTTAGACGAGCACGGCAATGCAGGGAACGGGAGGTTAGACGGCAACCAAGGCAAACAGCGGTTTCGTTTGGTCGGGAAGGTCTATCAATAGTTCTTTTTGCCCTTGGTTGAGAAGGGTGCAGTGCAAAGGCTGACGTTAACCGCAATCTAGGCGAATTCCGCACCGTCCGCACCGTCCCCACAGCAGCCATTTCACAACAAAAAAAGGGCACCCGGTTGGGTGCCCTTCCTCTTTTTGCGTTGTAGCTAGACTTAACCCAGCAGTTCTTTCACCTTCGCAACGGTGTTCTCTGCAGTGATGCCGAACTTTTCGAACAGCTCACCTGCGGGGGCGGAGGCGCCGAAGCTGTCCATGCCCACGAATGCGGCTTTCTTTTCCTGGCCGCGTTCACCCATCAGCAGACGATCCCAGCCGCCGGCGCGCATGGCGGCTTCAATACCGACGCGGACGGGGCCTGCGGGCAGGACCTTGCGGCGGTAGGCTTCGTCCTGCTCTGCGAACAGTTCCATGCAGGGCATGGAGACCACACGGGTGCCGATGCCGTCGGCTTCCAGCTTGGCCTTGGCGTCCATCGCGACGGAGACCTCAGAACCGGTAGCGATCAGAATGACCTGACGCTTGCCCTCAGCTTCGGCCAGAACATAGCCGCCCTTGGCTGTGAGATTGCTGAGCTTGTGCTCGGTCCGCACGGTTGGCAGGTTCTGACGGGTCAGGGTCATCACCGAGGGGGTGTCCTTGGAGGTGAGGGCGATTTCCCAGGCCTCTGCGGTTTCCACGGTGTCGGCGGGACGGAACACATAGGTGTTCGGGGTCGCGCGACAGATCGCCAGATGCTCCACCGGCTGGTGGGTCGGGCCATCTTCGCCAACGCCGATGGAGTCATGGGTCATGACAAAGACGGTCGGGATCTTCATCAGGGCCGCCAGACGCATCGCGGGGCGGGCATAGTCGGTGAAGCAGAAGAAGGTGCCGCCATAGGGGCGCATGCCACCGTGCAGCGCCATGCCGTTCATCGCGGAGGCCATGCCGTGCTCACGGATGCCCCAGTAGACGTAACGGCCCTTGCGATTGTCGGTGTCAAAGATGCCGAGATCGCCGGTCTTGGTGTTGTTGGAACCGGTGAGATCCGCAGAGCCGCCCACGGTTTCCGGCATGATCGGGTTGATCACTTCCAGCGCCATCTCGGAGGATTTCCGGGTGGCCACCTTGGGCTGGGTTTCGGAGACCTGCTTCTTCAGCGCCTTGACGGTGGCGGAGAGTTTCTTGGGCGCGTCCAGCGCATAGGCACGGTTGAAGCGATCCTGCTTTTGCTGGGAGGCTTCTGCAAAGCGGGCTTCCCAGGCTTCGCGTTCGGATGCGCCGCGCCGGCCGATGGCTTCCCACTGGGATTTGACGTCTGCGGGCACATCAAACGGGCCGGTGGTCCAGCCATAGGCCGCCTTGGCGTCCCGCATCTGGTCGGCGTCGGTCAGCGCGCCGTGACCCTTGGAGGTGTCCTGTGCGGCGTGACCCAGCGCGATATGCGTCTTGCAGGCGATCATCGACGGTTTCTTCGACTTCTTCGCCGCGGTGAGCGCCTCGTCGATGGCCTTGGGGTCGTGGCCGTCGATTTCGATGACCTGCCAGCCCGATGCCTTGAAGCGCTGCACCTGATTGGTGCGGTCGCTGAGTTCAACGGTGCCGTCGATGGTGATGTTGTTGTTGTCCCAAAGCACGATCAGCTTGCCCAGGGAATGACGACCGGCGAGGCCGATGGCCTCCTGGCTGATGCCTTCCATCAGGCAGCCGTCGCCCGCGATCACATAGGTGTGGTGATCGACCAGCTTGCGGCCATACTGCGCGCGCTGCATTTCTTCTGCCATGGCAAAGCCGACGGCATTGGCGATGCCCTGACCCAGCGGGCCCGTGGTGGTTTCCACCGCATCAATCAGGAAATTCTCGGGGTGGCCGGCGGTCAGCGCGCCCATCTGGCGGAAGTTCTTCACCTGATCCAACGTCACCTGCGCGTCACCCATGAGATAGAGCAGCGAGTAGATCAGCATGGAGCCGTGACCGGCGGACAGGATAAACCGGTCGCGGTCGGGCCACTGGGGATTGGCCACATCGAACTTCATGTGTTTTTCAAACAGGACGGTGGCGACATCGGCCATGCCAATCGGCATGCCGGAATGGCCCGAATTTGCCGCAGCAACGGCATCAAGGGTCAGGGCACGGATGGCCGCGGCCTTGGTCCAATGTTCGGGGTTTGCGTTGCGCAGGGCTGTCAGATCCACTGGATTTTTCCTCTGGGTTTTCGGCAGACTGAGCGCTCAATAGCAGTGATATGGCAAAGATCAAGCGTTTGCGCGGCTTCCTGCGCGAAGTTGACGCTGCAAGTGGTTGAAAGCAAACAGGGGGTAATTTATCCCTGCATGAACTAAGCTGGATGTGCAGCGTCAGATCCGCCTTGATTCGCGCCCTGGATGCAAAACAGGCCGCCGAACGGGGGTGAGAGCGCTGCATATGGGACCGGCGGACAAGACCGGCAGACACTCACGGGGTCGTAAAGGGGCAGGCATGGAGCAGATCGAAGAATTGCAGGGTCGGATCCTGGCGGCAATGGACCGGATTGGCAGCGGTGCTGCGGCGTTGCAGGCCAATGCGCGCGCCTCGGCGGAGGCCCATGTTCAGGCCCAGGCAGAGGCCCAGTCCAAGACGGATGCAGCGCAGAATGACCTCAGCCGCGCGCTGGAAGAGGAAAAACTCGCCAATGCCCAGCTGGAAGAGCGGCTGAAAGTGCTGCGGGCCAAGCTGGAAGAGGCCGAGGCCAACGCCGCCCCGGCGCCCGGCGCCGATATCGGCGAGCTGGCCGCGCTGCAATCCGAGGTGGAGTTGCTGCGCAATGAGCTGAGCAACACCAGCGAGAAAGACGCGCTGAAGGCAGAAGTGGCGCGGCTGAAACAGGAAATGGAAGTGCAGGGCAATGAGGCGGCCACCGCCCGCGAAACCCTTCAGGATGAGCTGGACGAGGCGCAGGCCTCGCTGGCGCGACTGCAGGAAGAGCTGGCCGAACAACCGGACGATCTGGGGGCGGCAGTCGACACCGCCGCGCTGGAGGCTGAGGCGGAGGCATTGCGGCGCCAACTGGAGGCCGCACAATCCGACGCCGCGCGCGCGACAGCCGCGCTTGCGGAACGTCCCGCAGGCCCGAGTGCTGAGGACATCGCCCAGCAGAATGAAACGCTGCTGCGTCTGGATGCGACGTTGCAAGAGCTGCGGCAGAGTAATGATCAGCTGCGCGCCTCCAACGCGGCCCTGCGGGCGGCGAATGCAGCGGGCATTGGTGACGCGGCGCTGATCAACGCGGCGCTGCAGGCCGATATCGATGCACTGACGGCCGCACGGGCCAGCGATCAGGCTGAGGTCAATGCGGTGCTGGCCAAGCTGGAACCGCTGTTGAGAGCGGAGCAGACCGTCGCTGCAGCGGTTGAGACGCCGGTTGCGGATACCGCAGTCATGTCCGCCGCGCCAACGCCAGCTGCGCCGCCACCGCTCACCGCCCAGCCTATGCCCGAAGGAGAGGAAATCTGATGCCCGAAGTCACTATTCATATCGGGGGTCGCGGTTTTGAGGTCTCCTGCCAGGAGGGCGAAGAGAGCTATCTGCATTCCGCCGCCAAAATGCTGGATGATGAGGCGCAGGTGCTGTCCGACCAGATCGGGCGGATGCCTGAGGCACGGATGCTGTTGATGGCGGGGCTGATGCTGGCGGATAAAACCGCCGCGGTTGAGGACCGCATCAAGGAGGTCGAGGCTGAGCTGGCGGAGCGCAATGCCGAATTGGCGGAGCTGCGCGCAGCACCGGCACCGGAGCCGGAACGGATTGAGGTGCCTGTTGTGCCGCCACTGGTGACCGAGACGTTGGCGGAGCTGGCCGCGCGGACCGAAGCGCTGGCGCAGGAGCTGGAAGAGCAAACCGCAGCAAGCTAACTGGTCCGGCTAGAGAATTGTTACATGAAATAGTCACCGCAAGCCTCTGGGTTTGCGGTGATTTTTACATGGACGGCTTTATCGTCCAGACATGAATTCGAGCAGCAGCGTGCCGAGCAGCTGGGCAAGGGCGGTCTCTGCCGCGTCCTTTCCGACAATGTCCGCAACAGCCCGGCGATATGTCGACAATGCAAGCTGCATCGCCTCATCTGCGGCGATCTCCTCGGCGGATTTACCGCGCAAATAGTCGAAAATCAGCGCCATTTCCCGGGCAAAACCCGGCCGCAGCAGATCCGTCAGCTGTGCCAGTTTCTGCGCCTCGGTTGTATCCGGTGCGAGGGCCAGGGAGGTAAACGTGCCCATCACCTGATGCGTGCAGGCCAGAAACAGCGCCTCCTTGGTCGGGAAATAGTGATAGAGCGCGCTTTTCGACAGCCCCAGATGCGCGGCAATTTTGCGCATACTACTGCCAGCATAGCCATGGTGTGAAAAATACTCTGCCGCGCGGCGGGCAAGATCCTGGCTGTGGGCGTCGTGGTCAACAATCTTCGGCATTATTTCGTCCATATGGTCGAAATAGAATTGACAGAGCCCAGACGAACTGTCCAATAGTTTTTGCAGACCAGTTGGACGAAATAACCCGCCAGATCCGGAGTGCGGTCGCGGCGGAAATTACGAAGGGACATTCGAATGAGCAGCAACTATGGCGGTGTTGACCGCTCCCATGGGCGGTCGTTGCGCAGCAAACTGTGTTTTGCAGCCCTGCATGCGGGATCGGTGTCGATCTGCCTCTGGCTGGCCTCTGGCGGGCTGGACTGGCCGGATCCCATGCGCGCGAAACTGCTGGCCGGGGCAGCTGCGCTATATTTTCTGCGCCATCTGGTGACGCTGTTTGTCCTGCTCCAGCGGAAGGTCGATCTGTCTGAGGGGCTGGGGCTGGCGGCGTTTATGGCCGCTTTCGAAATTGGCTTTCTGCTGTTGGGTGCAGGGCTGATCTCCGGCGCGGCGGCGCCGTTTGGTTCATGGGATATTCTGGGCGGCGTGCTATTGCTGATCGGATCCGCGGTGAACACCGGATCGGAGCTGCAGCGGTGGCAGTGGAAAAAGCAGCCAGAGAGCAAGGGGCATTGTTACACCGGTGGGTTGTTTGCCTATGCGATGCATGTGAACTACCTCGGCGACAGCATTCTGTTCACCGGATGGGCCATCCTGACAGCGTCGCTTTGGGCGGGAGTTGTGCCAATGCTGATGACAAGCATGTTCATTTTCTACCATATTCCGGCGCTGGACCGGTATCTGGCGGATCGCTACGGGGCGGAGTTTCGCGCCTATGCTGCGCGGACGGCGAAATTCCTGCCCTTCGTCTACTGAGGTGGCGCAGTCGCAGAGCGCTTTCATGACGAAAAAAGCCTGCCACGCAGACCGTGGCAGGCTTTGTCATTGTGTTGCTGAGCCGAACGCGTCGGATCGGATGCTGCAGGATTAGCCGTTGGCTTCGCGGATCTTGTCAGCGGCGTCTTTGTCGAAGGTGACGCCGTTTTGTTCAAACATTCCGTCCAGTTCGCCCGAGAGGGTCATCTCGGTGATGATGTCGCAACCGCCCACAAACTCACCTTTGACATAAAGCTGCGGGATGGTCGGCCAATCGGAATAATCCTTGATGCCGGCGCGCAGTTCCTCATCAGCCAGCACATTCACATCGGTGTAGTCGACGCCGATGTAATTCAGAACGCCAGCCACGCGTGAGGAGAAGCCACACTGCGGCATATCCTTGGTGCCCTTCATGAAGAGCACGACATCGCTGGCTTTGACGGTTTCGTCGATGCGGGTTTTTACGTCGGTCATATTGCGTTTCCTTTTGGCGGATGGGCCGATGGTCCGTTGGCCGTCATATAGGCACGAAGCGGGGGATTGCCAATCGGCGCCGGGAATTTCGGGTGGCGCTGTTACTTTTTGCCTTTGGGTACAAAGAAGCGGGCATAGGCGTCCGGATCCTTGGGCACCTTCCAGGTCCGCATTGAACCGCCCCCCATGCCCGACTGATAGTCAGAGCGTAAGGTGTGGTAATCCGGATCTGTTTCATCCTCTTCAATCGGCGCGCGGCGCTGGCCAATCAGCGCGACAAGCGCGGTCATGACAACAATTCCGAGGATCAGAAGGGACATGAACAGCGACATGGCAGGTTACTCGGGCACCTTTGTGGTCAGGGCGAGAGCGTGCAGCTCCCCATTGGCGCCATCCATCTTGCCCTTCAGCGCGGCATAGACCGCGCGCTGCTGCTGGACACGGTTCTTGCCGCGAAAGCTCTCGTCGATGACCATCGCGGACATATGCACACCGTCATGGCCGCCAACCTGAATTTCCGCATCTGGAAAACTCTCGCGCAGCAGGTCTTCGATTTCTTGGGCTTGCATCGGCATTGGGGGGATGTCCTTATTTCTAGCTTATGGAAAATGTAGGGTGCTGCAGGGACCTCTGCAAGGCGGATTAGCTGCGGGGCACCACATAGGGGGCAAGGCGCGGCACGAACTCAGGAACCTGCGCCAAGGCGTCCTGCACCTCCGGTTCCTCGAAGTCCCAGATCGAGGTGCCATCGCGCACGGCAAGGGTCTCGCTCAGGCGAGTCAGCTCCGCCTGCAGCGCGTCGGGGAGTGTCAGGGCTGCGGCCTCCTGCAGGATCAGCAGCGCCTCATGGATGGGGCGCAGGACACGCAGGGCATGGGTCATATGCGGCAGGAGGTCAGGATCGTCGCGCCATGTCTCGCCCTGAAACAGCACCTCGGTCACCCGCTGCCCGGCGCCAGCGCAGGAATAGGCGATACAGCCGCCAAATCCACGGGTGTCCAGATCGGCATGGATGGTGCAGTTGAAACAGGAGGGCGAGAGGTTGGGGCAGGGGTGGTCCGTCTCCTTCAGGATCGCAAAATCCTCGTCTTCCTCAAACGGGTAGGCCACACAACAAAGCGCAGCGCAGCGGCTGCAATCTGCTGTCAGCGCGGGGAAGTCGATCTGTGCTGACTGGCCGGGCAGGGGCATTGGGTCACCTGAGAGAGGTCAAAAAAAGGGGTGGGATGACGCCGCCATCCCACCCGGTTTTCGAGTGCTGAGGACTATGCCCCAACGCTGGCTGCCCTTAGGCCACAGCAGCGGCAAAACTCGAGCGGAAGACGTCGGCCAGTTCGGCCAGAGGCGCCTCTGAGCCGCCGATCTTCACCATGTCGCCGCCGAATTTGCCGACGCTGGTGACCGTGACACCGGCCTGACCCGCCGCCATCATCAGTGCCTCGGCCTGATCGAAGTTGCAGGCCACCAGATAGCGCGCCTGATCCTCACCAAACACGGTCGGGGTGTCGCCCGCGTCGATCTGCACGCCGACACCGGCGCCTTCGGCCAGTTCAAAGGCTGCCATGGCCAGACCGCCGTCACCAAGGTCGGTACAGGCTTTGATCAGCTCGCGGTTGGCGCGGATGAATTCGCCGTTGCGCTTCTCCGCCGCCAGATCCACCGCCGGTGCATCGCCGTCCTCGCGGTTGAACACCTCGGCCAGCAGTGCCGATTGGCCAAGATGGCCGATGGTGTCACCGATCAGGAGGGCGATGTGACCGTCACGAACTTCGCCGGTGATGGCTTCTTCGCCCGCAGCGATCAGGCCAACCGCGCCAATGGTGGGCGTGGGCAGGATGCCCTGACCGTCGGTTTCATTGTAGAGCGATACATTGCCGGACACGATCGGCATATCGAGGGCTGCAACAGCTTCGCCGATACCTTTGATGGCGCCAACAAACTGACCCATGATTTCGGGCTTCTCAGGGTTGCCGAAGTTCAGGTTGTCGGTTGTTGCCAAGGGCGTGGCGCCGACAGCTGTCAGGTTGCGATAAGCCTCGGCCACCGCCTGTTTGCCGCCCTCGAACGGGTTTGCCATGACGTAGCGCGGAGTCACGTCGGAGGTGAAGGCCAGCTGTTTGTCGGTGCCATGCACCCGCACGATACCGGAGCCTGCGCCGGGGCGGCGGGCGGTGTCGCCCATAACCGTGGTGTCATATTGCTCATAGACCCACTGTTTGCCGGCATAGTTCGGGCTGGAGATCAGCGCCTTCAGGCCGTCAATTGGGTCAATGGTGGGCACATCCGCGTCGGTGAGCGGCTCAGGCGCGGGCGTCTCCACCCAGGGGCGGTCGTATTCAGGCGCGGTGGAGGCCAGTTTCGACAGAACCAGATCTGCCTTTACCTCACCATTGTGCAGGATCAGGAAGCGATCTTCGGCGATGGTCTCGCCCACGATGGCGAAATCAAGGTCCCATTTCTCAAACACGGCGCGGGCTTCGGCTTCCAGTTCGGGCTTCAGCACCATCAGCATGCGTTCCTGAGATTCCGACAGCATCATTTCATAGGCCGTCATGTTCTCTTCGCGCTGCGGCACGTCTTCAAGGTTCAGCTTGACGCCCAGCTTGCCCTTGTCGCCCATTTCCACGGCAGAACAGGTGAGGCCCGCGGCGCCCATGTCCTGAATAGAGATCACCGCGCCGGTCTGCATCAGCTCCAGTGTGGCTTCCATCAGGCGTTTTTCGGTGAAGGGGTCGCCAACCTGAACGGTGGGGCGCTTTTCCTCAATGGTGTCGTCAAATTCCGCCGATGCCATGGTGGCTCCGCCAACGCCGTCACGACCAGTTTTGGCGCCAAGGTACACAACCGGCATACCGACACCGGAGGCGGCGGAGTAGAAAATGCTGTCAGTTTTGGCGAGGCCGGCTGCAAAGGCGTTCACGAGACAGTTGCCATTGTAAGCGGGATGGAAGCGCACTTCGCCGCCAACACAAGGCACGCCGAAGCAGTTGCCATAACCGCCGATGCCCTCAACCACACCGTTGACCAGCTGGCGGGTTTTGTGATGGGACGGCTCGCCGAAGGACAGCGCATTCATCGAAGCGATGGGCCGCGCGCCCATGGTGAAGACGTCGCGCAGAATGCCACCAACCCCGGTCGCCGCACCCTGGTAGGGCTCGATGTAGGAGGGGTGGTTGTGGCTTTCCATTTTGAAGACAACGGCATCGCCGTCGCCGATATCCACAATCCCTGCGTTTTCACCGGGGCCACAGATCACCTGCGGGCCGTCGGTCGGCAGGGTGCGGAGCCATTTTTTGGAGGATTTGTAAGAACAGTGCTCATTCCACATGGCCGAGAAAATGCCCAGCTCCGTGAATGTTGGCTCCCGCCCGATGATTTCGAGGATCAGATCGTATTCCTCGGGCTTCAACCCGTGGTTGGCAATCAGTTCAGGCGTGATGGCGGGTTCTTGCATCCGTGTAACGTCCCCAATGGCTGCGATTGCGCGCCTTTTAGGGCAAGGAGGGCCAAGGGGGAAGGAAAAAGCGCAAGGCGGCTGCTGGCGCTTTGGTGCGCTGCGTTGCTGAAGGTGGTCAGATATGGAAAAGGGCCAGAGCCTCGGTGGCTCTGACCCAAATCTGATCCCCGGCCCCGCGCAATGCGGGGGCGATCACTGTCTGACTGTGCCGCTTAGTTCAAGACGGAGCCATCAGTGAGCTTGTCAGGGTTCTCGTTGGCGTAGGTTTCCAGCATGGTCCGCAGCTCACCAGTGGTCTGACCCATGCGCAGCACGCCGTCGGTTTCCCACATGCCATCAAGGTTGAAGCGCAGGCCGCTCAGCTTGTCGGAGAAACTGTCGCGGAACTCGACCAGGATTTTACGATCGGGGCCCGGCTCGGTGCCGACCTCGACAACCTTGCCCAGGAATACGCCGTTTACGTCAACCACGGGCGCGCCCATGAATTCGACGTTTTCCTCAAGGAATGTCTCGCCCGCATCATTCGGGGTGGCGTTTTCGGTCAGCACTTCAGCGCTGGCAGCACCGGTCATGGCGATCAGGGCGGCGATAGAGGTCATGCGAAGCATTGTTGCTCTCCTTCAAGTCAGATGCGTTGGTGTCTTGTGTTCTGGCTACCCAACGGGGTGCCCCTGCCAAAGGTTCCTGATTTTTTCGAAATCGGGTGGATTTCCATGCGAGCGTTAACCAGATGCTCATTGTTCAACCCCCTGATGGGGCTGAACAAACCGGGGTCATGATGAGGTGGGCATTGACCTGTTGTGTGGACCGGGCTGCAGCGGCTTTCCTGCCGATCTGGACGATATTTATACGGAGAGGGGCGATAAATCCGGCACTGGCGCTGAAATGTGCAGCAGTTGGGTGAATACCGCGCGCAAGTACCGACCAAGACCGGATGAGCCGGTTGACGGGGGTAAGGCGGGCTGTGACGTTGCAGGCGCCGATGTCGCCAGAGCTGCCGGGGCTTAGAGTGAGTATGGGCCAAAAAAAAGGCCGAGCACTAAGCTCGGCCGAAGTCCAACAGGGAGGTATGAAGGGCGACAGTGTCGCTGCCTTCGAGAGTTGATTTAGGGGTGCAATGCGCCCCGATCAAGGGCAATCAGACTTGGAAAATGGCAAGGCCGCCATGCATTTTTTGCATGGCTCGCCAGAAGTCATATTTTGCCCAGTTCTTTCATATGCTTGCGATGTGCAATAATCTCATTCTGGACGAAATCCCGGAATGCGGAAATCCGCCGGGAATGGCGCAATTCTTCCGGGTAGGCGAGGTAGACCGGCACGTCGCTGGTGTCCTCATCCTGCAGGACTGGCACCAGATCGGGAAAGTCCTCAGTCACGTAATCGGGCAGCACCCCGATGCCCAGATCATGAATGACGCCCTGCAACACACCAAAGTAGTTGTTCACGGTCAGCAGCGATGACGGGTTATGGGTCATTAGTTTCTGTACCAGCACAGCGGCTGAGCCAACCTGAGCGGAACGGGGGTTTTGGCAGATCAGCCGGTGATCGACGATATCTTCGGCCTGGTCCGGCGCGCCGTTGCGTTCAACATAGCCGCGCGAGGCATAGAGCTTCATCTGCACGGTCATCAGCCGCTTGCGGATCAGATCAGCCTGGCTGGGTTCCTTCATGCGGATGGCCACATCAGCCTCGCGCATGGGCAGGTCCAGCACGCGTTCCTCCAGCATCAAATCAATCTTCAGATCCGGGTATTGCTCATAAAGCTTGGTCAGGCGCGGCGCCAGCCACAGGGTGCCAAAGCCGAAGGTAGTGGTGACGCGCAGCTCGCCAAAAACCTCTTCCTCGCTGTCGCGAATACGGGCCGAGGCGGCCTCAAGCCGTTTTGACATCGACTTGGTGGCGTCAAACAGCAGCTCTCCCTGTTCGGTGAGAATCAACCCCCGCGCGTGGCGGTGAAACAGGGTTGAGCTGAGGCTCTCTTCCAATGCGCGAATCTGCCGACTGACCGCCGACTGCGACAAGTTCAGCTTGTCGCCCGCATGGGTCAGACTGCCTGCGTCCGCCACCGCGTGAAATATTCTAAGCTTATCCCAATCCATACCCGTCACTTTCGATGCCTCTGTCGTAGCCTATATGAAATGTATCGAAACTTTCAATTTGATAGGGCGGTCAGAAACATATTCCGGCAAAAAACAGTATACAGGTCAGCAATTGTGACCTAATATGACGCCAAGAAGTGCAAGCTAATCGAGGTTGGGGAGGCCCAGGATGAGCACGCAGAAAATTTCTCTGAACGACAAATTTGACCTGACAAAATCGCAGGTGATGCTGAACGGCACACAGGCGCTGGTGCGTCTTATGCTGATGCAGAAATACCGGGATAAGGCAGCGGGGCTGAATACGGCCGGTCTGGTCACTGGCTATCGCGGATCGCCCCTTGGCGCGGTTGATATTCAGATGAAGCGGGCGGAAAAGCATCTGACCGCCAGCGATGTCACCTTCCAGTATGGTTTGAACGAGGATCTGGCCGTGACCGCCCTGTGGGGTGCGCAGCAGGCTGAGGTCCGCGGCGAGGGCAAATACGACGGTGTGTTTGGCCTCTGGTACGGCAAGGGGCCGGGTGTTGACCGCTCTGGCGATGCGATCCGGCACGCCAATATGGCGGGCTCGTCCAAATATGGCGGTGTCCTGGTTGCCATGGGCGATGACCACACCGGCGAAAGCTCCACCGTGTTGCACCAGTCGGAATGGTCGCTGATGGATTGCTACCTGCCCATCGTCAGCCCCGCTGGCGTGCAGGAAATCCTGGACTACGGTGCCTATGGTCTGGCGCTCAGCCGGTTTTCCGGTTTGTGGGTCGGCCTGAAGACGATGAAAGACACGATTGAGGTCACCTCGGTCGTTGATGGCGATCCGGATCGGATGAAGCTGGTCACGCCAGAGTTTGACATGCCGGCAGATGGGCTGAACATCCGTCTGGATGATGACCGGTTCCGGCAGGAAAACCGGATCATAGACTACAAGCGCTTTGCGGCGGAGGCCTTCAGCCACGCCAACAAGATGGACAAGCGCATGTGGGGCAAACCCGGTGCCAAGATCGGTTTTGTCGCGGCGGGCAAGAACTGGCTGGATCTGGTCCATGCCATGTCGCTGCTGAACATCGATGAAACCATGGCCGAACGGCTGGGCATCACCACCTATAAGGTCGGCCAGACCTGGCCGCTGGATATGAAGGGCTTCAACGACTGGGCCGAGGGGCTGGACCTGATCGTGGTGGTCGAAGAAAAGCGCAAGCTGATCGAAATTCAGATCAAGGAAGCCATCTTTGATGACCGTCAGGGCCGCCGTGTCTATGGCTGGTACAAAGGCGGCGCCGGGGCCATGCACCGCGAGGAGCTGTTCCCGACCAAATACGCGCTCGACCCGATCATGATCGCCGAGAAATTAGGCCAGATCCTGATCGAGGAGGGGCGCGAAACGGAGGCGATCCGCGCCGGGCTGACCGCGCTGGATGATGCCAAACGCGCCGACAATGCCGAAGAAATCGCCGCCCGTCTGCCTTATTTCTGCTCAGGCTGTCCACATAACTCCTCAACCAAGCTGCCGGACGGCAGCCGCGCCTATGCGGGGATCGGCTGTCACTTCATGGTGCAGTGGATGGACCGCGAAACCACCGGCTTTACCCACATGGGCGGCGAGGGTGTGAACTGGGTCGGCGAGGCGCCATTCTCCACCCGCAAGCACGTGTTCCAGAACCTTGGAGACGGCACCTACAACCACTCCGGTGTGCAGGCGATCCGGGCGGCGCTGGCCGAGGGGACGAATATCACCTTCAAGATCCTCTACAATGATGCTGTCGCCATGACGGGCGGACAGGAGGCCGAGGGCGGGCTGACCGCACATCAGATCGCGCATGAGCTGACAGCGATGGGCGTGAAGACCATCGCCGTGGTCTATGACGAGAAAGAAGATGTCGACACCAAGCTGTTCCCGGCGGGCATGCGGATGCACGAGCGGGCTGAGCTGATGGTGGTGCAGAAGGAAATGGAGACAGTCGAAGGCGTTTCCGCCATCATCTATATCCAGACCTGTGCCGCCGAGAAACGTCGCCGCCGCAAGAAGGGCCAGTTCCCCGATCCCGATCAGCGCGTGTTCATCAACCCCGACGTTTGCGAGGGCTGCGGGGATTGTGGGGTGCAGTCCAACTGTGTCTCTATCGTGCCAAAGGAGACTGAGCTGGGCCGCAAGCGGGCGATTGACCAGTCGTCCTGCAACAAGGATTTCAGCTGCGTCAAAGGTTTCTGCCCGTCGTTCCTGACCATTGAGGGCGCAAAAATCCGTAAGGAGCCAACCGCCGCTCTGGATCTGCCGGACCTGCCCAGACCGGAACTGCCCGCGATTGATGGCACTCATAATGTGGTGATCACCGGGGTTGGTGGCACCGGTGTTGTCACCATCGGCGCGGTGCTGGCACAGGCGGCGCAGATCGATGGCAAGGGCGCTGGCATGATGGAAATGGCCGGCCTCGCCCAGAAGGGCGGCGCGGTGCATATCCACTGCCGCATTGCCAACAAGCCCGAAGACATCAGCGCCATCCGCGTCGCCACTGGCGAATGTGACGCGCTGATCGGGGGTGACCTGGTGGTGTCGGCTGGCGCAAAGACCATCGGTCTGATGAAAACCGGCAAGACCGGCGCGGTGGTGAACAGCCATGAGATCATCACCGGCGATTTCACCCGCGACACGGATTTCCAGCTGCCCACCGACCGGTTGCAGGTGGCACTTGAGGCGCGGTTGCGGGATCGACTGGATCTGTTTGATGCCTCCGATCTGGCACGCGCCAGCATGGGAGATTCGATTTTCTCCAATATGATGATCTTTGGCGCAGCCTGGCAGCGCGGTCTGCTGCCAATCACGCTTGAGGCCATACAGGAGGCGATCACCCTCAACGGGGCCGCGGTAGAGCGCAATTTGCGCGCCTTTGACATCGGTCGCTGGGCGGTGCTTTATCCGCAGGATGCCGCGCGCCTTGCGGAACCCAATGTTGTCGACCTGCCCAAGTCGCTGGAGGAGAAGATCGCCTTCCGCAAGGGGCATCTGACCGACTATCAGAGCCCCCGTCTGGCCAAACGCTATGGCAAGATGCTGGACGGCATTTCCGACAAGGCGCTGAAGGAAGCGGTCGCCAAGGGCTATCACAAGCTGCTGGCGTATAAGGACGAATACGAGGTTGCGCGCCTGTTGCTGTCCAGCCGGGAGAAGGCCGAGGCGGAGTTTGAGGGCGATCTGAAGATTTCCTACAACCTCGCGCCGCCGATGCTGACCGGCAAGGATCCTGACGGCCGCCCCAAGAAGCGTAAATTCGGCCCCGGTCTGGAACGTGGGCTGCGTCTGCTGGCGAAGTTCAAAGGCCTGCGCGGCACGCCGCTGGATGTGTTTGGCTACACCGCTGAACGCAAGATGGAGCGGGCGTTGATTGCGCAGTATGAGGCCGACATGAAGGAATGGCTGCCCAAGGCCAGCCCCGAAATCATGGCGCCGCTGATTGCGCTGGCGGAATTGCCGCTGGAGATCCGGGGCTTTGGTCCGGTGAAACAGGCCAACGAAGCCAAGGCGGCAAAACGCCGCGAGGAGCTGCTGGCCGCATTGCGTCATGGCGGCACCGAGTTGAAGACCGCCGCAGAGTAATCGACTGCAGCCGCCTCGGGCGCAGCCTCTAAAACACCAAAGAACGCTCCGGCTTGCCGGGGCGTTTTCTTTTTTGTCCATCGCGTAGGACCAGAAAGACACAGGATGGCGGGCGGGCTGTCGTGTCGCTGTTACCTCGGTTGTGCAAACCGGGATACCGGCTTTATAGCCGAACGCGGCAGCAGGCTGCCCCTACGTAAGACCGCGACTGAGATCACGAGGCCCATCCCATGTTTCCCACCCGCAGCACGCATGGCAACATGAAAACCCAGCCATCCGGGACTGTCTCCCGGCGAGAGGCGATGCGCAGCGCGCGCGATCTCTCCTATGCGCATTCCGCTCAGACCAGGCCCGGGCAGGCGATGATCCGGATGATGGAGAACGCCACTGGGCGTTTGCAACTGATAAAACGCGCCGAAGGCTATGAGACCGATGTCGCTGCCGGGCAGAGCTTCTGGAGCGTGATGCGCGCGCGTTATGGATTGCAATTGGAGGTGG
This sequence comes from Phaeobacter piscinae, assembly GCF_002407245.1. Classification (NCBI taxonomy): domain Bacteria; kingdom Pseudomonadati; phylum Pseudomonadota; class Alphaproteobacteria; order Rhodobacterales; family Roseobacteraceae; genus Phaeobacter; species Phaeobacter piscinae. The sequence continues at coordinate 1,720,052 of NZ_CP010681.1, read as the reverse complement.
TGCGCGGCACGCTCTCTCATATCCCACAGGATCAGCCTGTGGTGGTGATCGCCAATCACCCTTATGGCATTCTCGACGGGCTGATGCTGGGGCATATCCTGTCCGAGGCGCGCGGTGACTTCCGTATTCTAGCCCATCAGGTGTTTCGCAAGGCTGATGATCTGTCCCGCGTCATCCTGCCGATTGATTTTGCCGAAACCAAAGCGGCGCTGAAAACCAATCTTGAGACGCGTAAGGCGGCTTTGGAGTATCTCGGACAAGGGGGCGCCATCGGGATTTTCCCCGGTGGCACGGTCTCCACCGCCGCGCGGCCTTTTTTGCGGCCAAAGGTGCCGCCGATGGACCCGATGTGGCGCGGCTTTACCGCGCGGATGATTGCCAAATCCCGCGCGGTTGTGGTGCCTATCTACTTTGACGGGCATACCTCCCGGCTGTTCCAGATGGCCAGCCATTTGCATCCCACATTGCGTATGGGGCTGTTAATCAAGGAGTTTCGCAAACGCGTCGATACGCCCGTGCGCGTGTCTATTGGGACTCCGATCGGACGCGATGTGCTGGACCCGCTGGCAAGTGACGCAAAAGCAATGATGGATTTCCTGCGCAAAGCCACGTATGAGCTGTCACCAACGCCACTCAAATCCTATGACTACGGGTATGAGTTTGAGGAGAAACATCGCGCCTGAGCGCACAGCGAGAGAGACAGATGGCTGTAGGTATCTTTGATTCCGGCCTTGGCGGGCTGACCGTGCTGAATGCCGTGCAGGAGCGGCTCCCGGATGTGGACTTCCTCTACTATGCGGATAGCGCGCATGCGCCTTATGGTGTGCGCGATGCCGAAGATATTTATCAGCTGACCAAAGCGGCGGTTGAGGATATGTGGTCCAAGGGCTGCAATCTTGTGGTCCTGGCCTGCAACACCGCGTCGGCGGCAGCGCTGCGGCGGATGCAGGAAGCCGGTGTCCCCGAAGGCAAGCGGGTGCTGGGCGTCTTTGTGCCGCTCATTGAGGCGCTGACAGAACGGCAATGGGGCGACAACTCCCCGCCGCGCGAGGTGGAAACCAAACATGTCGCGCTTTTTGCGACCCCGGCGACCGTTGCCAGCCGGGCGTTCCAGCGTGAGCTGGCGTTTCGCGCCATTGGCGTCGATGTGGAGGCGCAGGCCTGTGGCGGTGTGGTGGATGCTATCGAAGATGGTGACATGATCCTCGCCGAAGCCTTGGTGCGCAGCCATGTGGATGCGCTGAAACGCAAAATGCCAGAGCCGCAGGCCGCGATCCTTGGCTGCACCCATTACCCGCTGATGGAAGAGATCTTTCAGGCCGCACTGGGCAGGGATGTGCAGGTGTTCAGTCAGGGCAGATTGGTCGCCGACAGTCTGGCGGATTACCTTGACCGTCACCCCCAGATGGTGGGTCAGGGGCAGGGTGGGTTTTACACCACCGGTATGCCTGCCCGCGTCAGTGACCGCGCGACGCAGTTCTTGCGACGAGAGATGATCTTTCAGGCCGCTTAAGCGCAAACGCCCCGGAACACTGCTAAATGCTTGTTCCAGGTCAAAGTGCTTGAGGCTCTGCCCCTTTATTTCTCTCCGCAGACGGCTGCGGAACCGACATATCACATCGAAAGACGAGGTCTGACATGACCCATAAAGTAGCTATTCTTGGCGCCTCCGGTTACACCGGCGCTGAACTGGTGCGGCTGATTGCCCAGCACCCTACGATTGAGATTGCGGCTCTCTCTGCGGAGCGTAAGGCCGGAATGACCATGGCCGAGGTGTTCCCGCACCTGCGCCATCTGGAGCTGCCCCGGCTTTGCAAGATCGGTGAAATCGACTTTTCTGGCATCGACCTGTGTTTCTGCGCCCTGCCGCATAAGACCAGCCAGGAGGTGATCGCCGCCCTACCGCAGGATCTGAAGATCGTCGACCTGTCCGCGGACTTCCGGCTGCGCGACCCTGCGGAATACGAGAAATGGTACGGCAACCCCCACGCCGCGCTGGCGCAACAGGAAGAGGCGGTTTACGGCCTGACCGAGTTTCACCGGGAAGAGATCAAATCCGCGCGTCTGGTGGCAGGCACCGGTTGTAATGCCGCCACGGGCCAGTTTGCCCTGCGGCCGCTGATCGCGGCCGGGGTGATTGACTTGGATGACATCATTCTGGATCTGAAATGCGCGGTCTCAGGCGCCGGTCGCAGTCTGAAGGAAAACCTTCTGCATGCGGAGCTGAGCGAAGGCTACCACGGTTATGCGGTTGGCGGCACCCATCGGCACTTGGGTGAATTTGATCAGGAGTTCAGCAAGATCGCAGGCCGCCCGGTCAAGGTGCAGTTTACCCCGCATCTGGTGCCCGCCAATCGCGGCATTCTGGCGACCGTCTATGTCAAAGGGGACGCGCAGGCGATCCATGACACCTTTGCCAAGGCTTATGCGGATGAGCCGTTTATTGAGCTGCTGCCCATCGGAGAAGCGCCCTCGACCCGGCATATCCGTGGCTCCAACTTCTGCCACATCGGGGTAGCGGCGGACCGGATTGAAGGCCGCACGATTGTCATCGCGGCGCTGGATAACCTGACAAAAGGTAGCAGCGGTCAGGCCTTGCAGAATGCCAACCTGATGTTAGGTGAGGAGGAGACAACCGGGCTGATGATGGCGCCGCTGTTCCCCTAACGACCCAACGGTCTGGCGCAACATGCGCCGGACCCACACCCAAAGAGGCCGCGATGAAGTCACTGAAAAAACAGCGCCGCATCCAGATCATCGCGCTGACCACCGTGGCACTTGTGGTCGCCACGGCGCTTATTGGCTATGCCATGCGGGACGGGATCAACTTCTTCCGCTCCCCCAGCCAGGTGATTGCTGAGCCGCCTGAGGCCAGCGAGGTGTTTCGCATCGGTGGTCTGGTGGAAGAAGGCAGCATCATACGCGGTCAGGGCGAGACACTGAGCTTTGTGGTGACAGACGGCGGCGCCTCTGTGCCGGTGACCTATACGGGCGTTCTGCCCGATCTCTTCTCCGAAAACCAAGGTATGGTCGGCACCGGTCGCTACATCAACGGCACCTTTGAAGCGTCTGAAATTCTTGCCAAACATGATGAAACCTACATGCCGAAAGAGGTGATGGACGCGCTGAAAGAGCAGGGCGTCTATCAGGAGCCGGAAACCTAAATTCCCTCTGCCCGAGGGCGCAGCCCAAGGGTGTTGCGCGCTCAGCGCGCGCTCAGGTCCGGGTGCGCTCATTTTTGACTGTCATGCTGATGTCCCACTCCAATTGAAGGGACTGACCCATGCAAGACATCAAGGCCATCGCTCAGGAAATCGTTGCCCGCGAAGGCGGTTATGTTGACGACCCGGATGATCCGGGTGGGGCTACCAAACATGGCGTGACATTGGGTACGCTACAGCGTCTTGGCATGGATTTGACTCGCGATGGCCGTATCGACAAGGCTGATGTGGCCGCCGTCAGCCAGGTGCAGGCGGTGGACCTTTATATCCGGCACTATTTCAACAAACCGCGCATCGCAGCCCTGCCGGAGATGCTGCATCCTTCGGTCTTTGACATGTATGTCAACGCCGGGGCCAATGCGGTGCGGATCCTGCAACGACTGCTGGTGCAGATGGGATATGAGCTGGCAGTGGATGGGCGGATTGGTCCCAAAACCGCCGGGGCCGCCCGGGCTGCGGCCAAGATTGGCCGGGTGGCGCTGCGTGATGCCTATGGCGTGGCCCGGCGCAACTATTACTTCCGCATCGCCGATCGCCGCCCTGCCAGCCGCAAATACGCCCGCACCCGCAAGGGCGGCAAAGGGGGCTGGATCCTGCGGGCCGAAAGCTTCATCTCGCCGCAATACCATCTGAGCGAGGCGGAATTTCAGGCGCGGGTGGCGGCATGGGGCTGATTGCGGATGTGCTGCGGGGCCTGTTCGGGCGGGAGCGCAATGTGGTTGCCGAAACGCTGGAGGTGTTTCGCGAAAACGCAGAAGCTGGCGCGGTAAGGGATCACACCGGCCGGGCCGATGCGCTGGCGCAATTCGCAGCGGAATTCGCCCGCAGTCAGGCCGGGCACGGCCCCGTTAGTCGGTTTGATCGCTGGATGGATGGCGTGAACCGCCTGCCACGGCCCTTGCTGGCGTTGTCGACGCTGGCGCTGCTTGGCTCAGCCATGGTGGACCCGCTGTGGTTCGCCGCCCGCATGCAGGGGCTGGCACTGGTGCCAGAACCGCTCTGGTGGCTGCTTGGGGTCATTGTCTCGTTTTATTTCGGCGCGCGTCAGCAGCTGAAAAGCCAAGGCTTCCAGCGTGAGATTGCCGCCAGCCTGGCACAGGCCCCCGCGGTGGCGGCAAATGTGTCCCGGATCAATGAATTGCGGGCGACCGAGCCTGCGGCCCCCGCGATGTCTGATCCCTCCGAAAGGGACGATCACCACGGTGTAAATGAAAGTAAAGAAACGGAAAATCCAGCGTTGACTAAATGGATAGAGCTATCCAAGGCAGCCAAATGAAGGATTGGCGCGGGTTGCCTTCAGGCGCGTGCGGACAGGGGCACGGGCGGGAACACTGCGGCGTGAGGACGCGCCGATTGCGATTGGCGGCCTTGCCGGATCGCCCTATAGATAGGCTATGATTACAGAACTCGGTCACTTCGCCCTTATCCTCGCTTTTGTGATTGCCATCGTACAGATGGTGGTGCCGCTGGTTGGCGCTCATTTCCGATGGCCCGGCTGGATGTCGGTTGCGGAACCTGCGGCACAGGCGCAGTTCTTCTTCACAGGCTTTGCCTTTTTGGCGCTGATGTGGGCGTTCGTTACCTCCGACTTCTCGCTGCGGCTGGTTGCGCTCAACAGTCATTCCGCCAAGCCGATGCTCTATAAAATCTCTGGCACCTGGGGCAACCATGAAGGCTCAATGCTCTTGTGGGTGCTGATTGTCAGCCTGTTCGGGGCGGTGGCCTCGGTATATGGAAACGGCCTGCCGCCAACGCTGAAGGCGCGGGTGCTGGCGGTTCAGGCGGCGATTGGTGTCGCGTTCTTTGCCTTCATTCTGTTTACCTCCAACCCGTTTCTGCGCCTTGCAGTGCCGCCGTTTGACGGGCAGGGGCTGAACCCGTTGTTGCAGGATCCGGGCCTCGCCTTTCATCCGCCGTTCCTCTACCTCGGCTATGTCGGGTTGAGCATGGCGTTTTCCTTTGCGGTGGCGGCCCTGATTGAAGGCCGTGTCGATGCGGCCTGGGGGCGCTGGGTGCGGCCTTGGACGTTGGCGGCCTGGATCTTCCTCACCATCGGCATCGCGCTGGGGTCCTGGTGGGCCTACTACGAGTTGGGCTGGGGCGGGTTCTGGTTCTGGGATCCGGTTGAGAACGCGTCCTTCATGCCCTGGTTGCTGGCGGCGGCGCTGCTGCATTCCGCCATTGTGGTTGAGAAACGCGAGGCGTTGAAAAGCTGGACCATCCTGCTGGCGATCCTGGCCTTTGGCTTCTCCCTGATCGGCACCTTTATCGTGCGCTCGGGACTGCTGACCTCGGTCCATGCCTTTGCCAGTGATCCGGAACGGGGCGTGTTTATCCTGTATATTCTGGCGTTTTTCACCGGTGGCGCGCTGCTGCTGTTTGCGCTGCGCGCACAGGCGATGCAGGCCAAAGGCGTCTTTGGTCTGGTGAGCCGCGAAACCGCACTGGTGGCCAATAATATCCTTCTGGCGGTGAGCTGCTTTGTCGTTTTCTTCGGCACGCTCTGGCCGGTGGTGGCGGAGATGGCCTTTGACCGCAAGCTGAGCGTCGGTCCGCCGTTCTTCAATGCGGCCTTCACCCCCTTCATGGTGGTGCTGGGTGCGATCCTGCCGGTGGGCGCGATGCTGCCGTGGAAACGCGGTCTTTTGGGGCGCACGGCCTGGCGCCTGCGCTTTGTCTTTGCGCTGGCTGTCGCACTTGGCGTGCTGGCCTGGGCGATGCAGACCGGTCGCTCCGGGCTGGGGCCGATTGGGCTGTTTATCGGTGTCTGGGTGGTTGTTGGCGCTTTTGCGGATCTTTGGCTGCGGGGCAGTGCGACCGGGCGTTGGCAGCGTCTGTTGCGCCTGCCGCGCGCCGACTGGGGCAAGGCGCTGGCCCATGCGGGTCTGGGCGTCACGATCTTTGCCATTGCCGGGCTGACCGCCTGGCAGGATGAGGATATTCGGATTGCCGAGCTGAACCGGCCCTTCAACGTCGGGGCCTATACGCTGGAGTTGCAGAATGTGCGCCGTGTTCAAGGGCCCAACTACCTCAGCACGATGGCAGATATCGAAGTGACCCGTGCTGGTCGGTTTGTGGCGCTGCTGAACCCGGAAAAGCGGGACTACCCGGTCTCGCGCATGCCCACCACCGAAGCCGCAATCGACTACCGGTTCCTGCGCGATCTTTATGTGGTGATCGGCGACCAGCAGGCCAATGGCGGCTGGACGGTGCGGACCTATATCAAACCATTGGCCAATTGGATCTGGGGCGGCTGCCTTCTCATGTCGCTTGGTGGGCTGCTGAGCCTGACAGATCGGCGGTTCCGCGTTGCGGCCGGCGCGCGCCGTCGCCCGCGTGAAGGAGTGCCAGCGGAATGAGACATGTGTTTCTTGCCCGGCTGTTGCTGTCGTTGACGCTGCTGGCCCCGATGGTGGTGACCAGCACCCCGGCGCTGGCGGTTGAACCCGACGAAATTCTGGAAGATCCGGTGCTGGAAGGCCGCGCGCGTGAGCTGTCCAAGGACCTGCGCTGTCTGGTGTGTCGCAACGAGAATATCGACGAAAGCAACGCCGATCTGGCCCGTGATCTGCGCCTTCTGGTGCGCGAACGCCTGGTTGCAGGCGACAGCAATGATGAGGCGATGGATTTCATCGTGGAGCGTTACGGCGAATATGTTCTGCTCAGCCCCCGGGCAAGTGGCGCAAACTGGCTGCTCTATGCGGCTGGTCCCCTGATGCTGGTGCTGGCGCTGATACTGGCCGGGGGTTATATCCGCACCCGCAGCCGCACCCCAAGCGCGGAGGATCCCGGCGCAGAGGGGCTCAGCGCGCAGGAGCGGGCACAACTGGATCGTATTCTGAAAGACTGACCGTTCGATATCGGTGGTTTTCGATGCCACGTACCGCGGATCGCTTGGGCCACAACCCTTCCGGCACCTGGCGACAGGGGCGCACCGTTTGGGTGGTTTTGCCGCGCGAGGTTACGCGGCGTTTGCCTTTTCCTGCGGGCTTGCATAGGCAAGTCTGCGAAAAACCTTTAACCACGAGGCCCTTTGATGGATTACCAGGAAATTCTGTTCTCGCTGGAAGACGGCTTGGCCGTTGTGACGCTGAACCGCCCCGCCAAGATGAACGCCTTGACCGGTCTGACGCGGGCGGAAATCACCCATGCGATGCAGCGTGCCGGAAAAGAGGCCCGTGCCGTAGTGCTGACCGGCTCCGGCGTGTCGTTCTGTTCGGGTCAGGATCTGTCCGATGCGGCAAGCCAGGGCAAGCTGGATCTGGAGCGCACCCTGCGCGATGAATACACCCCGATGCTGGAGGCAATCTACAACTGCCCGGTGCCGACCATCGCTGCGGTCAATGGCCCGGCGGCGGGCGCGGGCGCCAATCTGGCGCTGGCCGCAGATGTGGTGATCGCAACGGAGAGCGCCTATTTCATGCAGGCCTTTGCCCGCATTGGCCTGATGCCCGATGCCGGTGGCACCTGGTTCATGCCGCGCCAGATGGGAATGGCAAAGGCGATGGGGGCTGCGCTGTTTGCCGATAAGATCACTGCCAAACAGGCGAGCGACTGGGGCATGATCTGGGAGGCCATTCCGGATGCCGAATTCGACGCCCATTGGCGCGCCCGTGCGGCCTATCTGGCCTCTGGTCCGACCCGTGCCTTTGGCGCGATCAAGACGGCAATCCGCGATGGCTATGGCAACAGCCTGCCGGAGCAACTGTCCGAAGAGGCGCATCTGCAAGGTCAATGTGGCAAGACCCGCGATTTCATGGAAGGGGTTACCGCCTTCATGGAAAAACGCCCGGCGAAATTCGAAGGTCGCTGAGGCGCTACGATCCGAGTCTGACTCTCGAACAGTACAAATGAAAAAACCCGCCCTTCCGCAATGCGGTAGGGCGGGTTTTTTGCTGCGTTCGTGGGGGCCAGATCAATCGACCCACCGCAGCGGAGTAATTTATCAGCCGCTGCGGGCGACCAGCGCAACATGCTCGGCCAGGTTGAAGGTGGTACCGGCATTGATCAGACGCACCACTTCTTCGCCATTGGCCACCAGGAAGGCATCGGTGCCGCCATCGTCATTGGCGCGGGTGACCACGTCCAGCTCCGGCTCTTCCTCGTCTTCATCGTAGTAGTAAATCACGCGGTCATCATCGGCGGTGAAATCGGTGATGGTGGCCTGCTCGTCTTCGGTCATCCATGCACCGGTTTCAAAGCTGTCGCTGCCGCTGCCACCGGTCACCGTGTCGTTGAGGCCAAAGACCACCGCGTCATCGCCTGCCCCTGCATTGATGGTGTCGCCTTCGCTATCCTGATCGTTGGTGTAGTCATAGTTCAGCAGAGTGTTTACCTCTTCAACACTTGCGGGGGGCGGGATGCGGCCCTGGACCATATCCTCGTAGGCACCTTCGTCCAGAATTCCAGCCGCGAGTATAATGTCATCGCCCTGACCGCCAACCAGATGATCCGCGCCGCGCGCATCATTAAGGATGTCATCCCCCGCATTGCCGCGCATAAAGTCATCACCGTTGCCGCCGATCATCCTGTCCTCGCCGTCTCCACCGAAGATATTGTCATCCGCCGAGCCGCCATCCAGCGTATCATCGCCGGCGCCACCTTCGATGGTGTCAGGACCACCACGGGCGTCGATATTGTCGTCCCCAGCGCCGCCAAGCAGGTTTTCGCTGCCGGTTGTGCCAAACAGCAGATCCGCGCCGTCAGTGCCTTCGACAACGGTTTCATTGTTGTCTTCGTTACCGCTTTCGTTGGCGCCAGACTCGGCGCTATCGGAATCATCGGAGTCATTGATGATCACGCCAGCCAGCAGGCCAACCCCAAGCAATGTCATGAGCATAAGCACGGTGCGTCTCCCGTTAAGGTTTAATTAGCAATTAGCGACGTGCCTATTCAGGAGGTGGAATTCCGTCAATCGAAACCGGCCGTAATTGAGTAAAATGCGATCAAACAGGTTAACCAGGTTTCCGGATTGGAAACATCGACTGCCTATCCTTTTGATTGTCGCACTAGCCGAAAGACGTAGACCTGCAATCAAAAGATGTATCACTGATAAGGGGATGCAGACCTGTCGCTCCCTCATCGTATCGGCTGAGGTCACGAAAAAACCCTGCCTCCGAAAAGGCAGGGTTTGCAATTTTCTATCACCGATGATGCGATGACGCAGCCTGCGTTTAGCGGCTTTCGATATCGATGTAGTCGCGGGCGGTTTCGCCGAGGTAGAGCTGACGCGGGCGACCGATTTTGTTCTGTGGATCCGCGATCATTTCTTTCCACTGCGAAATCCAGCCGACGGTGCGCGACAGCGCGAAGATCGGTGTGAACATCGAGGTCGGGAAACCCATGGCCTCAAGGATGATGCCGGAATAGAAATCCACGTTCGGGAACAGTTTCTTCTCGATGAAATATTCATCGTTGAGCGCGGTCCGCTCCAGTTCCTTGGCGACCTGCAGGAGCGGGTTGTTTTCAACACCCAAAAGTTCCAGCACCTCGTCGGCGGATTGCTTCAGCACCTTGGCGCGCGGATCGGTGTTCTTGTAGACCCGGTGGCCAAAGCCCATCAGACGGAACGGATCGTTCTTGTCCTTGGCGCGTTCAATGAACTCAGGGATGCGGTCGACGGAACCGATTTCCTTGAGCATCTCCAGACAAGCCTGGTTGGCACCACCATGAGCCGGCCCCCAGAGACAAGCGATGCCCGCCGCAATACAGGCGAACGGGTTGGCACCGGATGAGGACGCCAGACGCACGGTGGAGGTTGAGGCGTTCTGTTCGTGGTCTGCATGCAGGATGAAGATCCGGTCCATCGCACGGGCAAGGATCGGGTCGACATGGTATTCTTCTGCCGGAACGGAGAAACACATGTGCAGGAAGTTCGCCGCGTAATCCAGATCGTTGCGCGGATACACAAAGGGCTGGCCGATGGAATATTTGTAAGCCATGGCAGCAATGGTGGGCAGTTTTGCGATCAAACGGATCGCAGCCACTTCGCGCTGCCAGGGATCATTGATGTCGGTGGAGTCGTGGTAGAAGGCCGACATGGCACCGACCACACCCACAAGGGTCGCCATCGGGTGCGCGTCCCGGCGGAAGCCGCGGAAGAAGTTGTGCATCTGCTCGTGCACCATGGTGTGACGGGTCACACGGGTCTCGAAATCTTCCAGCTGAGCCGCGGTCGGCAGTTCACCATAAAGCAGCAGATAGCAGACTTCGAGGTGGTGCGATTTGGATGCCAGCTGGTCAATCGGGTAACCACGGTGCAGCAGTTCGCCCTTGCCACCGTCGATATAGGTGATGGTGCTGTCGCAGCTCGCAGTGGAGGTAAAGCCGGGATCATAGGTAAACACACCGGCCTGGCCATAGAGCTTGCGGATATCCAGAACATCGGGCCCGGTCGTCGGCGAGAAAATGGGAAGCTCGTAAGTTTCGCCATTCAGGCTGAGCTGGGCGGTTTTTTTTGTATCGGTCATAGATGTCCCTTCCTGATACAGGCACGAAAGCGGGGGAGACCCCCGCCTTGTGCAGGCAGCACCTGCACGGCAATCGCGCAGGTGAGGTCATAGCGGTACCGACTTACCCAGCGGTTAACTACAGGGTCAGCCAGCAACGTCGGAGAGTCGGGCCAGTGTTTCGTCCCGGCCCAGAATCAGCATCATGTCGAAAACTGAAGGGGTTACCGCACGACCAGCCAGCGCGGCCCGCAAGGGACCCGCCAGTTTGCCGAACTTGGTATCCTGTGCTTCTGCAAATGCGTTCAGAAGCGCCTCCAGATCGTCTCGGGACCAGCTAGCATTTTGCAGCTGCGGCGTCAATTCACTCAGTATACCGTCGGATACAGATGCGAGGGCCTTAGCGGCCTTCTGATCGGGTTCAATCGGCCGCGAGGTCAGAATAAAATGAGCTTTTTCAAGCAGCTCTGGGAATGTCTTGGCGCGATCCTTGAGGCAATACATCGCACGTTCAAGATCGTTTGACTGAACGTCATTTAACTGTGGCTTGTCAGCTGCCGCCAGATAGGCCTGAAGCTCATTCCGCAGTGCAGCATCATCGCTGATGGCGATATGCTGACCGCAAAGGTTTTCCAGCTTCTTGGTATCAAACCGCGCCGGGCTTTTGCCGATGCCGTCAAGGTCGAACCAATCGCGCGCCTGCGCATCGGTAAAGAACTCATCATCGCCATGGCTCCAGCCCAGACGGGCCAGGTAGTTGCGCATGCCCGCAGCCGGATAGCCCATCGCCTGATATTCCTGCGCGCCCAAGGCACCATGGCGTTTGGAGAGTTTTTTGCCATCGGGGCCGTGGATCAGCGGGATATGCGCCCAAACCGGCACATCCCAGCCCATCGCCTCGTAGATCATCATCTGACGCGCGGCGTTATTGAGGTGGTCATCGCCTCGGATCACATGGGTCACGCCCATATCGTGATCGTCCACCACAACGGCCAGCATATAAACAGGGGTCCCGTCTGAACGCAGCAGGATCATATCATCGAGCTGGTCATTCTTGATCGTAACATCGCCCTGAACCTCATCGCGGATCACTGTGGTGCCGTCCTGCGGAGCCTTGATGCGGATCACGTAAGGCGCGTTCGGATGATCGGCCTCTGCCGCATCGCGCCAAGGCGAACGGTAGAGGGTCGATTTTCCCTCGGCCTTCGCCTGATCACGGAAGGCTGCGATTTCTTCTTGAGTTGCAAAACACTTATAAGCCTTGCCCGCCTTAAGCAGCTCACGGGCGACAGCGGCGTGACGTTCGGCCCCTTCGAATTGGCTGACCACCTCACCATCATGATCAAGGCCGAGCCAGGCCATGCCCTGCAGGATTGCGGCCGTCGCCTCCGGATTGGAGCGCTCGCGGTCGGTGTCTTCGATCCGCAACAGGAACTTGCCGCCGCGGCCACGGGCATAAAGCCAGTTGAACAGCGCGGTGCGGGCGCCGCCGATATGCAGATAGCCTGTGGGCGAGGGGGCGAAACGGGTGACGACCGGTTTGGACATGGGGGTGATTTACCTTTTGGAAACCATGGAAGGGCTAGTTTTGTCGCCTGTCTACCGAGCCAGAAGGCAAGGAGCAAGCATGCGCGCCCTGGGCGTCCTTGATGGTCTGCTGCAATCCCAGCGCGGGGATCTCTTTCCCTGGGTGCCGGTCTTGTTCGGGATTGGCATTGGTCTGTTTTTCTCACTCAGGGTTGAGCCGGGGCTGGCGCATTATCTTTGGGGCGCCGGGATGGGCTGCGCCGCGCTGGCGATGCTGTGGCGCGGCGACTGCCAGGATGCTGTGGTCTTTCTGGGCTGGATACTGCTGCTTGTCGCCCTCGGGTTTGCCACCGCCGGGTTGCGCGCCCATGCGGTTGGCGCGCCTGTGCTTCAGTACCGCAGCTATGGCGCGGTGGAGGGGCGGGTGATTGCCATCGACCGCTCTGCCCGTGATCGGCTGCGGATCACGCTGGACCAGCCTTATCTCGACCGCATCTCGCCAGATCAGACCCCTGCACGGGTGCGGCTGTCGTTGCCGGACGGGGCGCGGGTGCCGCGCATCGGCGACCGGGTGATGACCACGGCCCATCTGATGCCGCCACAGGGTCCGGTTGAACCGCATGGGTTTGATTTCCGGCGACATGCTTGGTTTCAACAGCTTGGCGCGGTGGGCTACACCCGTGTGCCGGTGCTGATCGTGAGCCACGGCCCGCGTGATCTGCCGGTTGAGCAGTTGCGCCAGCGGCTCTCCACCGGCATCCGTTCGCAGATGCCGGTGGCGACCGGCGGCTTTGCCTCGGCCATAACCACGGGCGATCGTTCGGCGATCCCCCGCGCGGCGCTGGAGGCGTTGCGGGCCAGTAACCTAGCTCATTTGTTGGCAATTTCCGGGCTGCATATGGGACTGCTGGCTGGTGTTGTCTTTGGCGGGCTGCGGCTGTTGTTGGCGCTTGCGCCAGCCATTGCGCAGCGTCTCGACACCAAAAAAGTGGCGGCGGTTGGCGCCTTGCTTACGGCCAGCGCCTATCTGTTGCTGTCTGGGATGCAGGTGGCCAGCACGCGGGCCTATATCATGGTGGCGATGATGTTGGGGGCGGTGCTGCTGGACCGGCGGGCGCTGTCGCTGCGCGCGGTGGCGCTGGCAGCAATGGTGATCCTGCTCATGCGTCCGGAAAGCCTGCTCAGCCCCGGATTTCAGATGAGTTTTGCAGCCACAACCGCCTTGATCGTGATCTTTGGCGGCCTGCGAGACCGGCTGACCCCGCGTAGTCCGCGCTGGCTGCGGATGGCGGCGGGTATTGTGCTGTCCTCGCTGATTGCGGGACTTGCAACCGCGCCATTTGGGGCCGCGCATTTCAACATGATTTCACATTACGGGTTGTTGGCCAATGTCCTGGCGGTGCCGGTGATGGGGGCACTGGTGGTGCCCGCTGCAGTTCTCGCGCTTTGCCTCGCACCAGTGGGGGCGGCGTGGGCTGGCCTTGCGCTGATGGATCTGGGGATCAGCTGGATCCTGTTTGTTGCCAATTGGGTTGCCGCTCTTGATGGCGCGCAGGGGGCGGTGACGATGCCGCCAGCATCGGTGCTGCCACTGGTGGCTTTTGGGGGGCTGTTGCTTGGCCTTTGGCGGGGGCGGTTGCGCCTTCTTGGTGTGCCGGTGCTGATTGGGGGGGCGTTGATCTGGTATGGCAGCCCGCGCCCTGAGGTTCTGGTGGCGCCCAATGGCGGCATCGTCGGGGTCCTGACGGCGGAGGGCCGGGCCCTGTCGCGTGCAAAGGGGCATGGCTATGCGGTGGAGCGGTGGGCAGAAAATGACGGAAGTTTGCAGACACAGAAGGAGGGCGCGCAATTATGGCCACTGATTGCCGGGCCGGAGGCGTCCGGTAAATCGGTCACCGCATATCTGGCGGCGACGGATCAACGGCTGACCCATGTGATCGGCAAGGCAGCGGCCGAGGCAATGACCGAATGTACAGCCGGTGAGGTGATCATCAGCGCCAAATCAGTGGCGCCGATCGGGGCCTGTCTGGTGTTTGACGCAGATGCGCTGAATCGTCTGGGCAGCGTTCAGATGGATGCGGAGGGGCGCTGGATTTCGGTGCGAGATGTGGTGGGCACGCGTCTGTGGAGCCGCAATCCGGCTACATCACGATCAAGTCCATAACAACAATCCAATGATGTTTGGTGCTGACACTGACCGATGTTAACCATGATTTTGGTCGGTGATCATCCGGGCCTTGGCTCACTCAGCCTGCCGCTGACAGGGCGGCAACTACAGGATTGGTGTTTTAGACTGCACTCGCGTGGTGTCAGGATTCAGCGTCTGGCCAGTCTATGCTCGCTCAGCACCTAGGGCGCCAAGCGACGCAGACCAACCACAAGTGAGAGAGCGGCCAAAACAAAGGCTGCGTCTCGTTAGGCCTATGTCGCGCGACCTCATATCGTAGTGCCCCTCGCACACTGTTCGTCACGCAGGGCTCTTAACCTCATCAATGTGCCTGTCCCAGGATGCCGCACTTCCGCCTAGGACACTGGGGGGGCCCGTGATGTCGATCAGTAGGTGCGGATGAGGCCGACGAGGCGGCCTTGCACCTTCACCTGATCCTGCGGGTAGCGGCGGGTTTCATAGGCGGGGTTGGCGGCCTCCAGCGCGATGGTGCTGCCCTTGCGATAGATGCGTTTCAGCGTGGCTTCTTGCCCCTCTACCAGGGCCACCACCACGTCGCCGTTGTCTGCCACCGCTGTTTCCCGGATCACGACGATATCGCCATCGTTGATCCCAGCCTCGATCATGGAGTCGCCGCGCACCTCCAATGCAAAATGCTGCCCTTGCGCCGAGAGCATGGAGGCGGGAACAGCGACCTGATGAGAGACCTGATTGATGGCCTCAATCGGGACACCGGCGGCGATGCGTCCCATCACCGGCAGCTCCATCGCAGCGATCACTGCAGGCGCCGATACCTGATTTGCAGGGCTCGGGGCAGGAGGTGCCACCTCCGTCGTCTGAGCGGTTTTGCCAAGGCTGTCCGGCAGGCGAATAATCTCAATCGCGCGGGCCCGATGGGCGAGACGGCGAATGAAGCCGCGCTCCTCCAGCGCGGTGATCAGCCGGTGGATGCCGGATTTGGACCGCAAATCCAGCGCCACCTTCATCTCATCAAAGCTGGGCGGGACGCCATCCTTCTGCAGGCGTGTGTGGATGAAATCCAGCAAATCCAATTGCTTCTTCGTCAGCATGACATCCCTCTCAACCGCTCGATGTTTCTCTTTGTTCTACGCATGTTCCCGTTTTGTGTCAACGGGTCCTTGCGTAAAACCTGTCATATCCAGAGGAATTGACGATGAATTGTTGGCAAAGTGAAAGTGGAGTGCCCTGTCAGATCACAATATAGGCGAGCGGTTCCCCCTTGCCTCGGGGGGGATCATGCGGGGGACGAATGGCGAGGGCGTTGGCCTCGGCCAGAAGGGTCAGCCGAGCGCTGTCCTGATCATCGAAGACATGCAGATCGCCGCCGCTCAACCTGGCGCGCATATAATGTGTCCGTGGGCCGTTTGCAGGCAGGTCATGAGCCAGATTTGCCGTCACTGGCTGCTGATCCCGAGGTGACAAACCTTGCATCACGCGCAGCATGGGCAACAGGAAGACATGCCCGCAAACCATTGCAGATACGGGATTTCCCGGAAGGCCCACCATAGCGGAGCGGCCCAGCGTTCCAGCCATCAGCGGCTTTCCCGGACGCATCGCAACCTTGTAGAACGCGCGCGACATGCCAAGCTCTTCGGTCACCCCGGCGACCAGATCGTGATCCCCAATCGAGGCCCCGCCAATGGTGACGATCAGGTCGGCGTCCTGCGCCAGTTCCAGCGCCATGCGCAGGCTGCTTTCGGTGTCGCGGGCGATGGGCAAAATCCGGGGCTCAGCACCTGCAGCGCTCAGCATGGCGTCCAGCCCAAAGGTGTTGGAGGCGATGATCTGATCTGGGCCGGGGCTTTCGCCGGGCAGGACCAGCTCATCCCCGGTGGAGATCAGCGCCACTGTTGGTTTGCGGTGCACGGGCACCTCGGCGATGTTCATCGCCGCGAGCAGGGCGATATCCGCCGGTGTCAGGATGCGTGGCGCATCAACAGTGGTGCCGATTTGAAAATCGCCACCTTTGGCGCGGATGTTGTGGCCAGGTCCGGGATGCTCCGTGATGGTCAGCAAGGATCCGGTAACACTGGTATCCTCTTGTATAACAACGAAATTTGCACCTTCAGGCACTGGTGCGCCAGTGAAGATCCGCACCGCCTGGCCGGGGCCGACGCGCCCCTGAAACCCGTGGCCAGCAGCGCTTTCTCCGATGACTTTGAACATTGCATCCCGCTCGACCTCTGCCGACTTCACCGCGTAACCGTCCATGGCGGAGGCAGCAAAGGGCGGCTGGTCCCGGTTGGCGGACACAGGTCTTGCCAGCACGCGGCCAGCAGCGGCGCGCAGGGGAACGGTCTCCACCTCTAGCGGTGCCACCAGGTCAAGAAGTGTGGTCAATGCATCGGAAACTGAGATCATTTAGGCCTCGTATCGTCCTGATTTTCCGCCATCTTTCAATGTTACACGGATGCCGCCGATTTCCATCGCCTTGTCGACGGCCTTGGCCATGTCATAGACCGTGAGCGCGGCGGTAGAGACCGCGGTCAGCGCCTCCATTTCGACGCCGGTTTGGCCTGTGGTTTTCACGGTCGCCGTGATGTTTACGCCGGGCAGATCGGGGTCGAGGGTCAGATTCACGGCAACCTTGGTCACGGGCAGCGGATGGCAGAGCGGAATGATGTCCGGTGTCTTCTTGGCCCCCATGATGCCTGCAAGCCGCGCCACCGACAGTACATCGCCCTTCTTTGCGCGACCTTCTGCAATGATATCATAGGTTTCGCGCGCCATGGTGATGTGACCCTCAGCGGTGGCGATCCGCGAGGTGACTGCCTTGTCCGAGACATCGACCATATGGGCGTCGCCCTTGCCGTCGAAATGGGTGAGGGGCATTACATTGCCCCCGGCATCAGCGGATTTGCGAGGATGTCACGGGTCGCGGCGGCCACGTCATCCTGACGCATCAGGCTTTCACCGATGAGGAAGCTGCGCGCGCCGTAGCGGGCCATATCAGAGAGATCCGCAGGCGTGGACAGCGCGCTTTCGCAGACAATGGTCCGATCGGCGGGAACCAGACGGGACAGGGTGCGGGTGGTGTCCAATGTGGTCTCAAAGGTTTTGAGATTGCGGTTGTTGATGCCAAGGAGAGGTGATTTCAGCATGCAGGCGCGATTCAGCTCTTCCTCGTCATGAACCTCCAGCAGCACGTCCATATTCCAATCAGCGGCGGCGGCTTCCAGCTCTGCTGCCTGCGTGTCGGAGACAGAGGCAAGAATGATCAGGATACAGTCAGCACCAAGCGCACGGGCCTCAGCCACCTGATAGGGATCATACATGAAATCCTTGCGCAAGGCCGGGAGGGCACAGGCCTCGCGCGCCTCGGTCAGAAAGGATTTCGCGCCCTGAAAACTGGGGGTGTCGGTCAGCACGGAGAGGCAGGTTGCACCGCCGGCCTCATAGGCCTGAGCCAGATCTGCGGGGTGGAAGTCTTCCCGGATCAACCCTTTGGAAGGGCTGGCTTTCTTGATCTCAGCAATCAGCCCGTAGCCATCGCGGCTGGCCTGCATCAGCGCCTTGGCAAAGCCGCGTACAGGGCTGGCATCCCGGGCCTCGGCCTCAACCGCCTCGAGGGGTTTGGCAGCCTTGTCGGCGGCGATTTCTTCCAGCTTGTAGGCCTTGATTTTGTCCAGCACTGTTTCAGTCATCTTGACGCCTCCCGTCACGCGTTCCAGTCAATTGTCGGCTGGCCCTGCTCAGCAAGCCAGCGGTTCACCGTCGAAAAGGGGCGCGAGCCGAAAAAGCCACGCCGCGCAGACAGTGGTGAGGGGTGCGCGGTCCTCAGGATAAGGTGATCACCCGGTTGGATATATTTTTCAAGCCCTTGGGCCTGTTTTCCCCAGAGAATATAAGCCGTGGGACGCTGACTGGACAGGCTGAGGACCTCATGTGCGAGCTGCTGCCAGCCAAGGGTTTTGTGGCCGTTGGCCTCGCCTGCGGGGACGGACAAGACGGTGTTGAGCAGCAAAACGCCCTGATGTGCCCAGCCGCGCAGGTCGCCGGTCTGGCGTTCAACGCCAAGATCGTCGTGCAACTCTTTGAATATATTGTTCAAAGATCTTGGCAGCGGGCGCACATCGGGTTCGACCGAAAACGCCAACCCATGGGCATGACCAGGCGTCGGATAGGGGTCCTGACCCAGAATGACCACGCGGGTTTCTTCCGGCGGGGTCAGTGTGAGAGCCGCAAGGCGCTGGCCCGCTGGCGGGAGGATATCGCGCGGATCCTCAGCCACCGCCGCAGCAATGGCCGGGTAGCGGTCGGCAAAAAACGGCAGCTTGGACCAGCCACCCAGATCCGGCAGACCTGCGTTCATTTGTCAGCGGCAGCGGTGGTGATGCGGGCGACGGCGTCAATCTTGTCGCGGGCCGCACCGCTGTCGATGCTGGTGCGGGCCATCTCGGCGCCGGATTTCAGATCATTTGCTGTGCCCGCAACCACAAGGGCTGCGGCAGAGTTCAGCAAGACGGCGTCGCGATACGCAGAGGGTTCACCAGCCAAAAGGGCATCAAACGCTTTGGCGTTTTCTTCCGGGGTGCCGCCGACGATCGCCTCAAACGGGTGTAGGGGCAGGCCTGCGTCCTCCGGGTGGAGTTCCATCTCAGTGACACTGCCATCGGGGGCTAGGGCTGCGACCCAGCTGACGCCGGTGATCGTCAGCTCATCTGTGCCGTCGGAGCCATGGACGAGCCAGGCCTGCTCCGATCCCAACTGGCCTAGGGTTTCCGCCATCGGGCGGATCAGATCGCGGTTGAACGCGCCGGTCAGCTGTCGTTTGACGCCGGCAGGGTTGGTGAGTGGGCCGAGGATGTTGAAGATCGTACGCGTGCCGAGTTCCTGCCGGGTGGGCATCACATGGGCGATGGCAGGGTGGTGCATCGGCGCCATCATGAAGCATATACCGGCCTCGCGCAGCGCCTGTTCAGCCACCTTCGGGCCGACCATGACATTGATCCCCATCTGACCAAGCGCATCCGCTGCGCCGGATTTCGACGACAGATTACGGTTGCCGTGTTTTGCAACAACGGTTCCGGCCCCGGCCACGACAAAGGCGGTTGCGGTGGAGATGTTCAGCGTGCCCTTGCCGTCGCCACCCGTGCCGACGATGTCCATCGCGCCTTCAGGCGCCACAACGGGATTGCATTTGGCGCGCATGACCGCCGCTGCGGCTGCATATTCGTCGACGGTTTCGCCGCGGGTGCGCAATGCCATCAACAATCCGCCCATCTGGCTCGGCGTGGCGTTGCCCTCAAACAGATGGGTAAAGGCGGCCTCGGCCTCATCCCGGCTCAGGGCGCGCTCCGCAGCGGCATCAATCAGCGGCTTCATTGCGTTGCTCATGCGGGCACCTTCATCACGTTGAGGAAGTTCTTCAGCAGCGCGTGGCCGTGTTCGGAGGCGATGGATTCCGGGTGGAACTGCACGCCGTGGATCGGCAGCGTCTTGTGCTGCAGGCCCATAACGGTGCCGTCGTCCAGCTCGGCGGTGATCTCAAGACTGTCGGGCAGGGTGTCGCGATCAACAATCAAAGAGTGATAGCGCGTCGCCTCAAATGGCGACGGCAGCCCGGCAAAAAGGCCCGTGTCGGTATGATGCATGGTGCCCATCTTGCCGTGGACGATATCTTTGCAGCGCACAACGTTGCCGCCAAAGGCCTGTCCGATGGTCTGATGTCCAAGGCAGACGCCGAGCAGCGGGGTTTTGGTCTCAGCTGCGGCCTCGGTCAGGGCTAGGCAGATACCGGCCTGATCCGGATCGCAGGGACCGGGTGACAATAGAATGCCGGCCGGGTTCATCGCCATGGCCTCCTGCACATTCAGCGCGTCATTGCGGCGGACCTGCACGTCAGCGCCCAGCTCCCCCAGGTAATGCACGAGGTTGTAGGTAAAGGAGTCGTAGTTGTCGATCAGCAGCAGCATAGTCGCGGGCTCGTTTAAGGGCTGGCGGGCCGGGGCCGCGCCGCAGTATAGTGGTCGCAACATACATGTTCAGGGTTGCGCGGCAGCGTCAAGAGCACATCACCAACCGCAGGCGGGCCAAGCGTGCCCGACCGCCTTGGTGTGGCTTGGCCAACAGAATGCGACCGTTCCAGAAGGCAACGAGAGGCAGGACAGAGATGCGAGGGTTTCTTGGAGGCGTGAGTTTCGGGGCCTTGGTGGCCGCAGGCGGCGCCGTGGTATGGTCGCTGTCGGTGCCCTTACCCAAATCGGTTGAGGTCAGCGTCGCCGAACCGGTCCGCAGTGAAGTGCAGGCGCCTGCGGCGGAAACCCCGGTTGACAGTGCCGGGAGCGATCCGGATCTGGTGGAAACCCCGCCAGCGGCGCTGGATCCGCAGGTGGTGGGTGATGATCTGGAAGCACTTGCGGATGCCGATACCGATCCCGCCAGCCGCCCCGACGTGGGTACAGAATTGGGCAGCGGGGATCGCGCCGCGCCCGGTGACGTCGGCGCGCCGGCAATCGATGTGGCGCGGGATGCGCCCGTCACCCCGGTTGAGGCACTGCCGGCACCCAATGCCCCCAGTCAGGAGCAGCGTCTTGTGGTGGTGTCTGAACCAGCGCAGCCACCTGTGCCGCAGGCTGCGAGCGAAACGCCCTCCAGGCTGACGACAGCGCCGGATCAAGCCGCTCCCGAACCGTTGGGGCAGGATCAATCCGGGCCATCGGCCGAGGTTGAAAAGGGCAGAGATGAGGGGTCAGCGGCTGCCAGCTTTCCGGTGCCGAATGTGACAACCGGAGGTCCGGCCCTCAGCGGGCCAGAGGCTGGGGGCGACCAAGGACCAGCCTTGGGCGCGGTACCGGGCCCGACGGCGATTCCCGTGGTGCCGGGACTGGGGCAGGCCGGGCCAACGGAGGTGGGCACGAAGCCTGCCGCAAGCGCTGAACCTAAGACGGGTGCCGAAGGCCAGGACGAGGATACCGGGGCTCGACGGATTTCCGATCTTCCAACAACCACCCCCACGGCAGACCCGGGCAACACAGCAGATGAAACCGGCGGCCGCCTACGGATCGGGACCCCGGTCCGCCCGCTGACGGAGCGGGATCAGGCCAATGCACCGGCGGTCGGCAGTCAGACCAATGCGCAGGCGGATGGGGTGCCGTTTGAACGCAACGCCGAAGCCTTCACACCGGAGGCAGACCGCGCCCTGATGTCGATTGTTCTGATTGATGACGCCGATGCGATTGGTGCTGAGGCCTTGCAGGATTTCCCCTATCCGCTGAGTTTTGCGCTGGACCCAAGGGACCCGGAGGCGGCCGCGAAGATGGCACGCCACCGCGCTGCCGGGTTTGAGGTGATGCTGATCGCCGATCTGCCCCGCGATGCCGCGCCGCAGGATGCTGAGACGGCCTTGCAGGTCTGGCTGGAAACTCTGCCAGAGGCCGTCGCCGTGTTGGAAGGCGTGACCACCGGGTTTCAGGGCAATCGCCCGCTGGCCGATCAGATGGCCACGGCGCTTGGCGCGATGGGATACGGGATGGTGACGCAGGATGCCGGGCTCAACACCGTGCAGAAGCTCGCCCTGCGCGAAGGTGTTCCGGCCGGCGTGGTGTTTCGTGATTTCGACGGCGCCGGGCAGGACCCCCGCGCGATCCGGCGCTTTCTGGATCAGGCTGCGTTTCGCGCCGGGCAGGAGGGGGCTGTGATCATGCTGGGCCGGGTTCAGCCGGATACGATTTCCGCCTTGCTGATCTGGGGCCTTCAGGACCGGGCAAACCGGGTGTCGTTGGCGCCGATCTCGGCCTCTCTGCGCGCAAAGCTGCAGGCGGAATAAACAACGCGGCAGGTGGTTTTATGACAAAGGCGCCACTCCGGTTGGAGCGACGCCTTTGGGGCCTTCGGCGAGAGTATTTTGGGAAAGGTGACAGGCAGGCGCTCATGACAGGGTGCCCGACCGGCCTTTGACCTAGCTGTTGCCGTTGCCGGTGAAGCGCGCGGCGTCAGCGGCAGCGCGGCGGATGGCGTTGGATTTGTGGACCGTCTCCATATATTCGGCCTCCGGGTCGCTGTCATAGACAACGCCACCACCGGCCTGGATATAGAGGTTCTGGTCCTTGACGATGGCTGTGCGCAGCGCGATGCACATGTCCATGTCGCCGCCGGCCGAGAAATAGCCGACGCCGCCACCATAGATGCCGCGCTTTTCCGGCTCCAGCTCATCGATAATTTCCATCGCCCGCACTTTGGGCGCGCCGGAGACGGTGCCTGCGGGCATGCCGGCAAAGAAGGCGTCCAGCGCGTCCTTATCCTCTGCCAGCTCACCGACGACGTTGGAGACAATGTGCATGACGTGGCTGTAGCGTTCGATGATGAATTTCTCGGTCGGGCGCACGGTGCCGATTTTGGCGACCCGGCCAGTGTCGTTGCGGCCCAAATCCAGCAGCATCAGGTGCTCTGCCAGCTCTTTCTTGTCGGCGAGCAGATCCAGTTCCAGCGCTTTGTCTTCTTCGGGTGTGGCGCCACGTGGGCGGGTGCCGGCAATAGGCCGAATGGTGACCTCCTGCCCGAAGACACGGACGAGGATTTCCGGAGAAGCCCCCACCACCTGAAAGCCGCCGAAGTTGAAGTAGAACATGAAGGGCGAGGGGTTGGTGCGCCGCAGCGAACGGTAAAGTGCGAAGGGCGGCTGGCGAAACTCCTGGGTCCAGCGCTGTGCGGGCACCACCTGAAAGATGTCGCCTGCGCGGATGTAGTCCTTGGCCGTCTCCACCGCGGCCATGTAGCCGTCCTTGGTGAAATTGCTCACAGGTGGCGCTACCTCATCGGCATCGCCGAGATCGCGGCTTTCGGCGGGCATGGCGCGTTCCAGATCGCGGACCGCGTCCATCACCCGCTCAGCGGCCTGGGCGTAAGCCGCCTTGGCTGACTGGCCGTCGCTGGCCCAGGCGGGGGAGACCACGGTCACCTCACCCTTAACCCCGTCGAGCACCGCGATAACAGAGGGGCGCAGCATCAGCGCGTCAGGCAGGCCAAGCGGATCGGGGTTCACGCCCGGCAGATGTTCGACCAGCCGGATCATGTCATAGCCAAGGTAGCCAAACAGGCCGGCTGCGGCCTGCGGCAGATCATCCGGCAGGTCTATTTTGCTTTCGGCGATGAGGTCACGCAGGCAGTCCAGCGGGTTGCCGTCCAGAGGTTCAAAGGCATCTGCGTCAAAGCGGGCAGACCGGTTGAGGGCGGCGCGTTCCCCGTGGCAGCGCCAGACCAGATCCGGTTTCATGCCAATAATGGAATAGCGCCCGCGCACCTCGCCACCGGTGACGGACTCCAGCATAAAGGCGTCCTTCTGGGCGCCTGTCAGCTTCAGCATCAGCGACACCGGCGTGTCGAGATCGGCGGCAAGCCGGGTGTAGACGACCTGGTTTTCACCGGCCTCATACGCCTTGGCGAAGGTGTCAAAATCGGGGGTCAGGGCCATTTCGGTCTGCCTTGATTACTGAAAGTTGGCCTGCACGGCATTGAGCGCCTGCGGGTCGATGCGCGGGGCCGCGCGGGTCTGGGCATCTTGGACGAAGGCTTCGAACAGGGCCTGTGCCAATGCCTGATCAAGCTGGGTCCCCATCGCCTCGGCCAGCGCTGCCATTTCTGGCGTATCGGCCACCGGCAGGGTCTCAGTGAGGCGCACCACAACAGTGGCTGTGTCATCGCTGACCACGGCAACCTCGCCCTCTGCCAGATCGAAGACGCGGGCCATCAGCTGCTGTGGTGCCGCGTCGATATAGGCGGCGCGGGTCAGGCCGGTTTCTGACATCAACTCAATACCCTCGGGGAGGTCAGCGCCAGTGCGCAGCATATCAGCCAAACGCTCGGCCTCGGCCTTCAGGGCGTCCTGCAACCGTTTGGTCTGCCATGCCGCGCGCAGTCTGTCCTGCGCATCCGCGAAGGGTTCGGGGCGCGGGTCCAGTTCCTCATCCAGGCGGATGGCAAACAGGCTGCCATCCTCAAGGAAGGCCACTTCAGGGAAGTCTTCGGCGGTGACGGAGGATGCGGCCTGACGGAACCCGTCATAGGCGGCGATGCCATCAGTGCTTCCGCTGTGCCAGTCGACCTTGCCAAGTTCCATGCCGGGTTCGTCGATCAGCTCCTCCAGCGTGGCACCGCCGGCGAGCATGTCGTTGATCTCCTCCGCGCGGGTTTCAATAAGGCGACGGGCGCGGTCGGTGGCCAGTTCGGCGCGCAGCTCATCCTTGACATCCTCAAGGCTGGTCACGCGGGCCTCAAGACGGCCATTGATGCGGAACAGGGCCGGGCCCAGATCGCTGTCGAGCGGGCCGACGACATCGCCGACCTGCGCGGCAAAGACGTCCTGACCGGCGCTGCCAAGGTCACCCATGGTCACATCGCCCAGATCCACGTCCTGCAGGCTGAGGCCACGATCCGCGACCAGCGCGTCAAAGGTGGTGCCGTTGATGTCGAGCTGCGCCTTGGCGCTGTCGGCGGCGTCCTGGTCAGCAAAGACCAGACGTTCCACCAGACGGCGCTCGGGCACCTGATATTCGGCGCTGCGGTCGTTGAAGAGCTTTTCAAGCGCTGCGTCGTCGATCTCGATCTCATCCACCAGCGCGTCGGGACGCAGGGCGGCATAGGTGATCACCTTGGTACGGGGCAGGGTGAACTGGTCGATATTGGCGTCATAGAAGGCGCGCAGCTGGTCTTCACTCGGCTCGACCGCGGTGAGGGCCACGCTGTCTTCGCTGACTGTCAGCCAGTCAAAGCTGCGGCGCGCGCCGACATAGCTGGTCAGTGTGTCGCGCAGTGTGTCGGGCATTTCGGTGCCGGCCATGATGGCGCCCTGCACCAGTGTGCGGGCGGATTCGCGGCGCAGGTCGGCCTCAAACGCGGCCTCGGTCAGGCCGATATTGTCGAGTGCATATTGATAGGTGTCACGGTTGAAGGCGCCGGTGCCATCCTGAAAGGCCGGGATCCGGCTGATTTCATCAAACAGGTTCTGATCGCCAATCGACAGGCCAAGATCGCTGCTTTCCTGATCCAGGGCGGCAATGGCGATCAGACGCCCCAGCACCACGCGGTCCATACCAAGCGCAGTCATCTGGGCGATAGGGATGCGCTGGCCGGTCTGCGCCTCAAGCGCGCGCTGTTCGCGCTGCAATTCGCGAGCGTAATCATCGACCGAAACCTCCTGATCGCCAACCACGGCGACGGAGGACACAGAGCCTGTGAAATTCACGGCGCCAAATCCGGCCAGACCGATAATCAGCATCCCCATCAGGATCCAGACAAATGTATTTGATAGTTTTTTCATGCCTGCAGCCATGATGTCCTCGTATTGCCGGTCGCCGAACTGCACCGGGCAGTCGGGAATGCTGAAATGTCGAGGCTCTGAATACGCTGCCACCTTGAAAGGGGCAAGGGACGACTGATCAGCCTCCATGTTCAGAGCGGGTGAGTGGGGGGGATGGGTCAGGCTGTCCAGCTTGCCAGTCGGTCAAAAAGCGTGCGGATGCCATGTGTGTCGACATTGGCGAAGGCAATACGGAACTGCCGTGCGCCGCTGGGATCGCCGTCCGGGGTGAACATGCTGCCGGGCAGCATCAGGACACCGACCTCTTTCACCAGACGTCTGGCCAACGCGTCAGAAGAGGCCGCAAAGGGATGGGCGACATAGGCGAAATAGGCGCCACAGCCGAGAAGTTGCCAGCCCTGCGCCGCAAGTGGCGCAAACCCCGCCTCAATTGCAGAACGCCGGTTGAGCAGTTCCTGCCGTTCACCCGCGAGCCAGTCGTCAAGGTTCTCCAGCCCCCAGAGCGCGCCGACCTGTCCCAGCTGGGCGGGACAAATGGTGACGGTATCGAGGAATTTCTCCATCTCCAGCAAATGGTCCGGGCGGGCCGCAATCGCGCCGAGGCGATGGCCGGTCAGCCGGTAAGCCTTGGAGAAGGAGTAAAGATGGATCAGCGTATCCGACCAGTTCGGATCCTGAAACAGCGTATGTGGCGGGCCGTTGCGGCTGTCAAAGTCGCGATAGGTTTCATCCACGATCAGCGCCAGACCATGGGCGCGGGCCAGATCGTAGAACCGCTGCACCAGACCGTCGGGATATTCCACACCGCAGGGATTGTTGGGGGTTACCAGAATAATGGCGCGGGTTCTGTCGGTGATCAGTTTTGCGGCGGCATCGGGGCTGGGCAGCATGGCCTCTCCCACAGGCAACGGGCAGGTCTCCACCCCCTGCATGTCGAGCCACATTTTGTGGTTGAAATACCAGGGCGTCGGCAGGATGACCTGATCGCCCTCACCACAGAGCGCCGCAATCGTCGCGGCAAAGGCCTGATTGCAGCCGGAGGTGATCGCCACATCTGCCGCAGACAGATCAGCTGCGTAGTGACGATTCATTTTGTCGGCGAGGGCTGCACGCAGCTCATCCCGGCCAAGCACCGCACCATAAAGATGGCTGCTGTCGTCGTCCAGGGCGGCGTCAGCAATGGCGCGGCGCAGCCCGTCCGGCGGTGGATCAGCTGGTGCCGCCTGACTGAGGTTCAGCAGCGGCAGATCTGCGGGCAGCGTCAGCCCCTGAAGCCAGCGCCGGGATTCGACAATCGGCGAGACAAAGGTGTCGCGGGTACGGGCATTTGGAAATGAAGCCTGTGGCATGGGTGTCCTGTTCTGCGTCGGCGTCTGTGGGTGAAACGGTGGCGCCTGTTTGGGCCACTCCGCCGCAAGTTCAGAGGTTTTGCAAGGGGCTTTGGTTGGGGGTGGTCAAATGGATAGCCCATATCTGCGCGCAAAAGAAAAAGACGCCCCCGAAGGCGCGTCTTGTCAGGTGGTCATTTGTTGCTTGGATCAACAGAGATCAGTCGGTGCCGCGGTAGGGCTCGACATATTGCAGCGCCATATCCCAGGGGAAGAAAATCCAGGTGTCCTGGCTGACTTCGGTGATGAAGGTATCGACCATCGGGCGGCCCTTGGGCTTGGCGTAGACGGTGGCAAAATGTGCCTTGGGGTACATCTGGCGCACCAGCTCCAGGGTTTTTCCGCTGTCGACCAGATCGTCGATGATCAGCACGCCTTCACCGTCGCCCATCAGCTCTGCGTCAGGCGCTTTCAGCACTTCGGCCTGCCCCTGATCCTGATGGTGGTAGGATTTCACGCCGATGGTGTCGACAATGCGGATGTCCAGCTCGCGGCTGACGATCATGGCCGGGGCCATGCCGCCACGGGTGATGGCCACCACGGCGCGCCAGGCGCCATTGTCGGGCCCTTGCCCATCCAGACGCCAGGCCAGTGCGCGGCTGTCGCGGTGCAGCTGGTCCCAGGAAATATGAAAGCCTTTTTCATGAGGCAGACGATCGGTCATGTTTTTGATGCTCCTGTTAGGATCTGGCGTCCGGATCGCACATCAGCCCTCAGAGGGCGGCGATCTTAACCCCGAGGGCGGCGAGCAGGCCGCCAAAGACCCGGTCGATCACATGTTTCAGATTGATATACCCACGGCGCGTTTTCTCAAAGGAGAAGATACGGGCCACAAAGGTGTTCCAGGTGACTTCACCCAGAAAGATG
Organism: Phaeobacter piscinae; assembly: GCF_002407245.1. Lineage (NCBI taxonomy): Bacteria > Pseudomonadati > Pseudomonadota > Alphaproteobacteria > Rhodobacterales > Roseobacteraceae > Phaeobacter > Phaeobacter piscinae. Next base: position 1,692,156 of record NZ_CP010681.1, on the reverse strand, counting down.
CAGATAAGCAGCGCCGCGAGGGTGAATGGGCTGCTGCCGTCGGGCACGGTGCCGACAAAGACAGCACCGAAAAAAGCTGCCGCTTTGGGGTTTGCGAACTGGGTGAAGATCCCCAGGCGAAACGCGGCAAAGGCCGTCTGCGGCAGTTGCGTATCGCTGACCTGCGACATCGGCTCATTGGCGTGACGCCACATGTTCCAGGCCATGTAGATCAGGAACAGGGCGCCGCCCACCTTCAGCAGGGTCAGCAGGAAGGGGGCGTAGTCAAACAGGAGGTTCAGCCCGAACAGCGCGGCCGAGGCCCAGAGCACCGCACCGGTGCCGATGCCAATCGCCAGCGCCAGCCCGCTGCGCCAGCCATGAGCAAGGCCAACGCGCGCGGCCATAAGGACGGCGGGGCCGGGGCTGATGGCCGCCATCAGGCAAAGCAGGACGGAAGCTGTAAAGGCAGCCAGTGTCATAGTGCGGTCCCTGTTATTGGAAGAGGCGCGCGTGGGCCGCGCGCCTGCTGTGACTTGCTTTGGGATGCTGTCGCAACCGGTGTGGCAGCTGGACCTGCGCTTGCTTTCGCGCGGCGTTACTTGCGTCCGGTGGCCGCGTCGATGTCGGGGGCGTCGACCGCCTTCATCCCGACGACGTGATAACCAGCGTCAACATGCAGGTTCTCCCCGGTTACACCGGAGGACAGATCCGACAGCAGATAGAGCGCGGAATTGCCCACGTCATTGATGGTCACGTTGCGGCGCAGTGGCGAATTGAACTCGTTCCACTTCATGATGTAGCGGAAATCACCGATACCGGAGGCTGCCAGCGTCTTGATCGGGCCAGCCGAGATCGCGTTGACGCGGATGCCATCCTTGCCCAGATCTTCGGCCAGATACTTGACCGATGCTTCCAGCGCCGCCTTGGCCACGCCCATGACATTATAGTGTGGCATGACCTGTTCCGCACCGTAATATGTCAGCGTTACAGCGCTGCCACCTTCGGACATCATCTTTTCGGCACGCTGCATCACCGAAGTGAAGGAGTAGACCGAGATGTCCATAGTCATCTGAAAGTTGCTGCGGCTGGTGTCGACATAGCGGCCGCGCAGTTCGTTCTTGTCGGAAAAGCCGATGGCGTGCACCAGAAAATCCAGCTTTCCCCATTTCTCTTCCAGTGCGGCGAACAGCGCATCGACAGAGCCCTCATCGGCCACATCGCAGGGCAGGACGATATCGCTGCCCAATTGCGCCGCCAGCGGGTCGACGCGTTTTTTCAGGGCCTCGCCCTGGTAGGAAAACGCAAGCTCAGCGCCGGCGTCGGCGCAGGCTTTGGCAATGCCCCACGCGATGGATTTGTCATTGGCAAGGCCCATGATGAGGCCACGTTTGCCGGCCATCAGTTGACTAGACATGCAGGTTCTCCGCCTGTGATCTTCGAATTAGACGACCTTTAGTCTGTCACGCGGGACGCTTCAAGAGCGCTGTCTCTTGTCGTGGGGCCGATGTCGACCTAGGTTGCCATCAGCCACGCGCATTCACGCGCCAGCCAACCCAAACACAATAGACTATGAGGTGCGCCATGTCCGATCGCAGCGGTATCTTTGCGGGAGAGGATCCCTTTGCCATCGCCCGCAGCTGGCTGAGTGAGGCCGAGGAGAGCGAGATCAACGATCCCAATGCGATCGCGTTGTCCACGGTCGATGCAGATGGCCTTCCGAATTGCCGGATGGTGCTGCTGAAGGAGATCGAGGACGCGGCCTTTGTCTTTTATACCAACTACGAGAGCGCTAAGGCACAGGAATTGGACGGGGCGGGCAAGGCTGCGTTTGTCATGCATTGGAAATCGCTGCGCCGTCAGGTGCGCGCCCGTGGGATCATCACCCGCGAGAACGGCCCGCAGGCGGATGAATACTACAAATCCCGATCTCTCAAGAGCCGCTTGGGGGCCTGGGCTTCGGCGCAGTCGCGGCCACTGTCAAGCCGTGGCGCCCTCATGGCAGAGGTGGCGAAAGTGACTGCAACCAAAGGATCAAACCCGGATCGCCCTCCATTCTGGGGTGGCTATCGGTTGACGCCGCTGGAGATCGAATTCTGGGCCGATGGGGCGTTCCGCCTTCATGACCGGTTTGTCTGGCGGCGCGAATCCCCCGAAGCGCTTTGGACCGTGGATCGGCTGTGCCCTTAGGTTATCTGAGGGAAATAGCAGATTTGTGATATTGGCGGGTGTTTTTAGCTTGAACTTCGTTCCGAGAATAGAGCATCACCTACGGGTTAAATACTGAAGAATACGGTGGACTACGGCAGTGGCAGAAGACTTGAGCAGTTTGCAGCAAATACGCGGGCTGGTGAAATGGTTCGATCCGACCAAAGGGTTCGGATTTGTTGTCTCTGACGAGGGCGGACCGGATATCCTGCTGCATGTGAACGTGCTGCGTAACTTCGGCCAGAGTTCTATCGCGGATGGGGCCGAGGTTGAGTTGGTGACGCATCGCACAGAACGCGGTGTTCAGGCGGTGGAAGTCCTGTCGATCACACCTCCGACGCGCGACGACAGCCCTGTGCTGAGCGATTTTGCCGAAATGGATTCGGATGTTCTTTATTCTGAGCCATTGGTGCCTGCGCGGGTGAAGTGGTTTGACAAGGGCAAGGGCTTTGGCTTTGCCAATGTGTTCGGGCGCGATGAAGATGTGTTCCTGCATGTCGAGGTTCTGCGCCAGTCCGGCCTGTCGGAGCTGCAACCGGGGGAGGCCCTGGGAATGCGGGTCATCGACGGCAAGCGGGGCCGCATGGCGGTTGAGGTGCTCGCCTGGGAAGCCGCCCTGCTGGAAAAGCAGGACTGAGAAGATGCAGCCCCTCTGGATCCGAATGTCACGCCCGGTCATGCGCCGATTGACAGCAGGAGCCAGAGCAGCCGCAGTCTGTATTCTGTCTGTCGTCGCAATTGTGGCAGCAGATGGCGCGTCCGCCCAAAACGGGTCGGAGGCCTGCCAGCCCAATCGGGTCGCTCTGCGCGGGCCTTGGGGACAGACCCAATTTATCGTGGAAATCGCTGATACTATTGAAGAACGTGCCGAGGGGCTGATGTATCGGCCGCATATGGCGCGTGGCGCTGGTATGCTGTTTGTCTATGAGACGCCGCAGCGGGCCAGTTTCTGGATGAAGAACACGCTGATCCCGCTGGATATGCTGTTTGTCGATGTGACCGGGACGGTTCGGCACATCCATCACCGGGCGATCCCTGGCGATTTGACACCGATTCCCGGTGGCGACAACGTCTTTGCGGTGTTGGAAATCAATGGGGGGCTGGCGGAGCGCTTCGGTATTTCTGTCGGCACCGAGCTGCGCCACGAAGTTTTTTCAAAATCAGGCGCAATTTGGCCCTGTTAGGGCTTTTCAAATCAGATTGGCAACGCTAGGAAGGCGCACGGTCCGGGGCGTGGCGCAGTCTGGTAGCGCACCTGTTTTGGGTACAGGGGGTCGTGAGTTCGAATCTCGCCGCCCCGACCATGTCATCCTACGGGATGCAACGTAGACGCCGACTCGCCTGGTTCAGGCAGTCGGCGTTTCGCGTTCGGATACTCTCTTTATCGGACTGCTCGAAAGTCGATGCTCTATTTCGATGACGCTCGTTATCGCCGAAAAACCCACCAACTGATCCACCTCTGCGTGTCCAGATCGGAGATTCGAAGTGGTTTCCATTTCGTAACCAAAATCGCGTTGGAGGCGGGTCTGTTAAGGGGCGCTTAACCAACTGTTGCGCTTTGGCGTCGAATTGGTTTAACGCTTCTTGTCATCATAGAAAAAAATCTCAGGGACACGCGCCAGACTTAACTTGCGGGTATTTCACTTTATCAACCCACGGAAAGGTTGTGTGGCGGTGCCTCGGATCGCAGTTCCCTCGAAGCCCCCGTTTACCACAACCACGGCAACCCCCTCTCTTGAAGGGGAATTATCGCGTCAGGCACCTGAGAAGGCGGCGCATGTGTGGCGTAAAGAGATCAACTTTGAATCGCGGCTTCGTGATCGACCTCAGACCAATAAGCTATCGTCAATCAAAAAGTTGGTTACGAAAGGCTAAAAATGCCGTTGACCACATATGCTCGAATACGTCAAATTGTGTATGTCGGATGGCGCAGCACAAAATATGGTGGTTTTCACCCAGCGCTGCACCAGACGGAGCAAAGCATCAAGCGCTGGCGGAAATGGGGTTTCGGCCCTGACTCGCATCTTCTATGAGATGCGCAGCTCGGTGATTTGTTGCGAAAACCGACATGCGATACGTCGAAATAAGACGTGATTTGTGACAGTGGGACTGCAGAAAAGAGGCAGATGGCATGAAGATTGAACGGAAATTCACAAAATCTGGGCAGGACGCATATGCCGATCTGGACTTCGTTCCTGCAACGTCGGAAATCCGCAATCCGGATGGCACCATCGTGTTCCGTCTTGAGGGCGTCGAGGTTCCGGCGGGCTGGAGTCAGGTTGCTAGCGACGTTATCGCGCAGAAATATTTCCGTAAGGCGGGCGTGCCGAGCAAACTGAAAAAGCTCCGTGAAAAAGGCGTTCCTGAATTCCTCTGGCGCTCTGCACCAGCGGGGGATGATGTAGAGTTTGGCGGTGAGACCTCCTCCAAGCAGGTGTTTGATCGCCTCGCCGGTGCCTGGTGCTACTGGGGCTGGAAAGGGGGCTATTTCTCCACCGAGGAGGATGCGCGCGCTTATTTCGACGAAATGCGCTACATGCTGGCGACCCAGCGCGCCGCGCCCAACAGCCCGCAGTGGTTCAACACGGGTCTGCACTGGGCCTATGGCATCGACGGTCCGGCCCAGGGGCACCACTATGTCGACTATAAAACCGGCAAGCTGACCAAATCCGACAGCGCCTATGAGCATCCCCAGCCTCATGCCTGCTTTATTCAGTCAGTTTCTGACGATCTGGTGCAGGACGGCGGCATCATGGATCTTTGGGTGCGCGAGGCGCGCCTGTTCAAATATGGCTCCGGCACCGGCACCAACTTCAGCCATCTGCGCGGTGAGGGCGAGCCGCTGTCCGGTGGCGGCAAATCCTCTGGCCTGATGGGCTTCCTCAAAATCGGTGACCGTGCAGCAGGCGCCATTAAATCCGGCGGCACCACGCGGCGCGCGGCCAAGATGGTGATCGTCGATGCGGATCACCCTGATATTGAACAGTTCATCGACTGGAAAGTGATCGAAGAGCAGAAAGTGGCGTCCATCGTCGCTGGCTCCAAGATGCATGAGAAGATGCTGAACGGCCTGTTCGAGGCCATTCGCAGCTGGGACGGGGCCGAAGCCGATGCCTATGATCCGGCTGTGAACGACGGGCTGAAGCTGGCTATTCGCGAGGCAAAAAAGGTCGCGATCCCGGAGACATATGTCAAACGCGTGCTGGATTATGCAAAGCAGGGCCACACCTCGATTGAATTTCCGACCTATGACACCGACTGGGACAGCGACGCTTATAGCTCGGTCTCAGGGCAGAACTCCAACAACTCGATCCGGGTCACCAATGCCTTCCTGCATGCGGTGAAGAAAGACGCCGACTGGCAGCTGATCAACCGCGTCGATGGCAAGGTGGCCAAAACGGTGAAGGCCCGCGATCTGTGGGAAAAGGTGGGGCATGCGGCCTGGGCCTGCGCTGATCCGGGAATCCAGTTCCACGATACGGTCAACGAATGGCACACGTGCCCGTCTGATGGCGAAATTCGCGGTTCAAACCCGTGTTCGGAATATATGTTCCTGGACGACACCGCCTGTAACCTCGCGTCGCTGAACCTGCTGACCTTCCTCAAGGATGGGGAGTTCCAGGCCGAAGATTATATGCACGCCTGCCGCCTGTGGACCGTGACGTTGGAAATCTCCGTCATGATGGCGCAGTTCCCGTCGAAGGAAATCGCGCAGCGCTCTTATGATTTCCGCACGCTCGGCCTGGGCTATGCCAATATCGGCGGCCTGCTGATGAACATGGGCTTTGGCTATGACAGTGCCGAGGGGCGCGCGCTTTGCGGTGCGCTGACGGCAATCATGACCGGCGTGTCTTATGCGACCTCGGCAGAAATGGCGTCGGAACTGGGGCCATTTGCCCGCTATGAACAGAACGCCAGCGATATGCTGCGGGTGATCCGCAATCACCGGGCGGCTGCGCATGGGTCGGTTGACGGCTATGAAGGCCTGGCCGTGAAGCCGGTGCCACTGGACAGTGCAAATTGCCCCGATCCGCGTCTGGCGGAACTGGCAATGAGCAGCTGGGATGAGGCGCTGGAGCTGGGCGAGCGTCACGGGTTCCGCAATGCGCAGGCGACCGTTGTCGCACCCACCGGCACCATTGGTCTGGTGATGGATTGCGACACCACCGGGATTGAGCCGGATTTTGCCCTGGTGAAGTTCAAGAAGCTGGCCGGTGGCGGCTACTTCAAGATCATCAACCGTTCGGTGCCTGCGGCGCTGGAGGGGCTGGGCTATTCCCCGGCGCAGATTGAAGAGATCGTCTCCTATGCGGTGGGTCACGGCACCATCGGCAATGCGCCGGGCATCAACCATACCTCGCTGGCCGGCCATGGGTTTGGCCCGGCGGAACTGGCGAAGGTCGATGCCGCACTGGAAAGTGCCTTTGACATCCGGTTTGTCTTCAACCAGTGGACGCTGGGTGAGGATTTCTGCACCGGCGTTCTGGGCATCCCGGCAACCAAGCTGAACGACCCGACCTTTGATCTTTTGCGTCACCTTGGCTTTGGCAAGGCCGATATCGAGGCCGCAAATGACCATGTCTGCGGGTCGATGACGCTGGAAGGTGCGCCGCATCTGAAGGAAGAGCATTATCACATCTTTGATTGTGCCAATCCCTGCGGCAAGAAAGGTAAGCGGTACCTTGGGGTTGAGAGCCATATCCTGATGATGGCGGCGGCGCAGAGCTTTATCTCGGGCGCGATCTCCAAGACCATCAATATGCCCAATGACGCGACCATTGAGGATTGTCAGAAAGCCTATGAACTCAGCTGGTCGCTGGGGGTGAAGGCCAATGCACTCTACCGTGACGGTTCCAAGTTGAGCCAGCCGCTGGCCGCGGCGCTTGTTGAGGATGATGACGAGGCGGCAGAGGTTCTGGAAAGCGGCTCGCAGCAGGAAAAAGCCATCACCCTGGCCGAGAAAATTGTCGAGAAAGTGGTCATCAAAGAGGTGGTGAAATCCCATCGCACAAAGATGCCACAACGCCGCAAGGGCTATACTCAGAAGGCGGTCGTCGGGGGGCATAAGGTCTATCTGCGCACCGGCGAGTATGAAGATGGCAACCTGGGCGAAATCTTCATCGACATGCACAAGGAAGGGGCTGGCTTCCGGGCGATGATGAACAACTTCGCCATCGCGGTCTCGGTTGGTCTGCAATACGGCGTGCCGCTGGAGGAATTCGTGGATGCCTTCACCTTCACCAAATTTGAGCCTGCGGGCATGGTGCAGGGCAACGACTCGATCAAAAACGCGACCTCGATCCTCGACTATGTGTTCCGCGAATTGGCGGTGAGCTATCTGGACCGCACCGATCTGGCGCATGTCAAACCGGAAGGCGCCAGCTTTGACGATCTGGGCCGGGGTGAGGAAGAGGGTGTCTCCAACGTTTCCGAACTGAGTGAGACCGCCGCGACCCGGTCGCTGGAAGTGCTGAAGCAGATTTCCTCCACCGGCTATCTGCGCAAGCGCTTGCCGCAGGAGCTGGTTGTTCTTCAGGGCGGCCAGACCGAGATGCTGGCGGATGGCACTGATCCTGTCTCTGCCTTGCAATCGCTTGTTCCTGAGACGTCAACCGCGGCAGCGCCGGCAGTCTCCGGCGGCATGGATGCCCGGACCAAGGCAAAGATGCAGGGCTATGAAGGCGAGGCCTGCGGCGATTGCGGCAATTACACGCTGGTGCGCAATGGCACCTGCATGAAATGCAACACCTGCGGCGGCACCTCTGGCTGTAGCTGAAACGGGCTGGCAACGGAATGATGATCGTCGCGGCACAAGGAGTCTCGCGGCGGTTCGGAACCCGGGATGGGTGCGCTCATCCCGACACGGATCAGGACACAGGCAACGACCTCGGGCGGTAACAAAAACCACCTGATCCGTGCACCTGGAGGGGGAGGCCACTGTGCCTCCCTTTTTCTTGTTTGGTGATGGATCAGCTGCGTCTCAGAACGTGTGAGAACATAACGATAAAAACCGCAAGTGCGGCCAGGATAAGAAAGGCTGCGGGCAGCGATATCAGCTCAGCTGTGACGCCAATCATTGGCGGGCCGATCAAGATACCGCCGTAGCCAAAGGTTGCAACGCTGGCAATGGCCGCACCAGCGGGCAGGTCCGGATCGCTGGCCGCGCGGCTGAAGGCCAGCGGCATGACCAGCGCATAGCCAATCCCCATCAGGGCAAAGCCGACCATTGCCGCGCCATAGCTGCCCCAGCCGACCGCAATCAGCGCGCCAATGCTGGCACTTGTTCCGGCAAGACGGCCTGCTGCGACGGCACCAATACGTGCGACGACAAGGTCGCCAACCAGCCGCATCGCCACCATCGCAACGGAGAAAACGGCAAAGCCAAGTGCCGCATCAGCCTCGGTTGCACCAGTTGTCAGAACCAGAAAAATCGCGCTCCAGTCGGCCATGGCGCCTTCGCCAACTGCGCCGCAGAAGGCAACGAAACCAACCGTCAGCAAGGGGCCGCGCGGCAGCAGGGACGGTTTGGCAGCACCCCCCATTGGGGCGGGGCTCGCCACCCAGGGGATCTGCGCCATGTAAAGCGTGAGCAGAGCTGAAACACTGCCGGCCACGAGGAAGTGCAGTGGGATATCGGCGCCGATGGACGCCGCACCATACCCGGAGAGCGCCCCGAGACCGGCGCCAAGGCTGAACATCGCATGAAAAGAGGACATCATTGGCCGCGCCGCGCGGGCCTCGACTTCGCTGGCCCAGGCGTTCATGGCGACATCCATACTTCCATGGGCCGCGCCAAAGACAAACAAAGCCGCCGCCAGCAGCGGCAGGGTCGGGGCCAGCGCCAGCAACACCAGCCCCAGAACATAGGCCAGCGCCACCCGACGGGTGACACGGGCCGCGCCGATCCGGTCAGCCGCGCGTCCGGCCAATGGGAACGACAGAATCGCACCGGCCGCCATCAATAGCAGCAATAGTCCAAGCCCACCCGGGCTCAGCCCGTGAAACTCGGACACCGCAGGAATGCGCGAGGCCCAGATGCCGAATAATGCGCCGTTCAACATGAACATCGACGATACAGCACGCCACGGACTGCGCAGCCTGAATGTCTGGCGGAGGTAATCTGAACGGGTTTCGGTCACAGGATAACCTTTGGGTGGCAAACGGCTGACGGGTATTTTCCGCAGGTTGATCTGAATCCGATGCAGACGCAAGCGGGCGCACCGTGATTGGAAGCTGCCACTTCCCCGACTGGCAGTTGAAAGGATTGATGCGGGTGAAACTACACTCTGATCTGTACGCCAGATACCGTTGTGTGGGCGGATATAGATGGCCGCCAGTGCCAGCGTCGAGGTACTGCGGCGCTATGTGTCTAGCTACCCGTCGGGTTGCGCGGCTTTTCATATCTGTGCCATCCCGTTGCAGGGCATCTTTGCAGTGGCAACAATTTCGGTGGACTACCATCGTGAGGACAGGTCGAATCATTCTTTGAGACGCCTTCACCACCCTCTCAGATACATTGCGTGCTGAGCAGTCATCGGGCAAATCGATGACACATAAATACCTTATCCATATGATAAATATATGTATTATATTGTCCGACAATAACGTTGATAATGTCGGACAATACTGACATGCTCTTCTGAGACGGGGTTCGGCACAACGCCGACCCAAAGAGAGGCAGAGCATGGCAGTGCGTGATCCAAAACAATTCAGCCACAGCATGGCGCCACTTCCGGCGCGCAGCAGCAGCCGCGATGTTCTGGAAGCTTTGACGCATATGATCGAGGTGGAGGGACTTGGCATCGGTGATCGGCTGCCACCGGAGGTCGACATTGCCCGCCAGCTTGGGATTGGTCGCGCCAAAGTACGTGAGGCGCTGACCGCCTGGCAGAACATGGGCATTGTGACCCGCAATAAAAAAGCCGGTACGCGGCTCGCCACCGAGGTGGTCTCCAACGCCATTCACCTGCCCGTGACGCTCAAGCTGGAGGCCGAGAGCCTGCTGCGGACACACGCCGTGCGTCGCCCGCTTGAGATCGAAACCGTACGCCTGGCGACGCGCAATATCACGCCGCAAAGCGGCCGGATCATCATGGGGCGCGTGGGTGAGTTGATTGCGATCCATGGCGCCGGGCAGGACTGGCGCGCGGCGGACTATCGCTTTCACGAAGCGTTGCAGGAAGCCTGCGGTAACCCGCTGTTCGGTCAGCTGATCCAGCAGATCCAACATGGCTTCAACGAGGTATATGAGGCGCCGTTTGGCAAACCGCATCTGGGCGAGGCGTCGATCCCCTTGCATCTGCCGCTCGCCGAAGCGGTGGTCGCCGGTGACGAGAGCGCTGCGGCTCAGGTCATGGAACGCATACTGGATATGGTCGAGGCGGAGATCCGCGAGTCGATGCAGTCCATGGTGGAGGGGCGCAATGACTGAGGGGGCGGATCTGGCGACATTGATGGCGGCGGTCATGGACGACGGGAGCGGCACGATCACGCCGCCGATTGTGCAGACGTCGCTATTCAGCTTTGACAGCTATGAGGCATTTGAGGACAGGATGGCGGGACGCAGTGACGCTGCCATCTACACGCGTGTGCAAAACCCGACGGTTGCCGCGTTTGAGGCGCTGATGGCCAAGGCGGAACAGGGGGAGGCGGCAGTTGGCTTTGCCTCCGGTATGGCGGCGATTTCGTCGACGCTGCTGGCCTTTGTCAAACCGGGGGATCGGATCGCCTGCGTCGAGCATGTCTACCCCGACAGTTATCGGTTCATGGAACGGATGCTGCGACCATTTGGGGTGGAGATCGACTATTACGCGCCGCATCAGCTGGAAGAAGAGCCGGAGCTATTGAACGGGGTGCGCCTCGCTTATCTCGAAAGCCCCAGCTCGGTCGTGTTTCAGCCGCTGAACCTCAAGAAGGTGACAGCCCATGCCAAACGGCACGGCGTATTGACGATGATCGACAACTCCTGGGCCAGCCCGGTGTTTCAGAAACCGCTGACACAGGGTGTTGATATAGTTCTGCATTCCGCGTCCAAATACATCTCCGGCCATTCCGACACAGTGGCCGGCGTGGTGGTTGCGGCGCAGCAGCATATTGACCGGATCCGTGATCTGACACTGCCGCTCCTGGGCGCCAAACTGGCGCCGTTTGAGGCGTTTCTGCTGACACGGGGCCTGCGGACCCTCGCTGTCCGGATGCGACAACATCAGGCCACAGCGACGCTGTTTGTTGATCGGCTGGCCGCGCTGCCACAGGTGCGCCGGGTGCATTCTCCGGGGCCGAACGCGGTGCCGGGGCTGACCGGACGTTCTGGGCTGATGGCGGTCGAATTTGACGACAGCGTGGATATTCCTGCGTTTTCCAATGCGCTTCGCCATTTTCGGCTGGGCGTTAGCTGGGGCGGATTCGAGAGCCTGATCCTGCCAGCCCGTGTCGGGCTCGCGCAGATTGGCGAAGAAAATTCGATGCAGCGTTTTGGCGTTTCGCCGAACCTCGTTCGGCTGAACCTCGGGCTGGAGGAGGCCGAGGACCTGTGGGCGGATGTCACATCTGCCCTCGCGACCAGCACGGTCTGACAGGGCCGTGTGCACCGTCACACGACAAGGGGAAGGACAAGATGAAAAAATTTCTGACAGGGATCACCACGGCAGCGATGCTGACGGGAAGCGCCGCCTATGCGGAGACAACGCTGAAGCTGGTCGAAGTGATCACCAGCCCGGAACGCACCAAGGTTTTGCAGAGCATCGTTGACGGCTATGAGGCCGCGAACCCGGATGTGACGGTTGAGATCATCAGCCTGCCGTGGGGACAGGCGTTTGAGAAGCTGGCCACAATGGTCGCCGGTGGTGATATCCCGGATGTTGTTGAAATGCCGGACACCTGGCAGGCCCTTTATGCAGGCTCCGGCCAGCTGGCCAGTCTGAGTGATCACGTCGCCGACTGGGAGCATGGCGCCACCCTCACAGAAAAGACCGTCGCCATGGGCAGTCAGGCCGGGGATCTCTATATGATCCCTTACGGGTTCTATCTTCGGGCGATGTTCTACAACAAGAATCTGCTTGCCGAAGCCGGGGTTGCGCCGCCGGAAACCATGGCAGACTTCATGGCCGCATCGGCTGCTGTGTCCGAACTGGAGGGCAAATCAGGCTACTGCCTGCGCGGCGGTCCCGGTGGAACCAATGGCTGGGTGATGATGGCGGCCGCCATGAACGGCACCAATGATTTCTTCACCGAGGATGGCAAAAGCCGGATGAATGAACCCGGCTCGGTTGAGGGGATCCAGTTCATGCTTGATCTCTACCAGAACGGTTACGCGCCGAAAGATGCGGTCAGCTGGGGGTTCAATGAGATCGTGGCCGGCTTTTATTCCGGCACCTGCGCGTTCCTTGATCAGGACCCGGATGCGCTGATCGCGATTTCGGAACGGATGCCTGCGGAGGATTTTGCGGTGATCCCGATGCCTGTCGGCCCTTCAGGGAAGGCGTTCCCGACCATCGGTTTTGCGGGCTGGTCGATCTTCAAGGCAACAGCACATGAGGACAAAGCCTTTGATCTGGTCGCGGCCCTGTCCGCGCCGGAGGCCAACGGCACCTGGGCGAAACGCGTTGGTGTGATCCCGGTTCACAAAGGCGCGGATCAGGATCCTTATTTCCAGACCGAACAATTCGAAGGTTGGTTCAAGGAGCTGAATGGCGATCAGTATGAGCCCACAACCATGCCGACCTATCTGGAGAGATGGGGCTATTTTGCCAGCACGGTGGTTCTGGAAACCAGCCAGGAAGCACTGCTGGGGCAGCGCAGCGCTCAGGATCTGGCGGATGAATGGGCAGAATTCCTGACCGACGAACACGCCAAATGGCAGGCAAAGCAGTGATTGCGCGCGCCAAAACAACCGTCGTGTCCGGGGGAACCGGGGCACGACGTTCGCTCTACTGGCAGTATATGGTGGAGCCATTTCTATATCTGTCGCCGATGATCCTGTTGATCGGCAGCGTCATGTTGATGCCATTGATTGTCGGAATTTCCTATTCCTTTCAGTCGATTGAGCTGCTCAATCCTTTTGCTACCGGTTGGGTTGGCTTTGAGAACTATGAAAAACTGTGGAGTGATCGAAAGTTCTGGATCGCGCTGGAGAACACCGTCTTCTGGACCTTCTGGTCGATCTTCTTTCAGTTCTTACTTGGGCTTGGTCTGGCGATGCTGCTGAATACGCAGTTCTTCGGTAAAAAACTGTTCCAAGCGCTGGTATTCCTGCCTTGGGCGGTGCCCACATTTCTGTCGGCTTTGACTTGGGCTTGGCTGTTTAACCCGGTGATCGGACCGATCCCGCATTGGTTGGCCGCTCTTGGCGTGCTGTCTGAGCCCTATAATATTCTGGGTGATCCTGATCTGGCGATCTGGGGACCGATCACCGCCAATATCTGGTTCGGGGTGCCGTTTTTTGCGATCACGCTGCTGGCGGCACTGCAATCCATTCCCGGCGAGCTGTACGAAGCGGCAGAGATCGATGGCGCGACGCCTTGGCAGAGCTTCACCAAGATCACGCTGCCGTTTCTGGCACCGATGATTGCCATCACGGTGATGCTGCGCACCATCTGGATTGCGAATTTCGCGGATCTGATCTTCGTGATGACAGGCGGTGGCCCGGCCAATTCGACGCAGATCCTGTCCACCTATATTTTCACCACGGCGTTCCGCAAATTGGACTTTGGCTATGCCTCGACCATTGCGGTGGCGCTGCTGATCATTCTGCTGGCCTATGCTGTCATCCTGCTTTGGATGCGCAAGCGGCTGGTCAAGATCTGAGGGTCTCCCATGGGTTCTGTTGCACGCTCAAACAGCCGCCATCCGGCGCTGGCGTTCGGGAAATACGCGGCCATTGCCTTCTATCTCGGCTTTGCGCTGTTTCCGCTGTACTGGCTGATGAAAATCGCAATCACACCGGATGCGCTGATCTTCTCAGAGGGCACGCGGATGCTGCCCTCGGCAGTAACGTTCGAGAATTTCGCCACGGTTCTGTTCGAGACGGAGTTCCTTGCCTATTTCCGCAATTCACTGACAGTATCTCTGGGGACTGCGTTTTTTACCACGCTGATTGCTGCCGGAGCGGGCTATGCTTTTTCGCGGTTTGTCTTTGCAGGCAAGCGGATCATCATCGCAGTGATGCTGATCACCCAGATGTTTCCGCTGTTGATGATCATTGCACCGATCTACAAAATCGTGGCCGACCTCGGACTGCTGAACTCGCTCACCTCGCTGATCGTGGTCTACACCGCGTTCAATATCCCTTTCGCGACCTTCCTCATGCAATCCTTCTTTGACGGGATCCCGAAGGATCTGGAAGAGGCTGCGATGATGGATGGGTGCTCGCGGTTTCAGGCGTTGCGCACGGTGGTGTTTCCACTGACCCTACCGGGGCTGGGGGCGACGCTTGGATTTGTCTTCACCGCCGCGTGGTCGGAGCTGCTGTTCGCGCTGATGCTGATCTCGAAGAATGACGCGATGACCTTCCCGGTCGGGCTGTTGACCTTCGTGTCGAAATTCTCGGTTGACTGGGGGCAGATGATGGCGGCTGGAGTGCTGGCGCTGGTGCCAAGCTGCCTGTTTTTCATTTTCATACAACGCTACCTCGTGCAGGGCCTCACGTCCGGCGCGGTCAAGGGATAGGGGGCCGGATCATGGCACGGATCGAACTCAGAGATGTGGCGAAACGCTATGGCGCGGTGGAGGTGCTGCGCGATGTCAATCTTGATATTCAGGACGGTGAGTTCATCGTTCTTGTGGGGCCATCGGGCTGCGGAAAATCTACGCTGCTGCGGATGATTGCGGGGCTGGAGCCGATCACATCGGGTGATTTCGAGATTGACGGCCAGCGGATGAATGATGTCCGTCCGCGCGACCGCGATATTGCGATGGTGTTTCAGTCCTATGCGCTCTACCCGCATATGGATGTGGCGCGGAATATGGGGTTCTCCATGGAGATCCGCAAAGATCCCGCCGAGGCGCGCCGCTCCCGCGTTGCCAAGGCGGCGGAGACACTGGGGCTGTCCTCCTTGGTTGATCGCCTGCCCAAGGCCCTCTCGGGCGGTCAGCGACAGCGTGTTGCGATGGGGCGCGCGATCATCCGGGATCCCCGCGCGTTTCTGTTTGATGAGCCGCTGTCCAATCTGGACGCGGCACTGCGTGTTGAGATGCGGCTGGAGATTGCCCGGCTGCACAAACAACTGGGCGCCACGATGATCTATGTGACCCATGACCAGGTGGAGGCGCTGACCCTCGCCGATCGCATCGTGGTGTTGAACGGCGGCGATATACAGCAGGTCGGCTCGCCGCTTGAGCTTTATGAACGCCCGGCCAACAAATTTGTCGCGCAGTTCATCGGCTCCCCCACAATGAACATTCTGCCGGTGTCCGGTGCGGCCTCTGGCGTGATGGCGAGCAATGGGATGATGCTGACGCTGGATCATCTGCAGAACACCGCTGCTGCGGTTGAGCTGGGCATCCGGCCAGAACATCTGGATGTAGTGGAGCCGGGGGAGGGGCATCTGACCGCCGTTGCCGATGTGGTGGAGCGTCTGGGTTCTGACACAAATATCTATGCCAAAGTTGACGGGATTGGGCCGCTGATGATCCGCAAGCACGGCAATGTGCCGGTGCGAAGTGGAGAGCGTCTGGGCTTGCGCCTGCAGGCCCAAAACGCGCATATTTTCGATGAGCGCGGCATTGCCCTCAGGCCTGCAGCCTGAGCCGCTGCGATCACGACCCTGGCAGCAAAAGGAGAGCCGCCGATGAGCACGCAGTCCGCAGTCGGAGATCTTTCCGCGCCCGGTGCCTGGTTGGAGGATGCGGGCCATCAGGCCTATCTGGTTGCAGATGCCAGGCGACAGCTGGATTTCTTCGCAGGGAGTCTGCGGGCAGGGCCAGGGTTTCACACTCTGGATGCTGAAGGGCGACCCTTGCTGGATGACAAGCAGGAGCTGCACACCACCACACGGTTGATCCATTCTTACGCGCTGGCGCATATCTGCGGCTACGCCGGTGCCGACCGGATGATCGATCACGGCATCGCCTATCTCAACAATCACCACCGCGATCAGATCCATGGCGGATACCTTTGGGCGCTGTCCCGTGATACCGTCGCGGATGATCGCAAACTGGCCTATGGCCATGTCTTTGTTCTGCTGGCTGCGGCGTCGGCGAAACTGGCCGGGCACCCCGCTGCGGATGCCTTGCTGAGCGATGTGGCGGAGGTCTTGGACCAGCGGTTCTGGGAAGCGGAGCCAAAACGGTTTGCCGACGAATGGAACCGCGATTGGACACCGTTTTCGACCTATCGCGGAATGAACGCCAACATGCACGGGGTCGAAGCGCTGCTGACGGCATATGAGGCCACGGGTGAGACAGTATTTTTGGACCGCGCAGGCCATATCCTCGATTTTTTCGTGGGCGAAGTTGCGCCTGCAGAAGGCTGGCGTCTGCCTGAACATTACACTGAGAGGTGGCAAGTCGACCGCAGCTATGCCGGGGATCCGATGTTTCGGCCCGCAGGGACCACCCCTGGCCATTCATTTGAGCTGGGGCGATTGATGTTGCAGCACTGGGATCTGGCAGGGCGGCGGGACACGGGCGCCCCGACACGCGCGCGCAACCTGATTGAACGCGCGCTAGCCGACGCCTGGTTACCTGATGGTGGCTTTGCCTATACGCTTGATTTCGACGGCAAGGTCGCGATGGGCAATCGGTTCTGGTGGCCGGTGACGGAGGCAATCGGTGCCGTTGCCACGCTTGTGAAACTGGACGCCAGAGACGCGGATGAGCATTGGTATCGCCGCCTCTGGGGATTTGCGCAGGCGCATTTTATCGATGAGACCCGCGGCGGCTGGTATCCTGAAATTGATGGGAACGGGCAAGTGACACGGTCGATCTTCACTGGAAAGCCGGACATCTACCACGCGCTACAGGCCTGCCTGCTGCCATTAGGGGCACTGCCGTTGGGCCATGTGGCCGGGCTAAAGAAACTGCCCGCTCCGCTCTTGTCCTGAGCAGGGCGGCAGATGCATCAACACCACAAGTGCAGAAGCCAAAAGGGCTTAGCGTATATACGCTAAGCCCTTGGAAACTTTGGCTCCGGCGGTAGGGATCGAACCTACGACCAATTGATTAACAGTCAACTGCTCTACCGCTGAGCTACGCCGGAATGTGGGGCTGATATATGGTTTCCGTTCTGGCGCGTCCAGAGAAAAAATGCGCTGGTTTCAAATTTTTTGCCTCCAAAGGACAGATCATTTCTCAAACGGTCAGAGATCCAAAGTGGCCAGCATGTCGCCGGGCCATCCATGATGGTTTGGCAGCTTTCGCCGATCACTGGCGGAGTGTGCTGTCAGCCTACTGTTGGCGCTGAAACTATGGTAGGCTCATCCTGAGGTGGGGTTTGCGTTTGCAGCGCATCAGATGCTCGACGTGGCCGACGCCGCAAGTCCAGCAGCGCACCTCCAATGAAATGACGGGATTGAAAGACCGCGTCACTCTTTGCTGAACGGCGGCATATTATGTCGTTGTGTTTCTGCGGAGGGCCGTTCCTGAGGATGTCGGGTGAGCATTATGACACAGACATAGCATGCCCTTCGGCGCATGCACCAAGGGGGATGATATGGCGAAACTGACACATCCTGGCAAATGGCCTCCCACTGATGTTTCTGAAGGCACAACACCGCGGGCCTGGTTGCGATATGAGTGGCAATATCCGGGGTCACGCCGCCCGTCGCGCCTGATATCACATCCGACGGTGCCTTATGTGACGGCTGCGCGTGTGGGCGGTGCTGATGGTGAGATTGATCTGGCGGCGCTAAGCACGGCGGCAGAACATTACCTCAAACAGCTGAAGCACTATGTGAACGCAACGCCGCCGCCGCTGGGTCGGGCGGATCCGATGCTGGATCTGTTGGCGGATGTTGCCGCCAGCGGCAGCCTGCTGCATTGGTGCGATATCTGGCCCAAAATCAACGCTGAGCCGAGCCGTCTTGAGGGGCAGATCGCCAGCTGGAACATGTCGCGCCATCCAAAGAGCGCGATGCCGGGCACCGTTATTCTCGTCGCGACTGAAGGTATTCCTGACCCGATGCACGGGTCTTTTCTGATGCGGTTCCCGTCCGCCGGATTCCGCGTCCCGATTGAGGTACGCGCCACTGATGATCGCTTTGATCTGATTATCCGTGGCCTGACGGCAGAGTTTCCCGGCGGATCCCACCAAGCGCTGTCATCGCTGTTGGCTGGGCGAACTGATGCCGAAAAACGCATGGTTCTGGGCGGCTTGTCGCGCAGCCTCTCCGGTGTTCCCTTGGGGTTTCAGGCCGGTGTGGCTCCGGCAACACTGGTTGCATCCTCTGAGACGGAAACGGGTGACGCGCCTGTTGAGGCTGCGGTCTCAGACGACGCCAGCAGCGCGACATCGACACCGCCCTCAGATATATCCTCTGTCCCGCCGACACCTCAAACGGATGCGCAGCCTGCGGCGCGGTCCTCGGTCTATCGGATGATCACGATGCTGGAGGATGATATTGCCAAACAGGCCGGAGTGGTGCCGAAGTCTCTGCTGTTGCAGGATATCCGGTTTTCGGCGCAGCCTGAGAACGTCACCGACGGGGCCTGGGATGTCACTCTGACCCTGCTGGCGCGCGGGCAGGATACGCCGCGCGGCGAACCTGTGAGCTATCGTTTGACCGTTCGGGTACGTCTGGCGGAGCCGGGCGCAAATGAGGTTGAGTTGCTCTCCGTGACGCGGGTGCCGCTGGTCAGTCATGCGATGGCGGGGACGGGCGGTCCGCTACCGCCGCCGCTGCCTTTTGTGCGGGTATTTCCGGTGCCGCCGCCCGATTGGCGCGCCCCCTTGGGGCGGGTATCGCCACACCCCGCACCACCGCTTGCATGGCGCCGACCAACGCGGCCGGACATAATATTAGACCTGTTCCGGGAAAACCGGGCGATTGGGTTGGGTAGCGGCCTGAAGATGCAGCAGCCGGCCTATGAAGTGCGCAACTGTCCGCGATTTGTGCCGGGCGACGGGGTTGGAAAACTGCCAAAGACCCTGCCGGGAACAGGGCTGTCTGATCTGCCGCCGCGCCGCAATATATCCAGTGCGATCAGCGCCTATTGGCACAGCAAAACCTTCTTTGACACGATGCGCGGGCTGGGCCTTGCACCAGAGAGTTACATGGCGACGGCTGAGGGGCCGCTGGCCGTACACTACCGCTCGGGCATCGTGCCGGGACCGGGCCGGGATGGGCGAACAATCAATGCTCAGGTGCGCTATGAAGTGGCGCCGGATGCCACCCTTCAAAGCAAACCCAGCATCGATATGCATCTGGCGCTGGCCAATCTCAACCGTTGGGCGCGGGTGAAGGCTGGGACGCCGGGCAGTCAATTGGAGCCTCTGGGTATGGCCAGCTGCGGACGCTGGATGATGCATGAATTCGGGCATTACCTTTTGGCGGCCCGGATTGGGCAGCTTGAGTTCGATTTTGCTCATAGTTCAGGGGACTCGCTGGCGGCGGTGTTCTTCGATCCGCTGTCGGATCTGTCCAGCCCGACCTATCCCGGCGACCCGAGGATGCGGGGGTGGACGTTTCCCTTTGTCTTCGCGCCGCGGCGGCACGACCGGACGCCGGCCATGGGCTGGGGCTGGTATGGGTTGCTGAATCGCTCTGTGATTGAGGATCCGCCGGATTCCGGGACCGAGCATAAAGCCTATCTGACCGAGCAGATCCTATCGTCCACCTGCTTCCTGCTGTATCGATCCTTGGGCGGCGATACGCTTGCGGATACAGAGGCTGACTGGGCACAGCGCACCCGGGCCTCTGATATGGCGCTATATCTGCTGATGCAGGGGATGGCCGGGCTGGCACAATCGCCGTCGCGGGCGGAAATGCTGGAGGTTGGCATGGAGGAGGCCGGTTGGAGCGCCCCGGCTTCCGTACCCTTGCCGAGAGGCGGAGCAGACTGGCAGCCCGCCACCTCTCACAAGGTGACGCGATGGGCCTATGAAACCATGGGCATGTTCCCCTCCGAGCCGAGTGAGATTATCAGCAAGGCGGGGGCGCCGCCGCTCGTAGATATCTATATTCGCGACCGCCGTCCCGATGTGTTCCCGACCGGGGATGGGCCGGTGAAGGTCGGACCGGGCAGCTATGTGCCCGTCTCGCTTCATTGGGCGGCAGATGCCGATTGGGTGATGCCCGGCTGGCTGCCGAGCTTTGGCAACAGAGGGGCGGTGGCCGCTGGTGGCGCGCGGCTGCGGGCGTGGGCTGGTTGGGTGCTTAATGACAAGTCGTCGGCTCAAGTTATGGAGCGCAGTGTTGTCTGGAACGGGCAGGTTGATATCGGACCGTTCGATATTGCGCCGGACGCGGCCGGCATGACGCTGGTGCAGACTGATCAGCAGCAGATTACACAGCTGACCACGGCGGCACGCACTGCGGCCCCTGCAGGCACCCAGCTGGTGGTCTTTTATGAGCTGAGCCAGATCAATGACCGTGCCAACACCGACCCTGCCGCTGACTTCACGGTCAAGATTGGCGCAGCGGCGTCACCGCCGACGAAGGTGCAGGCCCTTGTTGATCTGGTCGCGGGTGATAACAATCTGGGCCTGCATATGGCGTCCTAGGAGGTCTCTGCGATCCTCATGTGATGTCAGCGGAGACCCAGGGTGTCGACCATTCGGCCTTCGCCTTCTCCAGGATACGGTGCAGTGTGGGGACCGAGATATGCGCCCATGGGTCGCCGCTTGCCTCTGGGTTCACCGGGGCGCTGTCCATCAGGCAATACCAGATGCCTGCCGCGATGTGCCGTCCAGCGGTCGAGTCGGAGGGGTAGTGCACCCCGATCCTTTCACGGTTCACCGCAATCCGGTTCGCCATGGTCAGCAACGGCGAGGCGATCACATCACTGCCAAGCAGATCATTATAGGTCGGCTTGCGCAGCAAGGTGCCCGCCGGGATTTGCACATCCGTGCCTGAGCCATCAGATTTATACCCTTTCACCACCCCAAATCGCTGTGCCACGCCGGGAATTTCCAGCAACAGCAGGGACAGGAAATGCGCCAGAAACGCATGGCCGCTGGGAAAGGCTGGATGGGCGGGTGGCCCAAAGGGCACCGTCAGGCCGGGCCGCAGTATCGATGGGCGCACCCGTTTAAAATGGGCTTTATAGCTCATATAGGCGACATTGCCGACAGCCAGTCCAAGATCAATCAGTTTGAGCGTGAACGGATGGTCAAAGCTGTTGGCCCCCAGAAAATGGATCAAATAGGCCGGCAGGCCATCCGCCTGGATATCGCATTCAACCATATACTGTTGACGATCATCCTCCATATACATTTTGAGCACTTCGAGCTCAGCAACGATGATATCAAGGGCATCTTTGGCGGCGCCCTGAGATTGCGTTGGGCTTCCTGTTTGAACATAGCGCCAACGTAGATCGTTTCGTTCCAGCCACCGGTCGCCGACATGGGCGGGATGCCAGTTCTGATATTGTGAGGCGAATTCCAGTGCTGCCATGGTGCCGGGTTCGGATCTGTCTGCTGCACGCAGCCATTCCCCAAGATTGGGATCAAATGGAAGCGCCCAGAACCGCAGAGCGGGATCCCAGTCCTCGGTGATCCATTCCAGCGTTATAGGGTATTGCGGTTGTCCCGGTGTCCCCTTGTCTTTTGGGATTTGATAGGGGCTGATGATCATCGACAGCGGGAACGGGTCACCGCCGTTGTTGTCGGGGCTAAAATCCAGCGTCCAGGGCAGCAGCCCCAGCTCCATTGGCGTCGCGTAGTAGCTGCGCAATGTGCCGATACCAGCGTCAGCGCCATTGCCAAGAAGATAGCCGTTGTCTTCCAGCCCGAGTCCCAGCCCTGAGCCGAGCCCCAAACCGTTGCCGAGGCCAAGACCTGATCCTAGCCCAAGACCAAGCCCAGACCCCAAACCCAGGCCAAGCCCTAAGCCCTGACCTGCGCCCAATCCGTTGCCAAGACCGAGGCCATTGCCCAACCCCAAACCATTTCCGAGGCCCAGACCATTGCCGAGGCCCAGCCCCAACCCGAGGCCCAGACCGTTTGACGCGCCTTGTGAACTGCCATGTTCCGCCATCATAAATCCCCCTTAAATCGTTGAATACGAGTTAAAAAACGTCCTACGTGGCTGCTGATATCTGGCCTTTGCCGGTCTGCCTCTCGGTTTATTTTGTTATTGTCGGGTATCCCGATTATGCGCTGTGGCTGCCGTCTATTCCGGCAGTCCTGCGCGTATCAATCCGTCGATCAGTCGCTCCAGAGCCTGCTTCGATTTAAGTGGATACCAAGTTGCAAATTTTGAGACCGAGAAGCCGGGATCCAGATCAAGAATTTCCTGAGCCACCTTGCGTGCGTTGTCTGCCTGACCGCTGAGGGCAAAAGACGCCGCAAGCAGACGCAGGCTCGCCATGAAGCGTGGTTTGTTACGGCGGGCGTTCTTCAGGAAACGGATCGCTTCCGGCATGTTCCCGTCAACAAACTCAGCAAGGCCCGCCGCAGTCAGGAAAAAGAAGCTCAATGGATCATAGGGGGCCAGCCGCCAGACATTGAGAAGCCTATCGCGGGCCTCTGCACCATCGCCGAGATAGGCATATGTCGTCGCACTCAGCCCCCAGGCCAGCGGCAGGTTCATATTATGCGCTAGTGCATCCTCAAAGAGTTCCAATGCGTCTTCCGGGCTGTTTTCATGCAGGCTGAGCACATGGGCGCGCACCGACAGGGTCAGCGCGTCATCGGGGTCCAGTTCCACTGCGCGTCGGGAATGGTTGATCATGATCAAGATGTCGTCACGCGGGTTTCGAGAATGACCTTCCGCTAGAAAGAAATTCATACACCATGCAAGGTAGGCATGGGCCTGTGGGTAATTGGGATCGAGAGACACGGCTCGTTGCAGCAGGGCGATCGCCTCTTCATAGCTGCGGTCATCCAGCTGATAGAGTCGTGCGAGCGCCCGCAGCACACATTTATACGCATCCAGACTGTCGGTGCTTCGGGCGCTGATATGCTCCGCCTCCGTTGACAGCACTTTTGGTTCCAGCATCGCCAGCACACCGGAGGCGATCTCATCCTGAAAGGCAAACAGCTCCTGCAAATCTCCGCGGTAGGTCTGGGCCCAGATGGCGCGGTTGCGAAGCACATCCATCAGTTCAACAAAAATGCGCAGCTGATCCCCGTGGCGGTCGACCGAACCGGTCAAGAGATAGGAGACCCCAAGCCCGCGACCAATCTCGGCCGGGTTCTCATTGCTGCCTCGGAATTTAAGCGTCGAAGTGCGCGCCATGACAAACATTGTGCGGCTGCGGGACACGCCTGAGATGATTTCCTCGGTGATACCATCACCGAAATACTGCTCCTCTGCCTGCGCGCCGCGATCCTGAAATGGCAGCACCGCCAACGTCGGGCGGTTTTTCCAATCCGCATGGGGGTGTAAGGGAAGGGTGTCACCGCTGCCGTCACAGACTTGATAGACCTGAACTGGACGGTCGATGTTCTTCAGGAGCGGTGAGCCAAGATCTTGAAATCGCAGAGAGAGTTTCCCGCGCACGATGTCGCGAACCATTTTGGTCACCACTACCGTTCCCGGATCGGCAAGCTGATGAATGCGCGAGGCAACAACAACGCCATCGGATTGCACAGTGCCCTGATCGTCGATTACGTCGTCGATATTGATACCGATACGGATCTTCATCGGGTTGGCATCGTTGTCCGACTGGGCAAGTCGGTCCTGCACTGCCATAGCCCATCGCACGGCATCAGTGGCACTGGTGAATTCTACCAGTAGCGCATCACCAGCATCAGACCGCCGCACACCGTCGTACCGTTCCAGTTCATCTAGCAGCACCGTATCACGCAAATGACACCATCTGCGCACCGTTTCTGTGGTGCTGATCTCGATATGCCGCGTGTAATCGGCCACATCGGCAAAGGCAAACGCCGTGAGCCGCGTCGAGACTTTGGGAAGGATTGTCGGGATGGGCCCCTGCATGGATGATGTCCTGCCGCCGATAGGGGGGCAGTATATCGAATAGTATAGAATTATAAAGAATGTAGCGCGGGGGAGGTCGTATCTTTGCCGACCATCTGCAAATCAGCGAACCTGATGGGTGATCAGCCTCCGTTGCCCTCAACCTCAGGGTAGACTGCGGTCTTTTTCACGACGCCGTAGACAAAGCTGGTATCGATGGAACTGATGCCCCCGATGGGATGGAGCCGGGCGCGCACGAAGCGCTCGTAATCTTCCAGATCCGCCACCACCACCCGCAGCAAATAGTCGGCCAGGCCGGTCATGACAAAACACTCCAGCACTTCCGGTGTGTCGCGGATCTGGCGTTCGAAATTGGCCACCACGCTTTCCGTATGGTTCTCAAGGCTGACCCGGACAAAGACCGTGACCGGCAGCCCGTAGACCTTGGCATCGACGTCGATGCTGTAGCCCTGAATGACATTGGTATTTTCCAAAATACGCAATCGGCGCAGGCAGGGCGAGGGGGAGAGATTGACCTCTGCCGCGAGGTCGAGATTCGTCATCCGACCATTGCGCTGCAGCGCCCGGATAATTCGCCGGTCAGTCACGTCTAGTTTGGGTATTTCTGGCATAATATGCCAATCCTTATGCTGTTTGAGGGTAAATTAGCAACTAATCGCCCGTGTGACCATCCTAAGATGCTGGAAACGCAATAGGGTGATATTCATGACAAAAACTGGTTCCAGCTTCTCCACACGCGCAATCCACCATGGCTATGACACGCAGTCGCAGCAGGGATCGCTGAACCCGCCGCTCTATCTGACGTCGACGTTCACCTTCGATTCCGCCGAGGCCGGCGGTGAGATGTTCACCGGCGAACGTGAAGGGCATTTCTACAGCCGGATCTCCAACCCGACTTTGGACCATCTGGAGCAGCGGATTGCCAATCTGGAAGGGGGCGAAGCAGGGCTTGCCACAGCGTCCGGCATGGGTGCGATCACCTCGACCCTGTGGTCGTTCCTTGCAGCGGGTGACGAAATCATTCTCGACAAGACGCTTTATGGCTGCACCTTCTCGTTTATGACCCACGGCCTGCCGCGTTTTGGCGTGAAGGTACGCCTGGTGGATATGACGGACCCAACCAATCTGGCTGAGGCGATCAGCCCGAAGACCAAGCTGGTCTATTTTGAGACGCCGGCGAATCCCAATAACCGCCTGATCGACATCGCTGCAATTTCTGAGATTGCGCATAAAGCCGGTGCCAAAGTGGTGGTCGACAACACCTTTGCCACGCCGGTCATCACGCGACCGATCGAACTGGGCGCTGATATCGTCGTGCATTCAGCCACCAAATTCATCAGTGGGCACGGGGATGTCATTGCTGGTCTGGTGGTGGGCTCCAAGGAGGATATCACCCAGATTCGTTTGGTCGGGCTGAAGGATATGACCGGTGCGGTTATGTCACCCTTCAGCGCAATGCTGCTAATGCGCGGCCTGAAGACGCTGGAACTGCGCATGGAGCGCCATTGCAAATCCGCATTGAAGGTTGCCGAGGCTCTGCAATCGCACCCGGCGGTGGAACGCGTCTATTATCCCGGCCTTGATGATTTTGCCCAAGGTGATCTGGCGCGGCGGCAGATGTCGGGCTTTGGGGGCATGATCCCGTTTGAGGTGGTCGGCGGCAAGGCGGGCGGTATTGCCATGATGAACAGGCTGGAGATGGTCCAGCGTGCGGTATCACTGGGCGATGCCGAAACCCTGATCCAACACCCGGCCAGCATGACTCATTCGACCTATACCCCTGAGGAGCGCGCCGAACATGGGATCGCTGAAGGTCTGGTACGGATGTCAGTAGGGCTTGAAGGTGTCGACGATATCATTGACGATCTGATGCAGGCGCTGTCCTCGCATAACGCCTACGCCGCTGCCTGATTTCGGCTTTGCCCGGCGCGCTCCCTTTAGCCGCCTGATGTAACCGCCACGCCCTTCAGGTCGCCCCTGTAAAAGGCCCCCTCCGCACTCCGGCGGGAGGGGTAGCTTCGATTTATGCCAACGAGTTTGACCATGACCCCGACATCCGCCGCGCCGACACCCTCTTCTGAAATGCTCAAGACGATTGAGCAGCGGCTGCTATGGCTGTCACATTGGATGATCCACAACGCCAACCACCTGCGCGCCAAGGAAGATGGCATCAAAATCGGTGGCCATCAGGCCAGCTCCGCCTCCATGGTGTCGATCATGACCGCGCTTTATTTCAGCGCACTGCGGCCTGAGGATCGGGTGGCGGTGAAACCCCATGCCTCGCCGATCTTTCATGCGATCCAGTATCTTATGGGCAACCAGACCCGCGAGAAGATGGAGAATTTCCGCGGCTTTGGCGGCGTGCAAAGCTATCCCAGCCGGACCAAGGATATTGATGACGTGGATTTCTCCACCGGATCTGTGGGTCTGGGCGTGGCGATCACCTCCTTTGCGTCCATGGTTCAGGACTATATCACCGCGAAATCCTGGGGTGCGGACGCGCCGCAGGGGCGCATGGTGGCGCTGGTCGGCGACGCTGAGCTGGATGAGGGCAATGTCTATGAATGCCTTCAGGAAGGCTGGAAAAACGATCTGCGCAACACCTGGTGGATCATTGATTACAACCGCCAGTCCCTTGACGGGATCGTGCGCGAAGGATTGTTCCAGCGGATCGAGAAGATCTTTGACGCCTTTGGCTGGGATGTGGTGAAGGTAAAATATGGCGCCCTGCAGCGCGCCGCATTTGAGGAGCCGGGCGGCGACAAGCTGCGTCAGTGGATTGATGATTGCCCGAACCAGACATATTCGGCGCTGACCTTCATGGGCGGAGCGGTCTGGCGCCAGCATCTGATGGAGGATCTGGGCGATCAGGGGGATGTGACTGCACTGATCGAGCGACGTTCGGATGCGGAGCTGGCGGCGCTGATGGAAAACCTCGGCGGCAATTGCGTAACCACTATGGCCGAAACCTTTGCCGCCATCGACCATGACCGCCCGGTTTGTTTCCTGGCCTATACGGTGAAGGGGTGGGGCACGCCCATCGCGGGCCACAAGGACAACCACGGCGGCCTGATGAACAAGACCCAGATGGCGGAATGGCAGCGCTATATGGGCGTCGCTGAGGGCGAGGAATGGGAGCCGTTTGCAACGGTCAAAGATGCGGCTGCGCTGCAAGGGTTTCTGGATCAGGCCCCGTTTTTTGCCAAGGGCGCGCGGCGTTATCAGGACGCGCGCTTGCCTGTGCCGACGGTGGAGGTGAAGACCGACCGCGAAATGTCGACACAGATGGGATTTGGCAAGATCCTTGATGACCTCTCCAAAGGCGACAGCGATCTGGCAACGAGGATTGTCACCATGTCTCCGGACGTGACCGGCACCACCAACCTTGGTCCTTGGGTGAACCGGCGCAAGCTGTTTGCCCGCACGGCCCAGGCGGATGCGTTCATCGAGCATAAGATCCCGTCGACCGCCAAATGGGAGTTTACACCGGACGGCCAGCATATCGAGTTGGGCATTGCGGAGATGAACTTGTTCTTGCTGCTGGGGGCTGCCGGCCTGTCTCAATCGCTGTTTGGCAAGCGGTTGATCCCGATTGGCACCGTCTATGATCCCTTCGTCGCGCGTGGCCTCGATGCGCTGAACTATGCCTGCTACCAGGATGCCCGTTTCATGATCGTAGGCACGCCATCTGGGGTGACATTGGCCCCGGAAGGGGGCGCGCATCAATCCATCGGCTCGCCACTGATCGGGATGAGCCAGGACGGGCTGGCTGCGTTTGAACCTGCCTTCGTGGATGAGCTGGCGGTGATTATGGAATGGGCGTTCGATTATCTCCAGCGCGACGGCGAAGGTGACCCGGATGAGCGCACATGGCTGCGTGATGAGACCGGCGGCTCGGTCTATTTGCGACTGACCACCAACCCGATTGAACAGCCCGGCAAACGTGGTGACGATGATTTCCGGCAGGGGGCCATTGATGGTGCTTACTGGCTGAAAAAGCCGGGGCCGAACTGTGATGTGGTGATTGCCTATCAGGGGGCTGTCGCGCCCGAAGCCATCAAAGCCGCTGCCGCCATTGGCGAGGGTCGCCGGGACGTGGGCGTGCTGGCCGTCACCTCAGCCGACCGGTTGAATGCGGGCTGGACCGCAGCGCAGCGGGCGCGGGCACGTGGCCTGCCGCAGGCGCAAAGCCATATCGAGACCTTGCTGGCTCAGCTGCCCAACCATTGCAAGCTGATCACGGTGATTGACGGGCATCCCGCAACCCTGAGCTGGCTGGGGAGCGTTCAGGGGCATCAGTCTATTCCGCTTGGCGTCGAGCATTTTGGTCAAACCGGCACCATCGGCGATCTCTACCGTCACTTCGGCATCGACGCGCAAGCCATCACCGCAGCCGCAGACGGGCTAACCGCAGGCAAACGGCTGAAAGTCGTATAATGCTTGTGCCGTGGGGACTGGGCGAAGCACGCAGAAATCGAATATAAAGAAAGGCGCAGTCACCTGCGCCTTTCTTTAACTGCTATTGCCGAAGTTAAAGCTGGTCAGCCGACAGCCTGTTGCGCCTCGCGGAAGATACCGACCAACCGTGTCACCTCGCCGTTTTCGTCGCGCACTGCCACGCCCTGGCTTTCCACATGAATCTCCGAGCCATCGGCGCGGATCAAACGTTTGATGAAGTTAAAGCCAGTGCCGGCTTCGATGGCCTCGGAGACGATGCGTTGAACGTCCTCGCGATCGTCAGGGTGGAAGAACGCAATTGCGCTGTCGATTTCCGGATTATAGCTTTCGGGATCTACACCATGAATCTCGTAGACTTTGGGCCACCAAAAGGGGGTCTGACCATCGGAGTCAATGGACCAGAAGCCAATCCCAACCATGTCTTGCACCATTTCAGCCTGCATCAGCAGCGCCTCAGCGTGTTTACGCGCCTCCACAGTTTCGGTCACATCAGTGCCAATGGTGAAGATGGTCGGTTCTTCAGTGATATGATGAGGGAAGCGGTGGCGATCCATGCTGATCCAGCGGGTGCTCTCTTCATGAGGAAGGTTCACTTGCAGCAGTTCATGATCAAAACCGTTTTGAGTGTCGAGAACCTTTGCATCATTCTTGAGCATCTGCTCATCAACGCCGGCATCAGAGGCCAGGTTGAAGACATTTTTCGACAGCGCTTTGTCGCGGCTTGGACCGAGAAGTTCTGCGTAGGCCGAACTGATCCGCAGGATCTCTCCGCTACGGGTTCGGTTCATCAGCAACAGCTTGGAATTGTCGAGGATCATCTCCATCTCGTGCGCCATGCCGGGGAATTCTGACGCCACCATGGTCACCCCAAGGATCTGCCCGTTGACGTCGAAATAGGGCGAGCAGATCAGGTGGATGCGCGTCCCTTTAGAAGTGAATTCCTCAGTTACAGTTTGGCCAAGACGCAACGCTTCGCTGCAGATGGGTGCCAGTATCGGGAAACCTTCGGGCAGAGCGCATTGGCTGATGTGAGGGCTGGAGATCGGACGGCGAATGTTGAACATCCGCGTCGCTGCCAGAGTTGCCTGCGTGATCTGCAAGGCGCTGTCCGCCACGACAATCGCCAATGGGGTGCTCTCAAGAACGGAAATCAGCTCGCCTGTACGACCACTCAGCTCGGATGCCGTGACCTGCAGCTCCTCGTTGACGGTGATCAACTCTTCATTGGTGGATTGCAGTTCTTCGCTTGAGGTTTCGAGCTCTTCATTGGTGGCTTGTAGCTCTTCGTTGGTGGATTGGAGCTCCTCATTGAGTGACTGCAACTCTTCGTTTGAGGTTTCCAGTTCTTCGATGGTCTGCTGCAGCGCTTCTCGGGTTGTTGCAACCTCATTTTCCAGATTGCGAATCCGTTCGAAGGTCGCGTCGCCCTCATCGCCGACAATTGGCGCCGCGTTCATCCTGGACCGGTCAACGGTTACCGGGGTGAATACCACCAGTGCGGCGCGCTCGCTGATATCTTTGGCAATAATCGGATAGACATCTAAACGTATTTCTTCATCGTCATTTTCAGCCAGAAGATGACGGACGCCCCCCTTATGGGCGCCGTTCTTCAACGCGATGGTAATCAGGCTGCGGGCCTCTTCGCGCAGAGGACTGCGCAACAGGTCAAGATGCATCCGCAGCGAACTGGTCTCATTTACTTCGATAAACTGGCTAACGGACCCATAGACTCGCGCAATAGAGAAATCCTCGGTGACCAAAAGCGAGTTCTTGCCGAGAGACTGTGCCAGCGCTTCGAAAAGCTGACGATCGGTGGATGGACCTTGCTGTGGCGGTGGCTTGATTGTCGGCCGCTGCGCCATCATCGGAACCGAGGGCATATTGTAGGGTTGCTGTGCCTGATGGGCGCGCAGGGACCGCTTGCGATAGACATGCGACGTGGAGCGGTCCTGCACGAACAGTTCATCCGACCCCGCAACACTTTCCGCAGTGCCGAGGAATAGCAGCGCATGCGGTGACATCGCATAGTGGAACCGAGACATGACTTTCTGCTGAAGCGGATTGCCAAAATAGATTAGCAGGTTACGGCAACAGATCAGATCTACTTTCTGGAAAGGGGGATCCTGGCAAACATTGTGGTCGGAGAACAGAACTGCATTGCGTAGATTGTCGACCACCCGCACACCGTCGGTCTGACGGATCAAGTACTTATCCGCAAGCTCAGAGGGAATATCGTTCAGCGCCGCAAGGCTGTAGACCCCTTTGCGCGCCGTTTTCAACGCATCCTTATCGATATCAGTCGCAAAAATCTGTACCCGCGATTTGAGCTGATTGGTCGGATTGCCAAGCGCCTCTGAGACCACCATCGCGATCGAATAGGCTTCCTCACCAGTGGCGCAGCCCGCGACCCATATTCGCAGCGGTCCGGGACCACGCTCCTTGATAAGCTGAGGCAGCAGCCCCTTCAGCAGTTCGAATTCTTCGCGATCACGGAAAAACCGCGTGACTGAGATCAGCAGGTCTTTGAACAGAGCATCAACCGCATGGGGATTGTTACGGCAGAACTGCGTGTATTCCTCTTGAGTTTCAATCCCAAGGGCTATCATACGCCGTTCAATCCGGCGGCTGATGGTTGTCTGCTTGTAGTCGCGGAAATCCACACGCGTGCGCGCCAACAGGATTTGAAGCAGGTCCGATACCGGCGAATCTCGCAGGCTGTTCTCGTTACGAAAGGAGGTAAAATCACGCGGTGAGGACAGGATTTTTTGCAGGTTTGCACCAATATCCTGGGGCCGTAGGACCAAATCTACGCAACCAGTCTGAACTGCGGCTACAGGCATGCCGTCGTATTTTGCGCTCTCGGCATCCTGAGCAATGGTGATGCCGCCGGCCTCGCGAATGGCTTGTACGCCATAGGCGCCATCACTGCCCGTCCCAGAGAGAATGATCGCCATCGAATTATCGCCATTTTGCTCCGCCAGACTGACAAGGAAGCGGTCCACCGAGGGGCGTGGCGTTCCAGGTTCGGCATTTGGATCCTGCAACAGATGGAGACGACCGTTTGAGAAGATTACATCGCTTTTGGGGGGCGTAATATAGACAACATTGGCCTCAGGCACGGTGCCATTCTCTATGGTTCCGACCTTCAGCTGGGTCTGACGCGCCACCAGTTCTGTCATCAGGCTTTTGTGGTGTGGCGACATGTGCTGTACGACAACGTAGGCCGCAGGCACATCCACCGGGAGAGTGGCAACCAGTTCGCGGATGGCTTCTAGCCCGCCTGCCGACGACCCGATACCGATAATCGTCAGGTCTTTTGTAGTTCGCGTTGTCATATGTGTGCCTATCGTCTATCGTATGCTCTATCTATTAGCGCCTTCAGCACCAAGAGGTCCATGATCAATTAAAAAAAGGTCAAATTGGGATGCTGGTTTACTCGGGATGAGGGTATTGGGGGTGAAATGCATTATTGCAATCTATGGCTGCATAAGGCTTGACTGAGATTGTTACTCCAATCTACGCTGCATAAATAATTTATAAACGACTCCTAACTAGATATTAAAGCACCTCCAGTTGTATAGGTTGGTTGTGATGAATGTGGTAACTATGACTGACAGTTCCGAGGCTGGAGAAGATCAGCGGCGGTTCATAGTGAACTTGATCGCCGATCAGGGTGAGGCTCCCCATGTACGGTCCTGCGAAGTGGTTAGTCCTGCGTTTCGAAATCGAACATCCTTCGTAAACACGATGCCTCTTGATGAAGTGTTCTGCGATGCCATTGCGGATGGCCTGACTGACTGTGTCAATATGTTGTCGGGTGAAACACAGGTGATTTCGTTGCCATCGCTCATTCTTGAGGTGCCGGGCCTTGTTCTGGCAGGGGCACATGTTCTCTCAACTGTCGACGAAGACGGTAGCCAGTCGATCATCATTCGGTTTCGGTGTAGCGTCGGCGGCATCGGCTACGCTTTCCGCCCCGACGTGGGGTTCGGTGCCGGGCTTGAGGATTTGACCCGAGAGGTAAGCGCGCAGGTGCTGACGGATCTGGCATTGCCATTGCTCAATGTCCTTTCCGCAACGGAGGACGGCCTGGTCGACGCAGAAAGTGCAATCGGGTCACTCAGTCAGCAGCTGGCTGACCGTGTCCACGAGATCCGCTTTCAGATTGAGCTTGTGAAGCGCTACACTGACGGTCTTGAGCGCCAGCGTAGAAGCAGTCAAAGTGCAGAAGCGATGAGAGAGCAACCGCGTCACCTCACGTCCTGTCAGTGAATGACATCGTTTGCAGAGCCCGACTGTATGTTTGCGCGCCGACGGCAGCATTACAACCTGCCATCGTATCGCAAATTCAATGTGTTGTTGTGATCGGCGTGCCTAAGACTACCGCTTGGTCACATTTCTCCTGAAATTTCCAGTTCTGTTCACGGCATCGCCAATCGCGCGCCCACTCCCGGCAGGCAGGCACCGTCTCAAACGAGGGTTAGAAAACCCGCTGCAACGTCGGGGCCGGACGTAAGGTTGCTGGTGCAATAAGTTTTAAGGTTAGATATTTTAATCTTGAAATAAATATGGACTTCAGCCTAGGCTTCCTTGAAGGACTGATGAAACGGTCCTTGGACATAGCGCGACCTGCCTCCTGCGCATGTGCTCTGCCTCCGGCATGAGCATATGGGTGTAGACTGACAAATCTGAAGAACGCCGCAATAAGCTGGCGCCGTGCAGTCCAATCAGAAAGAGTAAGCGGCGGGGAGTTGCCACAGAAGCGGCCCTCATTGCTCAGACAGATCAGGGAGATGGATCAATGACGACACTGAAGACCATGGCGCTGGCAACAGCCGTATCAACGCTGGCCTTGGCCGCGAGCGCTGAGACCAAGATCGGTATGATCACAACACTCTCCGGCGGCGGTGCGGGCCTTGGCGTCGATGTGCGCGACGGTTTCATGCTGGCGATGGAGCAGGCAGGCCGCGACGATATCGAAGTGGTGATCGAAGACGATCAGCGCAAACCCGAAAGCGCCGTACAGATCGCTGATCAGATGATCCAATCGGAGAAGGTCGATATCATGACCGGCATCATCTGGTCGAACCTCGCTATGGCGGTGGTTCCGGCGGCCACGGCGCAAGGCGTATTCTACCTGTCGCCCAATGCCGGTCCGTCAGCACTGGCCGGAAAGCGTTGCCATGAAAACTACTTCAACGTGGCCTGGCAGAACGACAATCTGCATGAGGCGGCGGGTGCCTTTGCCAATAATGCGAGCCTGAAGAACAGCTATATCCTCGCCCCGAATTACCCGGCTGGGAAAGATGCATTGACCGGCTACAAGCGGATGTATCAGGGCGATCTGGCCGGTGAGGCATACACCAAATTGGGTCAGACCGATTACGCGGCCGAAATTGCGCAGATCCGCGCTTCCGGTGCCGACAGCGTCTATTTCTTCCTGCCGGGTGGCATGGGCATTTCCTTCCTCAAGCAATATGCAGACAGCGGTGTTGATTTGCCGGTTGTTGGCCCGGCCTTCAGTTTTGATCAGGGCATTCTGCAGGCGGTCGGTGGTGCTGCATTGGGGATCAAGAACACCTCGCAGTGGAACAAGGATCTCGACAATCCGGCCAACACGGCCTTTGTCACCGCCTTTGAGCAGAAATATGAACGCCTCCCTTCGCTCTATGCAAGCCAGGGCTACGACACTGCGAACCTGATCCTCAGCGCATTGGACAAGGCAAGTGTTGATGACAAGGAGGCCTTCCGCGCGGCGCTGAAGGCTGCGGAGTTCAACTCCGTTCGGGGTGATTTCAAATTCGGCGACAACCACCACCCGGTCCAGAACATCTACGTCCGCGAAGTCATTCAGGAAGGGGATGTTTTCACCAACAAGATCATCGCAACCGGTTTGGAAAATCACGCTGACGCCTATGCGGCAGAGTGCAAGATGTAAGACAATCTGAGGCGTGCGGGCCGGTGAGAGATCCGGCTCGCATCCTCCCATTCCAATGGCTGCGGAGGTGTGATGCCTCTGCTTTGGTGGAACGAATTCATGTCCCTCATACTTATACTGGAGCAGATCCTGAACGGATTGCAGTTCGGGGTGATGCTCTTTCTCATGGCGGCCGGCCTGACCTTGGTCTTTGGTGTCATGGGGCTGATCAATCTGGCGCATGGTGCGCTTTATATGGTTGGTGCCTTTGCCGCCGCGGTTGTTGCGGCTTGGACCGGCTCATTTGTTCTGGCCCTGATCGCCAGCCTGGCCGCCGCCGCAGCGGCTGGCGCGCTGGTCGAACTTCTGGTGATCCGGAAACTCTATGACCGGGATCATCTGGATCAGGTGCTGGCCACGTTTGCGCTGATCCTGATCTTCTCCGAGGGCACGCGCTGGGTCTTTGGATCTTTCCCGCTGTTTCTGGATGTGCCGGGTTATCTGTCGGGTCCGATCAGCCTGCCGGGGGGCATTGAATACCCGCTTTATCGTCTGACCATCATTGCCATTGGTCTCGTGGTCGCAGCCGGGTTGTTCTGGCTGATCGCGCGCACCCGTATCGGGATCCAGATCCGCGCCGGCGAAAGTGACCGGGAGATGATTGCGGCACTTGGTGTCGATATTTCAAAGCTTTACACGCTGGTCTTCGCCCTTGGCGCAGCGCTGGCCGGGCTGGCCGGTGCCTTGGTCGGAGCCATTCAATCGGTGCAGGTCGGCATGGGTGAGCCGGTGCTGATCCTGGCCTTCGTGGTGATTGTCATCGGCGGCATCGGTTCGATCAAGGGAGCGATGGTCGGTGCATTGTTGGTGGGGCTGACGGATACATTGGGCGGCGTTTTCCTGCCGCAGCTGTTTGCGCTGTTCATGGAGCCTGCCAGTGCGACATCCGTCGGGGCATCGCTGGCGTCGATGCTGATTTACATCCTGATGGCGCTCATCCTGTTGGTGCGCCCGTCCGGTCTCTATGGGGGGCAGCACTGATGAGCCGTGAAAACCTGTTGAACGCTGCGGTGATCCTGCTGCTGCTCGCGATACCGCTGTGGGCGCATATGGCAGAAGAGCCGTTTCTGATCACCCTCGCCACAAAGGTCTCAATCCTTGCGCTGGCTGGGGTTGGTCTCAATATTGCGCTGGGGATTGGTGGGCTTGTGAGCCTTGGCCATGCTGCATTTTTCGGGATCGGCGGTTATGCGATGGGAATCCTGGCGGCCCACGCGCAGAATTACGAACCGCTGGCCGAATGGCCGATGCTGATCGAAGGCACCAACCAAATGCCGGTGATCTGGCTGGTGGCGGTTGTCGCCAGCGCGCTTGCGGCACTGGTGATTGGCGCGCTGTCGCTGCGCACCTCTGGCGTCTATTTCATCATGATCACCTTGGCCTTTGGTCAGATGCTCTACTACTTTGCCATCAGTTGGTCAGCCTATGGCGGTGAGGACGGGCTATCGATCTGGGTGCGCAATGAGTTTCCGGGTCTGAACACATTGGTACCTTTGCAGTTTTTCCTGATCTGTTATGCCATCCTTTGTGCGGCGCTCTGGTTTGCCGCCCGGCTGGCGCGCGCGCCCTTTGGTCTGGCGCTTTCTGCTGCGCGTCAATGCGAGGCGCGGGTGGAGACGGTTGGCATCACCCCTTACCAGCTGCGTCTGACGGCCTTTGTTATCTCTGGCGCGATCACCGGCTTGGCCGGGGCGCTGTTTGCCGATCTGAACCGTTTTGTCAGCCCCACCATGCTCAGCTGGCATACCAGTGGTGAGATTATGATCTTTGTCATCATCGGTGGCGTGGGTCGGCTGTTTGGCCCGGTCATCGGCGCTGCGCTGTTCATCCTGCTGGAGCATCTTCTGGGTGGGATCAGCGATTACTGGCAGATCTACCTGGGCGGGCTGCTGCTGATCATCGTGCTTTACGCCCGTGGTGGCGTGATCGGTGCGATCAGCGGACGGGAGGTGGCCCATGACTGATCTAACGGGCGCTAAACGGGTCCTGGAGGTCAGGGATCTGAGCAAATCCTTCGGCGCGTTGCAGGCCAGCAAGAACATCTCACTGGATCTGCGCGCTGGTGAAATCCATGCGTTGATCGGCCCCAACGGCGCCGGAAAATCAACCCTTATCAAGCAGATATCCGGCGAACTTCGTCCTGACAACGGATCGGTCTCGCTGCTCGGTCGCCCGGTAGATGACCTGAGCCGCGTCGCACGAGCCCGGATGGGGCTGGGGCGCACCTTTCAGATCTCCGCGCTCGCGATGGATTTCACGGTGTTGCAAAACGCGGTGCTTGGCGCGCTTGGTGCGCGGGGTGGCGTGTTTCGGTTCCTTGGCAATGTGATGCGAGACAAGGCACTGGTGGCGCAGGCGGAACAGGCGTTGGAGCGCGTGGGCCTGCTGAGCGATGCAAAGCGGCGGACCGCTGATCTGTCACATGGTCAACGGCGCCAACTGGAGGTGGCGGTGGCGCTGACGCTGCAGCCGAAACTGTTCTTGATGGATGAGCCGATGGCCGGTCTTGGCGCGGGGGGATCGCAGGCGCTGACCGGGTTTTTGGACACACTGCGCCGCGAGGCACCAATCCTTCTGGTGGAGCATGATATGGACGCGGTCTTTGCCTTGGCGGATCGGATCAGCGTGCTGGTTTATGGCGAGGTCATAGCCACCGGCACCACCGATGAGATCCGCAACAACGCTGAGGTGCGACGCGCCTACTTGGGTGAAGAGGAGGCGGTATGATGTTGCTATCTCTTAAAAATGTTACTGCATCATATGGACCATCTCAGGCCTTGTTTGGTGTGGATCTGGACATTGGCGAAGGCGAAGTGGTGGCGCTGATGGGGCGCAACGGGATGGGTAAGTCGACCACAATCAAGACCATCTGCGGCATGCTGCCAGCGAGTGAAGGCACGCTGCATTTCGCCGGAAATGACCTGCGCAAGCTGCCCTCACATAAAATCGCGCGCCTGGGCATCGGGTTGGTGCCTGAGGGCCGCCGGTGTTTTGCCCCACTCACGGTCGAAGAAAATCTGAGAGCTGCCGCACGGCCCGGCCCTTGGGATTTTGCCATGGTGGCAGATCTCTTTCCCCGCTTGGCGGAGAGGCGCGATCAGACTGCGTCGTCTTTGTCCGGAGGCGAGCAACAGATGCTCGCCATTGGTCGTGCGTTGATGATCAACCCGCGGCTGCTGATCTTGGATGAGGCCACCGAAGGGTTGGCGCCAGTGGTGCGGCAGGAGATCTGGGCGGCGATTGCGCGACTGAAACGCGACAGTGGCCTGTCGATCCTGGTGGTGGACAAAACGCTGCGGGAACTGGCTGCCGTGGCGGATCGCGCGGTGATTGTGAACAAGGGCACGACGGTTTGGACAGGTGCGATGGGCGCGCTGACGCCCGAACTGAAGGACCGCTATCTGGGCGTTTAGGCAGGTCCGCGGCTTGGACTTGCGCTGTGGCTTTGTTAGGCAGGGCAAAACAGCCCCGGCCAAGGAACCCGCCATGCCTGCAATCACCCTCTGCATTCCTGCCTATGCCATGGGCGGGGACGGTGCACGTTATCTGGCGGATTCCTTTGACCATCTCTGCCACCAGAGTTTTAGCGATTTCGATATCGTTGTATCAGATCAATCCGATGACATGGCGGTTGCTGAGGTCTGCCGGGACTATGCCGACCGGCTGACCATCACCCATCTGTGGAACCGCGAGGGGTTGCGACAGGCATCGGCCAATGTGAATAACGCAATGGCCCATGCAAATGGCGAGATTATCAAGGTTCTGTTTCAGGATGATTTGATCATAGATCCCAACGGGTTGGCGCATATACATGATGCAATGGGGCAGGGGGCGGACTGGTGCCTCTGCGGCTCTGGTGTCACGCGGGACGGCAGCAGTGTGACCCGTCCGATGCGTCCCCGCCTGACGGATCGGTTGCATTTTGGCAAGAACACGGTGTCCAGCCCCTCGGTTCTCGCCATGCGCCGGACTTCGGCCATGGAGTTCGACGAAGCCTTGATCTGGCTGATGGATGTGGACCTCTATAAACGTCTGTGGGATGCCTACGGAGATCCCGTGGTGGTGCCAGACACAGTGATCGCCAACCGCATGCACGAAGGCCAGGTCAGCGCCTCTGTCAGCAAGGCGCTACGGCAGAAAGAGCTGCGATACATGCGCAAAAAATTTGCCAAGAGCACCAGTTTTCGTGGCTGGCTGGAATATTTGCGGCAGCGGCTGAAGGCCATCTGAGATCGGCGTCGAAGTTCACCTATGGGCAGTCCGTGACGATGCCCATAGGTATTTCAATGACTTATCTGGGCAGGTGAATGTTAAATCGCTCCCGCAGCGCCTGATCCAGAACCGGGTCGAATTGCGCCTGCGAGGCCTGGCTCAGGATTTGTTCCTTGCGGGCCACGGCCTTTTCTATGAGGTCGGGTTTGTCCAGCTCGGCCCATTCCTTGGGAGAGGTGCGATCCCCGAATGTCGGGTAGACAAAATCCTGCTGCATCCGGCTCAGCGTAGCGTCCGTACCCAGATAATGGCCCGTACCGCTAAGGCAGACTTCAGCGATCTGATCAATGGCGACGGTATCCTCGCTCACCTCAATCCCGCGCACGCAGCGCATGGCCTGACCAAGCATATCGTCGCTCAGGATCAGGGACTCAAGGCAGAACCCAAGCAGTGAGGCATGCATTCCGGCTGCTTCATACACCATGTTGCACCCCGACAGCCCCGCCATCACGTTGGAGCACATCTGCTCCCATCCGGCCTGCATGTCGGGCAGTTTGCTGTCAGAGGCGCCAGCGGCGGCCCCGCCCGGCAGGTCATAATAATGATGCATCTGCGCGCAGCCCGCCGTCAGCAGGGCCTGTTCGCCAGATCCGATCGACATCGCCCCGGTTCGCAGATCAAGCCCAAACGGCCAGGTGCCAAAAATCGCGGGTGCGCCGGGTTTGACGGCGTTGACGTAAACCAGACCGGCCAGGCATTCGGCCACCGCCTGCACAATCGCGCCGGCAATTGTTGACGGGGCGGTTGCGCCAGCCATGCCAGCGGACAACAGGAGAACCGGCATGCCGCCCTTGATGCACAGTTCCATCACCTCGCAGCTTTCGGTGGCGAACTTCATCGGGGGCACAACGAAGCAGTTGGAATTGGACATGAACGGCCGCTCGCGCCACTTGCCCTCACCGCCTGCAATCATATGCAGCATCTCCAGAGCCGGCGGCACATGGCTCGGCTCGGTAAAGGATGTTCCGATATGTTTCAGCGTGCCAGAGCAGCTTGCGTAGACCGTATTCAGGTCCATTTCCATATTGTCGAGGATATCGCGACACACCATGGGCCGTTGCAGGAAATGGACATTGTCCAGCTGGTCGGTGATCCGGGCGGCGTCGTGCAGGTCCTGCACAGTTGAATCGCGGTATGTCCGACCATGGACGTCAACCACATGGACCGCAGCACCGGCGGTGCCATAATGCACCCGGCTACCGGAGAGTTCGAGATCGTTTTTCCCGTCCCGGCTGAACAGGGTGACTGATCTGTTGGCCTTGGCAATCGTGTCCTCCACCAAGGCACGGGGAAAGCGGATGCGGCCATCGTCCCCTTCGATACAGCCCGCAGCTTTCAGATAGGCGACCCCGCTGGGGGGCGCGTCGGCAAGGCCGATCTGCTCCAGGGCATCCAGCGCGGCTTGGTGAATGCGTGCGACACCGGCGTCGCTGAGCGGGCGGTAAAGCCCGCCCTCCAACCCGGCCCGGATGGGGCGCAGATGGTCGGCAAGGGGGGCTGCACGGGCAGCACGGCGGGCAGCGCGGCCACCGCTGCGGGCCGCACGAGGGGAGTTTGATTGATCTGTCATAAGGTCTCTCTGGGTCTGAAATGAAATCTGAATGTCTCAGACCCGCCGCGGTCGTCCCCGTGCCGCCCGACCACGGGACGCGCCGATAGTGCGGCCGATCAGGCTGATGACCCACCGTTCCCCTGACTGTTTCCCTGGCTGGTTGGCTGCCATGTCGCTGCTCCATCGTGCTCTGGACATCGTTGCACAGGGGGCGACCGATTCTATCTCATTTGCGACTTTTGTGAAATTTGCGACCAATATTTCACAGTTGGTATATGTAGACTGTTACGTACAACTTTTGATGATACGCCTAAAAATCGAAACATTTTAGAGTCTTGCGTGACCAACTTCATCTATATTTATATAGCCTGTTCGGTCAGACTAAGAACGTCAACATGCTGAACCTGCTGTTAAGCATTTGCAGAGATACTGGTCGGAGATGGACAATCACGCGCGCCTAAACCGCGGGCCGTCAGAAAAGGGACGTGCCGATGTTACCGGCCTCCATTGAACACACAGATCACAAACTATCGGCGCACCACATGATGTGGCGACGGTGCCTTCGGTCGCGCGAAGGTGTATCCGCTCGTCAGGCGGCGATGGTCGGGTTTGTCACCGCTGTTCTGTCTGCTGCACCTGGTTTTGCCGGCGACTGGAGCGGATTTTTCCTTGGCACCTCAATTGCACGGGTGCAGGCCGTACAATCAGAGCGCGGCTCGGTGAGCGCGTCGGGGCTTCATCTTGGCTATGATCATGATTTCGGCCGCGTAGTGCTGGGTGGGGAGGTTGAGGTCGATCGCAGCGGGCGTGTCCGCTCTGACCTGACTGAGGAGCAGACTCGGCGGATCAAGCTGCGCGCTGGGTACGACATGGGGGAGACGCTGGGATATGTCACCATCGGCTCCGCGCGCAATGAAACCGCCACAGATAGCGACAATGGTGCGGTTTATGGCCTGGGGCTCAGCTACTCGCTCAACCGTGCTCTTCGGGTCAGCGGGGAATACCTGCATCAGGACGCAAGCGATGGTGCGGCCGTTCGGGCCCCATCCCGGGATATCCTGTCGATCCGCGCATCTTTTCAGTTCTGACAGCAGCCCTCTCACCATCCGCCAATAGAATTGACTGCCGAAATCGGCCTACTGCGGCTATTTTGCAGGTCCGATCATCCCTGCGCAGCGCCTCAACCTCGGTTGAGCGACCCACGGAATAGGCCGATCCGGAGCAGTCGGCTGGGCGCGTATACGGAATCAAGATAGGCGGCGGTTGGCCGGTCGCGCGAGATGCTGGCGCGTACTTGCCAATCGGCAATGAAACGCTCGAAATCAATCGGCAGAAACCTGCTTCAGGCGCTTATTTTGGGCCAAATAATGCGCAGAAATTCGGAAAATTATGCAGGGGTCTGGAACAAAACGGCCGTCGATCTTCTTTAAAGGGGGCAGACGCGAGAGTAGCGCGTCGACGCAGAAGACACATGTCGAAAGACAGACAAGGAGAAGTCGAGATGACTCGTATCGTATCCATGGCCGCTATTGCCGCCGCCCTGAGCACCCCAGCCTTCGCCGGCAACCTGGAAGAGCCTGTCGTAGCCCCAGCCCCTGCCGCTCCGCCAGTTGTGGTTGCCAATGACGGCGGCGACTGGACCGGTGCCTATATCGGTGGCCAAATCGGGCAGCTGGACGCAGATACCAGCAATGGCCTGTCAGGGGATGATGTCTCTTACGGTGTGCACGCTGGCTACAACTATGATTTTGGCCGCTTCGTACTGGGTGGTGAGATTGACTACGACGCCACCGATGTTGATCTTGGCGGCGGTGCCGCCACTGTGGACTCGGTGATGCGCGGCAAGGTGAAGGCCGGGTATGACTTTGGCCCCGTGCTGGCCTATGTGACCGGCGGTGTGGCGCAGGTTGATACCTCTATTGGTGATGAAACCGGTGAATTCTACGGTATCGGCGTGGCCTACCGTGTGACAGATCAATGGACTGTCGGTGGCGAAGTGCTGGAGCATGACTTCGACAATCTGGGCAGCTCTGGCATCAGCGCTGATGCGACCACCGTGTCGCTGCGAGCCTCCTACCAGTTCTGATTGGACCCACCGGGGTTAAAGGCGGCGCGTCCATTTCGGTGGGCGCGCCGTTTTGCGTTGGCGTGAGGCTTCGGTCTGAATTGCAGGCTTGGCGCGGCGATGCGCGCGTGTTATGAAATCTCCATGAACCGGATTTGCAACATTATTACCTGCTGCATTACCTGCTGAAATAGTCAGCGGGCTGGTTTCTGTCGTTCCCTTCTTTTGAACAAGTTGCTAAGCCCGCGCTGCGCGCCGCGTATCTGCGGCACCCGTTGGGAGAGTGGCCAGAGGCGCATGCGCTGCGGTCAGACGAAGGATTTGTGATGACGACGATCAAGCTGCACAACACCCGCACCCGAGGCAAAGAGGTGCTGGACCCGCTCAATCCCGACGATGTGCGCCTCTATCTCTGCGGACCTACGGTTTATGACCGCGCCCATCTTGGTAATGCGCGTCCTGTGGTGGTGTTTGACGTGCTCTATCGCCTCTTGCGCCACGTCTACGGCACCGATCACGTCACCTATGCGCGTAATTTCACCGATGTGGATGACAAGATCAACGCAACTGCGCTGGCCCGCAAAGAAGCGGGCGCGCCGGGCACGTTGGAAGAGCTGGTACAGGAACGGACCGAAGAAACCATCAGCTGGTATCTGGCGGATATGGCTGAGCTGGGCGCGCTGGAACCGGATCACATGCCGCGCGCAACCGCCTATATTCCGCAGATGATCGCGATGATCGAAGACTTGATTGCCAAGGGCCATGCCTATGCCGATGGCGCGGGACATGTGCTGTTCTCGGTCAAGAGCTACAAGGACTACGGCGCGCTATCCGGCCGGTCGGTGGATGACATGATTGCCGGGGCGCGGGTTGAAGTGGCCGATAACAAACGCGATCCAATGGATTTCGTGCTGTGGAAGCCCTCCACCGATGAGTTGCCGGGCTGGGACAGCCCCTGGGGCCGGGGTCGTCCGGGGTGGCATATCGAATGCTCCGCCATGAGCCATGAGCTGTTTGGCGACAGTTTTGATATTCACGGCGGTGGCAATGACCTGATGTTCCCGCATCACGAGAATGAAATTGCGCAAAGCTGCTGTGCCCATCCTGAGGGCGATTTTGCAAAAATCTGGCTGCACAATGAGATGCTGCAGGTCGAAGGCAAGAAGATGTCCAAGTCTCTGGGCAATTTTTTCACCGTACGCGACCTTTTGGATCAGGGCTATCCGGGGGAGGTCATTCGCTTTGTGTTCCTGCAAACGCATTACCGCAAGCCGATGGATTGGACCGACAAAAAAGCAAAAGAGGCGGAAGCCACTTTGCGCAAGTGGTATCAGCTTGCGGCAACGGCCCTAGACAATGAAGAACCATATGTTGGGCTGATCAATGCACTATCCGATGATCTAAATACCGCTCAAGCGATTGCCGAATTGCATCAGCTTTCTCATGCAGGAGATGCTGCAAGCATGCGGGCTAGTTTGAAGTTCATGGGCCTTATGGGGGCGGACATTCCGACATGGGTTGCAGGTGAGGAAGTTGATTTAACCCACTATGAAAAATCACTTTTTGAGGCGCGCCAGGCGGCTATGGAAACC
Organism: Phaeobacter piscinae; assembly: GCF_002407245.1. NCBI lineage: Bacteria > Pseudomonadati > Pseudomonadota > Alphaproteobacteria > Rhodobacterales > Roseobacteraceae > Phaeobacter > Phaeobacter piscinae. The sequence continues at coordinate 1,648,013 of NZ_CP010681.1, read as the reverse complement.
AAGGATTTTGCGGAAGTTGATCGGTTGAAATCCGCCTTGGTCGATGCCGGCATCGAAGTCCGCATGTCAAAAGCTGGCGTTGAACTGGTGCCCGGCCCGTCGTTTGATGCCAGCAAATTGGACGCGATCTAGCACCACGACACATCACGGCCCTCTGAGGGGAGGGCCACCCTCATTTGCCAAGCCATAAGGCCAGCCATGACCAAAGAACGTCTTTACCTCTACGACACCACGCTGCGCGATGGGCAGCAGACCCAGGGTGTGCAGTTCTCGACCACAGAGAAGGTGCAGATTGCCACGGCGCTGGACGGGCTGGGGGTAGACTACATCGAAGGGGGCTGGCCCGGCGCCAATCCGACTGACAGCGGGTTCTTTGATGCGGCCCCGCAGACGCGCGCGACCATGACCGCCTTTGGCATGACCAAACGGGCCGGGCGGTCCGCGGAAAACGACGATGTTCTGGCGGCGGTGATGAATGCCGGCACCGGGGCGGTCTGTCTGGTGGGCAAAAGCCATGATTATCACGTGACCCATGCGCTGGGGATCACGCTTGAGGAGAACCTCGACAATATCCGCGCCTCCATCGCGCATCTTGTGGCGCAGGGGCGCGAGGCGCTGTTTGACGCCGAACATTTCTTTGACGGCTATAAGGACAACCCGGATTACGCGCTGGCAGCATGCCGCGCCGCGCTTGAGGCGGGCGCGCGCTGGGTGGTGCTGTGTGATACCAATGGTGGCACCTTGCCCGGTGACGTCGGGCGGATCGTGTCGGAGGTGATCGCGGCGGGGCTGCCGGGGGATCATTTGGGCATTCACACCCATAACGACACCGAAAACGCGGTGGCCTGTTCGCTGGCCGCGGTGGATGCAGGTGCGCGGCAGATCCAGGGCACACTGAACGGTCTGGGGGAGCGCTGCGGCAATGCCAATCTGACCACGCTGATCCCGACGTTGCTGTTGAAACCCCCCTACGTGGACCAGTTTGACATCGGTGTCAGTCGCGAGGGGTTGAGCACGCTGACCGCGCTCAGCCGGATGCTGGATGAGATTCTGAACCGGGTCCCGACTAAACAGGCCGCTTATGTTGGGGCCTCCGCCTTTGCCCATAAGGCCGGGCTGCATGCCAGCGCGATCCTCAAGGATCCGAGTACCTATGAACATATTGACCCGGCATTGGTGGGCAATGCGCGTATCATACCGATGTCCAATCAGGCCGGGCAGTCCAATCTGCGCCGTCGCCTGTCGGAGGCCGGTCTGCGCGTTGAGAACGGCGATCCGGCGCTGGCGCGTATTCTGGAACGGATCAAGACCCGTGAGGCCGAGGGCTATTCCTATGACACCGCGCAGGCCTCGTTCGAGATTTTGGCCCGTGAGGAGCTGGGGCAGCTTCCAAGCTTCTTTGAGGTGAAGCGCTATAAGGTCACGGTGGAGCGGCGAAAGAACAAGTATGACCGGATGGTCTCGCTCTCTGAGGCGGTTGTGGTCGTCAAGGTGGATGGCCAAAAGCTGCTGTCGGTGAGTGAATCGCTGGACGAGACCGGTAGCGACCGGGGGCCGGTGAACGCGCTGGCCAAGGCGCTGACGAAGGATCTGGGCCAGTACTCCAAGGCGCTGGATGATATGCGGCTGGTCGATTTCAAGGTGCGCATCACCCAAGGCGGGACCGAGGCGGTGACCCGCGTCATTATCGACAGCGAAGATGGCAAGGGGCGGCGCTGGTCCACCGTGGGCGTCAGCGCCAACATAATCGATGCGTCGTTTGAGGCGCTGCTGGATGCGATCCGCTGGAAACTGTTGCGCGATACCGATGCGGCGGGTGGTGCGGCCTGATGATCCCGTTTGATGATGATCTGACCGCCTGCGCCGATCTGGTGCAGAAAGGCGATCCCGACCGCTTTGCCACGGTGATGGCCGCACCGGTCGAGGCACGCGCGCCGCTGTTTGCGATCTATGCGTTTAATCTGGAATTGGCGCGCGCGCCTTGGGCCTCGACCGAGGCGATGATTGCGGAGATGCGCGTGCAGTGGTGGCGTGATGTCGGGGAGGAAATCGCCGCAGGCGGCCCGGTGCGTCGGCATTTTGTGGCAACACCGCTGGCCAAGGTCCTGACGCCGAAGCTGGCGAGGCATATTGATGCCATGGCAGAGGCGCGCCGCTGGGATATCTACCGTGATCCGTTTGAAGATGAGGCGGCGCTGGCCGATCACATCGACAAGACGACGGGGTCGCTCATGTGGATGGCGGCCGCAACACTGGGCGCATCGGACGAGGCGCTGGTGCGCCGGTTCGCCTATGGGGTTGGGGTTGCCAATTGGCTGCGCGCGATCCCGAAACTGGTCGCCGAAAAGCGTATTCCCCTGCTGGACGGCACGCCGTCAGGCATAAGTGCACTGGCAGAAACCGGGCTGGAGGCGATAGAGGAGGCGCGCGGGCAACGCGCCAAACTCACCAAATCCGCGCTGCCGGCACTGCTTCCCGGCTGGCAGGCCGCTGCGATCCTGCGGCAGGCCGTGGAGGAACCGCAGCGCGTGGCCGAGGGTACATTGGGCACCAGCGAGTTTCGCCGCCGCGCCAGCCTGATCTACCGGGTGTCAACCGGACGCTGGTAACGGGCTCGGGCCTTCAGATGAAAAAGACGCCTGCGGTTTTCCGTCAGGCGTCTTTTTTGTCGGTTTATCATCACGAGCAAGAGTGTGCGCTCAGGCCTTGCGCAGAGTCCGCGGCTTCAGCATCAGCCACAGCAAAGCTCCGCCCGCCAGCACCAGGAAGGGCGCCATGGCCATGTTCACAGCGGTCCAGCCTTCGACCGGACTGCCGCCGGAACAGTTCATCAGACCACCAGAGGCGAGCGAGGCGAAGGTCACGCCGCCAAACACCAAGAGGTCGTTCAACCCCTGCATCCGGCCGCGCTCATAGCTCTCATGTGCGCCCGCCAACATGGTTGTCGCCCCGATGAAGCCAAAGTTCCAGCCAATGCCCAGCAGGACCAGCGCGACAAAGAAATTCTCCAGATCAACGCCTTGCAGCGCGACAGCCCCGGCTGCGGCAAGGATCACAAGGCCAGCGCCGACAATCTTTTCCACGCCAAACCGCGCGATCAGATGACCGGTAAAGAAGGACGGCACATACATTGCCAACACGTGGGCGGTCACTACATCGGCGGCGCTGCCTTCACTAAAGCCACAGCCAACAACCGCCAGCGGGGTTGAGGTCATCACCAGGTTCATCAGCGCGTAGGACACCATGGCGCAGATCACCGCCACGGCGATGGTGGGCGTGCGCAGCAGCTCCAGACGGCTGCGCCCCTTGGGGGCGTCTTCGCTGGGGACAGGGGGTTTGGGGATTTTGAGGAACAAGAACAGGATTGCGCCCAGGACGTTCACTGCAACCACAGCCATATAAGTGCCGAGGAAGGGGATCACAAAGGCCTGGCTGGTCGCCTTGACGATTTGCGGGCCAATGATGGCCGAGAGCAACCCGCCCGCCATCACATAAGAAATCGCCTTGGGCCGAAACGCATCGGACGCCGTGTCCGTTGCGGCAAAGCGGTAAAAGCCCTGCGCGCTCATATAGATACCGGTGAGGAAGCTGCCCAGCAGGAAGATGGGGAAAGAGCCAAGGTAAAGCCCATATGCCCCAATGACACCGCCAAGTGTGCCGCCAGCGGCGCCCACAAAGAAGCCCGCCTTGCGCCCGTACCGCTGCATGATCGCAGAGATCGGCGTTGCTGCCAGCATGGAACCGGCGACGATCAGAGAAATCGGCAGCGTCGCGAAACAGGCATTGCTGGCAAGCGATTGACCTGCGAGACCACCAATGGTGAAAATCATCGGCATCTGCGCACCCAGAAAGGCCTGCGCAAGCACGAGAATGACAACATTGCGTTTGGCGATGCGGTCGTCGGGGAGGGGGAGGCTGTCAGTCATGACAGATGCGTATCCCTGAATATCCGACAGGGCAAGATTGATGCTGCATCAGTGCGCTATGCGCGCGAAAAAGACGCAAGGAGAGGTCACATATGACAGGATCGAAAAATCCGGATGCGGTGGGGGTGGCCAAAGTCGGGCGGATCATCACCAGTGACGCCTGCGTACGCGAAGGCGCCGCGTGGCTGGCCGATCAGGATCCACGGTTTGCTGCCGCAATCGACCTCTGCGGACCGTTGCCCCTGCGCCGCAAACCCGAGGGATTTGGTGAACTGCTGAGCGCGATTGTCAGCCAGCAGGTCAGCGTGGCTTCGGCCAATGCGATCTGGGGGCGGATGGTTGAGGCCGGGCTGGATACAGCACCGCAGGTAGCAGCGGCCAGCGAGGAGGAGTTGCGCAGTGTCGGTCTCAGCCGTCAGAAAATTCGTTACGCCCATGCGTTGGCCGCGGCCGGCATTGATTTTGACGCCCTGCGCCAGCTCCCGGATGCGGAGGTGATTGCGACCCTGACGCAAGTGTCGGGCATTGGCACCTGGACGGCGGAAATCTACGCGATGTTCTCGCTCGGGCGGGCCGATGTCTTTGCCCATGGCGATCTGGCGCTGCAAGAAGGGGCCCGGATCCTGCTGGATCTGCCGGAGCGGCCGAAACCCGCCGCGATGCGCCGCATCGCTGAGGCCTGGTCGCCATGGCGGTCGGTTGCGGCGCGCGTGCTCTGGGCCTATTACCGGGTGGCAAAGGACAGGGAAGGGATCCGATGACACGAGTTTTGAAAGCCGAGCGTAAGGCGCCTTTGTCGGGGCAGACCCGATCCGTGGTGGTGTTCCTGCATGGCTATGGGGCCAATGGGGCCGATCTGCTGGGGCTGGCTGACCCCTTGGCCGAACATCTGCCCGACACCTTGTTTGTGGCACCGGATGCCCCGGAAAGCTGTGCAGGTGCGCCTTTTGGTTTCCAGTGGTTTCCGATCCCCTGGATCGACGGCTCCTCGGAAGAGGAATCCATGCGCGGGATGATGGCCTCCATCGAGGATCTGAACGCCTTTCTGGATGCGCTGATGGTGGATGAGGACGTGCTGCCCGAGCAGGTGGTGCTGTTTGGATTCTCGCAAGGCACAATGATGAGCCTGCATGTGGCCCCCCGCCGCGAGGATGCGGTGGCCGGGATCGTTGCATTCTCCGGACGGCTGCTCTCGCCGGAGACGCTAAAGGATGAGGTCGTCTCAAAAATGCCGGTGCTGCTGGTGCATGGCGACGCTGACGATGTGGTGCCGCCACAATCGCTGCCCGAGGCTGCCGAGGCGTTGGGAGAGGCCGGGTTCCAGGATGTCTTTGCTCATATCATGAAGGGCACAGGCCACGGCATTGCTCCCGATGGGTTGAGCGTGGCGCTGGCCTTCATGCGGGACAAGCTGAGCCTCTGAGCGCTGAAAGCCGTAGATGAAGCGCAAAGCCGCGTAAGGATCAGCCCTTGCGCGGCTTTCTTGGTTTTCGCGGCTTTGCTCTCGCGTTCGGTTCCGGGCGAGCGGGCGTTGACGCGGCAGCCTTGCGCCGGGCGATGGCCTGTCGATTTGGCGCGGGTTTGGGCTTGGGCGGTCCGGGAATAGACGGCACCTCCAGATCCTCCCAATTGCCGGGGGACAAGCCATCAAGCGTCCAGATCCCAATCGCAGCACGGATCAGGCGCAATGTCGGGTGACCCACAGCAGCCGTCATCCGCCGCACCTGACGATTACGGCCCTCGCGGATGGTCAGCGCGATCCAGCTATCAGGGACGGATTTGCGCACCCTGATTGGCGGATTGCGTGCCCAGATCCCGTCGGGTTCATCCATCAATGCTGCTTTCGCCGGGCGGGTCAGCCCGTCCTTTAGTTCCACGCCGTCGGCCAGCGCCTGAATAGCCGCAGCGTCCGGCGTGCCCTCAACCTGCACCCAATAGGTTTTCGGCATTTTATGCTGCGGATCGGAAATCCACGCCTGCAAGCGCCCGTGATCGGTCAGCAGCATCAGCCCCTCGCTGTCACGATCCAGCCGTCCCGCAGGGTAAACTCCCGGCAGATCAATCCAGTCGCTCAGCGTTGCGCGCGGACTGCTTTCGCTGCCACGGTCTGTGAACTGCGGCAAGACGTCATAGGGTTTGTTGAAGCGGATCAATCGGGTCATATGCCTGCAATAGGCAGCACTCCGCTGAGTGGCAAGGGGCAGGCGCGCCTCCAGCGTGGTTTGTCCCGACGCCTTTCAGCGACTGGTCGTCATGCGGCTGTCACGGAAACATCCTAGAGGTTGATCTGAGAGCTGGTCTGAGACCTTGTCATTATCATTGATAATGGGGGCTTGCCAGTTGCAGGCCACGATATATAGTTAATTCAAAGCAGGGGCGGGTTCCCCGCTCTGGTGTCGGAACACAGGCAGACAGGGCGGTAGAGCCGTTGCAGAACATGCAGATCCAACAGCAACAGATTTCAGCAGATAGTGGGTATCGCCGTGCAGCCGTTGCCCATGGCCAGCCTGCGATCAGCGGCAGCAAGGGAATGCGCCCGCTGATTGGTCTGCGAATACCTGTCTGGCCGCATCGAAGCCCGCTGTCGGTTCGCCCGCAGACTGCTGACATTTATATGACTGATCTAAACAAAAGCGCGTGCACTCCACGCGCTTTTGTTTTGTCTGAAACCACTGCTGTGTCGGCCCGTGCGCGGGGGCAGGACAGTGGTCAGTGGCCGGGACCTTGGCGCAGGTCCGGGCCATTGAAACGAGGAGGTGCAGTATGACCGTCGCCGTTGGTAATCTCAGAACTTTGATTCTGAACGCAGATATGCAGCCGCTCAGCTGGGCGCCGCTGTCTGTCTGCAATTGGCAGGATGCGTTTGTTGCCGTCCATCAGGAACGGGTCATACAGGTCAAGACCTATGACGATGTCGCGGTGCATTCGGCCTCGGACACCTTCGAAGTGCCCGCTGTTGTTGCGCTCAAACGCTATCGCAAGCGCAAGAAGGTGGCCTTCACCCGGTACAATGTGTTTCTGCGTGATGAGTTCTGCTGCCAGTATTGCGGCAAGCGGTTTGCCGCCAAGGATCTGACATTTGATCATGTGATCCCCCGCAGCAAAGGTGGTGCATCCTCCTGGACCAATATCGTCGCCTGTTGCAGTGCTGATAATCTGCGTAAGGGCAATCTGAAACCACAGCAGGTGGGGTTGAAGCTCCGTCGTCAACCCTTCGCCCCAAGCCCACATGAACTGGACGCGATTGCCCGGCGCCTGCCACGCCCCAAACCGGAACTGCACCAGACTTGGATGGATTTCCTCTATTGGGATAGCGAATTGGACAGCTGATCGCACCCTGAAAGAGCTATGAAAAAGGCCCCGATCAGCAGCGCTGTCGGGGCCTTTTGGTATCTACCTTCGGGGGGATCAGCCTTTGGCGCGTTGCACCATGCCAAAGAGATCGCGCGGATCGTCAGGGTCGGCCAACATATCCAGTTCGAGGAAGAAATCGGTGTCCTTGATCCGATCACGGATGTAGCGCAGAGCCGAGAAATCCTCGATCGCGAAACCGACGCTGTCGAACAGGGTGATCTGCTTGTCATCGCGGCGACCGGGTTTCTGACCCAAGATCACCTGCCACAGTTCGGTGACTTCAAAGTCCTCAGGCATCTGCTGGATTTCCCCTTCGACCCGGGTCTGGGGCGGGAATTCCACAAATACGTCAGAGCGGGACAGGATACCTGGTGCAAGCTCCGTCTTGCCTGGGCAGTCGCCGCCGATGGCGTTGATGTGCACGCCGCTGCCGACCATGTTGTCGGTCAGGATCGTGGCATATTGCTTGTCTGCGGTGCAGGTGGTCAGGATCTGCGCGCCCTCAATCGCCTCTTCCGGCGTCTCGCAAGCCACAACCTCAAGCCCGCTGTTTTTCAGGTTTGCCGCGCATTTCGCGGTGGCGGCCGGATCAACATCATAGAGACGCACGGATTTTAGCCCGCAGATCGCCTGCATGGCGAGCGATTGAAACTCCGACTGGGCGCCGTTACCGATCATGGCCATGGTCGTCGCGCCTTTGGGCGCAAGGTGTTTTGCCACCATGGCGGAGGTCGCGGCCGTGCGCAGCGCGGTCAGAATGGTCATTTCGGTCAACAGTACGGGATAGCCAGTATAAACATCCGCAAGCAGGCCAAAGGCAGTGACAGTTTGCAGCCCCTCAGAGGTGTTCTTCGGATGGCCGTTCACATATTTGAAGCCGTAAGCCTCACCGTCGGAGGTGGGCATCAGTTCGATCACACCGACGTCGGAATGGCTGGCCACGCGCGGTGTCTTGTCAAACAGCTCCCAGCGTTTGAAATCCTCTTCGATATAGGCGGCGAGATCCTTCATCACCGTGTCGATCCCGACATGATGAATGAGGCGCATCATATTGTCGACGCTGACAAAAGGCACAAGCGCCTTGTCCGAGGGTTGGGTCATGACTGGGTCCTTTCACGGGGGCTGAGGTGGATGGCTGCCAGCATGCAGCGCACCGACCCGCCAGCGGTTTCGATAGTGGGAATGGAGAGCGGCAGCAGGGTCGCGCTGCGCTCAATTACAGCGATTTGGTCGGGGCGCAGCACATCGACGGCACGCGACGACAGCGCCAGCAAGCGGCTGTGCCCGGTCAGCTCCAGCGCGTTGCCGGCAAATCCGGCAATCTGCTCGGGCGTAAGATCAATCACCCGGCGTCCGGTTTCCTCCAGCCGCGCGGCAACCTCGGCGCGACGCGTTGGATTGGTGATCATATCAAGACAGATCAGCGCATAGTCCGTGCCAATACCCATCAGCACGTTGGTGTGATAGACATCGCGCCCCTGCGCATCCCGTGCTTCAAACACCATAGGTTCAAAGTTGAAATGGGTGCAGAAACGTTCCAGCAGCACCGGATCGGCACGGTTGGATTTCACGGTGTAGGCAATGCGCCCGATATGATCGAGCACCATGGCACCGGTACCTTCCAGCGCCAGCCCGTCCTGTTCCAACCCGGAATAGTCGATCACATCCTGAACGCGGTAATCCCGCTTTAGCAGTTCAATCACATCCCAGCGGCGTTCCTTGCGCCGGTTCGCCGCATACATGGGGTAGACCGCGACATGGCCGCCGGCATGGGTCGAGAACCAGTTGTTCGGAAACACGCTGTCCGGGGTTTCCGTGCCAGTGTCGTCAAACACATGGACGTTTACACCCGCACCGCGCAGCGCCGAAACTGCTCCGTCGAATTCGGCCAGCGCCTGCGCAGAGGTCACATCCGCCGTGTCATCCGCAAGGGTTTGAAACGCATTGTCGTCGCGCGTCTCCGGGTTGGAGCAAAAATGGTGCGGACGGATCATCACCACCGCACCGGGGGCCTGAAGCTGGCTCATTGATAGCTCCGTGTCGGGCGGTCAAAGACACGACGCCCAAGGGCCGAGGCGCAGAGATCCACCATCAGATGGGCCGTGCGGCCGCGCTCATCCAGAAACGGGTTCAGCTCTACCAGATCCAAAGAGGTCATCAGCCCGGAATCATGCAGCATTTCGCACACCAGATGCCCCTCGCGCACTGTGGCGCCGCCGGGCACGGTGGTGCCGACCGCAGGGGCCACAGACGGGTCCAGAAAATCAACATCCAGCGAAACATGCAGCATTCCATTGGCGTCCTTGACCCGCTGAAGGAAGGCAGAAAGCGGGCCGGCAATGCCATTTTCGTCGATATCACGCATGTCGTGACGGTGAATATCGCTGGCCTCAAGCGCGAGGCGTTCCGGGGTATCAACCGAGCGCAGGCCGATCATGCAGACATTTTCCTGCGGGACCGGATTGGCCACCTCGGGAAAGCCTGCAAAATCCGGACGCCCGGTGAAATAGCCCACTGGTGTGCCGTGCAGGTTGCCGCTGTCGGAGGTTGCCGGGGTGTGAAAATCGGTATGCGCATCGAGCCACAGCACAAATTGCGGGCGGCCTTCTTTGGCGGCGTGGTTGGCCACGCCAACAACCGAGCCCAGGGACAGTGAATGGTCGCCACCAAGAAAGATCGGCAGCCCCTCTGTCATCGCTTCTTCGGCGGCGCGGATCAGGCGATTGGTCCAGCCGATGGTTTCATTGCGGGCAAAGACCAGACCGTCGTTGGTATCGCGTTCATGGGTCGCAGGCCGCAGATTGCCCTGATCGATCACCTTGTGACCCAGACTTTCGATTGCGCGCCCCAGACCGGCGGTGCGATAGGCATCCGGCCCCATCAGGCATCCGGCGCGCCGCTTGCCGCTGTCCACCGGGGCGCCGATCAGAATACAGGTCTTGGATGTCACGCGTATATCTCCTCTGCGAACTGTGCTTACCCTTAGAAACCTCCGATTTGAGGTGGATTCCAGCGATCAAATCGCCCATATAGTAGGGCAAATCATCAAGACGGAGGTAAAATTGGACAAAACGGATGAGCGCCTGATTGCTGCGCTACGTCATAATGCACGCGCCTCCCTGTCGGATCTGGCGTTGCAGCTGAACCTGTCGCGGACCACGGTGCGGGCCCGGATCGAACGCTTGCAGAGCAAGGGGGATATCCTTGGGTTTTCAGTTGTTCTGAAGGAGGATGTGCTGCGCGATCCGGTCCGCGGTCTGATGATGATCGGCATTGAGGGACGGGGCACCAGCCGCATCACGCGGCAGCTTCAGGGCCTGCCGGAAGTGCGGGCGATCCACACCACGAACGGGCGCTGGGATCTGATTGTGGAACTGGGCACCGAAACGCTGGAGACGCTGGATGCCGCTCTTGCCAAAATCCGCACATTCGAAGGGGTGGTGAGCAGCGAAACCAACCTCCTTCTTGCCACGAAAAAGGACAGCTGAGCCGAGCGGTGACAGGCCCGGCCCGATGCAGGCGTCAGATCCGGTTCTTGCGCATGTGATTGGCCGCAGCAACCCAGAGCACGGCCAGAAAGAGCGATGCAATCGCATTCCAGCTGGCCATTGAGAGGCTGAACAACTCCCACGGGACGTCGTCACAGCGCACCAGCGGTGCAGACATGATCTGCTGCATCAGATCTTCGGAGCTGAGGTTGCCAATCGGGCCGGAGGTGCAGGAATTCGGGCCTTCCCACCAGCCACGCTCAACCCCGGTGTGATAAGCGCCGATCGCCGCCGTGGTCAGCGCAGCCAGCGCACCGAGATAGGGCAGCATCACCATTGGCACCATCAGCGCTAACATGCCGATCACCACAGCTGCGCCATGCGGATACCGTTGCCAGATGCACAGCTTACACGGTGCCATCTCACCAAGGTACTGAAACCCAAAGGCCCCAAGCAGCAGCGCAGCTGAACCGGCGGTGGCAATAAGGATGAGAAATCGGCTCATGTTTACAAGACCTTCAGTGCGAAAAATCCGCCAAACAACAACACGACAAACACCGTAAAGACAAGCCCCAGACGCCGCTCGATGAAGTTGCGGATGGGCGCGCCGAATTGCCACAAAAGCCCCGCAACCACGAAAAACCGCAGCGCACGGGCCAGAATGGAGGTCGCAACAAAGGTTGCAAGCGGCATGCCGGTCCAGCCTGACATTATCGTGATGACCTTATAGGGGAAGGGGGTGATGCCTGCGATCAGCACCGCCCAGAACCCAAAGTCGTTGAACCGTGTGTTGAAGTCCGCCATCGCGTCGGCTTTGCCCATGGCTGCGAGCACCGGCTGGCCGATACTGTCGTAGAAAAACGCGCCAATGGCGTAGCCTAGCAGGCCACCGGCGACTGAAGCGACCAGCGCGACCAACGCAATCAGCCAAGCCCGCGATGGGCGTGCGAGGATCATCGGGATCATCAGAACATCGGGCGGGATCGGAAAAACCGAGCTTTCGACGAAGGCGACGCCAGCCAGCCACCACAGGGCCTTAGGATGATCGGCCAGAGCCATGGTTCGGTCATACAGCGCGCGCAACATCCTCGGGGTTCTCCTTGGCAATCCGATGAGAGCGGTGCCACGTGGGAGCGGGCGGGTCAACCGCCATGGCCCCTCGGGCCCCAAACCCCGCTCAGACCACGGGTGCATTTTTCACCCCTGTGAAGGCGATTTGCCTATGGACCTCCGCGACCGCCTTGGGTAGGAACAAGCCAGAGGCCCAAGTGGCGGAATGGTAGACGCAGGGGATTCAAAATCCCCCGCCTTTGCGGGCGTGCCGGTTCGAGTCCGGCCTTGGGTACCAAGGGTTTCAAGGGGCTGTGCGATGGTATCGCACGGCCCCATATTTTTGGACATCCGCGTGCGAAGAACCGAAGCGGCGACATTGCCTGCTTGCCAGCCAACGTCATTGAATTTCGGGCAAGATGTCATCGTTCGCCCGGGGGGAACACCTTTTTGCACAATCGCGCGGCCGTCAGTAGTTGGGCGAGAAGGGCCGCGCTTCGCGGGCGGGCCATGGGCTGGCGGCTATGGCCTCTTTCAGGGCGCGGTGGATCTCAGGGTCGATGGCCGTACCCTGCATCTCGTCCATAGTGGCGAATGCCTTCTCCAGCGGCAAGGCCGACTGATAGGGGCGATCCGCAGTCATCGCGTCGAAAATATCGGCAACGGTTAGGATACGCATTTCGACTGTCAGATCCGCAGCCCCAAGACCGTAGGGATAGCCCTTTCCATCCAACCGTTCATGGTGCGCTACCACCACGTCAGCAATGTCTTGGAAGACAGAAATGCGCCTTAATACCTCATACCCAAATTCAGGATGCAGTTTCATCTGTTTCATTTCCTGATCGCTGAGACGGCCAGGTTTGTCCAGGATCGCGTTGGAGACACCGAGCTTGCCCAGATCATGCAGAAGCCCTGCGCGAACCATCCATCGCCGATGAGGGAGCTCAAATCCGAGCGTCTCACAGATCATATCAGTGTAATGCGCCACCCTTTCAGAGTGACCATACGTAAAGGGACTCTTGGCGTCGATCACCTTGGAGAAAGCATAGGAAATATCGTCCATATAGGTGTCATCGACGCCCAAGGTTGCTCGTGCCGCAGGATCAGAGAAAACGCTGGTCTCTAGTCTGTCGCTGGTCAAGGTATCATAGAAACCAGGGGTGCGAATCACTCGGGTAAAGACGGGCACAAGCTCAGGATCAAACCAGCTGCCTGCGCGACTTTCCAACTCGTCCGCTGCGGCGCCAGAGCCATACTGAAGTGCGAAGACATCTGTCACCTGCGCCATAAGCGCAATACGGGAAAACAGCGGAATATCCTTCCTGCTGATCCCCGCCGGATGGCCACCGCCATTCCAATGTTCATCCAGTGCGGCAATCCCACCGGCAATCCGTTCAGAAAAACGCATCAGCCGTGCAATCTTTGCCCCGCGATCACAACGGGTCTGGATCAGCTCGGTGGCAATACTGTCGCTGCGGGCGATCACGCCAGTTACGGTTTTCAGCCGCTTGAACCCGCTATCACCCTGACCTGTGTGCTGCAGCAAGAAATCAAGTTTTTTCCGGGTCGTATCGTCGACAAATTTGAAGTTGCGTTTGAAGGAGAGATCATCTGTGCGGTAGAGCGTGCTAATTCGCGCAGCGTTTGAGCTGCATCCCAAATCTTTGAGCAACAGCGTAAAGTACAGGTCCGATCGATCCTGCCGCGATAGGTGCAGATAATCGGCTACTTGCATACCAATCCAACAGCAGCGGACACAATGCCCTCTTGGCTGGCCTTCGGTGAGATCGAGCGCATGGCTGAGCGCGCCCAGGAGTTCGCCCAGCTGAATGGTCTGGCCGCCCACCCGAGGGTAGGTCACATCGTGCAGCACGCCCGTGGAGGCGGCCGCAAAACCGGGGCCCGGATCCGGTCCGGGCAGCGAATAGGGGGTCGGAGTGGCCACCATGGCGCGCATCCTTCTTCAAACGCGCACTCAGCCTACTATCACGGCCTTAATCTCAGGTTACTGCGGCGCCCGGCCGTCCAGCGGACATCGGCCTCGGCCTCGGTATCGGCCCAGGCGCCGACACCGGCACCGGCACCGGCACCGAGTCAGGTGACACGGTTTGCCGAGGCCTCAAGCAGCGTCTGGGTATAGGGATGCTGTGTTTCACCGCTGCGCATCGCGTCGATGCTGAGAACCTCGACGATCTCGCCATGCTGCATCACGGCTGCCTGATCGCACATATGCGCCACCACCGCGAGATCATGAGAAACCATCACAAAGGTCAGCCCATGCTCGGAACGCAAATCGCTGAGAAGGTTCAGGATTTCCGCCTGAACTGACACATCCAGCGCCGAGGTCGGCTCATCCAGCAGCAAGATATCCGGCTGTGGCGCCAAGGCGCGGGCAATGGCGACGCGCTGGCGTTGGCCGCCCGACAGCTGATGCGGATAACGAAAGCGGAAGGCGGGGCCAAGTCCGACGTCTTTCAACAGTTGATCGACCCGATCGTCGATATCGCGAAACCCGTGCAGGTGCAGCGTTTCTGACAGCACCTGATCCACCGACTGGCGCGGATGGAGCGAGGCATAGGGATCCTGAAACACCATCTGCACGGTTTTGTAGAACTCCCGGTCGCGGGTGGGGCCAAGCCGTGCGCCCTCGACGGAAATCTCGCCGTTCCATTGCGGCGCCAATCCGGTGATGGCTTTTAAGATAGTGGATTTTCCTGATCCACTCTCCCCGACAAGCCCAAAACTGGCGCCGGTTTCAACGCTGAGAGAGGCTGCTTTGACGGCATGAACCAGCGCGTGGCGTTCGCCGAAATAGACGTTGAGATTGTTGATGTCCAACGCGGTTGTCATCATCGTCCCTCCACACTGGGGGCGTCACGCCAGGCGGGATCGCGTTGCAGCACCTCCAGCCGGGGGCGCGGCGCGTCAAACCGGGGCAGGCTGCCCAATAGCCCCTTGGTATAGGGGTGTTGCGCCTCATGCAGGCGATTGGCGTCACAGACCTCGACGATGCGGCCCGCGTACATGATCAGCACCCGGTCGCAGAACTGGGACACAAGATTGAGATCATGGCTGATGAAGATCAGCCCCATGCCGCGTTCCTTCACTAACCGGTCCATGATCGACAACACCTGACCCTGCACCGAGACATCCAGCGCAGAAGTGGGTTCATCCGCAATCAGGATCTCTGGGTTCGGGATCAGCATCATGGCAATCATGATGCGCTGGCCCATGCCGCCCGACATCTCGTGCGGATAGGCGCCCATCACCCGTTCGGGATCCCGGATCGAGACCGCCTCCAGCATCTCAAGCGCTTTCTGGCGGGACTCGGCCTTGCTGGCCTTGGCGTGCAGGCGATGTGCCTCGATCAGCTGATCACCGATTGTCATCACCGGGTTGAGCGAGAATTTCGGATCCTGCATCACCATGGAGATCTGCTCGCCGCGCACTTTGCGCATCTCGCGTTCAGATTTGGCCAGAAGGTTCTCTCCGTGGAGGGTGATGTGATCGGCCTCAACCATCCCCGGTTTGCGGATCAGTTGCAGGATGGCGCGGCCAGTCATGGATTTACCCGAGCCGCTTTCGCCAACAATCCCAAGCCGTTCCCGTCCGAGCGAGAAGGACACACCGCGCACCGCATCAAAGATGCCATTGCGCGTGGGGAACCGCACCCAGAGGTTTTCGACATCCAGAAGCATACTCATGACGCGCTATCCTTCGGGTCCAGAACATCGCGCAAACCATCACCCAGCAGGTTGAAAGCCAGCGAAACAGCAAAGATTGCGAGACCCGGCATGGTGGCAACCCACCAGTGATCCAGAATAAACCGGCGCCCCTCTGAGATCATCGCGCCCCATTCCGGGCTGGGGGGTTGCGCGCCAAGGCCAAGGAAGCCTAGCCCAGCGGCGGCCAGAATGATCCCGGCCATATCCAGTGTCACCCGCACGATCAGCGAGGACACACAGAGCGGCCAGATATGTTTGATAATGATCCGCAGCGGACCTGCGCCTTGCAGTCGGATCGCGCTGATATAGTCAGAGGACCGGATGGTCAGTGTCTCTGCCCGCGCCATCCGCGCATAAGGTGGCCATGCGGTGAGCGAGATCGCCAGCACCGCGTTTTCTATCCCGGCGCCAAGGGCGGCAACAAAGGCCAGCGCCAGAACCAGCCTTGGAAAGGCGAGGAAGATATCGGTGATGCGCATCAGGATGATATCGGCCCAGCCCCCCACATAGCCAGAAACCGTGCCCACCAGCAGCCCGGCAACGGGCGCAATCAGCGCCACCAGGGCAACGATATAAAGCGTGATGCGGGCGCCATAGATCAGGCGGCTGAGGATGTCGCGGCCAAGGGAGTCGGTGCCCAGAATATGCCCTTCGCTGCCTAGGGGCTGCAGGCGGTTGGCAAGGTTCTGCACAAACGGGTCATGGGGGGCCAACAGCGGTGCCAGCAGTGCAATGGAGATCAGCAGGATCAAGATGGCAAGCCCCACCATCGCCATATGGTTCTGACGCAGCGACAGCCAACCCTGATAAAGGGCGGCCAGCCGCGCCTGACGCCGCGATGTGGGGGTATCGGTCAACAGCCAGGCCCGCAGGCCCTGCTTTGGGGCCGGGGTTTGCGACGACATGCTCATTTCGACCTCGGATCAAAAACTTTGTAGAGAAGGTCGGAGAAGATGTTGAGGCAGATGAACACCAGACCAACAACAACTGTGCCGCCCAGCACCGCATTCATATCCGCCGACAGCAGAGCGGTGGTGATATAGCTGCCAATTCCCGGCCAGGAAAAGATAATCTCGGTCAGGACCGATCCCTCAAGCAGGTTGGCA
Organism: Phaeobacter piscinae; assembly: GCF_002407245.1. Classification (NCBI taxonomy): domain Bacteria; kingdom Pseudomonadati; phylum Pseudomonadota; class Alphaproteobacteria; order Rhodobacterales; family Roseobacteraceae; genus Phaeobacter; species Phaeobacter piscinae. The sequence continues at coordinate 1,631,364 of NZ_CP010681.1, read as the reverse complement.
TAGCTCAGCGCGATCACAGTGATCAACTGGACGCGGATGTTGCGGAACGCATGGGTCCAGATCACCGCCCACTCGCTCATGCCTTTCACGCGGGCCGTGGTGACATATTCTGCGGAGAGTTGTTCCAGCATGAACGACCGTGTCATGCGGCTGATATAGGCAAGACTGTAGTATCCAAGCAGAGAGGCGGGCAGCACGATATGTGAAAACGCATCGCGAAAGGCCCCCCAATCCCCGGCAATCAGCGAGTCGATCAGGATCATCCCTGTGACAGAGGGGATCATGTCCTCGTAGAAGATCCCCTGCCGGCCTGGTCCGCCAACCCAACCCAGAATTCCGTAAAACAGCAACAACCCCATCAGGCCCAGCCAGAAGATGGGCATGGAATAGCCAACCAGCGCGATGACGCGGGCAATCTGGTCAATCCAGCTGCCGCGACGCACCGCAGCGATGACCCCCAGTGGCACGCCAAGTATGCAGCCAAAGAGGATGCCGATAGTGGCCAGTTCAAACGTCGCCGGAAACACGCGCGCAATATCGGTCGAGACATCCCGCGCCGTCAGCAGCGAGGTTCCGAAATCGCCCCGCAGGACATCGGTGACATAGTAGAAAAACTGCACCGCAAGCGAGCGATCAAGACCCAGCTCACGGTAGACGGCATTATACTGCTCCTCGGTGGCGCGCTCGCCGACGATGGCCAGCACCGGATCGATGGGCATCACCCGACCGATCAGGAAGGTCACAAACAAGAGGCCCAGCATCGTGACCGCGATGGACGACAGCGTCACCAGCGTGCCGCGCGCCCAAGGGGGGAGGGGCAGCCAAGGCCGCCGCTCCGTTTCTGTTGCGAAATTCGCCATCTTACTTGGTCACATCCCAGTAGGCGACCGAGGTGATGGCGCCGCCAAGGCTCAGCCCTTCGACGTTATCGGCCATGCCCGCCTGCTCGATCAGCTGGAACATTACGGCAAAGGGGGCGGTGTCACGGAATTGCGCCTGGATCTCATGATACATCTCCGCGCGCTTCTCTGTGTCGCCTTCGACAACAGCCGCCGACACCTTCTCGGTCAGACCACCTGTGTCCCAGCCGTTGCGCCAGGCCAGAAGACCGGTGGCATTCGCGGCGTCCGAGTTGTCGGGGTTATAGGCAAAGGTGCCCGCATTGGTGTGGGGATCAGGATAGTCCGGCCCCCAAGCGCCGAGATAGATATCCAGCTCACGCGCTCGGTACTTACCCAGCACCTGCTTGCCGGTGCCAACCTCAAGGTTCAGCGTGATCCCGGCCTGGGCGAATGTGTTCTGCAGCGACTGGGCAATTTCCAGACGCTCCTGCGCCTCACGCACGCCGACAGTCAGCTCCAGATTTTCGACGCCTGCCTCAGCCAGCAACGCCTTGGCCTTTTCCACATCGAGCGAGAAGGGATTCTCGTCCACCGCACCAAGATAGGTTTTCGGCAGGAAGTTCTGATGGCCGACATACCAGTTCTTGAGGAAGCTGTTTTCCATGCCGTCATAGTCGATCAGGTACTTCAACGCCTGACGGACTTGCGGTTTGGACAGTTCCGGGTGCTTCTGGTTGAAGGAGACATACATCAGGCGACCGCGCATTTCGCGCAGCACCTCAACGCCGTCAACACCTGCAAGACCATCAACATCAGACGGGGTGAGATCGCGGGCCACATCAATATCGCCACGCTCCAGCATCAGGCGCTGGGTCGCGCTCTCTTGTACGTGTCGCACAATGACGCGCTTCATTTCTGGTTCGCCGCCGTAATAGGCCGGGTTGGCGCTCAGGGTGACGCTTTCCTTCGGCTTCCAGCTGGCAAGGCTGTAGGGGCCGGACCCAGCGGAATTGGTGGTCAGCCAAGTGTTGCCCATATCGCCATCGACTTCATTGGCCATGACCAGTTCTTTGTCGACAATCGCGCCAATCGTGGCGGTGAGGCAGTTAAGGACAAAGGATGTCGCATAACGCTTGTCCGTTGTGATCGATAGCGTGTTGCCATCAACCTTGATCGTTTCATCGACGTTCTCGGGCGTGAACCCAAATTGGGTGATGATGAAGGATGGCGTTTTGTTCAGCAGAACCGCGCGTTTCAGCGAAAACGCCGCATCCTCGGCGCGGACCGGGTTGCCGGACTGAAATTTGACACCTTCGCGCATGGTGAAGGTGATGGTGCGGCCATCCTCAGAAACAGTCCAGCTTTCGGCCAGATCCGGTTGGTAGCCGGCGTCCAGATCCGCAGGGTCGAAATTCACCAGTTTGCCGTAGATGTTGCGGATCACGTCTGCGCCTGCAAATTCAAAGCTCTGTGCCGGGTCCAGCGTGGTGATGTCGTCAATGCGGTTGGCAATGACCAGCATATTATCCGGTGTTTCGGCCATCGTGGCCATCGGGGTGAGGCCAATTGCCAACCCCAGCGCGGCGGTGCCAAGAAGGGTTTGAATGGTTTTCATCTGTAACTCCCTATCGTGTTTTAATCTTTGAATATCGCGCTGTTGTCAGCGTCTTGTTGTTGTGTGGGTCTAAAACGGGCGCGTTTACTTGCCTGCGTTCTTGGCTGGGTTTTGCCAGGTCGCATCCAGAACCCGGAGCCAATTGTCGTGGCATAGTTTCTTCATAAGAGCATCGTTGAAACCGTGCCGACGCAGGGCGGTACGAAGGGTAGGAAGACCCGCCACAGTCTCGATGTCCTTTGGCACCGTGGCGCCATCAAAATCCGAGCCGAAACCGACCCGATCCTCCCCGAGTTGGGTGATCAGGTGGTCAATATGGTGCAGCATGCAATCAATCGGGGTGTCCGCGTCCATGCGACCATCTTCGCGCAGGAAGGCCACGGCAAAGTTGAGACCAACCATGCCATCGCTGTCACGGATCGCGTGCAGCTGGCGGTCAGTCAGGTTACGGCTGTGGGGAGTGAGGGCGTGGGCATTTGAATGTGTGGCCACCAGTGGCGCGTCACTCAGCTCTGCCACATCCCAGAATCCGGCCTCATTCAGATGTGAAAGATCAATCATCACGCCCAGCTGATTGCAGCGCTGCACCAGCCTTTTGCCATCCGCAGTTAGCCCCGGCCCGGTATCGGGCAAGCCGGGAAAGCGGAACGGTACACCGTGGCCAAATCGAGTCGGGCGGCTCCAGACCGGGCCGAGCGAGCGCAAGCCCGCCTGATAAAGAACGTCGAGCATATGGAATTCCGGATCAATTGCCTCCGCCCCTTCCATATGCATCACGGCTGCGATCAACCCCGTGGCAAGACAGCTCCGAATATCATTGGTGCTGCGGCAGATCTTCAGCGCACCGTCGCGTTCCAATTGGAGCAGGATCGCCGCCTGAGAGAGCGAGACGGGGGCCGCATCCGGCCAGCTGACCTCCTCGGGCAAAGGTAAATCGTAGGCCGTGGCCATCATCTCATCATGGCTGTCGATATCGACCGCGTCAGGTACGTAGATGGCAAAAAAGCCACCGCCAAAACCGCCTTTGCGCGCTTTCACAAGGTCAATATGGCGTCCGCCGCCACCTTGGAACCCGTCAACACCGGGTGAAATGTCGCGATTATGCAAGCGCAGCAATAGATCGTTGTGGCCGTCGAAAATCAGAGGGTCAGTCATTTTGCTTCCTAATTCCCTGATATGAGGTCGTATCTTTTGCGCTAACGCAAGGGAATTTACGCTGGTTTTCACGATAAGCCTGGTCAACGCTCAAAAAGTGGCGCCTGACCAGCGGGATGCAGGAGGCTACCGGTCACCCTGACTGCCAATAGGTCGACCAGGCCGGGAATATGTTCGATTATCGCGCAAATGCGACTCAGGATTTTAGTCCTGCTTCAAGCCATAGCCTGCAAATGCCGCCAGCGCGTCGTCGATCTGCGCCGGGCTGAGCAGCTTGGGCGTACCGATGCTGCGGGCGCGAATGTAGGTTGCTGCCAAATGTTCCAGCTCAGCCATCCGCCACATGGCGCGCGCCAAGGTGTCACCGGTGCAGACGGCGCCATGGTTCGCCATAAGGCACCCCTCGCGGTCTGCCATTGCAGTAACAACATGGGCTGAGAGCTCTGCGCTTCCGAAGAGAGCGTAGTCAGCAAGCGGGACGTCATGCCCGCCAAACGCTGCGACCATATAATGACAGGCCGGGATTGCCATGTGGTTCACCGCGAGAGCGCAGCAATTGACAGGGTGGGCATGAACAACGGCCATCGTCTCCGGCTTGGCTGCGAGCAGCGCCTGATGAAATTGCCACTCGGAAGAAGGGGCAAACTGGCGTCCCAGCGGAGCCGGATCGCCGACCACCGGCATCCGGACGATCATTTCTGGGCTCATTGCCTCATAGGGAACCCCGGATGGGGTGATCAGCATGTCCCCACCGGCGATCCGCAGAGATATATTACCGGATGTGCCCTGATTGATCCCACTCCGGTTCATCTCCAGACAGGCATCAATGATCGACTGGCGCAGCTCCAGGTTATCCTCTCGGGCGGATCTGGACATGGCAGATTACCCCGCCTTTCGGATAAGGTCAGGAAACAGCGCCGCCAGCCCCTCGGCAGAGGCGTCGCAGATACCGCGCTCGGTAATAAGCCCGGTCACCAGCCGGTTTGGCGTCACGTCAAAGGCGGGATTGCCGCAGGCGGTGCCCTCTGGCGTAACCTGTGCCAGCCCGATATCGCCACCCTCCAGCACGCCCTGAACATGGCTCACCTCGCGGCTATCACGGTCTTCTATCGGGATCTCTGCGACACCGTCCGTGACCGTCCAGTCAATGGTGGGCGAGGGCAGGGCGACATAGAACGGCACCCCGTTGTCACGGGCCGCCAGCGCCTTCAGATAGGTGCCGATCTTGTTGCAGACATCGCCCTGACGGGTGGTGCGATCAGTGCCGGTGATGACCAGATCAACCTGTCCGTGCTGCATCAGATGACCGCCTGCATTGTCCGTAATGTAGCTGTGGCTGATGCCGTGGCTGCCCAGTTCCCAGGCAGTCAGCGCGCCCTGATTGCGGGGCCGGGTTTCATCGACCCAGACATGGATCGGAATTCCGGCATCATGGGCCTGATACATCGGGCTGGTCGCCGTGCCCCAGTCAACGGTGGCGATCCAGCCGGCGTTGCAATGGGTGAGCAGGCGTACGGGTTCACCTGCCGGTTTCTTAGCGGCGATATCGCGGATCAATGTCAGACCATAAGCGCCAATGCGGCGGTTGATCTCGACGTCCTCATCGGCGATGGCATGGGCAAGCTTCAGCGCCGCTTTTGCACGGTCTTCCTCCGGCAGGGGGCGCAGCGTCTCCAAGCAACGGTTCAGCGCCCAGCGCAGGTTGATTGCTGTCGGGCGGGTCGCATTGAGTTGCTCCCAGGCGGCCTGTAGCGCGCTGTCGGACGGATCCAGCTCCGCAGCCAACGCCATACCATAGGCCGCGGTCGCTCCGATCAGCGGTGCGCCACGCACCCGCATTTCCACGATGGCCGTAGCGAACTCCTCAAGCGTGGCAACGGGCTGGATGCGAAACTCATGCGGCAACCAACGCTGATCAATGATCATCAAGACCGATTGATCCTCATCCCACCAAAGCGAACGATAATGCGTGCCATTGATTTTCACTGCGGGATCCTCCGTTGATGATGGCAGCCACTGGTGTGTGGGCAGCTGAAACCTTGCCGACCGTCCTAACTGATCGACGGCAAAGTGCAATCACCTTGCGGTCTTAGCCACCGCGCAGCCGCTGCATCAGGTAGATTTCATTCTCAGGGTCGAGGGGTTCATCCAGACTGGCCGCAATGATGCGCCCGTCTACCGCCACCGAAACGCCTGCGTCCAGCGCCGGGATCAGCGCGGGGTAGGCGGCTTTCAGCGCGGCGATCATGGTGCCAGTGGTGCTGGCGGAAACTTCCACCGCGTCTTGCCCCTCGGCAAAGCGGCGCAACCCGGACCAAAGATGCACGGTCAGGCGCGGCAACCCCGCGTCCTGACCCAGATCTTGCGTCTCACTCGTCATCGCGCTGCATCAATCTGCCGTTCCGCGCTGCTGTTCCAATGCTGCCAGAATACGCGGCGGTGACATCGGCAGCGCATGCAGCCGCACGCCTGCCGCCGCAGAGACCGCATTGGCAATCGCAGCCAGAGGTGGGCAGATGGATGTCTCCCCCACACCGCGCACGCCAAAAGGATGACCGGGGTTGGGCACTTCGACGATCACCGTGTCGATCATCGGCAGATCAGAGGCCACCGGGATCCGGTAATCGAGGAACACCGCATTCTGCAACCGGCCATCCTCGCCGTAAATGTATTCCTCATTGAGCGCCCAGCCGATACCCTGTGCGGCTCCACCCTGAAACTGCCCCTCCACATAGGTGGGGTGGATCGCCTTTCCCGCGTCCTGAATGACGGTGTAGCGGGTGACAGCGGTTTTGCCGGTTTCCGGGTCCACTTCGGCATCGACGATATGGGTGGCAAAGGAGACACCGGCGCCTTCGGGCGTGGCCTCGAAATGGCCCGAGATGGGACCGCCGGTCTGGCCCATGTCGCGGGTGATCTCAGCTAGCGGGATCGGGTCAAAATTGCCCGCATTCGGACCAGAGGGCACGGCGTGGCCGTCCTCCCATTTGACCGCATCCTCCGGGATGCCCCATTTCGCGGCAGCACGTTTGCTGAGTTTGACTACAGCGTCCTCTGCCGCCTTGATTGTCGCGAGGCCACTGGCATAGGTCACCCGGCTGCCGTGGGAGACGTCATTGTATCCCAATGTGGCGGTATCTGCGATGGTGACACGGATGCTTTCATAGGGAATGCCCAGAACCTCTGCCGCCATCAGCGCCATGGAGGCACGAGAGCCGCCGATATCCGGTGTCCCGACCGAGATCTGACAGGTGCCGTCCTCAGACAGGGACAACGACACCGAGGTCTCGCCCCCATGGTTGAACCAGAACCCGCAGGAGACCCCGCGCCCCTGACCGGGTTTGAGTGGGGCGCTGTAATGCGGGTGGGCTTTGGCGGCTTCCAGCGTTTCGACCAGACCGATGCGTTCGAATTTTGGTCCGTAGGAGGCTTTGGTGCCCTCGCGCGCCGCGTTTTTCAGCCGAACTTCGATTGGGTCCAGATCCAGCTTCCGGCACAGCTCATCAATTACGGATTCCACCGCATAGGCCGCCATGGGCGATCCCGGTGCGCGATAGGCGGCCTGTTTGGGGCGGTTGCTGATGACGTCATAACCGATCTGCTGGACATTCTGCAGATCATAGGGCGCAAAGGCACACATGGCGGTCATATCCGCAGGCGCCCCCGGAAAGGCACCACCCTGCAGGCGGAAGGTGCCCTGCGCTGCGGTGATGATGCCATCCGCGGTCATGCCGATCTTGATATCCATGGAGGTTGACGCCGTGGGGCCTGTGGCGCGAAACACCTCCGGGCGGCTCATCACCAGTTTGACCGGGCGATTGGCCTTGCGCGACAGGGCCAGGGCCACGGGTTCGATGAACACAGTGGTCTTGCCACCAAATCCACCGCCAATTTCCGAGGCGGTGACGCGCAGCTGTGATGTCTCAATGCCCAACAACGCCGCGCAGTTCTTCTGCACATACCAGTGGCCTTGAGTACAGCACCACAGTTCCCCCTTGCCGTCCTGCCCCAGCTGGGCCAGACAGGCATGTGGCTCGATATAGCCCTGATGCGTCGCCTCGGTGACGAAATGCTCCTCCACCACAAGGTCAGCCCTGGCAAAACCCGCCTCCACATCGCCATGACCGCTTTCGTGATAACGCACCACATTGGGGTGCATCCCCTCTGGCACGGAGTAATCGGCTGCCCCTTCACGGATCACCGGCGCATCCTTGGCCATGGCCTTGTCGACATCGGTTACATGAGGCAGCACCTCATACTCAACCTCGATCAGCTTCAGCGCATCGCGCGCGGCGAGGGCAGAGGTGGCGGCAACCGCGGCAATGGCATGACCATCATAAAGCGCGGTGTCGCCTGCCATCACGTTTTCCAGCACATTCCATTGTTCACCTTCGAGCCCTGGAGCGGGCTGGATCGCGTCGGAAAAATCGGCGCGGGTGACAATCGCCTTCACATCACCCAGCGCCTCAGCCTTGCTGGTGTCGATATGTTTGATCCGAGCATGGGCATGGGGGCTGCGCAGAATGGCGCCAAACAACATCCCCGGCGCCGTCACATCGGCGCCAAAGCGCGCCTTGCCGGTGACCTTGTCCAGACCATCGGGACGATTGGGACGGGTGCCCACTTGGGTGAAGTCGGTTTTTCGTTGATCCAGAGCCATTATGATGCCTCCCGCATCTCTGCTGCCGCGTCCATCACGGCGCGAATGATCTTGTCATAGCCGGTGCAGCGGCAGAGGTTGCCCGCCAGCCAATAGCGCACTTCGGTTTCTGTTGGATCCGGGTTTTTCTCCAGCAGAGATTTGGCTGCCACCAGAATACCCGGCGTGCAGATCCCGCATTGCAGCGCGGCGTGGTCAATGAATTTCTGTTGCAGTGGATGCAGTGTTTCGCCGGGCGCGATGCCTTCGACCGTGGCAATCTCCTGACCCTCTGCCTCAACCCCGAGGACGAGGCAGGAACAAACCAGCCGCCCATTCAGCGTGACCGAACAGGCCCCGCAGTCACCCGTGCCGCAGCCTTCCTTGGCGCCCGTGAGGTTCAACCGGTCACGCAGAACATCCAGCAGGGTTTCGCGCGGGTCGCAGAGATAGTCGACCGCATCGCCGTTGATGGTGGCAGAGACGTGGATTTTCGAACTCATGCTGTGTCTCCCTTGGCACGGGTATAGGCGATCTCGGCAGCGCGGCGTGCCATCACGCCCGCCACTTGGGTGCGAAAGGCAACGGTGCCGCGTTTGTCGGTGATCGGAGTGCAGGCATCGGAGGCGGCGGTGGCCAGTCGCTCAAGCGCAGCATCGTCCAGCGTGGAGCCAACCAGCGCATCGGCACAGGCCTCAACCAGCAGCACCGTCGGGGCAACAGCGCCCAGTGCAACACGCGCCTCCGCAATGGTGTCGCCTTCCAATCGCAGCCAGACGCCGCAACCAACAACTGCAATATCCATTTCGGTGCGCGGAATGAACCGCAGATAGGCATCGCCCTGACGCGGTTGAGTGGCGGGCAGATGCACGGCGGTGATCAGCTCGCCGGGGGCAAGCGTGGTTTTGCCTGGGGCTGAGGGAATATCCACAGCAGCTGCGCGGCGATCTCCCTTTGGGCCGGTGATGCTGACGGTCGCCTGCGCGGCAACCAAGGCCGGCACGCTATCCGCCGCTGGCGAGGCATTGCACAGATTGCCAGCCAACGTGGCGCGGCCCTGCACTTGGGTTGAGCCGATCAGATCCATCGCCTCCACGACACCGGGCCAGGCGGCACATAGGGCAGGGTGCTCGCTCATCTCAGCGCCAGCTACGGCGGCGCCGATCGTCCAGCTGCCATCGTCGTCCTGCCGGATGTCCCGTGCCCCCTCAATTGACTTGATATCAATCAGCGTATCTGGCGTGACGATATCGGCCCGCATCTGCACCAGCACATCGGTGCCGCCGGCCAGCACACGGGTCACACCCTTGGCTGAGGCCGCCAGCTCTGCCGCCTCGGCAAAGCTGCTGGGTCGGTGATATTCCATTGGAGTTGTCCTTCTGCTGGCCTTGCTGCTGGCGACTGTGGTTAGGTCCGGAGGCCCGGCGGTCCGGCGTCGGGACCAAATGTTGGTGTGTCACTGACCCTATGATCCCTCACAGAGTCCTGAACGCGGCATATGCCCGTCGCACCATCTTGCGACCAGATGTCTGCTTGGGCAAGCCGCCATCAGTGCTTCGCCGGGTGATCGGCGAGAAAATCACGCTGTCAGGCGACTGTGTTCACAATGCGCGCAACTGACCGCTGTCCGCAGATGGAGCGGTGCCCACAATAGGAATGGGGAGGCTTTTACGTTTTTGCCCCTTGCGGTGTCGGATCCACTCTTTTATGGCGTCGACGTTTCCAAGGTTGTCGCAAAAAAATATCGCCATGTAAGGGGCTTGAATGGCAGAGGCGGCTTGCACATTGGTGTGACAATCTGCCACACTACGCCGAATCCAACGGATGTGGGTACGGGGGAAATTTCCGGGATCAGTGTCAGATACGCAGAAACCCCGTGCGCTTTGGCAATGGGGCGGGCTGCAAGCCTTGACTCGGCCGGATGCGCCTGAAACGCTTAAGCCTCTGGACCTGCCGGAAATTGTTGCCAGAATGCGCGACAAATCACACCTGGCGTCTACATGTCCCCAAGGGTTCAACAACCCCCAGCCGCGATTTTGGCGGCTCTACGGTTTCGACGACAAAAAACGTGGGAGAACAACACATATGACCAACACCAAGCTGGCCGTTAGCGCCCTTGTCGCATCTGCTTTCATGGCACCTGCTGCCTTGGCAGAGGAATTCATCACAATCGGTACCGGCGGTGTAACCGGCGTGTACTACCCGACCGGTGGCGCGATTTGCCGTCTGGTCAACAAAACCCGCAAAGAGCATGGTATTCGCTGCTCCGTGGAATCCACTGGCGGCTCCGTCTACAACATCAACACCATCCGCGAAGGCGAGCTGGAGTTTGGCGTGGCGCAGTCTGACTGGCAGTATCACGCCTATAACGGCACCTCCAAATTCGAAGATCAGGGCGCCTTTGAAGGTCTGCGCGCGGTATTCTCCGTGCATCCCGAACCCTTCACCGTTGTGGCTCGCGCCGATGCCGGTGTGACCAACTTTGACGACCTGCAGGGCAAGCGCGTCAACATCGGCAACCCCGGTTCTGGTCAGCGCGGCACCATGGAAGTGCTGCTGGAAGCCAAAGGCTGGGGCATGGACAGCTTTGCGCTGGCAACCGAGCTGAAGGCGGCAGAACAGTCGGCTGCGCTCTGCGACAACCAGATCGACGCGATGGTCTACACCGTGGGTCACCCGTCCGGCTCCATTCAGGAAGCCACCACCGCCTGTGACTCCGTTCTGGTGACCGTTGATGGCGAAGCTGTTGAAAAGCTGATCGCAGACAACTCCTTCTACCGGACCGCAACCATCCCCGGTGGCATGTACCGTGGCTCCGACGCCGATGTCAGCACATTTGGTGTGGGTGCAACGTTCGTCACCTCCGATCAGGTCTCCGACGAGGCGGTCTATACCGTGGTGAAAGCGGTCTTTGAAAACTTCGATGACTTCAAAAAGCTGCACCCAGCATTTGCCAACCTCAAGCCTGAGGAAATGGCAACCGCAGGCCTGTCCGCGCCGCTGCATCCCGGTGCTGCGAAATACTACAAAGAGCAGGGCTGGGTAGAGTAACCCATCTTTGATGATTGCAGCGGGGCGCCAATGGCGCCCCGTTTTGCCCTTGCCGTGATGGCTTTGCCCTTTGCCATGAAGCGCTGAAACTCCAAAAGGGAGAGGGCGCGTCGGGACCAAGGGCAACACCCAAGAATAACCGGCCGCAGAGACAGACGGCCTCAGGGGGATACTCCATGACATCCGATGTTCAAGGAAATCGACCGCTTACTGAAGAAGAGCTACAGGACCTCGTCGCATCCTCAGATGCCGGCGCGCGCAACCCGGTTGGGTCGGTTGGGCTTTTCTTGGCGATTGTCGCTGTAATATGGTCGGTCTTTCAGGTGGTGCTGGCCTCGCCAGTTTCTAACCTGTTGCTGCCCGGCAGCGTGGTGAATAACTCACGCCAGATTCATTTGGCCTTTGCGATTTTCCTCGCCTTTGCGGCCTATCCGGCCCTGAAATCCAGCCCACGTCACTACATTCCGATTCAAGATTGGGTCATGTCCATTGTCGGGGCGCTGATCGCGCTTTACGGCTATATCTTCTACCAGAAAATCGTGAATTCAGGTGGGCTTGCCGATGATACGGACAAATGGGTGGCCCTGATTGGGCTGCTGTTGCTGTTCGAAGCCGCACGGCGTGCGCTGGGGCCGGCCATGGCGATTATCGCCTGTGTGTTTCTTGCCTATGTTTTCTTCGGCTCCTCCGACTGGGTGCCGGAAGTCATCCGTTGGAAGGGCGCGAGCCTGAAAAAAGCGATGAGCCATATGTGGATCACCTCGGAAGGTGTGTTTGGCATTGCCTTGGGTGTTTCCACCAAATTCGTGTTCCTATTCGTGCTGTTCGGTGCGCTTCTGGATAAGGCCGGGGCTGGCAACTACTTCATCAAAATGGCCTTTGGTGCCCTTGGTCACCTGCGGGGTGGTCCGGCCAAGGCTGCGGTGGTCGGTTCTGCCGCTACCGGTCTGATTTCCGGCTCCTCCATCGCCAATGTTGTGACCACCGGCACCTTCACCATTCCGCTGATGAAGCGGGTGGGGTTCAGTTCAGAGCAGGCCGGTTCGGTCGAGGTTGCCTCCTCGGTGAATGGCCAGATCATGCCCCCCGTCATGGGCGCTGCGGCCTTCCTGATGGTGGAATACGTCGGCATTTCCTACGTCGAGGTGATCACCCATGCCTTCCTGCCGGCGGCAATTTCGTACATCGCGCTGGTCTATATCGTCCATCTTGAGGCGGTGAAGCGCAACATGCCCACGCTGGGCAACCGTGTTGTGTCTATGGGACGGACGATCGGCGGCATGGCTGCGTTTTTCGCAGGGTTTGCGGCACTTTGCTACGGCATCCAATACCCGATCAAAGCAATCACCGCAGCCATCCCCGGCGCCTCCGGCCTTGTCCTGTCGCTCTTGGTGGTTGCAGCCTATCTGGGGCTATTGTGGCTGGCCGCTGGAACTGACGATCTGGTGCCAGATGATCCCAACGCGGCGGAGGTCGAACTGCCGGTTGTCGGCGAGATCTACAAGGCGGGTCTGCACTATCTGCTGCCGATCATCGTCTTGGTCTACTTCCTGATGATTGAGCAGAAGTCGCCGGGTCTGTCGGCCTTTTGGGCGACGGCACTGCTGTTTGTGATCCTGTTGACCCAAAAACCGCTGAAAGCGCTGTTCCGGGGGCAAAGCACCTTGGCACACAGCTTCCTGGATGGGGTGCATGATCTGTGGAACGGGCTAATTGACGGCGCGCGCAATATGATCGGCATTGCCTTGGCCACAGCCACAGCAGGCGTCATCGTCGGCACTGTAACGCTGACCGGCGTTGGTCAGGTGATGTCGGAACTGGTGGAACTGATGTCCGGCGGCAACCTGATCCTGATGCTGATCATGGTCGGCCTTCTCTCGCTGGTTCTGGGCATGGGGCTGCCGACCACGGCGAACTACATCGTGGTGTCCTCTCTGATGGCGGGCGTTGTGGTTGAACTTGGTGCACAATCCGGGCTGGTGGTGCCGCTGATCGCGGTGCATCTCTTTGTGTTCTATTTCGGGATCATGGCGGATGTGACACCGCCTGTGGGTCTGGCCAGCTTTGCCGCCGCTGCGGTGTCGGGGGGGGATGCCATTCGCACCGGCTTTGTCGCGTTCTTCTACAGTCTGCGCACGGTGGCGCTACCCTTTGTCTTCATCTTCAACACGGATCTTCTGCTGATTGATGTAGGCTGGGTGCAGGGCATTCTGGTGGCCATTTCTGCGACCATCGCCATTCTTGCCTTCACCGCGGGCACGATGAACTATTTCATCACCCGCAACCGCATCTACGAAAGTGTCCTGCTGGTTCTGGTCGCCTTTGCCCTGTTCCGCCCGGACTTCTTCATGAACCGGCTGATGCCTCCGTTTGCCAACACCGATCCGGCGGCGTTGGTGGAGACCGTTGCCACGGCCCCTGCGGGCAGTGAGTTGCGGATCACCGTGGAGGGTCCCGACTTCGACACCGGTGAGCAGAAGAGTACCACGCTGATCCTGCCTGTCGCTGATGGTGGCGACGGTCAGGCGCAGGTTGATGCCTTTGGCCTGATGCTGCTGCCCGAAGACGGGGTTGTGAAGCTGGATGAGCCGATGTTTGGCACGCCTGCGCAATCCGGCATGGACAGCTTCGATTTCTACGGTGATGAACCTGTCCGCCTGCTGAGTGTGCAGGCCCCGGCAGACCAGCTGCCCAAGGAGTTGATCTTCATCCCGGCGCTGCTGCTACTGGCGATGATCGCCTTCTTGCAGCGCGCACGGGCCAGTAAGGAAGGAGTCCCGGCATGAGCAAATCCGTTCTCTGCGCATTGGAACTGAGCGACAAGACAATTGATGCCAAGGTGCTACGCGAAGCGGCGCGGCTGGCGGATCTGGATCAGGCACAGCTGGATGTGGTCAATGTCCTGCCCGATTTCGGCGAAAGCTGGGTCTCGGGGTTCTTTGAGGACCATCACCATGACCGCGCCGTGAAGGAAACCGCCGACCACCTGGGCAAGCTTTGTGAGGAGATCCTGGGCGCTGAGCGCAACGCCAAGGTGCGCCATGTGGTTGCCACCGGCAAAGCCTATCAGGAAATCCTGAAGGTCGCCGACAAGGCCGGTGCCGATCTGATCGTGATCGGCGCGCATAAGCCGGAGCTGTCGGATTACCTGCTGGGCCCCAATGCGGCACGGGTGATCCGGCATTCGACCTGTTCGGTCTATGTGGTGCGCTGACCAGCCGATCCGAAACCACTGCTAACCCACGTGAAAGGGGCGCCCGTTGATGGCGCCCCTTTTTTACTTCTGTGTGAGATGACCCGTCGCCCGCTAGTCCGCCGGAGTGCCGTAGCCGGTCATCTCAAGATACCCCTTGCCGACGTGACTGCCGCTGAGGCGCACCGGACCCTCCCAATAGGGAAAGGACATCTCCATCCAAGACTGCGGGTTCATCGCTGAGACACGAACGTCCAACCCGCGCGCAGGCAGGCGCAGCTGCCATTCTGTCGGCACCTTGCGCCCGGCCACCTCAGTGAACGTGACGGGCGTTGCCTGCAGGCTGCCCGGCTCAAGCGGAGTTGGGGTGCCGTCGACCGCAATCCATGTCCCGGAGGTGAACGGGCTGGCACCGCGCAACTGGAAACCCATCAGTTTTTCACCGCTGTTGAACCGCAGCGAAAACCAGTCCCAGCCACTCTGATCTTCTGACAGCGGCTGGCTGGACCATTCACGATCAAGCCAGCCTTCCCCCGTCACCGCCACAGGTCCGTCCGGCAGGTCCAGCGTCCCGGTTACCTGGTAATGCGGCTGGGAATAATAGTAACTTGCCTGCCCATCCGCCGATTTCACCGAATAGCCGGCATCACCCTGCATCACCGGCGGCCCCTCTGCGCTAAGCGACAGGTCATAGCGGAAGCTCTCGCCCGTTGCGCGCAAGGTCAGATCTCGCAGGTATTGGTCGCGGCTGCGCATGTGCCAATCGTCGATATAGGCCTCAAACGGCGCTGCCATAACACCGGCCTGACCGATGCCACCGCGGGCCAGCCGCTCGGCGGAGTGATGGGCGTCAGGCGTCGTCAACCCTGCGTGCCCCATCCAGATCTGTGGATTGGTCCACACCGATCCTGCGTCATCCTGCCTGTCGTCGCCGGGTCGCAGCGCTGAGCGAAACAGCGTCCATTGCACGCCGTAATCACGCCCGTCGTCCCCGGTCAGGTTGGCCGTCAGATACCACCATTCAATCCGGTAGTCGGGATGGGGGGCGTGATCGCGTGGAAATACCAGCGGGCGACCGGGGACCGGCACGGCAAAGCCCTCCGCCTCGGTTCCCAATCCGGCATAGCCCTGCGCGGCAGCGGGCGGTGCGGACAGCGCCAGCAATGTCGCCGCCAGGGTGAATTTGCTGACAACTGCCGCAAGGGCGCCTTTAACGTTCATTGGCAAAGACCCTCAACAGATCGGCGGGTTTCAGCTTCGACAGCCGGCGGGCGGGCAGGGCGGCGGCCAGCGTTGCCGCCGCAAGCGCCATCAGCAGCAATTGCAGCCAGTCCAATGGAAACAGCGACATCGGCAAGCGCCAGCCAAAGGCCTCAACGTTGACGACGGCCAGAAGCGCCCAACCCAGCAGCAACCCCAAAGGCAGCGCCAACAGTGCAGTCAGCGCCGCAAGGATCACGCTGCGCAGGATTTCATACCGGGCCAACTGTTGCCGCGTCAGCCCCATGGCCCAGATCGGCGCCAATTGCGGCAAGCGCTGGCTCCAGAGTGTCAACAGGCTGGTAAGCATGGCAAACCCCGCCACGCCAAAGGTCAGAAGGTTCAGCGCCCCCGTCACCACAAAGGTCCGGTCAAAAATCGCCAACGACTGCGCCTTGAGCGCGCTTTGGTCGATGAAGGCGCTGCGCGGCAGACCAAACTCACGTTGCAGCGCTGCGCGGATCTCTGCGACCTCAGCAGGGGGCAACCGCAGACCAAACCGGCGGTTTTCAATCAGTGGACGATGCCGCAACAGCGTTTCAAGCCCTACGATGGCCTGTGGGTTGGGATTTCCGTAATCGGAATAGACCCCGGCAATCCGCATCCGCCAGTCCGGCGCGATCACCAGCGTATCTCCGGGACCCAGATCCGCGCGCCGCGCCAGCTGTTCATTGATCAGCGCGCCACGCCCCTCGGCGAGTTGCGACCAGACCGTCGGTTCGGCCTGCAACAGCGGCCAGTTGTCGCGATAGGTGGCATCATCCACCACCCCGTAGACCTCCATCGGTGCGCCGATACCGTCTGGTCCCACATAACGCTCGTCACTGTGGCGGATCGGCAGGGTGCGAATTCCCCTGTCGGCAAGCCACGGCAGCACGTTTTTGGCCATCTCCTCCTGCGGCAGCGTCATATACAGCTCAGACGCCAATCGCTGATCCAGCCAGCCCAAGAACGTGAGGCGGAAGCTGGACACCATTGTTCCGACACCAATATTTGTCGCCAGCGCCAGCAGTAGCGCCATCAGCGCCAGCGACAGACCGGGCAGTTGCGCCCGCATATCCGCCCAGAGCCATAGCGTTACCGGCTTGCGTGCCAGCTGCACGCCAACCGATGCCAACCGGGACAGGGCCAGGGGCAGCAGAAGCGCGGCCCCCAGCATCAGCCCCGCAAGAAAGGCAAACCCCGCAAGCAGCCCGTCGAACAGCGCAGGGATCGAGGCCGCGCCCAAAACAAGGAGCGCGCCGGACAGTGCCGAGAGGCGATGCCCGCGCAGGGCCTGCTGACCCCGCGCCGCCGCAGCCGGAGCCGCCAGAATGGGCAGGCGCGACAGGCCGACCCAGCTTTGCGCCCCAGCAAGCGCCATCCCTGCCAGTGCCATTGCCAGACCGGAAAACACCCAGCCGGGGCGCAGCTGCAGGCTGCCGTCCAGCGACGCGCCATAAAGCCCGGACAATGTCGCCCCAACGCCGGGGAGCAAGGCCGCGGCAATCAGGTAGCCAAGGATCAGACCCAGCAGCGCCGCCAGCAGTGTTGTCACCAGAAGTTCGGCAAAAATAAGCGCAACCAGCGTATTAAGCGGTACACCTAAACTGCGCAGCGTGCGGAACAGGCCTCGCCTCTGCTCAATCCCCAGCGCGATGGTGCCCTGCACGATGAACAACCCCACCGCAAAGGACAACAGCCCAAAAGCGGTGAGGTTAAGGTGGAAACTCCGCGTCAGCTGCGCGGTATCCGCGCCGGTGGAGGCCGTTTTCAGGCGCAGCTGAGGGGCCAGTTCTGCCAGTGGGCGCAGGCCGATGGGTTGCTCATCAAGGATCACCAACCGGCTGATAAAAAACGGCTTTCCCAGAAGGCGCGCGACTGTTGAGATATCGCCGACCACCACCCCACGCGGCACCGCTGTGGTGCGTGTCACAGGTGGCAGGCTGCGCAACAGCGGACCTAGATCACTGTCAGGATGCGCAAACAGATGACCGGGGGCCAGCAGCAGGTCCGCAGGGGTCAACGTCGCCTGCGCGCTTTCGTCAGGGGAGCTGTCCGTCGCAGCCAGCCGGGCCATCATCGGATGCGACAGGATATCTATCCCAATCACTTCCAGATCTGTCGCGCCCGCTTCGGCGGTATCCTCTGTAAGTGTTCCGATTAACACCGGTGACAGTTGCCAACCTTCACGTCGTAGCGCAACATATTGATCCAGTTCGATATATCCATCTTGAGGTGTCAGATATGTCTGCCCCGACGGGGATATACGCGCCGCAGCCTCGGCATAGCTGGCGCGGGCTTCTGCGTTGATGGCCTGCACCGCAGACCAGAGCGCCGTGGCAAGCGCGAGGCCGGTCACCAGCATCGCCAGCTGCAGCGGATGCAGACGCCAATGCGACAGGATCGCCGTGAATGTGGCCCTGATCACGCCTTGCCCTCGCGCAGGCGGTTGCCGTCGCATGAGCCATCGCCCCGCAGGCGCCCTTTGCTAAGATGACGCCGCTGATCTAGCAGTTCAGCAATGGCTTGCGAATGTGTCACCAGCAACAGGGCCGCACCGGTTTCGCGCACCAGATCCAGCATAAGATCCATCACCGAAGCACTTGAACCTTCGTCCAGATTTCCCGTTGGCTCATCCGCGAGAAGCAGCTTTGGCCGCATGGCCAGCGCACGCGCAATGGCAACACGCTGTTGTTGTCCGCCGGAGAGCTGCTCCGGGTAGCGCCCTTGATACTCCGCCAGTCCAAGTCGCTCCGTCAGTGCCTCTATCCAACCCGGATCAACGCGCCCGGCCAGCCGGGCATGAAGGCTGATGTTCTGCGCCACGGTCAGAGCCGGAACCAGATTGAACTGCTGAAACACCAATGAGACCTGCTGACGCCTGAGGGCGGCACGTCCTGCATCATCCAACCCTTCAAGGGAGATGCCATCCACCATAATCCGTCCGCTGTCGGCCTGATCCAAAGCGGCCGCCAGATGGAGCAGTGTGCTTTTGCCTGACCCGCTGTCCCCGGTCAGGGCCAGGCTGCGCCCGGCTGCCAGATGCAGTGATACCCCATTCAGAACCGGAATATCACCGGAGGGACCTTGATAGGACTTGTTGACGTCCTCAATGATGAGCATCACTTCGCAACCTTTTGACAACACATATTTTTTATCTGCTTCATGTTTTGTTCAGCCCCGAGCCGCAGAAGCCTGCCGCCGACATAGACTGCGCCCGCACACTGCACAGCATTGACCCGAAGGGATCTAGCCCCCATTTGAGCAATGCCCATGTCATTTTAGCGGGCTGCTTAAATCAGGTTTTGCCATGTCGCTGCTCCCACTGCCATCCCGTCACCGCTGTGAAATTGTCGCACTGGCCATGCTGGCATTCTGTCTGGGCCAGCCCGCTCTGGCGGAAACAGGAAACACCAGTCGCGAGGCGCAGTGCCGCAGCCGGGCCGAGGCCTATGCAGGGGCACCCCGCAGTGATGCCACCGATCACCTGCGGCTGGGCAATGATCGCGTCGGGATCACGTTCTCCGGCACCGCCCGTATTGGTATCAGCGTGCAGGATGGCAAGGTCCGCAGCGCCGGATCCCGTCGTGGGTCGGAGGCCGAGGATCGTGACGATTATTTCAATACACCAGAGGCGCGCCGCAAACGACTGGTCAAGCAGCATTATCGCGATTGCATGTCCCAACGCTGAGTGAATAGACTGCACAAAGCCGCGATCTAGGCCGGCTCGGTCGCAAGATATGCGGATGCCAACCGCGTGAAACTCGGCGTATGAGGGGCAGGGCTCATGACACTCATCCAACAGCTGCTGCTAGGCAGCCTGTACCTTGGTATTTGTCTGGTGGTCGAAGCCGGATTGCTGGTCCTCTGTATTCATGTCTTGCGCAAACGACTTGGTGTTCTGCAGCGCGGGCGGCACTTTGTGCAGATTAGTGCTATACTTGCGGTGGCAATTGGCCTGATTGTCTTTGCCCATACCCTGCAGGTCTGGATCTGGGCCACGGCGCTGATCTTTTCCGGCGCCATAGGTGATTGGAATACCGCGATTTATTTTTCGCTCGCGACTTATACAACGCTGGGCTACGGCGATATCGTTCTGGGCGAGGGAATGCGAATATTCGCGGCCTTTGGTGCGGTAACGGGTCTTTTTGCCTTTGGCATCAGTACGGCGTTTCTGGTCGCTGCCCTGCGTGAAGTCTTCCTCTTGGAAGATACGGCGCCTGTCAGCGAGCGCTAAGAGTTCGCGGTCTGAGTTTAAAGGACAGGGGCCAGCAGACGGGCAACCGGCGCGCCAAAACGGATTGTCGGCGGTTGCGCCTCCAGAGCTTTCGTTAAAAGGCGCGCAGACGCCATGTCTTGCTCCAGCATGTCGGCTACCTGATCTGCGGTCTCGCTATCAAAACACAGCGCCATGCTCTCGAAATTCAACCGGAATGACCGGTTGTCGAGGTTCATCGTACCCACCGCCGCAATGCTGTCATCCACCACAAACGCCTTCTGGTGAAGAAACCCGGCTTGATACCGATATATTTTGATGCCGACGTCGCGCAGGTCGTCGAAATAGGCGTAAGCAGCTAGCCATGGGGCGTAGTGATCCACAGTATCCGTCAACAAGATGCGCACATCAACGCCGCGCAGGGCGGCGTTTTTCAACGCAGCCACAACATCCTGATCTGGCACAAAATATGGCGATGACAGCCAGACCCGCGACTGCGCAGCGGTAATTGCAGAGAAATACAACATCGAGCCGTTTACGGTGTTGTCGCCAGGGCCTGTTTCGACCACCAGTGCAGGTTTCCCCCCCTCAGCCACTGGCGCACACTCCCAAGTCAGCAGGTCAAGGATCGGATCCTCCGTCAACCAGAACCAATCTTCGGCATAGCCAAGCTGCAATTGCTGGACCACAGGCCCTTTGAGCCGCACCTGTGTATCGCGCCAGTCGCCAAATTTGGGATCGCGACCCATATACTCATCACCAATATTCATCCCACCGGTAAAACCAACCCGACCATCGACAATCACTGTCTTGCGGTGGTTTCGAAAGTTGAGGTGAAAGCGATGTTTGGGGCCGGGCCGCGTGCTGGGGTCAACCTGGTTGACACCTGCCGCGTCCAGATCCGCACGGTATTGATGTGAAAGCCCGTGACTGCCAACCGCGTCTGTCATGAACCAGACGGCCACACCCCTAGAAGACGCCCGGATAAGCGCCGATTTGAACCGCTGGCCAATCTGATCGTCCCGCACGATGTAGAAGTGAACCAGCACGTAGTCTTCAGCTACATCAATGGCTTCGATGATGGCATCGCTGATATCGGTGCCGTCGATCAGCAGCTCGAAGCTGTTGCCCCGACAGACCGGATATCCGGCAAGCTGTTCGAAGGGCGCCTGATTCACTGCAAGTTGATCTCGGTCCTGAGTATAACGGGTGGAATAGACGCGCAGCGCATTAAGCACCCGTTCCGCCTCCCGCCGTGTCGCACGGTAGCTGGAGAATTTGCGCTGCCCGAAAAAGAAAAACAGTGGCAGCGCCAGCAGCGGCGCTGACAGTAGAAACACCACCCAGCCAATAGCGCCCTGAGGTGTGCGGGCCGTGCGCGCCGCCTTGAGAGAGGCAAGCCCTGCAAGCCCCCACATCAACAGCAGCCCAGATGTGCTTAAAACGACCTCAAACATCTCAATGCTATCCTATGGCTCATCTTGAGCTCGACCCTACATCTGGTGGATTGGTTTGGCCATATCTCTCTGAAAGGGCTGGTTTTTCGATCCAAGCTATGAGACCGTTTCCCATGAACATCCGTCCCTATGTCAAGCCCGGCGCCTATGCCTTGTATCTGGCCGCAAAGCGGTTCAACGACAAGAACGGCTGGGTGCTGAGCAGTCATATCGCCATGTCACTCATGCTGGCCCTGTTTCCGTTCATTCTGTTCACGGTGGCGCTGACTGGTGCGGTGGCAGGGTCGTTCTCCGAGGCGATTGACCTGAAGAACTTGGTCGAACTGGTTTTCGGCTCATGGCCTGAAAGCGTCTCTGATCCGATTGTGCGCGAGGTTTATTCCGTCCTGGCGACCTCCTCGACGGGGGTGGTGACATTGGGGGGTGTGATTGCGATCTACTTTGCCTCAAACGGGGTCGATGCGGTGCGGTTGGCGATGGTTCAGGCCTATCATGAACGGGACCACAGGCCATTCTGGAAAACCCGTGGCCTGTGCATCGGCCTGGTGATCCTCGGCGGCGCGGGCATTATGGCGGCGGCGGTGTTTGAACTTATTCTACCGCTCTATGCACGCCATCTGGCCAGT
Source organism: Phaeobacter piscinae (assembly GCF_002407245.1). Lineage (NCBI taxonomy): Bacteria > Pseudomonadati > Pseudomonadota > Alphaproteobacteria > Rhodobacterales > Roseobacteraceae > Phaeobacter > Phaeobacter piscinae. Next base: position 1,609,328 of record NZ_CP010681.1, on the reverse strand, counting down.
TTCTTTCCGCAGGTTCCACTCGCCCGCAACTGGGAAAGCGGGCTTAATGGCATATTGGTGGCCGCTGTGCCGCTAATTGCGGTATTTGCATTTCACATGCTGCTCCCGGCAAAGCGCCACCGGTTTACACAGGTATTGCCCGGAGTGATATTGACAGTGGTACTGTGGTGGGCGGCGGGACTGGCTTTCGCCATCTACATCAGCAGTTTTGCGGCCTATTCGGCCACCTATGCCGGCCTTGCCGGAGCTATGGCGGCGCTGATCTTTCTCTATCTCAATTCTGCCATTTTGATCCTCGGAGCGGAGCTGAACGGCGTGCTACTGCATCCGACATCCTGAAGATAAAGTGCGGGTCACTAGGCGAGTCGCAAGCATGCCGCGTTGGCCATAATTGTTTCGCAAATTGCAACAATAAGGCAGTCTTGCCATAATTGGGTCACGATCACGACCCAGTGATCTATCTATCCTCAGATCATACAAGCCACGACAGCTCATATGGTATGAGGATCAGATGCGTTTTTTGCAAAACAAATTTCCAGCCCGCCCATTGGTCCAGCGCTTGCTTGCGCGCCGCATGGGGGGCACGCCGTCCAGGCGTGTGGACATGCCTCGTGTGACCCTGCGTGCTGAAGGCACTTCGCTGGAAACGCTCGCCCTGCAGACGATGGCGCTTCGCTCCTTTGGCAGTGTGGCGCCGCGCTGATCTGACTACCACCGGGGCAGGGGTCATTACCCCACCCGAAACACGTCTAACTGGCGTTAGTCTTCCGCAGCTTCTGATGCATCGCCGCGAAAACCGGTGGCAACCACGAATTTTTCGGAGCTATCGGACCGCGAAGACGGCGGTTTGACATGGTAGACTTTGGTGAATTTCTGCTTCAGCAGTTTCTGCAACTCGCCCTCCGCGCCACCGGCAAGCACCTTCGCAACAAACGTCCCGCCATCCTCAAGCACATCGAAGGCAAAGTAAGCTGCCGTCTCGCAGAGGGAGATGATCCGCAGGTGATCGGTCTGTTTGTGACCGGAGCTGGCCGCGGCCATATCTGACATCACCACATCTGCCTTACCGCCCAGCCACTCTTTGACTTTGTCGTCGGCACCGTCATCCATGAAATCCAGTTGATGGAATTCGGCACCGGGCAGCGGTTCCACCTCTTGCAGATCGACGCCAATGATACGGCCTACCGCCTTACCCGGTTTTTCACCCAAGGCGTTGATCCGCTTGACCGCGACCTGTGCCCAGCCACCCGGCGCACAACCGAGGTCAACCACCCGCGCGCCGTTGATGAGAAACCGAAATTTATCGTCGACTTCCATGATCTTGTAAGCCGCGCGCCCACGATAGCCTTCGGCCTGCGCACGCTTCACATAAGGGTCGTTTAACTGCCGCTGTAACCAGCGGGTTGAGCTGAGCTTGCGCCCACGGGCGGTCTTCACCTTGACCTTCAGATCACGCTGCCCGCGCCCGGAGGTGTTTTTGCCAGTGGGTGTTTTTCCCGTGGGTGTTTTTGCCATATCCGCTGTTCCTTGTCGCCCGAGGTCCCAAGTGGACCTGTTGTCGAACGCATCATTTCTGTGGGCCCTTAGAACGGCCCGTCTTCCAACACGCCATCGGCGCTCATCTGTGCATAAAGCAGACCTTCGCGCAGGCCCCGGTCCGCCACCGACAGGCGATCTGTCGGCCAGCACCGCAACAAGGCCTGCAGAATTGCCGCACCGGACATGATCAGCGCCTGACGGTCCTCGCCAATGCGCGGGTCACTGCGGCGCCCTTGAGGGCCGAGTTCTAGATAAGAGCGGATCACCTTGTCAATCTGATCGCTGGTCATCCGCAGCCCGTCCACCTTGGTCCGGTCGTACCGCTTCAGCCCCAGATGGGAGGCGGCAACGGTTGTCACCGTGCCGGAGGTTCCGACGATCTGAAACCCCTGCCGGGTCTGCTCATCCTTATAGGGGGCAAAATCCGCAAGGTTTTCCTCAAAAAACCAGCTCATCAGCGCAAACCGTGCGGCGTCGTCTTCGACATCGTGGAACTGATCGCGCAGCGTCGCCACCCCCAGAGGGACGGAGATCCAGTCCACCACCTTGGCGGCGGGGAAGGGGCTCTCTGCCGGGTGAAACCCCGCATGGAGCCGCATAATCGCCGAAGGGCGATCACGTCGCGGGATCGAAGAAATGTCAATCCAGACCAATTCGGTAGAGCCACCACCGATATCGACCACCAGCAACTGATCCGTCTTGGTCGACACCAATGGCGCACAGGAGATCACCGCCAGACGCGCTTCTTCCTCTGGTTGGATAATCTCCAGCGTCAGGCCGGTCTCGCGGCGCACCTGGCGAATGAACTCACGCGCATTCTTGGCACGGCGACAGGCCTCGGTCGCTACCAGCCGCATCCGTTTGACGCGGTTGCGCTTCAGTTTCTGCTGACAAATCCGAAGCGCCTGAATGGTGCGCGCCATGGACGCGCGCGATAAACGCCCGGTCCGCTCCAAACCGGCGCCCAGTTGCACCGACTTTGAGAAGCTGTCCACCACATGAAAGCCGCTGCCCTTGGGTTGGGCAATCAGCATCCGGCAGCTATTTGTTCCCAGATCGAGCGCCGCATAGAGCGCATCAGGATCTGGGCGGGCCGGTGCAGGGCTCTCTACCGCTCGGGGAAATGCGCCCGCACCTTTGGAACGCCTGGGCGCCATGATTCACGCCCTCCGATAATCGTGTTGATCCAAGCATATGTGGGCACATCGCTGCGTGCAAGATGGGCCGAGCGCCCCAATGACGATTTGCAGTCACGCGAATTGACGTTTTTTGAACGGTTTTGAACGCTTTGCCGGTCAAATTCATAAAGCTGTTGAATATTATGAGGGAGCCACGCAGTAGCCAGCGCCGGGCCGCGTTGTTATCCAGAAGCGACCCGGAAAAAGGTCGCTCAGAACCAATGTCAGGTCGAAATCCGACGAACGCGCCCGGCGATGCCACACTAGAAACGCATTTACACAGACGCAAAGGAAGCCAAGGCAATGCCCGACGTCACCATCGTATACTGGCGCGACATCCCCGCTCAGATCATCGTCGGCAAAGGCCGCCGCGGGGCAAAACGCCAACTGGAAGAGCGGTTTGAACAAGCCATCGACCGCGCCGCCATGAAGGTGAATGCAAAGGACGCCGATGCCTATCTCGCAGAGTGGCGCAAGGCAGCACCCTATGCGGTGGACGGTGAGCCTGAAGACATCGCAGAGGCCGAGGCCAAGCGTCTGGAAGCGGATTATGATCAGGACCGTCTGAAGACACTGATCGCCAACGACGGATGGGCATAAGCCTGACATCTTTATGGGAGGCCACGATGGCTTTGTTGAACTTCAAGAAACGCGATGCAGGCGCAGTCCAGCCCAGCAGCCCCGAGGTCGAGGCCTTTCTGGAAAACTACTCGATAGAGGTGATGCCGCGCACCGCCGCCAAAGTCGAGAATTTCCGCGATCTGCTGCCCGCAGGCACCCGCGTCTACATCGCCCATATCGAAGGCACCCCAATTGAGGAGATGGTGGAGACCGCCAAGCGCATCAACGCCGAGGGTTTCCCGGTGATGCCGCATTTCCCCGCCCGCATCATCCAGGATGAGGCGACACTGGCCGATTGGATCGCACGCTATCAGGGCGAAGCTGATGTCAAACAGGCGCTGCTGCTGGCCGGCGGCGTGGCCAAGCCGCATGGGGCCTTCGACAGCTCCATGCAGCTTTTGGAAACCGGGCTATTTGACAAGGCCGGTTTCAGCAATCTGCACGTGGCGGGCCACCCCGAGGGCAACAAGGATATCGACCCCGACGGCGGCATGAAGAACGTCTCTGATGCGCTTCTGTGGAAACAGAAATTCTCTGAGCGGACGGACGCAAAAATGGCGCTGGCCACGCAGTTCGCTTTTGAGGCTAAGCCAATTATCGAATGGGCAGACAGCATCAAGGCTGCTGGCGTTGACCTGCCGATCCACATCGGTATCGCCGGTCCGGCCAAGCTGCAGACGCTGATCAAATTCGCCATCGCTTGTGGTGTTGGCCCCTCGTTGAAGGTTCTGCAGAAGCGCGCGATGGATGTCTCCAAACTGCTGCTGCCCTATGAGCCGACCGATGTGATCGCCGAGCTGGCCGCCCACAAGGCTGCCAACCCCGATTTCAACATCACCAATGTGCATTTCTTCCCGCTGGGTGGCATCAAGACCAACGCCACCTGGGCCATCAACAACGGCGGCGCAGCCGCGCAGCCAGTCAATTCCCAAGGATAAACAATGACCCGTACTGTCGTAGAATCTAAGACAAAAACCGCAATCCTGGGATTTGATGAGCCGTTCTGCGTGATCGGTGAGCGGATCAACCCCACCGGCCGCAAGAAACTGGCGGCCGAGCTGGAAGCGGGTGATTTCTCCACGGTTGAGAAAGACGCGCTCGCGCAGGTGATGGCGGGAGCCAATATCCTCGATATCAATGCGGGCGTTGTCTACAACTCAAACCCGAACCCGAATGAAACCGAACCGCCGCTGATGACCAAGATCGTGGAGCTGGTGCAGGGCCTCACCGATACGCCGCTCTGCATCGACTCCTCGGTGCCCGGCGCGCTTGAGGCCGGCCTGCAAGCCGCTGAAGGCCGCCCGCTGCTGAACTCCGTCACCGGCGAGGAAGAGCGTCTCGAGCATGTTCTGCCGCTGGTTAAGAAATACAACGTGCCTGTGGTGGCGATTTCCAACGATGACACAGGAATTTCCGAAGATCCCGATGTGCGTTTCGCTGTCGCAAAGAAGATTGTCGAGCGTGCCGCAGATTTCGGCATTCCGGCGCATGATATCGTGGTGGATCCACTTGTGATGCCGATTGGCGCGATGGCGACTGCCGGCCAGCAGGTCTTTGCTCTGGTCCGTCGTCTGCGCGAAGAGCTGGGCGTCAACACCACCTGTGGTGCCTCCAACGTCTCCTTCGGTCTGCCAAACCGTCACGGCATCAACAACGCCTTCCTGCCGATGGCCATGGGCGCGGGCATGACGTCCGCAATCATGAACCCGGTTGCTCTGCCGATCACTCAGAAAAAGATCGCAGAGAAGAAAGCTGAAGTTGAGGCCGCGGGCATCATCCTCCCCGATGGCATGGAAGATGAAGCTTTTGTTCAGATGTTCGGTCTGGGCTCCACTAAGCCGCGCGCCGGCAAGGAAATGGAGGCCATCCGCGCCGCAAACCTGCTGACCAACAACGACCCGCATGGTGGGGAGTGGATCAAGGCGAACAAAGAGCCTGCAAAAGAAGGCGAAGAGGGCCGGGGCCGGGGAGGCCGCGCCGGTGGTCGCCGCCGCCGCGCCTGATCCGGGATCAGCGACAAGAATAAGAAAGGTCAGGCTTCGGTCTGACCTTTTTTGTGAACGCCCGCACCGCGTTTCGCGTGGCCAACAGCAGGCACAGACGCAAACCGCGTAGTCAAAGCGACCAGATCGGTCAGAGCAAAAACGAGCGACCCACGGGTAAAACCATTCCATCATGGACGCAGGCCGCTCTCTCCCGCCCCGGATTTGTCGGGATTAACCAATAATAGTGCGTGAGCGGAGCAGCGTCCACTTCCGCCGCTCAGACCGGCAAGCCCTCGCCGTTCAGCTGCACGCGAACAGCGCACATGCTCAGCAATCAGTTCTGACTTGGGAGATCTGGCGCACCTGAGAGGATTCGAACCTCTGGCCTCTGCCTTCGGAGGGCAGCGCTCTATCCAGCTGAGCTACAGGTGCCTATATGCGTCGTATAGCCGTCACAGGGTGGGTCTGCAATGGCAAAAAACACCGGAACCATAATTCAATTCAGGCGTTTGTACATCTGTATGCAGTTGCTTTGGACCACCCATGACACACCGCGAACTCCGCAGAAAAATCGCCTTTCGGGCACCGTGTTCTCGCGCAGCAAAAAACCCATGTTGCGTCACAACATGGGTTTGCAGAGCCTCGGGACAGGCGGTCAGAAATGGTCGCGGTATCAGCCGTTCCAGCTGCGAACGACACCGCAGTCCATGTGTACAAAGTTCGACCCGCGGTATTTACCGACACCACCCGCACGGCATGCTTTTGCCGCGTTGGCCATTTGCGTCACCGAGCGAGAGGACAGGCGCAAATCTGCCGCCTGACCGCGCATGTGAAGGGAATTTTTCGCTACCCCACGCGACCGGCTGCGCAACATGGCGTTGGTTTTCGGGCTGCGATACCCCGACAGCATCATATAGGGTTCGTTCACATCAAGGAGGTTATGCGATGCAGCCATGATATCAATGGTGCGCAGATCGATCTCCTTGACCTGATCGTTTCGCCAATCGCGCATGAAGTGGTTCACTTCCTTCACTGCGTCCTTGATGTATTTTCCGTCAATCCAATACACCATATCGATCCGCTCACCGGTGCGGCCTGAGAACATTCGGATCCGCCGGATGTCGCCCGCGCCGCGCAAGAAGCCGGCTGCATTGGAGAAGGTTGGAGCGGCGACCAATGTTGTTGCCGCAAACGCACCCAATAGGGCACGACGGGAGAAACCCGATTTTTCAGTAGTAGCTGTTGTCACTGCGCTGTCCCGTACGCCTGAAGTCTCTGCCTGTGCCCGATGTTACGGACACCGTGTGGTCCTGTTTCCACGCGAGAACTGTATTGCACATACAGAATCGCGCGCCAAGTTTTGAATGTTGCAGCTCGACATGAACTGTGAATTTCGGCAATTTTTTGCGCAAAAGGGAAATAAATGGTTAATTTCCCCTCAATGTGTCGTGGCCGCCACGGGCCGTATGCGTCTTATTGCGACCCATAAGACGCAGGTGCCTGTTGCCTGTTTGCGCTGATCAAAATGTGAATGGACAGCGAGGGCTGGCGTTTACCAGGATTTCATGTAGGCAACCACAGACTGTGAAAAGCAAATCATTTGAGGACCGTACCCATATGTCGCCTGTCATTGTGACCCGTGCCATTTCGACTGTTGGCCCGACGCTGAAGGCGGGGCTGTTTGCGCTTGCGCTTGGCGGCTTTGCACTCGGTGCACCGGATGGTGCGACCGCACAGGTGACCGCGTTTAAGCAAGCGGTTGCCGAGGCGGCCTCGGCCAGCGATCCGGTGGCACAGTTCTACCGTGAGGCGGGGTACACCGCGATCTGGACCGGGCGTGATGATGCCGCCCGTTCCCGTCGCGCCGCATTGTTCCGTGCCTTGGGAGAGGCGCCGATGCACGGGCTTCCGGATCGGACATCGGAAATCAACGCATTGATGGACGTATTGAAGTCGGTCCAGACCACGCGTGATCTGGGTCGGGCGGAGGTAGCGATGAGCCGCGCCTTGGTTGGTTATGCCAGTGATTTGCAAACCGGGCTCCTGCAGCCGCGCCAAATTGATGATGGCATCGTCCGCAAGAAACATCAGCCTGATTTTGCCGCCTACCTGGCTGGCATGCGTGATCAGGCGCCGGTTGCCTATCTGCGCAGCCTCGCCCCGCAAAGCGCCCAATATCAGGCCTTGCTGCGTGAGAAGATGCGCCTGGAGGCGCTGCAGCAGGCAGGTGGTTGGGGGCCGCAGGTCGCGGCCAAGAAACTGGAGAGCGGAGACAGCGGCCCCGCAGTCATCGCGCTGCGCAACCGCCTTACCGCCATGGGCTACCTTCCGCGCAGTGCCGCGCGCAGCTATGACGGTGCGCTGGAACGCGCGGTTCAGGCGTTCCAATCGGACCATGGCCTTAACGCTGATGGTGTTGCCGGTGGCGGCACCCTCGCGGAAATCAACAAACCGGTCTCGGCGCGGCTGAAGTCGGTTCTTGTCGCAATGGAGCGTGAGCGCTGGCTGACGCCGGAGCGCGGAACCCGCCATGTTCTGGTGAACCAAACCGACTTTACTGCCAAGATTATCGACAACGGCGAAGTGACCTTTGTGACGCGCTCCGTCATTGGCAAAGACAATGCAGACCGACGCTCGCCGGAGTTCTCCGACGAGATGGAGCATATGGTCATCAACCCCAGCTGGTATGTTCCACGCTCCATCGTGACCAAGGAATATCTGCCCAAGCTGCGCAACAACCCAAATGCGGTCGGCCACATCGAAATCACCGACAGCCGCGGCCGCAAGGTGAATCGCGCCACCGCTGATTTTTCCAAATATACCGCGCGAACGTTCCCTTTTGCGATGCGCCAGCCACCCAGCCGTAAGAACGCGCTTGGCCTGGTCAAGTTCATGTTCCCGAACAAATACAATATCTACCTGCATGACACGCCGCAGAAGAGCCTCTTTCAACGGGAGGTCCGCGCCTTCTCGCATGGCTGTATCCGCCTCGCGCAACCCTTTGAATTTGCGTATGCTCTGCTGGCGCGCCAGACTGAAAACCCCAAGGACTTCTTTCACCGCATCCTGAACAGCGGAAAAGAGACCAAGGTCGTTCTGGATCAGAAGGTGCCGGTACACATTATCTATCGCACCGCCTTTGTAACGCCGAAGGGGCAGCCAGAGTACCGTCGCGATATCTATGGCCGTGACGCCAAGGTATGGGCCGCGCTGGAACGGGCAGGGGTGGTGTTGCCGGGCGTACAAGGGTAATCCTCGGGCCTAAAGGCAACAGACCGGAAGGGCCCGACATGTTTACAGTCCGCGAAATCGCCGCCTCGCTTCAGGCAGAGGCTGAGGGAGATCTGGATCTGACGGTGCTGCGGGCCGCTGAACCTCAGGACGCCGGGCCGGATGATCTGGCGATGGCGATGGCCCCCAAATACGCCGAGAGCCTGGACGAGGGCAGCGCCCGTGTGGCGCTGGTCTGGGAAGGCGCCGACTGGCAGACTATGGGCCTACAGGCGGCCATCTTTGCGCCACGCCCCCGCTTGGCCATGGGCGGCATCACCCGGCTGCTGGATCCCGGACAGGGATTTGGCACAGGCATTCACCCCAGTGCCGTTGTCGACCCTACCGCCGAACTGGGTGAGGGCGTCTGTGTTGGCCCGCTGGCGGTGATCGCCGCAGGCGCGCGCATTGGTGCAGGCTCGGTGATCGGCCCACAATGCCACATCGGAGCGGATGTGACCCTGGGCCAGAACGCCCAGCTGCGCGAATCCGTCAGCATTGGCGCGCGCGCCACAATCGGCGACCGGTTTCGTGCCCAACCCGGCGCGCGGGTTGGTGGTGATGGGTTTTCCTATGTCACCCCTGAGGTGTCAGGCGTGGAAACTGCCCGCAAAACAATGGGCGATCAGGGCGAAAGCAAAGCGCAAAGCTGGCTGCGCATCCATTCGCTCGGGGCCGTGGAGATAGGCGATGATGTCGAACTTGGCAGCAACTGTACCATCGACAACGGCACCATCCGCAACACGGTGATCGGCAACGGCAGCAAGCTGGATAACCTTGTGCATGTCGGCCACAACACCCGTGTGGGCCGGGATTGCCTGCTCTGCGGACAGACCGGGATTTCCGGTTCGGTTGATATCGGCAACAACGTGGTTCTGGGCGGGCAGACCGGCGTTGCAGACAATCTCTTCATCGGTGATGGCGTGATCGCAGGCGGCGGCACCAAGATCCTGTCCAATGTTCCGGCAGGCCGCGTGGTGATGGGATATCCGGCTGTCAAAATGGAGACACATACCGAAATGTATAAGGGGCAGCGGCGCCTGGGCCGTCTGATGCGCGACATTGAAGCGCTGAAGAAGGCGGTTTTCAAATAACGGCGCAGCCACTACATGACGCAAAATACCATTGATCAGGGGTCCCCTATGAGCACGCAGGACAAGGTCATCGCCATCATTGCCGAACAGGCCGTGCTGGAGCCGTCGGATGTGACACTCGACAGCACACTGGAGGATCTGGGGATCGACAGCCTCGGCCTCGTTGAGAGCATCTTCGCCATCGAGGAAGAGTTTGATATCACCATTCCGTTCAATGCCAATGAACCGGAAAAAAGCGATTTCGACATCTCCAACGTGGCGGCGATCATCGCAGGTATCGACACGCTGATTTCAGAAAAATGACTATGCGGGATCGGGTTGGAGACGACGGATGAACCGGGTTGTCATCACCGGGATGGGCACGATCAACGCGCTTGGCCACACCGTGTCCGAGACCATGGCCTCCATGGCCGAAGGGCGCTGCGGCATTGGCGAACTTGAGTTTCAGGATGTTGATCGCCTGTCCATCCGCATTGGGGGCCAGGTGCGCGGCTTTGAGGCGGAGGGACGTTTTAATCGCCAACAGATGAGCCTTTATGACCGGTTTACCCAATTCACATTGACTGCCGCCAAAGAGGCGATAGACCAATCGGGTCTGGAATTTCATGGCGAGCTGTCGCAGAAATCCGGCGTGGTACTGGGCACGGCAGGCGGTGGTGTCTCGACCTGGGACGATAACTATCGGTCTGTCTATGAGGCGGGGAAAAATCGGGTCCATCCCTTCGTCGTTCCAAAGTTGATGAACAACGCCGCAGCCAGCCATGTGTCCATGGAGCACAATCTGAAGGGGCCGAGTTTCACGGTCTCCACCGCCTGCGCCTCCTCCAATCATGCGATGGCACAGGCGTTTCAAATGGTCCGCTCCGGTATGGCGCCGGTGATGATTACAGGCGGATCTGAATCGATGCTGTGCTTTGGCGGGGTGAAGGCCTGGGAGGGGCTTCGGGTGATGTCACGCGATGCCTGCCGCCCCTTCAGCGCCAATCGCAATGGGATGGTGCAGGGCGAAGGGGCCGGTGTCTTTGTTTTCGAAGACTACGAACACGCCCGTTCCCGCGGCGCCGATATCATCTGTGAGGTCATCGGCTTTGCCATGTCATCAGATGCCGCCGATATCGTGATGCCCAGCAAACAAGGCGCGGCGCGGGCCATTGCAGGCGCCTTGCAGGATGCGAGGCTGAACCCCGAAGATGTCGGCTATGTCAACGCCCATGGCACCGGAACTGCCGCCAACGACAAGACAGAGTGCGCGGCCGTGGCCGATGTCTTTGGTCCGCATGCTGATAATTTGATGATCTCCTCCACCAAGTCCATGCACGGCCATCTGATCGGCGGCACAGGCGCGGTGGAACTGCTGGCCTGCATCATGGCGCTGCGCGACGGTATCGTGGCGCCCACCATCGGCTATGAGGAACCCGATCCCGAATGCGCGCTTGATGTGGTGCCGAATGAGGCACGGCAGGCTGATGTGACTGTCGCCCTCAGCAATGCCTTTGCCTTTGGCGGGTTGAACGCGGTGCTGGCCCTGCGAAAGATCTGAACGGCCAGCGCCATATCCACCAGCATAACATAAAAAAACCGCCGCGATCCTAGCCCGGATGCGGCGGTTTTCTGTTTCGGGCGTCTGTGCCGGACGGTTTACTGTTTCACCACATCCACAACGTTATAGCCGGCGGTAAAGCCGCTTAGCGACAAATCCATATTGATCACCTGATCAGGGGCAGGTGCCGGGCGCAGGCTCAATGTGGCTTTCTTGCCTTTCTTGAAGGCTGCGATATCGGTCTCGGTAAGGCCAATCTGCGCCACACAGCCCATCGGGTTGCAGAACGAGTAGTTATACCGTTTGCCCGGTGCGCCATCGATGGAGATGGTCAGCGCCGCTGGCAGCAGCGTTTCCAGCGGAACGATGACCGTGGCGCCGGCGACGGCCTGGCTGCCTTCCTGATTGATCCGGAACATCGAAAACTCCGCCATCGGGTTCCCGGACGCATCGGTCATGATCTGCAGCAGTGAGCAGGGGTCGTTGTCTTCTTCGGTCTTGACGCAGGCCAGATCCCAATCACCGTGGGTTTCTTTGGAATAGCGCTGGCCCAGTTGCGGGCCGTCCTGTACGGGCTGGCCAAGATCCAAGACGTCATCGGCCTTGGGGGCCTCCGTCGTGGCCTCTGCGGCGGGCTGGCTCTCTTCTGTCTCGGCCGCCCCAGCGGTGTCCTGCGCCATCACGGGCAGCGGCAGCGCCATCAGCGCGGCCAGGGTCATCGGGGTCAGGGACTTGATCATGATTGCCTCATCTATCCTGTGTTATCGGCCCGATGTAGCATGCCCGAAACCCGGTGTCAGTCCCATAACCATCCGACGCCCCAGCACTGGCGGGGAATTGATCGGATTATACGTCAGAGATGGAAGCGGCTGGATTAAAACAAAAAAGGGAGCAAAAATGCCCCCTTTTTCGTATTTTTTCTCCCCGTCGGACTGGCCGACTTAGTTATTGGGAGGACGTTACGAAAGGGTCGGCCATCGGTCAACATGCAAAGAGAAAAAAATGTCGCAGTTGAGGGATTAATTGACGCCTTCGCGTGACGCGCGCGCAATGGGCACGAAACACGCCTGACGTGCAGGCGCAATGTCCCGGACTGCCCGGAAACACGGCACAAAAAAAGGCCGTGCCCGAAGCACGGCCCAGTCTGACAGGGAGGAAATGTCCGCCGAACCAACCGCATGATGGTCGACGGGCAATTATCACTCTCGCATTCAAAGGTTAATTTTGTATTTTCATTTCACAGAAACCGCAGCGTGCGGGATGACAACAGCCGGGGGCAGATCATGCAGGACAAGTTATTTATCGGGGGTGGGGCTGAAAACTATGCGGATCCACAGGCGCTGACGCTCAAATACGCCAATCGTCACGGGCTGATTGCAGGGGCCACCGGCACCGGCAAAACCGTCACCCTGCAGATCCTCGCAGAGAGTTTTTCCAATGCCGGAGTTCCGGTTATCCTGTCGGATGTAAAAGGGGACCTCTCCGGCCTTGCGAAACCCGGCAGCGCTACCCACAAACTGCACGACGCCTTTACCAGCCGGGCGGAAAAAATCGGCTTCGATGATTACCGCTACCACGCCTGTCCGGTCACCTTCTGGGATCTCTACGGCCAGCAGGGACATCCGGTGCGCACCACCGTAGCGGAGATGGGGCCGCTGCTTCTGGCGCGATTGCTGGAGCTGAGCGAGGCACAGGAAGGCATTCTGAACATTGCCTTCCGTCTGGCCGATGAGGAAGGGCTTGCGCTGCTGGATCTGAAGGATCTGCAGGCGCTGCTGGTCTGGGTCGGGGAAAACCGCGCTGATCTCTCGCTGCGCTACGGCAATGTCTCCACCGCCTCCATCGGGGCGATCCAGCGTCGGTTGCTGGTGCTGGAAAACCAGGGCGGTGCGCAGCTCTTTGGCGAGCCTGCGCTAGACCTCGCTGATCTGATGCGCTGCACGGCGGAGGGGCACGGCATGGTCAATATCCTCGCCGCAGACAAGCTGATGGCCGCACCGGGACTATATGCAACATTTCTGCTGTGGCTCCTCAGTGAACTGTTCGAGGAACTGCCGGAGGTTGGGGATCCTGACAAACCGAAGTTGGTCTTCTTCTTTGACGAGGCGCATCTGTTGTTTGATGACGCCCCCAAGGCGCTGATCGACAAGGTGGAGCAGGTGGCCCGTCTGATCCGCTCCAAAGGGGTCGGGATCTATTTCATCACGCAAAACCCGGCTGATGTGCCGGAAGACATCCTTGGTCAGCTTGGCAACCGCATCCAGCACGCCTTGCGTGCCTTCACCGCGCGCGATCGCAGAAACCTGCGAATGGCGGCGGAAACCTATCGCGAGAACCCCCGGTTTTCGACTGAGGAGGCCATTCGCGAGGTTGGTGTCGGCGAGGCGGTCACCTCCATGCTGCAGAAAAAGGGCATTCCCGGTGTGGTCGAGCGGACGCTGATCCGTCCGCCCAGTTCTCAGCTGGGGCCAATCACTGCAGCGGAGCGGGCGGCGTTCCTGCAGACCTCGGATATGGCTGGGAAGTACGACCAGACCAGCGACCGGCGCTCCGCCTATGAAATCCTCGCCGAACGCGCAGCCAAGGCCGCAGCCGAGGCTGAGGCCGCAGAGGTGGCAGCCGAAGCCGCACCGGAGCCGATGGCGCGTGAGTATAACGCCGGGCGGCGCTACTCGGGAAGTCGCGTCAGCCGGTCGTCGTCGCGGCGGATGAAACCGCGCGACAGCTTTGCCTCAGCCATGTCCGAAGCGGTAATCAAGGAGCTGAAAGGCACCACTGGGCGGCGCCTTGTGCGTGGCATCCTTGGTGGGTTGTTCAAGGGACGCTGAGCGCCACCAGAACAAAAGAAAACGCCGCCCGAGATATCCACGGGCGGCGTTTTTTTTTCAGGGTCCGTAATTGAACCCGCTACGCACCTTCGACTTTACCGTTCCGGGATCAGACCACGGGGGCTGAACCGCAAGACCAGCAACAGGATCAGACCCATGGTCAGCAAACGCATATGCGACGCACTTTCCAACAGATGCAGCTTCAGCGCATTGGTGTCGGACATGCCTGCCGTCACGGTTTCAATCAGCAGGATGCCCATCGGCTCCACCTTGATCCAGAGGAACCAGATCAGCAGGCCACCCAGCACTGCGCCAAAGTTGTTGCCGGACCCGCCGACAATCACCATCACCCAGATCAGGAAGGTGAAGCGCAAGGGATTATAGGTGCCCGGTGTCAGCTGGCTGTCCAGCGTTGTCATCATCGCCCCGGCAATACCGCAAATCGCAGAGCCAAGAATGAAGATCTGCAGATGGCGGCGGGTCACATCCTTGCCCATCGCCTCGGCGGCCACCTCATTGTCGCGAATGGCGCGCATCATCCGGCCCCAGGGGCTCTTCAGTGCCATCTGCGCCATCCATAGCAGCGCCAGCAACACAACAGTGAACAACAGCGAATAGCCCAGCTTCACATAGAGCGTGGAGGCCAGAACCGGATCCAGACCATAGTCCGCAGCCTTGGCGACAAACGCGGCATCGTTCTGCAGATCGACCTCATAGGGCAGGGGCCGGGGCAGGCCGACAACATTCTTCACGCCGCGCGACAGCCAGTCCTCGTTCTTCAGAACCGAGATGATGATCTCTGCGATCCCCAGCGTCGCAATCGCCAGATAATCCGAGCGCAGACCCAGCGCCGTCTTGCCGATCAGCCAGGCAACACCGGCGGCCAGCAGGCCACCTGCGGGCCAGGCCAGCAGCACCGGCAGGCCAAGGCCGCCAAGATTGCCTTCAAGCGCGGGGTTGATCGCCTCAACGCCCGCCACCGCCGGATCAAAGATCGCCCGGTAGATCACGAAGCCCAGGATCAGCACCGCCAGCAGCACCGCAATACGCAGCTTGCCAGCGGGCACCATCCGCATGGTGGCGACCGCCGCAACCAGCGTCATCGCCCCCATGGCCAGCGCCATGATGATCCCAACGCCGCCTTGGCTCCAGGCGCCTGGTGTTGGCGCGGTGGACACCAGCACAACTGCCAGACCGCCAAGCGCTACGAACCCCATGATGCCAACGTTGAACAGGCCTGCAAAACCCCACTGAAGGTTGACGCCAATCGCCATGATGGCCGACACCAACCCCATATTGAGGATCACCAGAGCCGAGTTCCAAGACCCGGAGAAGAAGAGGAAATTGGTGCTGCCTTCGAGCAGGATCAGCACACCAACAAACAGAAACAGCAGGGATGTTTTGACTGTCTCGCTCATACCACTTTTCCTTTAAAAAGGCCCGTGGGCTTGAACAGAAGCACGACCACAAGGATCGCAAAGGACACGGCGAATTTGTAATCCGTGCTCAGAAGCTGGACGAGGCCATCCGGCTTCATCGTTTCCGGCACAACATAGGTCAGCACCTTCTTCCAGGCGTAGGTGATCGTCACTTCGGAAAAGGCGATGATGAACCCACCCGCGATGGCACCAACGGGGCTGCCCAGACCGCCAACGATGGCGGCGGCAAAGATCGGCAGCAGCAGCTGGAAATAAGTGAAGGGTTTGAAGGATTTGTCCAAACCATACAGTACACCGGCAATGGTCGCGAGGGTCGCAACGATCAACCACGTGTACATCACCACGCGTTCCGGGTTGATGCCCGAGAGCAGCGCCAGATCCTCATTATCGGAATAGGCGCGCATGGATTTACCGGTACGGGTTTTGTTCAGGAACCAGAACAACAGCGCCACAACCACAACCGCAGTGATCACGGTGATGCCTTGGGTCGTCTTGATTGCCAGACCTTCGCGCAGTCCAGTCAGCGCCTTGAAGTCCCGCGCAGAGATAATGAACCGCTCGCCATCGGAAAACCGCTGATCCCCCGGCCCGATGATGAATCGCACTAGGCCGTTCATCATGAACATCACGCCAAGCGAGACCATGACAAAAATCACCGGCTTGGCCTTTTGCGCGCGATAGAACCGATATACGGTGCGATCGGTGATCAGCATCAAGAGCATACAACCCGCGATACCAATAGGCAGCGCAAGCAGCGCGGTTGGCAGGGGACCAAAACTGATGCCCATAGACTGGAACCACCAGGTCACCAGAATGGTGATCATGGTGCCAAAGGCCATGGTATCGCCATGGGCGAAGTTCGAAAACCGCAGCACCGAATAGATCAGTGTCACGCCAAGCGCACCAAGCGCAAGCTGGCTGCCATAGGCGATTGCCGGAACCCCGACAAAATTGGTAAGCGCCACAAGGGCGTTGAGGAAGTCCATCTCTTAGCCCCCCAAGAAGGATTTGCGTACTTCGGGATCGGCGAGCAGCTCTTGACCGGTGCCGGTATAGGCATTGCGCCCCTGCACCAGCACATAGCCTTTGTCCGCGATCTCAAGCGCTTGTTTGGCGTTTTGTTCAACCATCAGGATCGGCAGCCCGGTACGAGCGACCTCAATGATACGGTCAAACAGTTCATCCATGACGATGGGCGAGACCCCCGCTGTGGGCTCATCCAGCATCAGCACCTTCGGCTTGGTCATCAGCGCGCGGCCCACGGCCACCTGTTGGCGCTGCCCGCCGGACAGCTCACCAGCCGGCTGGTTGCGTTTCTCACGCAGGATCGGAAACAGCTCATAGACCTGCTCCATCGTGTCGGAGAAATCATCCGTACGGATAAACGCGCCCATTTCCAGGTTCTCTTCCACCGTCATCGAGGTGAAAATATTGCTGGTCTGGGGGACAAATCCCATGCCCTTGATCACCCGGTCCTGTGGGGTAAGCTGGGTGATATCCTCACCGTCCAGACGCACAGCACCAGACCGCACATCCAGCATGCCAAACACGGCTTTCATCGCGGTCGATTTGCCGGCGCCGTTGGGACCGACGATCACCGCGATCTCGCCCTTGTCGACCGCAATCGTGCAGTCGTGCAGAATGTCCGGACCCTTGCCGTAGCCGCCGGTCATGGTGTCGCCAATCAGGAACGGTCCGCCATCAACCTTCGTTGTTGGCCCGCTTTTGCTATGCGCCGGTTGCATTGTCCCGGCGCCATGCGGGTTGGTGATCGAGGCGTCACGATTGCCATGATCGTTCTGGTAGGGATTGTCGCTCATGCGCCCGCCTCCAGTTTATCTTTGTTTTTCAGCCCGGTGCCGAGGTAGGCTTCAATCACCTGCTCATTGGCCTTGATCTCGTTCAATGTGCCTTGTGCCAACTTCTTGCCCTCAGCCATGCAGATCACCGGATCGCAGAGGCGGCCGATGAACTCCATGTCGTGTTCGATCACAACAAAGGTGTATCCGCGCTCCTCGTTGAGGCGCTTGATGGCGTCGGCAATCGTATACAACAGCGTGCGGTTCACACCGGCGCCGACCTCATCCAGAAAGACGATCTTGGCATCGACCATCATGGTACGGCCCAGCTCCAGCAGCTTCTTCTGGCCGCCAGAAACCTGTCCGGCCTTCAGGTCTGCGATATGGCTGATGGTCAGAAACTCCAGCACCTCATCGGCCTTGGCCCGCAACGCGCGTTCCTCATCAGCGATGCGTTTGCGCCCGAACCAGGTGTTCCACAGGCTTTCACCCGATTGGGTGCCCGGAACCATCATCAGGTTTTCGCGGCACGTCATCGACGCAAATTCATGCGCGATCTGGAAGGTGCGCAGCAATCCCTTGTGGAACAGCTCATGCGGCGGCAGTCCGGTGATATCCTCACCATCCATCGTTACCCGCCCGGAGGTGGGCGGAAGGACGCCAGCGATTACATTGAAAAGAGTGGTTTTTCCGGCGCCGTTTGGCCCGATCAAACCGGTTATGGAGCCCTTAGCGATTTCTAGCGATGCGCCATCAACCGCGTGGAACCCGCCGAAGTGCTTGTGCAAGTCCTCGACGACGATCATGTCATTTCATCCCCCACCGTCTTTTTGACGGCTTTTGAATTTGGAACAGCCCGGGCAGAACCCGGGCTGATCATCTTGGTTTGATCCGGTGTTAAGGGATCAGCGGAATTTCACGGTGGCGTTGGCGCCGTCCTTGACTTCGATTTCACGGTAGGAGCCTGCGCTCTCACCGGGGCCGATCAGCTCCACGCCAGTGGCACCTTCATAGTCGATGTCGCCGCCATTCGCGAGAATCTCAAGCGCTTTGCCCAACTCACCAGGGTTGATTTTCTCACCCGGTGCGTTCGCCACTTCGAGGATCTTGGAGCCATAATCGGCCGGATCCTTGGAGTTCGCGGCCTGCATCGCCAGCATGAACAGCGCTGCCGCATCATAGCTTTCCGGCGAATAGGCGGAGGTGCCGTCAAAACCGGCGGCTTTGGCCAGCTCAGCATAGATGGCAGCGCCTTCGCTGTCGGAGCCTGCGATCTGGCCGAAGGAGCCGTCAAGATCCGAACCGATGTTCTTGGGCAGGGAGTCACCGATCATACCGCCGGGCAGACCGAAGGTGTCATATGCACCGGAGTCAAGCGAGGCTTGGATGATGCCCAGACCACCCTGGTCCAGATAGCCGGCCACAACCAGAATATCGCCACCAGCGGAAGCCAGCGCCGCAACTTCTGCGGAGTAGTCGCCTTTGCCATCCTCATGCGCGGTCACGATGGTGACTTCGCCGCCCACCTCCTCGAAGGAGGATTTGATCGCGTCGGCCAGACCCTTGCCGTAGTCGTTGTTGGTGTAGGTCAGCGCGATGGAGTTGATGCCACGCTCTTTCAGCACTTCTGCCATGACCTGGCCTTCGCGGGCGTCAGACGGCGATGTGCGGAAGAACAGGTCATTGTCTTCCATCGAGGACAGGCCCGGCGAGGTGGCGGAGGGCGAGATCATCACCATGCCGTTCGGAATGGCAACGTTCTGCAGGATCGCGCCGGTCACACCGGAGCAGTCACCGCCAATGATGCCGTTCACACCGTCAGCAACCAGTTTTTCGCCGTTCGCGGTGGACAGGCCATTGTCGATGCAGCCGGTGTCCGCGCGCACAGGCGTGACCGTGGCGGAGTCCAGCAGTTTGCCGGATTTGGTGACCTCTTCCATCGCCAGTTCCGCACCCGCACCCATGGCAGGGGCCAGCGATTCAATCGGGCCGGTAAAGCCGAGAAGGACACCCAGTTTCACTTCCTTGGCGTGACCACCTGCAAATGCGGTGCCAGCAGTCAGGGCAGCGGCCGCTGTGGCCATCATCAGTTTTTTCATTTTTGAAACTCCCATTTGTTGGAACTTATTTGTTCAAATCGGACCCTAGGCAAGCACGCGAAAAAAGGAAAGGCCTCTAGCGCCAACAATCAGCAGGTTTTTTGGTGGGTCCGCTGACAATAGAATGTTCACAGCCACATAGGCGGAACTGCGGCTGCGCAGCCCTGTCAGAGCAGCGATCAGCCCAGTTTCATTGACGTCGCAAGTGCCTGCGTCAGCGTCGTTTTCCACGCTCGGACCGCCTGAAATTGGGTCGAATGCAAAACCGTGCTAGTCTTTGATAAGGCGCACCTTGTCAGAGCAGCAAGGGCGCCCGCCGGGTGGTTTGAACGAGAGGCGACAGCAGATGAGAAGGCCCGCTATTCGAAGAATCCAAATCTGTCATTCACATATATATCCGGGTCGGTCTTCAGCGGCAGCGCTGGGGCGTCTCCGCATCCCGTTTTCTGGGCGCAGATCATCCAGCCGCAGGGGCGGCATCACATCGTGGCTTGTCAGGATCACGTCTGGCGCGGCCGTGCTGCTAGCGCTGGCGACTGGGGCATCAGCGGAGGCGCTTAGCAGCAGCCAAGGCGCGCTACGCATCGAGAAGATGGCGCAGGGGCTGGATATCCCCTGGGGCTTTGATTTTCTCCCCGACGGTTCGCTGCTGATCACAGAACGGGCCGGCAATCTCCGCCTCCTCAGCGACGGCCGCCTGACACAGATCAAGGGAACACCGAAGGTAGCCGATCAAGGGCAGGGTGGTTTGCTGGACGTGATGGTCCCGAAGACCTTCGCCCAAACCCGGCAGATCTACCTCACCTATGCAAAACGGGTTGGACGCGGTGCCGCCACTGCGGTGGCCACCGGCCAACTGGCCCGACGCAACACGCAATTGCAGGGGCTGCGGGATATCTTTGTCGCGGCGCCCGCCGTCAGCAGTGGTCGGCATTTTGGATCGCGACTGGCGGAGGGGCCTGATGGCCATATCTATGTCACGCTTGGGGATCGCGGTGACCGTCAATCGGCGCAGGTTTTGGCATCACATCAGGGCAGTATTCTGCGGCTGACACCCGAAGGCTCCGTGCCACGCAGCAATCCCCTGATCAAACGCCGGGGCGCTCAACCCGAGATCTGGTCCTATGGGCACCGCAATCCGCAGGGGCTGAGCTTTGCCGCCGATGGCAGCCTCTGGTCGGTCGAACATGGCGCCCGTGGCGGAGATGAGGTCAACCGTATCGAAAAGGGAGCCAACTACGGCTGGCCAATCATTTCGTACGGGCGCCATTATTCCGGGCTGAAAATCGGCGAAGGCACGGAGAAACCGGGTCTGAAACAGCCCGAGTATTACTGGGATCCGTCGATCGCGCCCTCCAATCTGCTGGTCTACTCCGGCAAGATGTGGCCGGAGTGGCGCGGCGATATCTTCGTTGGTTCGCTCAAATTCGACTACATCGCGCGCCTGTCAGGCGCCCCGCTGAAAGAGGTCGAGCAGATCAAAAGCAATCAGACCGGCCGCATCCGCGACCTGCGCGAGGCCCCGGACGGCAGTCTTTGGTTTGCCTCGGAAACCGATGGCGCGATCTACCGGCTGTCACGCTGATAGGCGGCGCCCCGCTAGACAGGTAGGATGATCACATTGCAGGCGGTGCCGACTTGCTGCCGCGCTCACGGTATGGCGTGGTATCATAGTGGGCACGATAGCATTTTGAGAAATGCGACGGTGAGGCAAATCCGCAGGCAAGTGCCACATTGATCACACTCATATCGGTCTGCATCAGCAGGTTGCGTGCCTTTTGCAACCGCAGCTCCATGTAATAGCGCTTCGGTGAACGGTTCAGATAGCGGCGGAACAGCCGTTCAAGCTGACGGGTCGACATGCCCACATTCTGCGCCAGGATTGATGGGCTGATCGGCTCCTCGATGTTGGCCTCCATCATCTGGATCACCATGGAGAGTTTCGGATGCCGCACACCGATCCGCGTGGGAATCGACAGGCGCTGGGTGTCCTGATCGGTGCGAATCGAGGAATAGATCAGCTGGTCAGCAACGGAATTGGCGATATCCTCCCCATGATCGCTGGCAATCAGCTTCAGCATCAGATCGATGGAGGAGGTCCCGCCTGCCGTGGACATCCGGTTGCCATCAATGACAAACACCGACTTTGTGAGCTCAACCTCGTCGAATTCCTCATTGAAACTATCGGCATTTTCCCAGTGAATCGTCGCTCGCTTGCCATCCAGCAATCCCGCGCGCGCCAGAGAATAAGAAGCGGTACACAGCCCCCCGATCTTCAGTCCCTTGCGGGCTTCGCGGCGCAGCCAGGACAGCAGCTTTTTCGTGGTGGCCTCCTGCACCGAAATGCCGGAACACAACAGAATTGTGTCATCGCGCTGCAATTCCACCAGATCGTCATCAACCTGGAAGGATGTTCCTGCCGAACAACTCACCGTGCGACCGCCCTCAGCCAACAGGGTCCAGGTGTAGACCTCACGCCCCATCATCCGGTTCGCGATCCGCAGGCATTCCAGCGCGGAGGCAAACGACAGCATGGAAAAACTATCCAGCAAAACAAAGGCATAGCGCCGGGTTTGAGGGCCTGTGGCCGGGCTTATTGTGGGCTTGCTTTGCGTCCGCATGGCCAGCGTCCTTATTCAAAATCTCTGTTTTTCGCAAAGCCGGATTTTGCGAAATTCGGGCACCGTGTTCACAGCTTCGCGGTGTCGTCAAGACTTTGCAAATCTAAACTGGTCAGCGCGGGTGCGATTTCGTATAGATGTCCTTCGTTAACCTAAGACCTCTTATGCGGAGACACAGCTATGAGTGAGTGGCAAAAATCGACCTGGCGCCAAAAACCGCGGGTGCAAATGCCAGATTATACCAACGCCGACGCGCTGTCGGCTGTTGAGGCTCAGCTGTCCAAGTATCCGCCCTTGGTATTTGCGGGTGAGGCACGCCGCCTGAAACAGCACCTTGGCGCTGCGGGCCGGGGTGAGGCGTTCCTGCTGCAAGGCGGCGATTGCGCCGAAAGCTTCGATCAGTTCAGCGCCGACGCGATCCGCGATACCTTCAAGGTGATGCTGCAGATGGCGATGGTGCTGACCTATGGCGCCAAGGTGCCGGTGATCAAAGTGGGCCGCATGGCGGGCCAGTTCGCCAAGCCGCGCAGCGCCCCCACGGAAACCGTGAACGGTGTGGAACTGCCCAGCTACCGCGGGGATATCATCAACGATCTGGCCTTCACCGAAACATCGCGTGTGCCCGATCCCCAGCGCATGTTGCAGGCCTATACCCAGGCTGCGGCAACCGTGAACCTGATCCGGGCGTTTTCGACCGGCGGCTATGCCGATGTGAATCAGGTCCATGCCTGGACCCTGGGTTTCACCGAGGGCGAGAAGGCCGAAAGCTACCGTGAAATGGCGAATCGGATCACCGATACGCTCGACTTCATGAAGGCCGCAGGCATCAACAACGACACCGCCCACACCTTGCAGTCGGTGGAATTCTACACCAGCCACGAAGGTCTGCTGCTGGAGTATGAAGAGGCGCTGACCCGTCTGGATTCCACATCTGGCAAATGGCTGGCCGGTTCCGGCCACATGCTGTGGATTGGCGACCGCACCCGTCAGCCTGACGGCGCCCATGTTGAATTCTGCAGCGGCGTCCAGAACCCGATTGGCCTGAAATGTGGCCCGACCACCACCGCCGAAGATCTGAAGGTGCTGATGGCCAAGCTGAACCCCGAAAACGAAGAGGGGCGTCTGACCCTGATCGCGCGGTTCGGTGCAGGCAAGGCCGGTGAACATCTGCCGCGCTTGATCAAGGCGGTTCAGGAGGAGGGCGCCAAGGTAACTTGGGTCTGCGACCCGATGCATGGCAACACCATCAAATCCTCCTCTGGCTACAAGACCCGCCCGTTTGAAAGCGTGCTGCGTGAGGTCCGTGACTTCTTTGCGATCCACACCGCAGAGGGCACGATCCCGGGCGGTGTGCATTTTGAGATGACCGGTCAGGATGTCACCGAATGCACCGGCGGCGTGCGTGCCGTGACCGATGAGGATCTGAGCGATCGCTACCATACTGCCTGCGATCCACGCCTGAACGCCAGCCAGTCCCTAGAACTGGCCTTCTTGGTGGCTGAAGAAGTGTCGCAGCTGCGTGCCCGTACCTCTGAGCGTCAGGCTGGCTGATCTTGTTTCTGGTGATACCCGACAACGGGGATCACCGATATGAAACGACAAGCCCTCACCCCAGGCCGGGGTGAGGGCTTTTATTTTCAAAAACTTATCCTGCACTCTTCATGTTATGGTGCGGTGTTATTTGCAGGCAGAGAAGGCGCAGCAGGATCATTATTTCGTCTACAAAACGGGAAACGCCCCGGACCTTCTGTCGCGGGGCGATCGCTTTCTAGCTATGTCCAGTAGCGCGAAAGGAATTCGGAATATACGGGGGTGGTGAGGCCGGACTTTAGTCCTTGCTGACAACCAGACGCAGGTGGCCGCCACGTTTCTTGGTCTTATTCCCGGCCTGCTCTGCCGCAGGCGCTGCCGGTGTCTCAGTCGACATCTGGCGGCTGCGCTCAATCAGGGCACGCGCCTCGGTCATGACGGTGGGCTCGCGTTCAAACCGCGCCTGAGTTTCGGCAAAACCGGGGTTTGGTGCATTGACGTCCTTCGCTGCGGGTGCTGGTGTCGCGGGCTTCGCCGGTGCGGCCGGATCTGCGGCGCGCGGCTTTGCCTTGAAGGGCGCATCACCGGTCGGGCTGACCTGGCGGATCTGCGTTTCGGTCACCGAGAACCGCTGCGAGGTTCCGGTTGGGTTGCCTTCGGAGATGAAAACCCCCAGCGCCCGGCTGACATCGCCCAAATCACTGCGCAGCGGCAGCAGCAGCATGCGCGCCTCGCGGGCGCCGCGCAGGCGGTTGTTCTCGGTCTGTAGGGTCAGCTCGATAATGGCAGGCGTGTCGAACATCGTCTCCAACGCTGCGCTGACCTGTTTACGGGCTGCCGGGGTGAAGAAAGCGGTGATGGGCATGCCGCGCACTTCCATTCCAGCCATTTCGTTCACCCGCTGACCAGCAAGACGAAAACGGGCGATGCCGGGGGCGATCCGCTCCAGAATGAAGGTCTGAGGCAGGATATTTTCCAACCCGCGCGGATCGATCTGCGACCGGCTGGGAATATCGTCGCCACGGCGCAGAGCGGTCCAATAGGCCTCTGCCTGTCGCATGGGCGACAGCGATCCCGCTGCGCGGAAGCGATCCATTGCCACAACCTTGGTTTGACCTTCGGTCTGATTGTCGTCTTTGCGGCCGCCAAAAAACATCGCTGTCATCCTCGCTGGATCCGGCTGGGTCATGCGCCAAGCTAAAGTTGGTTGCCTAACGATTAATGCCGGATTGGTTATCCTGAAGTTAACATGCCACAATCTTATTCAATTTTGGACTATTTCTTTAATCAATGGTTAACACTTTAGGATAGGTCTCCGCGCTTATGGACTTGTCCGCTGGCCGTTTGTAAACCTGTGGCGAGGCGAAACAGCGCCTCGTGCACCCGGGGAGGCCGCAGATAATGACCATCCATTCAATGACGGGCTTTGCCGCAGGGCAGGGTAGCACCGGGGCGCATAGCTGGTCGTGCGAATTGCGCTCGGTGAATGCCAAAGGGCTGGACCTTCGCTTGCGCATCCCCGACTGGCTGGACGGGCTTGAAGCCAACCTGCGCGGGCAATTGAGCAAGGCGCTGTCGCGCGGCAATGTCTCTATGACACTGCGGATCAACCGCAGCAAGGAGGCTGCCGTCGCCCTTCAGATCAACCAAGCGGCCCTGGCAACGCTGCTGACAGCGGTTGGTGAGGTGGAGCGGCAGGCTGCTGCTGCGGGGATCACATTGGCGCAGACCTCTGCCACGGATCTTCTGACGCAACGAGGCGTGCTGGAGCAGGCCAGCGGCAGCGACGAGCCCGCGCCCATCGTGGCGGCGCTCAGCACCGATTTTGCCGCAATCCTGTCCGACTTCGTTAACATGCGCGCCACTGAGGGCGCCGCGCTGAAAGCTGTCCTGATGGACCAACTAGATCAGATTGCCACCCTGCGCGAAGAGGCCGCACGCCGCGCTGACGCCCGCAAAGCCGAGGTTGCGTCAACTCTGCGCAGCAATCTGGCGCGGGTGCTGGAGAACAGTGACGGCGTCGACGAAACCCGGCTGGCACAAGAGTTGGCCCTGCTGGCGGTCAAAACGGATGTCACCGAGGAGCTGGACCGGCTGACGGCCCATGTGGCGGCTGCGCGGGAACTGCTGGCCAAAGGCGGCGCCGTCGGGCGCAAGCTGGATTTCCTGATGCAGGAATTCAACCGAGAGGCAAATACGCTCTGCGCGAAGGCGCAAAACAGCGACCTGACAGCGGTCGGGCTTGAGCTAAAAGCGGTGATCGACCAGATGCGCGAGCAGGTTCAGAACATCGAATAGAAACCAGAAGAACAACAAATATAATATAAGGAGAGCATGCCATGGCAGATCGGCGCGGCCTGTTGATTATCCTTTCTTCGCCCTCTGGGGCCGGGAAATCCACATTGGCGAAACGGTTGCGGTCCTGGGATCCCAGCATCGAATTTTCCGTCTCTGCCACCACGCGCAACCCGCGCCCCGGCGAAACGGATGGGCAGGATTACCATTTCATCACCACCGACGCCTTCAAGACCGCCGTGAGCGAAGGCAATATGCTGGAGCACGCCCATGTCTTCGGCAATTTCTATGGCTCCCCCAAAGGGCCGGTGAAGGCGGCGATTGATGGCGGGCGTGATGTGCTGTTTGATATCGACTGGCAAGGCGCGCAGCAGATCCGCAACTCAGACCTGGGCCAGCACACGCTGTCAATTTTCCTGCTGCCACCTTCGATCGGAGAGTTGCGCCGCCGGCTAGAGAGCCGCGCCCAGGATGATGCCGCGACAATCACCCGTCGGATGGAGAAAAGCTGGGACGAAATCAGCCACTGGGGCAGCTATGATCACGTGCTGATCAATGATGATCTGGATGCCACCGAACTGCAGCTGAAGACCATTATCACCGCGACCCGTCTGCGCCGCATCCAGCAGCCGCATTTGGTGGATCACGTGCGCGGCCTGCAAAGCGAATTTGAGGATCTGTCATGACGATTTATGCTCTGGGAGACAAAACCCCCGAACTCCACGCCGACACATGGGTTGCGCCGGATGCCAATCTGATCGGCCTTGTGGTGCTGGAGGAGGGGGCCTCGGTCTGGTTCGGCAGCACCATCCGCGCCGATCACGAGGAAATCCGCATCGGACGTGGTTCAAACGTGCAGGAAAACTGCGTCATGCATATTGATGCAGGCTATCCGCTGACCATTGGCGAGAATTGCACCATCGGCCACAAGGTCATGCTGCATGGCTGCACCATCGGCGACAACTCCCTGATCGGGATGGGGGCCACGGTGCTGAACGGGGCCAAGATCGGTAAGAATTGCCTGATCGGTGCGGGCGCCCTGATTACAGAGAATAAGGAAATCCCTGATAATTCTCTGGTTATGGGCGCACCCGGAAAAATCGTCCGTGATGTGGATGAGGCGCTGGTTCAATCCCTGCGCCAAAGCGCCGAGCACTACCAAGAAAACATGCGTCGTTTCCGCGACGAACTGACAGAGGTCTGACACGTGAAAAATTCCAAAGGGTCGCTTATGCGGCCAGATCCCTTGCCCTTCAGCGCGAGCCATCCGGTGGTGACCCCGCTTAGTCCGTCCGTGGTCTATGCCAGCGACACGCCAGATGCGCTGGATGATCAATATGAGGGGCGGGTGCACGGCTATACCTATTCACGTGAGGGGCATCCAAACGCCGATGTGGTCGCCAAACGGCTCGATGCGATGGAAGGCATGCCCGGCGGGGTTGTGACCGGTTCCGGTATGGCGGCGGTTTCGGCTGTGCTGCTGGGCCTGCTGAAAACCGGCGATCACGTGATTGGCGGCAATCAGCTTTATGGGCGCTCCATGCGCCTCATGGCGGAGGATCTGCCGCGTCTGGGCATTGCAACAACGCTGGCCGATCCCGGCGATGTGGCCGCGGTTGTGGCTGCGATCCGCCCCGAAACCAAAATGATCCTGGTTGAGGCCGTCTCAAACCCGACGCTGGCCGTGGCTGATATCGACGGGCTGGCACAGCTCTGCAAGGATCGCGATATCCTTTTGGTGGTCGACAACACCTTCACCACCCCACGGGGCTTTCGTCCCTTTGATCATGGCGCGGATATCGTAATCCATTCCATTACCAAGCTCTTGGCCGGGCATTCCGATGTGATGCTGGGCTATGTCGTGGCCAAGGATCCTGAGATCAACACCCGTCTCAGCGTCTATGTGGTCACCACCGGCATGACGCCCAGCCCGTTTGACTGCTGGCTTGCAGAACGCGGCATGCTGTCGTTTGAACTGCGGTTTGAGCGCGCACAGGCCACCGCGGTGACGCTGGCGGATCATCTGGCCGGGCTACCGGGGGTGAAGCGGGTGATATACCCGACCCGCAAGGACCATCCCGACCACGAGCGCGCAATGGCGCTGCTGGATGGGAAGGGATGCAATATGGTCAGCTTTGAGCTGGAAGGCGGACGCGCTGCGGCCAATGCCTTTACCCGTGGGGCAGATGGGCTCAACTTTGCCCCGACGCTGGGGGACGTGGGCACCACGCTGTCGCATCCCGCCTCCTCCTCGCACCGCGCCCTCAGCGCAGAAGATCGTGCCAAACTGGGGCTGAGTGAAGGATTCTTCCGCGTTTCGGTCGGGCTTGAGGATCCGGACACACTCTGCGCTGTCTTCAGCGAAGCGGTCGCGGCTGCCACGTCATAGTTACAATCGGTTTGTAACACGGCCGGCACAGCAACAAGGCGAGGGGCAAATGACGCAGGATCTGATTGACGGTTTCATGGAGGCCATCCCCTTGCCAGCGGTGCTGGTCGATCAAAGCGAAAGGTTCATCGCCGCAAACGCGGCGGCGACCACCCTGCTGGGCAACAATCTGGTCGGGCGTCATTTCGCCACCATCCTGCGCCAGCCCAATGTGGCGACTGCGATTGAGCGCTGTCTTTATGAACGCAGCGCCAAAACCGCGCGCCACCTGTCCAACGACGGCGCGCAGGACACCACATTTGAGGTCGCCTTGCGCTATATTCCCGGCATCGGCGCGGTCAATGGTGGGGCGGCGCTGATCAGCCTCACGGATATCACAGACCGCGAGCAGGCCAGCCAGATGCGGCGCGATTTTGTCGCCAATGTCAGCCATGAGCTGCGCACGCCGCTGACAGCCCTCATGGGGTTCATCGAAACGCTGCGCGGCCCTGCGCGCGATGATGGCGCGGCGCGCGACAGGTTTCTGCAGATCATGCAGGATGAAGCCAACCGCATGAACCGCCTGGTCGGCGATCTCTTGTCGCTGAACCGGGTCGAGAGCGAAGAGCGTGTGCGCCCGCGCGCGCAGCTCGATCTGGGCGCACATCTGGCCTCAACGCTGAAGTCGCTGGAACCGGTGGCGGAGGCTGCGGATGTCCATCTCACGCTGGAAATCCCTGAGGAGCCGACGCTGGTTACCGGCGATCCGGATCAGCTGCAGCAGGTCTTCACCAATCTTGTCGAGAACGCCATCAAATATGGTGGCGATCAGGTCACCTTACGGCTCAAAACCCGCGACCGCGACCCCGCCGTGCGCGCCGCCGCCGTCCGGGTTGAGGTGATCGACAATGGCGCCGGGATCGACCCGGTCCATCTGCCCCGGCTTACGGAACGGTTCTACCGCGTCGATACGCACAGATCGCGTGAGCAGGGCGGCACCGGGCTGGGGCTGGCGATCGTCAAACATATCATCAACCGCCATCGTGGCCGGATGCGGGTGGAAAGCTCAGCTGCGACGGGCACGGTGTTCACCGTGATCCTGCCGCGCTGACACGCCGGTGAGGCTTTGGCGCGCTCTATGTGACAACAACCTAAGCGTCCGCCGCGAAGGTCGGCGCGAAAAGTTAAGAAAATCCACCGTTGCTAGGCCAGTTTGTCACAAAAAACGGGGCAACAACCGGGTTTGTCATACAGCTGTTACATAGCCGTCACAAAAGGCACATGCGCCGCCCTTAGGTGAGGGCGCAAGATCATCACGGGATGATCCTGAAAATTGACACCCAAGGAGACACAGATGTCCTTTGTGAAACTCACCGCTTCCGCCCTGGCCATTTCGGCTGTTTCTGCCACTGCTGCGGCAGCGCGCGATCAGGTTCAGGTGGCCGGTTCTTCGACCGTTCTGCCCTATGCCTCCATCGTGGCCGAAGCCTTTGGCGAGAACTTCGACTTCCCGACACCGGTCGTTGAATCCGGTGGGTCCTCTGCCGGTCTGAAGCGGTTCTGCGAAGGTGTGGG
Organism: Phaeobacter piscinae; assembly: GCF_002407245.1. Lineage (NCBI taxonomy): Bacteria > Pseudomonadati > Pseudomonadota > Alphaproteobacteria > Rhodobacterales > Roseobacteraceae > Phaeobacter > Phaeobacter piscinae. The sequence continues at coordinate 1,579,547 of NZ_CP010681.1, read as the reverse complement.
TGAAAACACCATCGACGTTGCCAACGCCTCGCGCCGTATCAAGGAAAAAGAAATCAAGGCCTGCGCCGAAAACGGCGTGACTGACATCATCGAAGTCCAGATCGGCTATGATGGCATCGTGTTTGCCAATGACATCAAGGGCAACGCCTTTGAATACACGCCCACCGACTGGTTCCTGGCCCTGTCCGACGAAATCCTGGTTGATGGCAAAATGGTTGCCAACCCCAACAAGACCTGGGCCGATGTGAACAGCGCTTTCCCGGCGCAGGACATTCAGGCCTTCATTCCCGGCACCAAGCACGGCACCCGCGAAGTGTTCGAAGACAAGGTGATCCTGGCAGGCTGCGAAGCCACCGGCGCATTTGAGCACCTGCTGGAACACGCGGAAGGCGACAGCGACAAAGCCAAGAAGAAAGCTGCAGAGAAAGCCTGTATTTCCCTGCGCACTGACGGCAAATCGGTCGATATCGACGGCGATTATACCGAAACTCTCGCCCGCATCGAGAGCAACAAGGACGGCATCGGCGTCTTTGGTCTGGCGTTCTATGAGAACAACACCGATAAGCTGCAGGTTGCCACCATGTCCGGCGTTGTGCCCACCACCGAAAGCATCGCCGAAGGTGAATACCCGGTATCGCGCCCGCTGTTCTTCTACGTGAAGAAAGCCCACATCGGCGTGATCCCTGGCCTCAAAGAATATGCTGAATTCTTCGTCGCAGACGAAGTGGCCGGCCCCGATGGCCCGCTGGCAGAATACGGTCTGGTTGCCGATCCCGAATTGTCCAAGACCCAGGCTGTGGTCTCCGAAGAAGAGGTCATCGGCGGCAATTCCTGATCGCCCGGCTTAAGTGACACTGCGGGCCGGGGCATCTGACATTGCCCCGGCCCAATCTCTGACCACCATAAGACACCCCTTTGCAATCCGCGTGGTCGGCTCTTGCAGAACCGGATTTTCCGTCTCACTCAAACGGAGTAGCTGATGCCGACAGTTTGGCTCGTGATTGCCCTTCTTGCCCTTTCCGGGCTGGGCTTTGTGCTGGGGCGCAACCGCGCGCTTGCCTCGGCAGGAGGGAACGCAAAGGCGTTGCACTCGCTGCCCGCTTACTACGGTCATAACGTGGCCTTCAGTGCGTTGGTGCCGGCATTGGCGGTGCTCGCCATCTGGTCGCTGGCCCAGCCAATGGTCATTGAAAACCGGGTCTCCGCTATGATCCCGGCAGAGCTGGTGCCGGAGAACTCCACGCTTGGCCTTGTGATGAGCGACGTGCGCCGTCTCGCCGAGGGGCTGGATCTGGCGGTAGAGCAGGGGGTTCTATCCCCAACCGACGCCCGCAACCTCGACAGTGGTGAGACCGATATCCGTGCCCGTCTGGGCGAGATTGGCGTTGCGCTTGGCTCCGATGTGCGCCCGGAGGTGCTGACTGCGGCGCAGAGTTACCGCAGCCTTGCCAACAAGGGCCAGATCATCATGTCGGTGATCGTCGGCCTCTTGGCGATGGTTGGCTTTGCCTGGGCCTATGGGCGCACGCATAAGGATTTTCGCGCCCGCAATGTGGTGGAACAGGGGATCATGGCGCTGCTCATTCTTGCAGCCAGCCTTGCCATTCTGACCACCGTTGGCATCGTGTTCTCAATGCTGTTTGAAAGCATCAACTTCTTTGGGCTGCATGCCTGGAGCGATTTCTTCTTTGGCACCACATGGGCGCCGAACTTCCGCGGGGACAGTGACCTGTCGATCCTGCCGCTGCTGTGGGGAACGCTATATATCTCGGCGATTGCGCTGCTGGTCGCGGTGCCTGTCGGGCTTTTTGCCGCGATCTATCTCTCTGAATACGCCAGCGGCACAACCCGCGCCTTTGCCAAACCGCTGCTGGAGATCCTCGCCGGCATTCCGACCATCGTCTACGGCCTCTTTGCGCTGCTGACGGTTGGTCCGCTGCTGGTGAAATTCTTCGGTCAGGGTGAAGACGGCATTCTGGGGGTCGAATGGATGAGCGGGGCCACCTCGGTTCTGACCGCTGGTCTGGTGATGGGCATTATGCTGATCCCCTTTGTGTCGTCGCTGTCCGATGACATCATCAACGCCGTACCGCAGGCCATGCGCGATGGCTCGCTTGGGCTGGGGGCGACCAAATCCGAAACCATCCGTCAGGTGGTGATGCCCGCAGCGCTTCCCGGCATCGTGGGCGCTGTGCTGCTGGCGGCGTCACGCGCCATTGGTGAGACGATGATTGTTGTTATGGGCGCCGGGGCGATTGCCAAATTCTCACTCAACCCGCTGGAATCGATGACCACAATCACCACACGGATCGTCAGCCAGCTGACGGGCGACACCGACTTTGCCAGCCCCGAGACGCTGGTCGCCTTTGCCCTTGGTCTGACGCTGTTTGTCCTGACCCTCGGGCTTAATGTTCTGGCGCTTTATATCGTGCGCAAATACCGGGAGCAGTACGACTAATGACCGATATCAGCCAAAACACCCCGGGACCCGAAGGCAGCCACGCAGGCTCGCTGCTGCAGCAATCGGACCGCACCCGCAAGCGCAACGCCGCCGAGCGCCGGTTTCGTGGTTACGGTATTGCCGCCATCACGGTTGGCCTGCTGATGCTTGCGGTGCTGGTCTTCACCATTGTGAGCCGGGGCACAGGTGCGTTTCAGCAGACCTTCATCACGCTGGACGTGGAACTGCTGGAAAGCAAACTGGACAAATCCGGTGCCCGCGATCTGGATGCGATCAAGAAGGTAACCACCTTCGGCTATGCGCCGCTGATCAAAAATGCGGTGCAGGCGAAGGTTGCGGAGCTGGGGATTGAGACGGACCTGAAGGCCAAGGCGATGGCGGGCATCCTGTCAAAAAACGCCGCCGCGCAGCTGCGGGCCTATGTGCTGGAAAACCCCGATCAGATTGGGGAGACGGTCACCTTCCGCTTCCTCGCCTCCAGCCGGGTGGACGGCTACCTGAAAGGCCGCGTCAGTCGCGACAGCATTGTCAACGACAAGAGCATCTCGCCCGCACAACTCGATCTGGTGGATGCACTGGTGACGGCAGGCGTCGCGGCCAAAACCTTCAATCTTGACTTCATCACCGGCGCCGACGCTTCTGATGCGCGTCCAGAAGCTGCCGGTATGGGCGTCTCCATGATGGGGTCGCTCTTCATGATGCTGGTCGTGCTGGCGCTGGCGCTGCCCATCGGTGTTGCCGCCTCTATCTATCTTGAAGAATTTGCTCCGAAAAACTGGCTCACTGATGTGATCGAAGTGAATATCTCCAACCTCGCTGCCGTGCCGTCGATTGTGTTTGGTATCCTAGGCCTTGCGGTGTTCATCAACTACATGCACCTGCCGATGTCGGCGCCGCTGGTGGGTGGTCTGGTGCTGACGCTGATGACCCTGCCGACAGTGATCATCTCCACCCGCGCCTCGCTCAAATCCGTGCCGCCGTCGATCCGGGATGCGGCGCTTGGGGTCGGAGCCTCGCGGATGCAGGCGGTGTTTCACCATGTGCTGCCGCTGGCCGCACCCGGCATCCTCACCGGCACCATTATCGGTCTGGCGCAGGCCCTGGGGGAGACTGCGCCGCTGTTGCTGATCGGCATGGTTGGCTTCATCGCCTCCAATGCGCCGGAAACCCTCGCTGATGGCCTGTTGGCCCCGAACTCAGCCATGCCCGCGCAGATCTACGAATGGGCGAAACGTGCTGATCCGGCATTTTACGAACGCGCCTGGGGCGGTATCATCATCCTGTTGATCTTCCTCGTCACCATGAACACAGTGGCCGTGATCCTGCGCCGCCGCTTTGAACGCCGCTGGTAAGGGGGCTGCCGATATGAACCTGATGACTGCATTGGACAAAGACGTGCAAACACAGAAAACCAAAATTGCCGCTAAGAACGTGAATGTCTACTACGGCGAGTCCCACGCGATTAAAGACGTCAACGTCGAGATCGAGGACAACACCGTCACCGCCTTCATCGGCCCCTCGGGCTGCGGGAAATCAACCTTCCTGCGTTGTCTCAACCGGATGAATGACACCATTGATATCTGCCGGGTGACCGGGGATATTTCTATCGACGGTGAAGACATCTATGATAGCCGTGTCGATCCTGTGCAGCTGCGCGCAAAAGTGGGCATGGTGTTTCAGAAACCGAACCCGTTCCCCAAGTCGATCTATGACAATGTCGCCTATGGCCCGCGCATTCACGGACTGGCCGCCAATAAGGCGGAGCTGGATGAGATCGTCGAGAAATCCCTGCGCCGTGGCGCCATCTGGGATGAGGTGAAGGATCGGCTGGATGCACCCGGCACAGGCCTTTCCGGTGGCCAGCAACAGCGCCTGTGCATCGCCCGCGCCGTTGCGACCGAACCAGAAGTGCTGTTGATGGATGAGCCCTGTTCCGCACTTGACCCGATCGCGACGGCCCAGATCGAAGAACTGATCGACGAACTGCGCAGCAGCTATTCCGTGGTGATCGTCACCCACTCAATGCAGCAGGCCGCACGGGTGAGCCAGAAAACCGCCTTCTTCCACCTTGGCAATCTGGTTGAATTTGGTGCGACCGGCCAGATCTTCACCAACCCTGAGGATCCGCGCACCGAGAGCTACATCACCGGCCGTATCGGCTGATCGAGGACAGACCCATGGTAGAACAACATATTGCATCCGCATTTGACCGCGACCTCGAAGCCATTCAGGCGCAGATTATGAAAATGGGCGGCCTCGTCGAGGCTGCCATCATGGACGCCGCCCGCGCGCTGGAAACCCGCGATGAGGAACTGGCCCAGCAGGTGCGTCAGGGCGACAAGGCCATCGACGGTCTGGAAGAGCTGATCAACGAAGAGGCCGCCCGCGTCATCGCCATCCGTGCGCCCGCCGCTGTTGACCTGCGGCTGGTTCTGTCGGTGATGAAAATCTCCGGCAATCTGGAACGCATCGGCGACTATGCCAAGAACATCGCCAAACGGACGGCTGTTCTGGCGCAGGGGCCGAATGTCTCCGAAAGTGCTGCCGCCATGCGCCGGATGGCGCGCGAGGTCGAACTGATGCTGAAGGACGCGCTGGATTCCTACATCCAGCGCGATGTGGAACTGGCGCAGGATGTGATCGCCCGCGACTGTGATGTCGATCAGATGTACAATGCGCTGTTTCGCGAATTCCTCACCTTCATGATGGAAGATCCGCGCAATATCACCCCCTGCATGCACCTGCATTTCATCGCCAAGAACGTCGAACGCATGGGCGATCATGTCACCTCCATCGCGGAGCAGGTGGTCTATCTGGTGACTGGCGACAAACCGGAAGATGACCGGCAGAAGGCCGACACCACATCGTCCGTGCCGCAGGAGGTCTGAGCATGGCTGCCGACCAACCCACCGTTCTGGTGGTCGAGGACGAATTGGCCCAACGCGAGGTGCTGTCCTATAATCTGGAGGCAGACGGCTTTCGCGTCCTGCGCGCCGAACACGGCGAAGAGGCACTGCTGATCGTCGAAGAGGACATGCCGGATATCATCGTGCTGGACTGGATGATGCCCAATCTGAGCGGGATTGAGGTTTGCCGCCGCCTGAAGACGCGCACCGAAACCCGCAATATCCCGATCATCATGCTCTCGGCCCGCTCCGAGGAAGTGGACAAGGTGCGCGGACTGGAAACCGGGGCGGATGACTATGTGGTCAAACCCTATTCCGTGATTGAGCTGATGGCCCGTGTGCGGACCCAGCTGCGCCGCGTGCGTCCCTCAACCGTTGGGGTGCGGCTGGAATTTGACGATATCGTGCTGGATGCCGAAACCCATAAGGTGAGCCGGGGCGAGGCGCCGTTGAAACTGGGGCCAACCGAATTTCGCCTGCTGTCGACCTTTATGGAGAAACCCGGCCGGGTCTGGAGCCGGGAGCAGCTGCTGGACCGCGTCTGGGGGCGGGACATCTATGTCGACACCCGAACCGTGGACGTCCACATCGGCCGTCTGCGCAAGGCGCTGACCCAACACGGCGGATCGGACCCTGTCCGGACAGTCCGCGGCGCAGGATACGCCTTAGGATAGACCGACATCACATTGATAAAATTATGAAACCTTGTCATCAGATGGGTTTTCACCACCCGAAAACTACCTTGGCAGCGGATCTTCGGGCTGCGCCTGACCCGCCAGCCAGCTGCGGAACTTGATCAGGGCAGGGTCCTTGGACCGGGCCTCGGGCCAGACCAGGTAATAAGCGCCCGGGCTTTCGGTAGCGGTGGCGTGAAGCGCCACAAGCCGCCCTGTCGCAAGATCCTGCTCCACCAGATAATCCGGCATCAAGGCCACGCCAAGCCCATGCAGCGCAGCCTGTGTAATGGTTGCGAATTGGTCATACATGGTGCCGGACAAACCGTCCTGCAACGCGATATCATGGCTCTCGAACCAGTGTTGCCAGGCCTGAGGGCGAGTCTGGATATGCAACAGGGGCAGGGCGGCGATATCACTCGGGGTACGGACCTCCCCCCCGGCCAGCAGGTCGGGCGCACAGACTGGCAGCATCTGTTCATGTTTCAGCAGCAGCGCCTGGGTTCCGGGCCAGTCCGCAGTCCCAAAATGTATCGCAGCATCAAAGCCTTCGCTGACGAAGTTGAACGGTTCCAGCCGCGTGGACATATTGATCGTCACATCCGGATGCCGCCGTGCAAATTCCGGTAGCCGCGGCATCAACCAGCGCATCCCAAAAGCGGGCAGAATCGCCAGATTAAGACTGCCAGCCAAGGGCGCTGCCTGTACGCGCAGCGTCGACTGGGCGATCTGGTTCAGCGCCTGACGAATATCAGCAGCGTAGGTCTGCGCCTCCGGTGACAGCGTCAGCCGCTTCTGGTCTCGGCGCACCAGATCCACGCCCAATTGACGCTCCAGCGCCTGCAACTGACGGCTCACTGCACCCTGCGTCAGCGCCAACTCATCCGCCGCGGCCGAGGCGCTGCCCAAACGGTCCAGCGCTTCCAGCGCGCGCAGCGCCGCAATTGAAGGGAGGAAGCGTCTCGGGGTGGCCATGTATGAGCTTTTGTAATGTTTGCTTGTGGTTCTCTCGCTGTCCTTTGTCTTACCGCAAGGTTAAGGTCGGCGGCAAGTTGAGGATCAAAAAGGTGACGAAAAATGACCGATAAACCTGCCTTGCGCGCCAAAGATGCCCCGGATCTGGGTCAGTTCAACTGGGATGATCCTCTGCGGCTGGACGACCAGTTGACTGAGGACGAGCGGATGATAGCGGCATCGGCGCGGTCCTATGCCCAGGAAAAACTTCAACCGCGCGTTCTAAACGCTTACGAAAACGAAGAAACTGATCCTGAGATCTTTCGCGAAATGGGCGAGATGGGCCTCCTTGGAACGACCATCCCGGAACAATACGGCGGCCTCGGCGCAGGCTATGTCTCCTATGGGCTGGTTGCACGGGAAGTCGAGCGCGTCGACAGCGGCTACCGCTCAATGATGTCGGTGCAAAGCTCGCTTGTGATGTATCCCATTTACGCATATGGCAGCGAGGAGCAGCGCCAAAAATACCTGCCGAAACTCTCCTCTGGCGAATGGATCGGCTGTTTTGGCCTGACCGAACCCGATGCGGGATCCGACCCGGCCGGCATGAAAACCCGCGCGGAAAAGACCGAAGGCGGCTACCGGTTGACTGGCTCCAAAATGTGGATCTCCAACGCGCCAATCGCAGATGTGTTTGTCGTCTGGGCCAAATCCGAAGCCCATGGCGGCAAGATCCGCGGCTTTGTTTTGGAAAAAGGGATGAAGGGCCTGTCCGCACCAAAAATCGCCAATAAGGCGTCGCTACGTGCCTCCATCACCGGTGAAATCGTCATGGATGGCGTCGAGGTTGGCGACGACGCGCTGCTGCCCCATGTGGAAGGTTTGAAAGGCCCGTTCGGCTGCCTGAACCGCGCGCGCTATGGCATCAGCTGGGGCGCGATGGGCGCCGCAGAGGCTTGCTGGCACGCCGCCCGTCAATATGGGTTGGATCGCAAACAGTTCGGTCGCCCCTTGGCCAACACCCAGTTGTTCCAGCTGAAACTGGCCAATATGCAGACCGAAATCACGCTTGGCCTGCAGGCCTCCTTGCGCGTGGGGCGTCTGATGGATGACGCCAACGCCGCGCCGGAAATGATTTCCATCGTCAAGCGCAACAACTGCGGCAAGGCGCTGGAGATCGCACGGAATGCCCGCGACATGCACGGCGGAAATGGCATCAGCCTGGAGTTCGGCGTCATCCGGCACATGGTCAACCTGGAAACTGTGAACACTTATGAGGGGACTCATGATGTTCACGCGCTGATCCTCGGGCGCGCACAGACAGGTCTGCAGGCCTTTTTCTAAGCGCAACCGACAGCTACAACTGATCAATAAAACCATTAAAAATCGCACCGTTGCCAGACAAGGGTGCGATTTTTTGTTAAGATCGTAACCGAGGTGTAAACCGATGTAGGGTTAACACTCCTGACACGCCCCGCATTTGTGCAAATCTGAATTGCAATTTTGCAAAACGTGGCCGTACCCACAGCGACGCAAGGAGAGGCAGGTGGATCAGACGAGATTTTCTGCTCCCTTTGGCGGAAAGTAGTTAAGGGGATAAATCTGAATCTTCGTGTATTCATTGGCGCGCAGAAGGCAAACGAAGCGGCAGGGTTAATGCCCTCATGATCTGACGCAACACCGGTCGTGGAATGACCGTTCCGTACAGAGAGTTCCGCAAAAGGCGCAAGATCACCACTGAACCGCCGCCGAACTGCGATATTGCAAAAGAGCGCGAGCCATGTCCGATCAAATGGCCAGAATGACAGGTTAATCCTGCTGCACAGATGCACGCTGCGGCAGCTAAAGCCAGCCAAGCCATGCGAATGCCCCAAAGCGCAGGTGAAATCCCGCAGGATCGCCGAGGTGTTTTTGCCAGACGCATCAACCTCAATAAATGAAAGGTAAATGCGCAAAAGAGCGTATTTCGTTTGGCCGATCTAAACTACGCAAATTAACCTGTAATCAGTATTATGTGTAATTTATATGATGTAGCGTCACTGTTGCAGGTCTGGCTTGTACACGAGACAGTATCACAGAACGATTTCATCAGTTGAGGCCAACATGGATCTGCACGGCAAAACAATTGTCATCACCGGTGCCGCGACAGGTATCGGGCGTGCGTTGGCGATCGCAATGACTGGGTGTAATCCCAAGCATATCATCTGCGCGGATTTGGACAGACTGGGTGCGCAGCGCACTGCGGATGAAATCGGTGGTCGTGCCTATACCCTGGACGTAGGATCGGACCACGCCATCGCTGCGATGATTGATGTGATCGAGCATGAAATCGCGCCGATTGATGTGTTCTGTTCCAATGCCGGGATCCTTCGGATCGGTGGACTTGAGACCTCGCTCACTGACTGGCAGCAAAGCTGGGATATCAACGTGATGGCCCATGTGTCAGCCGCGCGGCATCTGGTGCCGCGGATGATCAAGCGCGGTGGCGGGCATTTTCTCAATATTGCCTCAGCGGCAGGATTGTTGAACCAGATTGGCGCTGTGAGCTATGGGGTGAGCAAACACGCCGCCGTCGGTTTTTCTGAGTGGCTTGCGATCACCCATGGCGATCAAGGGATCGGCGTCTCCGTGGCCTGTCCGCAAGCGGTGAAAACCGCCATGACCAAGGGTATGGAGCACAGCGCCGCGGCGGTGGACGGGATGATCTCAGCCGAGGATGTTGCGAGAAGTTGCATCGAGGCTATTGAAAAAAATCGATTTCTTGTCCTGCCCCATGCGAAGGTCGAAGGGTATATTCAGGCCAAGGCCGCAGACTATGACCGCTGGATCACTGGCATGCAGAGGCTGCGCGACAAATTCGACCCTCCAACAGCTGACTGAATGATTCCAGGGCTTTCGGCCCAACTACACAGTGGTTCAGGACTTGGCGATCGGGCGCATCAGCCCTTCCTGTGCAACACTGGCAACCAGTTGGCCGTCCTGTGTGAAGATTGAGCCACGGTTGAATCCGCGACCGCCACCGGCAAATGGTGAGTCCATCGTGTAAAGATGCCAGTTGTCAAATTGCACCGGGGCGTGGAACCACATCGCATGATCAAGGCTAGCCGTCATGGCCTGACCTTTCACAAAACTCAGACCGTGCGGTCGCAGCGCTGACCCCAATAACCCGTAGTCGGAGACATAGGCCATCAGCACATGCTGCAGCTGTGGCGTGGCGCCCTTTGCCGCCTTCATTCTAATCCACATATGATTGATATCGCTACATTTATCCGGGTTTATCGGATCGCGTGGCTCAACATCTCGAATCTCAAACGGACGCTCTCGTGTGAATTCGACGCGTAAACGGCTGTCCAGTTTCGGGGCAAGCTGACGCAGGAGAACATCGCGGGACACCAATGCGTCTGGCGTCTTCACCTCGGGGATCTCATGTTGATGCTGCCACCCCGGTTCCTCAATGTGGAAGGACGCCGCCAAATTGAGGATTTGTTTGCCGTTTTGCAAAGCTGTCACACGTCGGGTTGTGAAGCTACCACCATCGCGCGCAGGATCAACCGCGTATATCACTGGTTTTGACGGATCACCGGGGCGGATGAAATAGGCATGCAGCGAATGGCACAGCCTGTCCTCAACAGTGGAATAAGCCGCCATCAAAGCCTGCGCGATCACTTGGCCGCCGTAGATCCGCGTCGGTGTTTCGCCGCCGGACCCAATACCGCGATAGAGATTGCGATCAAGCTCTTCCAAATCAAGTAAATTGAGCAAAATCTCAGCTGCATCAGGCATCTATCTGTTCCTGTTAATGTGACATCAGGCGGGCCGCTGCGGTCAACCGCCCTGCCCTGATCGTCTGGCTGGACAGCAGCCTTAACGCGTTACGGCGCCATGGACCAGCGCCTTCAGCTCCGCCCGCGACGAATAAGAACTAGACGGTGCGAGCTGCGTAAAAAAGACAACACTCAAGTCTAGGATCGGATCAACCCAGAAGAAGGTCGAGGCCATACCCCCCCAGCTGAAATCCCCAACGGATCCGGGACATCTCGCTCTGGCCGGATCCAGCACAACCGCACCGCCAAGGCCAAACCCCATCCCGTCCATCGGTTGCTCCGCAAAACTTTGCGGTCCCATGGATGCGATGTCACCGGGCAGATGGTTTTGACACATGAAATCAACGATCTGCGGGCTGATCAGATGATCCTTACCCAATGACCCCCGCAGCCGGATCAGCTCGGCAAAGCGCATATAATCGTCGATCGTACTCAGAAGACCGCCGCCGCCCGAGTGCATCTCGGCGGTGTCGAAGGGGGTGTCGTCGTATGAATCAATCAGACGCAGGCTGTCAGCCCCCTGTCGCGCGTCATTCAGCGCCATCGCGTCGCCGCTCAGCGGAGAATAGAGCGATGCCAAGAGGTTACCGGTTATCTCCAAGCTGCGAAAACCTGTTCGGTCCATGCCCAGTGGGTCAAAGATTTCCCGCTTCAGCATGGCGCCGAGGCTCTCTCCAGTCACGACCTCAATCACCCGGCCGATCACGTCGATACCAACGGAGTATTCCCACCGCTGGCCGGGTTCAAAGGCCAACGGCAGTGCCGCCAACTCCTCCACCCGCGCCGCAAGGGCACCCTGGCTGGGTTTGAACATCAAATCGGTTTTCGACATTTCTTCAGGCAGGATGCCGGGATTGAACGGGTAGCTCAGCCCACTGGTATGAGTTAGCAGCTCATGCAGGGTTGGCGACCGACAGGGTTTGGTCCGCGCAATCTCGGTCGCACCATCAACAAGACAGCGCATATCTTTGAATTCGGGAAGAAATTCAGAAACAGGCATATCCAGATGGACCAGGCCGCGTTCCAACAGCAGCATCAGCGCGAGCGAGGTCACCGGCTTGGTCATTGAGTAGATGCGCGTCACGGTATCACGGGTGAACGGCAGTTCCTCCGCGATATTTCGCTGGCCCGCAGCGTGGAAATAGTGCTCTTCACCATTGCGATTGATCAGCAGCGAACTGCCGGCATATTTGCGTTGATCCACATAGCGGTGTTGCCATGTCCTGATGTGCTCAAGGCGCGCAGCGTCCATGGGGGCTCCTGTTGTCGGTGATCTGGCAGTTTAGCCGATGATCTTGGTCATCGCCGGGACAGTCTCTTCGGTAAACCAGGGCTGGTCCTCAGCCTCTGCGTCCATTGCGGACCTGATCTTTGCAATTGTTTCGCCGCGCAGCTGCTGTTTGATCGCGGCATAGGTTCCGGATGGCAGCTCTGCCAGTGCGCGCGCTTCTTTCAGCGCATAGCCAAGCAGATCCTCCGCATCATCCGCAATGATATCCACGATGTTAAAGTTCCGCGCAGCGATGGGACCGATGGTTTGCCCGGTCATCATCAGCCGTCGCTGGATATTCGGGTTCAGCGTCGCGCGGGCGATCTCCAATGGCGCAATGGGGAAATCAACTCCGGCCTGCACCTCTGCTAGACCAAACTTGGATTTCACCTGGGCAACCCGCACATCACTGCAAAGCACAAAGAACAGCCCACCCGCTATTGCCGCGCCGTTTACGGCGGCGACAACCGGCTTCGGGCAGGCATAGAGCGCTAGAAAGGCCTCATTCAGCCCCCGCACCGCGGCGCGCTGACCGGCCAGATCCAAGTCCCGCGCCACCTTGAGGTCAAGGCCTGCAGAAAACACCTTGAAGGCGCTGGTCAGCAGCAGCGCCTGCACAGTAGGATCCTCGCCGATCTCATTGATAACATCCGCGAAATCCATGAGGAACTCTGGCGATAGCGCATTGACCGGTGCGCGCGCCAGTTTGATTTCGACAACCCCGTCGCCATGTGCGTGCCGGATCAGCCAATCGCTCTCAGTCATTTCTGGGTCTTCCCTTAGACGCTGACACTGCTGCCAGCCGTTTCGATTATCATGCGCAGTTTGTTCGGCAAGGTCGAGTATTTTGACCTACGTAGAACCACGCATGACACCTAACATCGCAGCTTTGGCAAAGCGTTACCGCTACGGTCGCATGCTCAGGGTTTCTGCAGCAGACATCAGCTGATCCGCATGGACCGTCTCAAGCACATCCGGGCTTACATGAAAGGACGGGCCACCAACGTTCAGCCCATAGACGCGCATCCCGTTCAGCGACACCACCGGAACCGCGATCCCGTTCACATCCGGCCGCCAATCACCATAGCCGGTACAAAAGCCACGGGCAGCATATTCGTCCTGCGCCCGGCCCAGACTGTCCTGGCGTGAGAGCCTTCCATCTGGTTCAAGCGCGTCCGCAATCCGAAGGCTTTCGGCCCGTTGATCCGGTGACATACCGGCAAGGATCGCGCGGCCCACGGCGGAGTAAAACAGCGGCAACCGCATCCCGACATGCGCCGCCAACGAGACATCTTCGCGAGAGCGATGCACTGCAATGTAGATGACATCCGCATGATGTGCCTCACCCAATGCACTGGTGATATATGAGTTTTCGCCATTTCGCAGATCCCTGAGGATTTGCGATGCACGGTCGCTGATATCCATCCCGGCCAAGACACCATAGCCCAGACGCAACACCCCTGCCCCCAAACGGTAATTGCCGGACTGCCCGTCCTGAACCAGATACCCCAGCTGGCACAGCGTATAGGTTAGCCGCGAAACGGTTGGTTTCGGCAGCCCCGTGCGTTCAGCCAGATCGGTGTTGGTCAGCTCCAGCTCATTGCGGCGAAACGCGCGCAACACATCGAGGCCCCGCGCCAGGGCGGTGACAAAATTTCGATCTTTTTCGCCATCCGCTGTGGCCGTCTTGTCGCTGTCCATCTCCGGTCCCGTCTCAGATGCGCTTCAGTCAAATTTCCGGGACAAGGCCGCCAGCCCGGCGCGCGCGAAGTCCGGCACAAACGCACCAAGGCGCGCCGCATGTTCGGGGTTTGAGGCGTTGCCATCAAGCCCTCTTTTGCGCACCCCCTGAAGGATTGCCCCCATCCGGAAGAAACTGAAAGAGAGGTAATAGCCGAAATTTTCGACTCCTGGTAAATTTCTGCGTTGGCAATAGCTTGCGATAAATTCTTGATCCGATGGAAGACCAAGATCGCGCCGATTGACACCGGCCAACCCACGCCCCTCACGCCCGGGTGGCATCTGCCACTGCATGATGACACCGGCAAGGTCTGCATAGGGGTGGCCAATGGTCGACAGCTCCCAATCCAGAACCGCCCGGCAGTTTGTCCCGTCGGCTGCATAGATCATATTGTCGATGCGGTAGTCGCCGTGTACCAACCCGCGCTGAGCGTCATCAGCGGGCATCTGTGCGCCCAGTGCCGCGATCAACTCGTCCATCTCTGCGATGGTTTCAACCTCGCTGGAGCGGTATTGCTTGCTCCAGCGACCGTGCTGACGCTCAAAATAGTTGCCCTCAGGCCCATAATCAGCCAGCCCGACGGTGGCGGCATCCACATCGTGCAGCGCCGCCAGAACACGGCTCATCTCATCCATCACCGCAGCGCGATCACTCGCGGGAAGACCGGGCAAAGTCGGATCTGAGAAGTTTCTCCCAACCACATGTTCCATAACATAAAAAGATGATCCAATCACGGCATCATCCTCACAGAGATGATGCATCTTTGCGACCGGAACCCCAGTGTCCCGCAGCGCCATCTGCATGCGAAACTCGCGCTCCACCGCATGGGCAGATTTCAGCAGAACGCCCGGCGGCTTGCGTCGCAGAACATAGGCGCCCGCCTCGGTCTGTAGCAGATAAGTCGGGTTTGACTGGCCGTTCTGAAACTTTCGGGCGGTGATCTCCGTGTCGAACCCGGGCAGACGCCCTTGCATGTACCGCTGCACAGCTCCGAGATTGAGCGCTAGGGGATCCTCCATACCGCTGTCATCAGGGGTTCCGGGTGATGTCTGCGATGCCATCAGTGCGCCCCAGCCAATGTGAACTCAGCCGCCAACCGTCGCCCGGCAGCGTCATAATTGGCGGCAATCTCATCCACCAGCGCACCCGCCGGGCGGACATCCCTGATGGCACCAATGCCCTGACCAGAACCCCAGATTTCCTTCCAGGCCTTGGGCTTGGAAGACCCGCCAGCGAAATTCATCGCGCTTGCATCCGCACTCTCCAGATTGTCAGGATCAAGTCCTGCGTTCTGGATTGACCCACGCAGGTAGTTTCCAGAAACCCCTGTAAACAATGATGAATAAACAATGTCATCCGCAGCGCTATCGACAATCATCTGCTTGTAGCCCTGCTGTGCATTCGCCTCTTCCGTGGCGATAAACGGGGAGCCCACATATCCGAAATCGGCCCCCAACGCCCGCGCAGCAAGCAGCGACGGACCATTGGCAACCGCGCCTGACAGCGCAAGTGGCCCCTTAAACCAGCTGCGAATTTCGCTAATCAGTGCAAGCGGAGATTGCTGACCCGCATGGCCACCTGCCCCGGCGGCGACCGCGATCAAACCGTCGGCGCCTTTCTCAATCGCCTTCCGGGCAAAACGGTTGTTGATCACATCATGCAGCACAACGCCGCCGCAACCATGGGCGGCCTCATTCACCTCGGGCCGCGCCCCAAGTGACGTGATCCAAAGCGGCACCTTCCAGCGGTGACAAATCTCAAGATCGCGCTCCAACCGCGTATTGGAGCGATGCACGATCTGGTTTACCGCAAACGGTGCCGCAGGGCGATCCGGGTTGTCTTGGTTGTGCCTGTCCAATTCCTCGGTGATCTGCTGCAGCCAGACCTCCAGCAGCGGTGGTTCGCCCTCGGCCCCACGCGCATTCAGTGCGGGAAAGGACCCCACGATGCCGGCCTTGCATTGCGCAATGACCAGCTCTGGCACCGATATGATAAACAGCGGCGCACCGATCATCGGCAAGCGCAGTCTCTGCAGGGCATCAGGCATAGGCTGCCCACCCAATGTGAGGCGAGTTTCCTTCATTTCCAATCCTTTATCCAGCATATCTCACGCCGCTTTCCGGCCAGAAAACAGATCTATCGCAGAGCAGAATTGCATTTCGCAATTTCATTGACAACGTAAGATCCACACAGAAGACTTGACGTCACAACGGGCCCGCTTGGGCATCATGACAGGACACTCAGCCATGCACGCCATGCTCTCAACCGCTCCGGGCGGCCCCGAAACCCTGCAGTGGAGCGCGCAGGACTGCCCCCAACCCGGGGCCCAGGAGGTGTTGGTCAAAATCCATGCCGCCAGCGTGAATTACCCAGATACGCTGATGATCCAGGATCTGTATCAAATCAAACCGCCCCGACCCTTTGCGCCCGGCGGAGAGATCGCGGGAGAAATCATCGCCATTGGTCCTGAGGTTCAGGGCCACAAGATCGGAGATCGGGTTCTGGCGCTGACAGGCTATGGCGGCTTTGCCACCCATATCGCGATCCCAGCCGCCAGTGCGATCCGGATCCCGGATCAAATGTCCGATCTGGATGCCGCCGGGTTTGTCTTCACCTATGGCACATCGCATCACGCCCTGAAGGAGCGCGCGAATCTACAATCGGGCGAAACCGTGCTGGTCCTCGGCGCCGCCGGTGGTGTTGGATCTGCTGCGGTAGAGCTGGCCAAAGCAGCGGGCGCGCGCGTTATTGCTGCCGTGTCCTCCGCCGAAAAAGCAGCGTTCTGCCAGGATATCGGCGCGGATGCCACGGTGATCTATGGCCATGCGCCGGACAAGGAAGATCAGATCAGCTTTGGTAAAAATATCAAAGCCCTGGCAGGGAAAGCGGGTGTGGATGTGGTCTATGATGCGGTGGGTGGTCCTTATGCGGAGCCTGCGCTGCGCGCCATGGGCTGGCAGGGCCGCTATCTCGTTATCGGCTTTGCGGCAGGCATCCCAAAGATCCCGATGAACCTGCCCCTGCTGAAAGGTTGTCAGATTGTTGGGGTCTTTTGGGGCGCTGCCGTGCAACGCGACCCAGTGCAGCACCTGCGCAATGTGGAGGAGCTGTTTGAGCTCTATCGCAGCGGCAAGATCCGGCCCCGTGTGCATGCGGCCTACCCGATGAGCGACGCGGCAACCGCACTGACGGAGATGCAAAGCCGGAGCGTGCTGGGAAAGATCATCCTGACAAATACGCCTGAGTGAAACAGGCACACCCGCACAACGTTAGCGTTAGCTGGCTTGCATATCATCCTGAAAGATATATCAATATGAGCCAACTACAGGACGCTGACCGCCAATCGTGGAGTTGAATGTCTCCGGCCGGCACATCGCTCCGGAGCGTTCCCAAAACGCTGATGACCAGCCTGTAAGTTCCTGTCGCAGCAGTTAAACTGACGGCCCGCGCAGCCAGGGCATCATAAGAACAAGTGGATACCAACATGCACACCATCCTGGTTTTGAACGGCCCCAATCTCAACCTGCTTGGCACCCGTCAACCGGAAGTCTATGGCCGCGAGACGCTCGCCATGGTCGAACAGCGTTGTGTCGAACACGGGCAGTCCATCGGTCTCTCCGTGAGCTGCGAGCAGTCGAATCATGAGGGGGCTCTGCTTGATGCGTTGCACCGAGCGCGGGGCGTTTACGGCGGCGTGATCCTCAATGCAGGCGCCTATACACATACCTCCATCGCGTTGATGGATGCGATCTTCTCGATTGGGCTGCCAGTGGTTGAGGTTCACCTCTCAAACATCCATGCACGTGAGGATTTTCGCCACCGCTCTTATCTCGCGCGGGCAGCGCTGGGGCAGATCTGCGGCTTTGGCACGCAGGGGTATATCATGGCACTGGACGCGCTGCGCGCCCATCTGGACAAAGACACTGCGGGATGAAACTTCGGGCCTATCTCAATTTTCTGTGCGGCGCACGGACGCTTGAGGAGCTGTGGCTGGAACACGTCAAACAGATGAAAGCCTATCGCTTTGATCGGTTGATCTACGGCTATACACGCCACAAGACCAAGACGTCCCTTGGGGATCCGGAAGATTTCGTCATTCTCTCCAACCATTGCACGGAGTATGTGCAGGGGTTTGTCAATTCCGGCCTCTATTTCGACGCTCCCATGCTGCAATGGGCGTTGAACAACGAAGGGGCCGGCAGCTGGCGGATGGTGCAGCAACAGCTGGAGCAGCAAACACTGACACCGCAAGCCCAAAAAGTGATCGATTTCAACACGGCCATGGGCGTGCGGGCTGGTTACACGGTCAGTTTTTATTCAACCTCCCAACGCTTCAAAGGGGCGATTTCACTGGCGGCCGAGGAAGGCCTGAGCCAGGATGACATCGACGAGATCTGGGCAAAGGACGGGCATGACATCATATTGATGAACAATGTCGCGCATCTGAAAATCCTGACCATGCCCTATGATCCCCCAAACCGCAGCCTGACAAAACGTCAGCGCGAGGCATTACAGTGGGTTGGCGACGGCAAAACCACCCAAGACATTGCGTTGCTGATGGGGTTGACGCCTGCAACCGTCGAAAAACACCTACGTCTTGCGCGCGAGTCCCTGGCCGTTGAAACGACAGCTCATGCGGTTCTCAAGGCTGCTTTACACAACCAGATGTACGTTATGGACACCTAAAGCAATCACATAAGATATATTTCAAATACTGGTTTTATGACGATCTCGACAATGCATTAAATAATTATTCATAATTGGGTATGGAATTCATTACTTCCAGAATGTGTAAATTGTCGGCAAGCTCACAACGTTCCGTGAGTGGGGCTTTGGCCTGGGACGGCGCAGGGCATGACCCTTGGGATTTCAAGGCTCTCTAACCTGTCCGGTCGCTGCGTGTATTGTTCCGCGCCAGCGCCGGGATATTCAGAGGGGCTCTGCAACACCAGCAGCGCCCCTCAACTCTTTTATATCCAAGATATCTATCAGAACGGTACAGGTTGATTTATTGGCCTGCGCAGTCTTTTCAGGTTGCCCCAAACCAACGAAGCAGCTGCGCTTCGCCAAAAGAAAAGGCCAATGAAGCAACAGCTTCATTGGCCCTTCCATTATTCACAAGAGCAAAGCTCGGACAGGATTAGCCCTGTGCGGCCTTGGCAACCTCAGCAGCGAAGTCTTCTTTTTCGACTTCGATGCCTTCGCCCACTTCCAGACGAACAAAACCAGTGATGGTCGCGCCTGCTTCCTTGGCCGCTTCTTCAACGGTCAGGTCAGGGTTCACAACAAACTGCTGGTTCAGCAGGGTTGCTTCGGCGACGAATTTCTTCATCCGGCCGACGATCATCTTCTCGATCACCTGCTCCGGCTTGCCGGATTCGCGGGCGATGTCCATCTGGACCTGCTTTTCTTTCTCAACAACCGAGGCGTCCAGCTCAGCTTCGCTCAGCGCGGCAGGGTTCACAGCGGCGATGTGCATCGCTACCTGTTTGCCAATTGCTTCGTCACCACCGTTCATGGCAACCAGAACACCGATCTTGCCCATGCCAGCAGTCGCAGCGTTGTGCACGTAGGACACAACGGTGTCACCTTCGAGCGACGCCATCCGGCGGACGTTCATGTTCTCGCCAATGGTGGCGATTTTGTCGGTCAGCGTGTCAGCAACGGTCTTGCCGCCCATGTCAGCCGCCAGCAGCGCGTCAACGTCAGCAACGTTCAGAGCTGTCTTGGCGATGCCGGAGACCATTTCCTGGAATTCAGCGTTTTTGCCAACAAAGTCGGTTTCCGAGTTCACTTCGACAGCAACACCTTTGTTGCCTTCAACGACCACGGCGACCAGGCCTTCGGCAGCGGTACGGCCGGATTTCTTGGCCGCTTTGGCCAGACCCTTGGTGCGCAGCCAGTCAACGGCGGCTTCCATGTCGCCATTGGTTTCGGTCAACGCCTTCTTGGCGTCCATCATGCCTGCGCCGGTGCTGTCGCGCAGTTCCTTAACCATGGATGCAGTAATTGCCATCTTAGGCTCTCCTCAATTCAAAAACGGATTTGGGGCAGGTGATACCCTGCCCCTCATGTCAGTTCCGTGACGGGACGGATCAGGCTTCGGCAGCAGCTTCTTCGGCAACGGCTTCTTCAACCGGTGCGTCTTCCAGTGCGCCAAGATCAACGCCTGCCGCACCCAGCTGAGCGGACATGCCGTCCAGAGCTGCGCGCGCAACCAGATCGCAGTAGAGCGCAATTGCGCGGGCTGCGTCGTCGTTGCCGGGGATGATGTAATCGACGCCATCGGGCGAGCAGTTGGTGTCGACGATGGCCACAACCGGGATGCCCAGTTTGTTGGCTTCGGCGATGGCCAGAGCTTCTTTTTTCACGTCGATGACGAACAGCAGATCAGGAACGCCGCCCATCTCGCGGATACCGCCGAGGGACGCTTCCAGTTTCAGCTGGTCACGCTCCATGCCCAGACGCTCTTTCTTGGTCAGGCCTTCGGCGCCGGACGCCATTTTCTCGTCGATTTCCTTCAGACGGTTGATCGACTGGGAAACGGTTTTCCAGTTGGTCAGCGTGCCGCCGAGCCAGCGGTGGTTCATGAAGTACTGAGCGGATTTCTCAGCAGCATCTGCGATCGGCTGAGCCGCCTGACGCTTGGTGCCGACGAACAGCACGCGGCCGCCTTTTGCGACGGTGTCACGCACAGCATTCAGAGCTGCGTCGAGCATGGGAACGGTCTGGGTCAGGTCCAGAATGTGGATGCCATTGCGCGAGCCGTAGATGAACGGCGACATACGCGGGTTCCAGCGCTGGGTTTGGTGACCAAAGTGTACGCCTGCCTCAAGCAGCTGACGCATGGAGAACTCGGGAAGAGCCATGTATATTTTCCTTTTCCGGTTTCGTGCCTCGGCGGGGGTCTCAGAGCGGATGCTCCAACCGGCGGTCTGCCGGGGATGTCTCCCCCGGTCAGGCCAATCCCCACCTGCGGATTGAATGGCGCGCGTATATGCCAGCCCTGTGGAATGCGCAAGAGCAAAAGTCTGACCGCTCTCCCCTGCGCCGCTTAGGTCGCAGAGACATCCTGTCCGTTTGCGAGCACGCCACCTGACCGCAGCATAGTATGTCCCGCCCTGACCCGCGCCTCGCAGGCGGCGGCCAATGCTTTGCGATCGGAATAGTCGGACACCCGAAGCGGATCATGATAGTGCAGTACAACCTCGCCCTGACGCCGCGCCGCAAGGGTTTTCAACAGATGCGGGCCAAAGTCCATATCTCCCCACCAACCGTAGAAACGTGGCTCTTCACCTTCGGGCGGAAGAAACACGACGGACACCGGTTGGATCGAAATATGATCGCGCAGTTCTGGGTGGAAAAACGCCGCAAAAAGCGTGGTTTTGAACGGCAAGACCCGCAAACCGTCCGTCGATGTCCCCTCCGGGAAGAACAACAGCTTATGCCCCAGAAGCAGACGTTTTTGAAACAAGGCCGTCTGTTTTTGCGCCTCCCTTGCATCCCGCTTGATAAAAACGGTGCCGGTTGCGCGCGCCAGCCAGCCGATACCAGGCCAGCCAGCGACCTCTGCCTTGGAGACGAAATAGATCCGTTTGCGCGCATTAAGGGCAAAAATATCCAGCCACGAGGTGTGGTTCGCCACCACCGCACCGCGGTTTGTCATCAAGGCACCCTTGGTGCGAAACCTCATACCAAGGACGCGGAATGCATTGCGGCAAACCCATTGCGTGATGAAGGGGGTGACCGGCCGATTCAAGCCGCAGAGCGGACGTTCAACCAGACGAGCCAACAGCAGGATCAGCAACCCGCCAAAAACCAACACTCCCAGCAGTAATCCGCGAAGGGCAACCCGCATCCAGCCCGTGGCGCTGATCTCTATCGGAGCTGCGGCGTCACCGCCCTCCCAAGTGCTCATGTGGTGCTCCGCCCTGCGCCGTAGATCCGTTTTTGCCGCGCATTCATCCGCGCGGTGTCAAGCACGAGGCAGACATCCGTTGTGTTGAACGCATGATCAACAAACGCACCATCTCCGACGCAGCCCCCCAGGCGCAGATAGGCTTTGATCAGGGCTGGGGTCTCCAGCATCGCCTGTCGGCGGTCCAAATCATCTACTGCGATCAAATCCATCGATTGATACTCCCGCGCGACGGGGCGCAGCGCCTCAGGTGCCAGATGATTGTGGTAGAGCATCGACAGCGCATTGGCCAGCGGCGCGGTATCGGTCCCGTGAAAGCTGGCAACGCCAAACAGGATTTCAACCTCATGTTCCGCCACATAGTCTGCCAAAGCGGACCACAGATGGAACATGGCGGTGCCACCGCGGTAATCCGGATGCAGGCAGGATCGCCCCAGTTCCAACAGCTTACGACCCGATGCTGTCAGTTTGGAGAGATCATATTCGCCCTCGGAATAGAATTGCCCCGCGCGCAGGGCCTGATCGCTCCGCAGCAGACGATAGACACCCACCACCGCATTGCGCTCCAGATCCCAGAGCAGCAGGTGGTCACAAAACGCATCGAAATGATCCCGCTCCAAACCGGCATCATGGTCCACCATAGCCCCACCACCGCCCAGTTCGCTGACAAAGACGTCGTACCGAAGCGCCTGCGCCGCGCGTAAATCCGCTGATGTCTGTGCCAGTTTGACCTGAAACGCAGGAGAACTGCCGCCCATGACCTTGCTCAACAATGGTTTGCCTTGCGTGCAGCTAGCCTATAAGGCACGGCATGTGCAAGTTTCGTTCAAATTGGTGAACAGGCGTTAACCGTTCATCAACGCTTATGACGGATCAAAGACTGGAATAAGGGCCACCTGAGCGCCGTTGAACACCACCTTACCCTGATCGGGGAAATTCACGGTGATCTTGCCGGCAGCGTTGGACTGAACCTGCCCGGTGCCCCACTCGGGGTGGTCGGGATGGGTCACGAACATGCCAGGGGCAAGTATAGCGTTCAGGTCGTTCATGTGTGAGGGCCCACTTCGGAGGAAAGATATGTCAGTAGATAACGCTAATCTCGCGGCTTTGATAGGGTCGCGCATTTGCCACGACCTGATCAGCCCGATCGGCGCGATCAACAACGGGCTGGAACTGCTTGGAATGTCTGGAGATATGTCCGGTCCCGAGCTGGAGTTGATCTCCGACAGCGTGGCCAATGCCAATGCCCGTATCCGGTTCTTTCGGATTGCTTTTGGCGCGGCCAGCGATCAGCAGATTAGCCGGGCCGAAGTGGTCTCCGTTCTCGAAGATATCGGCAAAGGGGGCCGGTTGAAATATCAATGGGCCCCGCAGGAGGCCTCCAGCCGGACGGAGGTACGGCTTGCCTTCCTCGCGGCGCTGTGCCTGGAAACCGGCCTGCCCTATGGCGGCACCGTCAAGATCCTCTGTGCCGACGGGAAATGGACCGTCATCGGTGAGGGCAGCAAGCTGAATATTGATGATGATCTCTGGGCGCGCGTCAGCGGCGGCACCTCCTCGGCAACCGTCACACCCGCGCTGGTTCAGTTCGCGATGCTGCCCGAGGCGGCAAAAGATCTGGGCCGCACCGTCCGTGTGGAACAGACGCTGGAACGCGTCACGGTCCATTTCTAAGCTGGCCATTTCTAGTCTGGCCATATCTAGGCTGGATTGAATCTTGGATATAATGAAAGCGCTGCAATCACTTGCAGCGCTTTTTTAATGTCAGTCTGGTCCGGAATTAGTTGCGGACGGCACCATGGCCACGCACCAGATATTTGAAGCTGGTCAACTGCGCCGCCCCGACAGGCCCACGTGCGTGCATCTTGCCCGTCGCAATGCCGATCTCCGCTCCCATGCCAAATTCACCACCATCGGCAAACTGGGTTGAAGCATTGTGCATCAGGATCGCGCTATCCAGCTCAGCGAAGAACTGCGCCACAGCACCATCGTTTTCGGTGATGATGCAATCGGTGTGCTGCGAATGATGGGCACGGATATGGGCAATCGCGGTGTCGATATCCTCGACCTGCTTGGCCGCGATAATCGCATCCAGATATTCGCAGCCCCAATCCGCGCTTGTGGCGGCTGTCATGCCATCCGGCCCCGGCAAGCCAGCCTCAGCCCGGATTTCCACCCCTGCTGTCGCCAGCGCCGTCAGCACATCCCGGCCGATTGTCTCGGCAATATCACGGTGGATTAGCAGACATTCTGCCGCGCCACAGATGCCCGTCCTGCGGGTTTTTGCGTTCAGAACGATCTCCAGCGCCTTTTGCGGATCTGCATCTTTATCGAGGTAGATGTGCACGATGCCCTCCAAATGTGCAAAGACCGGCACCCGCGCCTCGCGCTGGACTAGCCCCACCAACCCCTTACCGCCACGCGGAACAATCACATCAACCGTATCGGTCATGGTGAGCAGCTCCTGCACAGCCGCGCGATCGCGCGTCGGCACCAGCTGAACAGCGTCCTCAGGCAGGTTGGCGGCACGCAGACCCGCAGCCAAACAGCCATGAATGGCCTGACTGGAATGAAAACTCTCCGACCCGCCCCGCAGGATCACCGCATTGCCGGATTTGAGGCACAGCGCCCCGGCATCCGCTGTCACATTCGGGCGGCTTTCGTAGATCACGCCGATCACCCCAAGTGGAGTGCGCACCCGCTGAATGTCCAACCCAGAGGGCTGTGACCACTCCGCCAACACCTCCCCCACGGGGTCGGGTTGTGCGGCAACCGCGCGCAGCCCAGCGACGATCCCCGAAATCCGGTCCTCATCCAGCGACAGCCGGTCCATCATGGCGGGCGATAGCCCTTTACTGCGACCGAAATCAAGATCCTTGGCATTGGCCGACAGGATCTCCGAACGAGTGTCCCAAACTGCATCCGCGGCCGCATTCAGCGCCGCCGTTTTGCGTTCAGCAGTGGCTGTCGCCAGCTTTGCGGCAGCCTGCTTTGCGCGTTTGCCAATATCGGCCATCAGCGCAGCAATATCTTGCGTCTCATTCATTGGTTGAAACCCTTTGTAGACCCTCTTTGACACATCTCGCGGTCAGGCGGGGTCAGCCCTAACATGGATCACGGTTACAGCGCCATATCATCACGGTGAATGACAGCAGCGCGGCCCGCATAACCAAGGATGGCCTCGATCTCGATCGACTGGCACCCTTTGATGGCAGACGCCTCCTCGGCTGTATACCGGCTAAGCCCCTGCCCCAGTTTTCGCCCGTCTGGGCCCAGGATGGCCAGCGGCTCACCGCGGCCAAAGTCTCCTTCGATGTGTCGGATGCCAGCGGGCAATAGACTCTTGCCGGAACCGAGTGCCCGTGCCGCGCCTTCATCCACAGAAACCACACCGCGTGTCTTCATCGCCGCGATCCAGCGCTTGCGTGCAACCTGCGGATCATCCTGCGCGGCGAACCACGTCGAGGCCGCACCATTTTCAAGCAACTTCAGTGGATTATCAGGCGAACCTTCGGTAATCGCCATAGCACAACCCGCCGCCGTTGCCATTTTGGCCGCCAGAAGCTTGGTGATCATCCCGCCCTTGGAGAGGCCCGAAACACCATCGCCGGCCATCGCCTCAATCTCAGGTGTGATCTGGTCGATGATGTCATAGCGCCGGGCGGTGGGATCCAACGCCGGGTTGGCTGTGTAGAACCCATCAACATCCGACAGCAGGATGAGCGCATCGGCGCCAACCGTGACCGCCACCTGCGCCGCCAGCCGGTCGTTATCGCCATAGCGGATCTCATCGGTGGCGATGGTGTCATTTTCATTAACGATGGGCACAACGCCCAAGCCAATCAGCGTCTCCAACGTGGCGCGGGAATTCAGATAGCGGCGTCGGTCGGCGCTGTCTTCCAATGTGACCAGCACTTGCGCGGTGGTGATCTCATGCGGGGCCAATGCCTCCTCATAGGCGCCTGCGAGCCGGATTTGACCAACGGCTGCCGCGGCCTGGGACTGCTCCAGCGGCAACTCCTGTGCCGCCAACCCCAGCACCCGACGCCCCAACGCGATAGAGCCGGATGAGACAAGGATCACATCCTTGCCCATGGATTTCAGCCAGGCAACATCCGCCGCCAAGGCCCGCAACCAATCCGCCCGCAATGCACCGCTTGTCCGGTCCACCAACAGGGCGGACCCGATTTTGACAACGATACGCTGGGCGTTGGTCAGGGTTGCCACGTGTCCTGCTCCTCTTGGGGTTTCTGGCGCAGACGATCTTCGTCGATCTGGGTCCGCATGGACCGCAGCACCTCGTTCAGACCTTCGCGGCTGACACCTGACATCATGAACACAGGTCCACCGACCGCAGCCTCCAGCGCGGCCTTGGCCTCGGCGCGCTCTTCATCATCAAGGGAGTCGATCTTGTTCAGCGCCGTGATACGGGGCTTCTCCGCCAGCTCACCACCATAGGCTTCCAGCTCATTGATGATGGTTTGATAATCCTCAGCAATGGTGTCCGAGGTGCCATCTACCAGATGCAAGAGCACCGCGCAGCGCTCCACATGCCCCAGGAACCGGTCGCCAATGCCACGCCCCTCATGAGCGCCGGCAATCAGACCGGGAATATCAGCCACCACAAATTCAACCCCATCAATGCCCACAACGCCGAGGTTGGGATGCAACGTGGTAAACGGGTAGTCAGCGATTTTGGGCCGCGCGTTGGAGGTCGCGGATAGGAAGGTGGATTTGCCCGCATTGGGCAGGCCCAGCAGACCGACGTCGGCGATCAGCTTCAGGCGCAGCCAGATGGTGCGCTCAATCCCGTCCTGACCGGAATTGGCCCGACGCGGAGCCTGGTTGGTCGCGCTTTTGAAATGCAGGTTGCCAAAGCCGCCATTGCCGCCTTTTGCCAGCAGGAAACGCTCCCCCACCTCGGTGAGGTCGGCCAGAACAGTCTCCTGATCCTCATCCATGATCTCGGTACCGACAGGAACCCGCAGGACGATATCATCGCCATCTTTGCCGGTGCGCTGACGGCCCATGCCAGACTGGCCATTCTTGGCGAAGAAATGCTGCTGATAGCGGAAGTCGATCAGCGTGTTCAGCCCTTCGGTCACCTCAACCCAGACGGAACCACCGCGACCACCGTCACCACCGTCGGGACCGCCATATTCCATAAATTTTTCACGGCGAAAGCTGACGCAGCCGTTCCCGCCCGCGCCGGAGCGAATGTAGACTTTGGCCAGATCGAGGAATTTCATGTCAGCTCCTTGCTGATGACCTGCCGCCAGGGGCGCAGGGATAAGATGGGGCGTACCGACGGTGCCGGGGCTTGCTGCCCCGACTTAACGCAAACCGCGCGGCGCGCCAATCACAGTTTTCGGCTGTAGGTCCAGGTTGGCACGGTTGCATCGCGCGCCACGGAGAAGGTCTCGGCATCGCCAAGATACTCAAACCCGCAATGGGTCAGCACACGTGCGGAGGCCGGATTGTCCTGAAACGCACTGGCAAAGAGCGCGTTGCACCCTTGCGGATTGGTCTCGACCAAAGCGCGCAACGCGTCTGAGGCAAGGCCATTGTTCCAAAACACCGGGGCAATCCAATAGCCGACTTCGCTCTGGTCGCGGTCAAGCCGCTTGAGGCTGATAACGCCCTTCAGCTCCTCGCCACCGTCTGCGGTGCCATCGATGGCCCAGACATCTTCATCGCGGTCCTCATCCAGGGCGCGGGCAACAAAAGCCTCAATCGCGCCCGGCGGCAGCGGGTGTGGAATAGCGGTCGTCATGCGGGCAACGCGTTCATCGCTGACATAATGGGCAATCAGCCCCTCATCAGATTTGCGCAATGGGCGCAGAACAAAACGTCCTGCATCGATCACGGGCTGTTCTGCTCTTTTATGATCCAAACTCATGCCCTTGCTCCTCTCGAAGAATACCAACACTCATCTTGCTGCCGGATGAAACCGCGGGGCCTTAACAAACTGTTGCGCCCTGCCCTAACGCAAAGCCGTTGAGAACTGGTTAGGTTCTGCCACCGGGGCAAAAATAAAAAAGGGACCGGCGATGTCGCCGATCCCCTGATTGTGTCTTACCTTTCAGGTTCGGCTTATTCAGCGGCCTCCGCCACTGGCAGAACCGAAATAAAGGTGCGGCCCTTGAGGCCTTTGTGGAAGGTCACAGCACCGTCCGTGGTTGCAAAGATCGTGTGATCTTTGCCCAGGCCAACGCCTTCGCCCGGCCAAAACTTGGTGCCGCGCTGACGTACGATGATGTTGCCAGAGATGGCCGCTTGGCCACCATAGAGTTTCACGCCAAGGCGGCGACCGGCTGAGTCGCGGCCGTTACGTGAGGAACCACCAGCTTTCTTATGTGCCATTGTCTATCTCCTTAGCCTTTAGCCAATTCTTTGGCCTGCTCAACCCATTCGGGCTTCACTTTGACCGCGTCGATAGCAGCAATGTCAGCATCCGACAAGGCCGCGATCTGGGCAAAGCTGGTCAGACCGGCTTCTTCCAGCTTCTTGGCAGCGGCGGGACCAACACCTGTCAGCTCGGTGAGGTTGTCACCGGAGGCAGCAGGCGCAGCCTTTTTTGCAGCCGGAGCGGCTTTGGCAGCAGGCGCATCGCCCTGACCGCTGGCAGCTTTCACGCCGGACTTGTCAGCGCCGGAGGCCAGGATCTCGGTGATCTTGACCAGAGTCAGCTTCTGACGGTGACCCTTGGTGCGCTTGGAGGAGTGCTTACGACGGCGCTTCACAAAGTGAATGACCTTCTCGCCTTTGATCTGATCGACGACTTCGGCCTGAACCGCAGCACCGTCAACAAAGGGCGCACCCACAACCGGTGCATCACCACCGAGCATCAGGACGTCGTTGAACTGGATTGTTTCGCCAGCATCAGCAGCCAATTTTTCCACGCGCAGCATATCGCCGGCCTGAACTTTGTACTGCTTGCCGCCGGTTTTGAGGACCGCAAACATATGCGTCTTTCCTTTTCTACCCGCGTCCTACGGTCCCTTTCGCATCGGATGCGTCCAGCGTTTCGACCCGAAGGCCACCTCGAACAGCGCGCCCCGTGGGGGCGTATGACAAATAAACCCCGGCACAGAGAATCCGGGCCGGGATGCGGGCTTATGCGGCGAAACGGAGGAGCTGTCAACCCTAGGCGGGTGTCGCCTAACGCAGCCGAAACGGGACCGGTCGTAGCGCAGTTTTCGCTTTAGAGATCCTGCGCAGGTTCTAGGTCTTTCAGCCGGTAGGCCAGCACTTCGAAACGGTTGGCCGTAATTTCAAATGTCACCGCATTGAGCAGCTCATATACCCGCTGCATCAGCGGATGCTCCAACGCCACAATATACGCTTCCAGTTCCTCATTGTTGAAGGCCTGATAGGTATAGGCGTTTGCGGCCATATTCGCAGCCTGCAGCGCCATCTGGGTTGAGGCCTGCTGATCCTTCATAAAGGCGCGCAACCCGTCCGCGTCCAGCTGTAGATCGATCACACCGGCGGCGCTCGCCGCCATCAGGAACCGAAACTGGATTTCCTGCACCGCCTTCACACCTGTGCCATCGGCATCGATTGCCTGCCCCATGCGCTGGAACAGCTGCGGGCGCTCACTGCCCTCGGCCACCAAGTCGGAGATGATGCGCAGCCCTGCCTGCTGCTTGGTCTCATCATCCTCAATCATATGAGAGGCATTCTCCGCCTGCACCAAACGCGCCCCCAGCGGGCTGGCGTAAAACTCCGCGGCGTGGGCCAACGCGTCCTCCTCCAGCGTTTCTTCCAGTATACCGAGTGCAATCTCGCGCATGTCCTGCCGGTCAAACACATCCTGCGACAACCGCACCCAGGCAGCGCCAAAATCTCCGGCATCCACCCCCAGCATATCCGGCGCCATCTCCGCCGACAGGGCTATACTGTCGAGAGCCACATCAAACCCGGTGGTTTCAAGAAAGGCGATCACCTTGTCCCGCTCCGCGCCCTGTGCAGCAGTGATTGCGAATAATGATGCAAGAACAAGGCTCAGGAGCGTTTGCATCACGCGGGTTCGGAACGACATAAGCTGTATCATAATCCAAAACCTAAGCGTTTTCTGGCGCAAGACAATGAAAAATCCATTTTCCTGCTCAATGCGCTAAATCCCCTCTTGCGCGCCTGCGAATTCCACTTTAAACGCCCTTTCACCCCCCGCGGAGAGGTGCCGGAGTGGTCGAACGGGGCGGTCTCGAAAACCGTTGAGCCTTCACGGGTTCCCAGGGTTCGAATCCCTGTCTCTCCGCCACTATCCCCCTGAGATCGCTGCAAAATTCGCCCTACTTAGGGCCAAGAAAACCCTTATCTGTTTCCTGTGTTTCGGGCCAGTAGTGTCATACTATGACACCTTTTGTGGCTTCCGGGTATGCCGACTATGCCCCCTTAGGCCGGTATCTATGCCCCTTTTTCAAGACTGACAGCCCCCCTGAGCATGAAAAAAGGGGACCCCGCAATCGCGGGATCTCCTTTTCATTTCACCGGGCATTTCTTAGCGAAACCCGTTATCGCCATCTGCGGAAACTCGAGCCTTCTCTTCCGCGGTAAGATACCTGAGATAGTAGCGCTCTGTGGTCAGCACCGATCCATGGCCGATGTATTTCTGAACGCGATAGATGGACCAACCCTCCTTGAGGCGTTCAATGGCGAACTTGTGCCGAAGATCATGCAGCCGGGCATCGAACCCTGTTTCTTGTCCGTATTCCCAGAAGAGGTTCGACGGGTCCTTATAATAGCCGTGTTCGGTAGAATTCCAGAAAATATAGGGTGAGACATTTGTTCGAGGGATCTTCAACAGGATGTCGATTGCTTGTTGCCGCAACTCAATCGCGCGAACCCTCTCCCCTTTTGTATTTCTTAACGTTGCTTTGACATTCCCTTCGACTGGGTTGTCGAGCCCCGAAACATCCGCCCAAGGCAGCATCGCCATCGCAGTAACACGGCCGCCAGTAACGTCGAGGAATTTGGGAAAGTAGTTCAAAGTGCCTGGAGCCCGAGCTGCGAGCCTTTGAATGGCCATGTTGCTCGGAAGAGTAATGACGGGCAACACTTCCTTCATTCCCTGCTTTTCAAACAGCCAGACTGGGTTTTCCTCAATCCATCCCTGATTTTTGATCGATCCGATAAGATTGGTGAACGCAGTCAAGTCCCGGTTGATAGTGGCAACGGTCACTTTTTCTGCACGCCTGCGAGCGACAAATTCTGAAACGGTAGCCACCGTGATCTCTGCGGCCATCAAATCTCTGATTTCACGGTCCTCATCCTCACAGATATCAACGATAACGCGAAGTATTTGGCGGGGGCTGAAGGCTCTCGTCCATGTACTCCCACTGCAGCCGACACCAGGATCGCGCCCCCGCGGTCTTTCAGATGACCTCGCCGAGTGAATGTAAGCAGATCTTGCGTCTGATATCGGGGTCGAGTTCACCGTAGCTCTTGAATGCTTATGCTCTGGCAAATCAAAGATCGGGATGTGGAATTGCCTATGAAGCGTCAACACCTGCCATTAGAGTTGTTCCTAATCGCCATTCGAAACAGGCTTCAAGATAGTTTCGACTATCGGCTGTTAAGCGATTGATGCCCGCGAGACGTGATAGGTCGCGAGCCGGATCGTCGCTCTCACCAAGCGCCTCGGCATTTGCGTCGTACAGCCAGGCAATTTCAGCGCGTGAGATGTCGCGGACGCTGCGAGTCAGATCAGTCTGGAACGGTACACGGTTTGAGTGGCTGCCCTTGCCCCAGACGAATTTGACGCCATCCTCATCGTGGATATCGACGCGCGTCAAGGCCGCGCCCACCTGTTCAACGATACGTCGGCCAGTGCGTTGCCACCCGTGTTGCTGGGCAACACGCCGCGAAAGGAGCGCAGCCACGCTTGAGCTGCAACGTTGCGGACCCTTGTAGGCGTGGGTGAGAACGGCACTTAATTTACTGCTCCACGATCAGTTTTGCGACTGTATTCCTGATTTCCTCACGGGTGGGGGCAGCTTTGGTTATCTCTTCCGCATGCCAAGCGACATTCAGTTGCGAGGCAGAAAATAGATCAACGAAAAGGAAGAGAAAATGGCAAACTCACGTCCGACGAACGGCCCTTCAACCACCGGAAATAGATCTGGTTCTGGCCGCGGAAACAATCCGCCTAAGGGGAAATAAAGAGCCTGTGGCCAGTCATGCGCAGCATCCACAAAAGCTGCTAAAAAACTGATTGGGATGGTGGATGTACCGCCATCCCATTATCGAGGTGCAAATTGTATTATTCAAAAGACAAAGAGTTGAACAAATTGATTGCAGCAGAAGTGAAGTCCGGGGCGCGTTATGTCCTTGGAAAGAAGCATGCCAAGCTTTTCTTGGCAGGTCGCGGATGGCTGGTATTCTCCCGAACGCCGGGTGATCGACGGGCGTTCAGGAACGTGAAGGCAGAACTGTCCAGGCTGCACCGACAACAGGCTGGGGTGTGACCGTGGCCGACACTCAGCCGATAGCTCAACTCCCGACGTCACATTCCGCACTCCTTTACGCTGTGTCATTGTTTTGCGCGCCCGAATGGCAACACGCAGAACGCCGCCGCTACGCACGCTTGGAGACGCGGTTGGAGGTAGGGACTAAACGAACTCTTCGGTTACTTGATCTGCTTAGGCAGTCGTTGAGTCAGACGCACGCGTCAGCTCTATGGGTCGATACAGTTGAACAGGTCTTAAGGCTCGGGAACTCCCTGGATGCGCTGGAACTTCACACTCGGACATATTCGGCAACTCCGCAGCAGGCGCTTTGGGTGCTTCTTGCGTTCGACGTTGTGCCTGCCCTGGGCAGAACTTGGGGTTTTTGGTGCCAGGATGAGGCGCTTTTGCCTCAGATGCCCGAAGGCGATCTTTGGTTCCTGCCGCATCAAGATCCCGCGAACCCAGATCGTTTGATTTTGCCAGTCGAGACAATGCTGTCATGGTGGTTAGAGCAAATTGACGGCCCATTAGATCGGCTTTGGGGGGAATACGACGACGAAAGACGACGTACCCTCGACAATTGGAAGTCAGGCCGGACGACGCCAGCAATTGCCAAGATTGTGGAGTGGTTTGGTGACGATCACCAATTTTCATATAAGAGCTCAGACGAAGCTCATCTGTCGACTTCACAGCTGCGCTCATTGTTGCTTTGGGCGCGTGCGATCGAGCAAGCCTACAAGGATCTCGTTGGTTGCTTGACGCCGGGTGTCGCGCCAACCGACGCGGATCCTATGCGCAACAAGGCGTTGCAATTGATCGAGCTCTTCAGATGGAGCCACGAGGCCACTGTTGCTACAGCCCCTACCAACCCAGCTTTGGCCGATCTGGCGTTCGTTGAGGCGCTGCCATCGTGGATAAAGGAAGGCCCATTTCGTGTGATTACACCGGATCGCTCTGGCAGGATTCTGGCAGCCGAGCAGGTGGCAGAATTTCTAAGCGGGATATTTAGTGCCTTGCCTTCTAACGCAAAACTCCCCGATATTTTTGGTGATCCAAAGCTGAGATCGCCTGCGCTAATGACATTTAACGCAGACCGAGTAAGACAGCGTCAGACAGCTCAGGAAGGCATCGAGAATATCCTGGTGGCTTGGCGGGGCAGCGATCTCGGTCGTCAGCACCCTGTCGCTGCAGGTTTGGCAAAGCTTCAACAATTGCCCGGCATCGCTGAGTTTGAACCAGATATTGCCTATCTTAGCGCCCTACATGCTCTTTCGTCAGGCAATTTTGGTGAAGCGCGTCAGCATGCCGAAAAGGCTCTCGAACTCTGTTTGACGCGGTCCATCGGGCCACTGAAACTGGATATCGCAAAGCTAAACTTCTCACTGGCTGTTGCTCAGGATGCGTTCAACCGTGCCAGTGCAGAACGAAGTTTTCGAATTCTTTGCAAATTAGTCCAGCCTCAAGATGCGGCTCACTGGAGACTCGGAGAAAGCCCGATCGATTATTCAATGCGGTTGGCTGCCGCCGATCACGCGGCTTGGTTCTGGGGCGACATTGTTCACCCGTATGAAGGGGTGGAAATCGAGGCGCCGATTCAAGAAAATTCCGAGATCATTCGCGCATACGCAGGATTGCTTTTCTCCGGCGCTTCAGAGGTGGAGGTGCGTGCCTTCAAAAAGAAGTTTGGCGGCCAGCTGAAGCGCAAGTTGCGAGATGTGCGCGGCGACACGTTCGTCACTGTGACATCAAAAATGGTGCCGGATGTCGTGCGTGTGATGTGGCGAATGCCAACCTATTCCGGGATCCCCGAAGAACCCTCTGAATTGGCCAACTCCATGGCCGCAACGCATTTGAAGCTGGTCAGATTGCTGGCCACAGACGTCTTGGATGCGCGAGACTATTTGAAACAGACTGCGCTGATGCTGGCGGCCGAGCGAAAAGATGCGAACATGGTCAAAGCACTCGTTGACCGCCATGTGGATATCGATGCCCAAGACGTGCTTGGTCGTACGGCGTTGCATTCAGCTGCCAGAGTCGGAGCTGATCGATGTTTTGAAATTCTTCTTGCCGCTGGCGCGAACCCGGCGCTTCAAACTTTCGCCGGCAGAACACCTGCCATTCTTGCCGCAGAATTTGGGCGGGCCACGATCTTCGAGATGAGATTAGCATGCACAGCATATGAAGTGGGTAGAAGCGAGCTTGAGGAAGCGTACAAACTGGCGCAGGACACTGCGGAGGATTTCAAGGCAAAGCGCAGGGCATATGCCATTCAGGGATATGAAATTGCCGGACGGAAAGGCTTTCAGAAGATTGCTTCTTTGGCTTTGGCGGTTCTGGATGAGTAGCTGTAGGCATTCCACATGCCCAAAGCACTTTCCTCGGGCAGTTTAAGAAGCCTGTCCCTACGAGCTGCAGCGGGCTGCGCATTGTGCTCTAAACCGACCTTAGCTGCAACAATCGAAGATGTCGGTAATTGGGTCGGTCTCCCAGGGTTCGAATCCCTGTCTCTCCGCCACTTTTACCTGAAAGCATGACCACTCCTGATCTAACCCGCGTGAGATTGCGGCTGGGGTCTCCAAGTTTGCGGCTGTGACACATGCCGGAATACCCGACGTTTCACACACGGATCCTCACCGGTCATTAAACATTTCAAGTCAGAATGGGCCGACGCTGATCCGGAGTTTCATTTTGTCCATTTCGTTTCCAAACGGATTTAACTGCCCGCTCTATACCGGCGCGGTTCAGCTTATGCGAAACCGCGACTTCACTGAGGCCGAACCCATGATGCGCAGCTCCCTCATACATGAGGGCGAGACTGCACTTAGCTATCACTATCTGGCTGAGATCGTCGCCTCTCGGACCGGACGCATTGAGGAAGCAATCGCACTCCAGGAAAAGGCGCTATCCCTGGCTCCGTCAAACTCGGTGTTTATCGCCGCCCTGGGCTCTCGCCTGAAGGATGGTGGGTTTGACAGGCAAGCTCTCAAGATCCTCGAAACCGCTTTGGCGATTGATGAAAACAGCCCAATTGCACTGCCCTTGATCATGAGGCTTCGGCGCAAATTCCTGGCATGGAAGAACGATGCGCAAGAACGACGCTGCCTTGAGAGGATGCAGCAGGCCAACCATCGTCCAGACCCGCTAGCCCTTTTCACTTATATCGATGACCCTCAGGCCCAGCTTGACAATGCAAGCCTGCGTGCCCCCAAATCCAAACGGGCCAAACCTGCGCCTCATGAGCCCGGCAATAAGATCAGGATTGGGTATTTTTCCAGCGACTTCTTCGAACATCCCACAATGCATCTGTTCCGCGGCGCGCTGAAGGCGCATGACAGAGACAAATTCGAATTTTATGTTTATGATCTTCTCCCTAAGGAGCAGTCCGAAGAAAGCGCCTTTGTTCGCAACTTCGCGGACCACTACAGAGATGTTTCGAACCTGACCCCTGAGGAGACTGCCGACCTTTCCATCCGCGACAGAGTTGATATCGCGGTGGATCTCAAGGGGGATACCTTCGCCTCAAAGCAAGAAATATTCGCCTATGGGGCTGCACCGGTTCAAGTCTCGTTTCTCGGGTTTCCGGGTACCACCGGCATGGACATGATTGACTATATGATCGCTGACGAGGTCACGATCCCTGAGGGCTCGGAACGATATTATAGCGAAACCATTCTCAGATTGCCCAATTGCTATCAGCCCAATAGCAATTGCCGCCATGTCCCCGAGGTCCGCGACACCAGGGCAGACTACAACCTCCCGCAGGATAAATTCGTCTTCGCCAATCTCAACAACACCTACAAGGTCGGCCCGCGAGAGTTCGCCGCATGGATGAAGATACTCAAACGAGCTCCGGATTCGGTGCTACTCTTCTATATGGGCAATACTGATATCGCTGAAGTCGTCGCTCAAAAGGCCGAGGCGCATGGCGTCGCTCCGGATCGGATCATCCCTTGTGGGGCGCTACCGCAGGCCGCTCACATAGACCGTATTTCGCAAGTCGACCTGTGCCTTGATTGTTTCAGTTGCAACGCCCATACGACCGCGTCCGACATCCTATGGGCCGGTGTTCCGATACTGACCCTGGCTGGCAAACAGTTTGCGGCCCGTGTTGCCAGCAGCGTCCTGAGTGCGGCGAATCTACCAGAGCTGTCTGTGAAATCTGAAAAACTTTTCATCGACAAAGCTGTGAGCCTGGCAAAAAATCCCGACGAGATATCACGGATTAAACACCAACTGAGAGAACAAAGGTTTGCTCTGCCGCTGTTTGACACCGAAGCATGGACGAGAGATTACGAGCGTGCGCTGTACCAGATCTATCACGAGAGTCACTCCGCAGCTGGGCGTTAAGACCGCTGCGCCAACTTACT
The DNA here is from genome assembly GCF_002407245.1 of Phaeobacter piscinae. Taxonomy (NCBI): domain Bacteria; kingdom Pseudomonadati; phylum Pseudomonadota; class Alphaproteobacteria; order Rhodobacterales; family Roseobacteraceae; genus Phaeobacter; species Phaeobacter piscinae. Next base: position 1,542,978 of record NZ_CP010681.1, on the reverse strand, counting down.
CGTCTTCTCCAAGTATTCCACCGCACGGGCTCCCGCCGCGAATTCCGTCAGAGCAACGCAGAACTGGCGCTGCAATGACGGAGGAGCATCTAGGATGACCAGGGTCGCGGCTGCTATTGGCGCGGCTGCACGAGTTTGCTAGCCAAACAACTCATGCGCCAGCTCCAGCGCGTCGATCAGCACATCGACCTCTTCCTTGGTATTGTACAGTCCGAAAGAAGCGCGACAGGTGGCAGCTACGCCGAGGTGGTCCATCAGAGGCCCTGCACAATGCTGACCGGCGCGCACAGCCACGCCTTTTTTGTCAAGGATGGTGGAGATGTCATGCGCATGGGCAGCGCCCTCAAGCGTGAAGCTGAAAATCGCAGCTTTGTCAGCAGCTTGCCCCTGTATATTCACCCAGTTCAAACCGCTTAACCGCTCGTTGGCATAGGTCGTGATGGCCGTCTCATGGGCGGCGATATTCTCCATGCCGATGTCCATCATATATTCAAGCGCCACGCCCAGACCGATCATCTGTACGATCCCCGGCGTGCCGGCCTCGAACTTCATCGGCGCATCATTGTAGATCACCTGCTCACGGGCGACTTCCTTGATCATATCGCCGCCGCCCATGAAGGGGCGCATCTCTGCCATTCGTTCGGGTCGAATGTAGATCGCACCTGATGAGGACGGACCGTAGAGTTTGTGACCGGTGATCGCGTAGAAATCACAGCCGATATCCTGTACATTCACTGGCATGTGGACCGCGCCCTGCGAGCCGTCGACCAATACCGCAACGCCCTGTTCACGCGCTTCACGGCAAATGGTTTTCACATCCACAATGGTCCCCAACACATTGGAGCATTGGGTAATTGCGATCAGCTTGGTTTTGGGACCGATGGCGTCCAATACCGCCTGCGGATCAAGACTGCCGTCAGCGGCGGTCTCTACCCACTTCAGCACCACGCCCTGACGCTCGCGCAAGAAATGCCAAGGCACAATGTTGGCGTGGTGCTCCATCACGCTCAGAATGATCTCATCCCCGGCCTCCAGCTGGGGCATCGCCCAACCATAGGCTACGGTGTTGATGCCTTCAGTGGTACCGGAGTTCATCACAATCGTGTTCTCATCCCCAGCATTCAGAAAACGCGAGATCGTGCCACGCACGCCTTCGTATTTTTCAGTCGCAAGGTTAGAAAGATAGTGCAAACCTCTGTGAACGTTAGAATATTCCTCTGAATATGCACGGGTAATTGCATCAATCACCACCTGAGGTTTCTGCGCCGACGCACCGTTGTCCAGATAGGTCAGCGGCTTGCCGTTCACCTGACGGGACAGGATCGGAAAATCGGCGCGAATTTTTTGGACATCATACATGGTCGGGAAGTCCCAATAGTGCCGGGGCATGGGCCCCCAAAAGCAGAGAGAGAAGGATGACGATCAATATCGCCGACATCAGAACCGAGCCGATGGCCCGCCAGACTGATGTAAACTGATGTGCTTCTTTGATGAACTTCAGAAAGATCGCCAGCATGACGAAATTTGCCACCAGAGCAATCAAGGAGGCGGCCAGCGGCAGGATCAGATGCAGCAGTATCACGGCAATCAAAAGAGCTATCTGTACCGCATTCAGCCAGACGTTGACCGCAAGTATTTCAACAAAACGCGCCTGACCGCCGATCCAGCGACCGGTCCAAGTCAGAAGCGCAGTAATGCAAAGATGCAGGACGAAAACCGCACCGGCATAGGGCAGCGGGGACAGGCTTGGCAGGAGACTGCTATTACCCGGTAAAATCGCATCCGCGACTTCAAGCACCAGCGTGTTCAGCACGGCCGTCAGCAACAGCGCCAGAACAAGTGCCTGACGGGGCCAGTCTACCGACAGAAGCACCCGCGCCGCGGCGGTCGGCGCGCTGAAGGTCAGGCTTGCAAGTGTCTGGTAGGGTATCATTTTTCACCCCAGTACGCCTGAGCCATACCGCTGACCCAGAACCAAAGAAACAGCAGGAACCAGATCCCGCCGACCAGAGTCAATTCAAGCCCCGACCCGATAAACCCAGCCACGAGCCCGTTTAGCAGCATCAGCGGGCTGGCCGCCAGAAAGGCCCAGAACAGCGCCAGACGGGCCTGAGCGCTACCGCCTGAGCCGCCGACCAACTGGGCCAGCCCATGGGCCAGAAACGCCAGCGCATATAGCAGCAGCGGCGCCATGAACAGCAATGCAAGCAGCGATCCGCCCAGCAGCATGTTCAACTCCTGCCCGGTCAGATGTGCCTCCCGCGCCCGCACAGGCATCTGCGCAATGAACGCGATAGCGCAGCCAGCCATCAGAATGGCAAGCAGCCGGTCTTCATGCAGCCCCATGGCAAGACGCCGCGCAAAAACTCTGCGCGGCCCCTTGTAGGTGGCAACAATGTCCTGACTGACGGACATCAGCGGCGCCGGGCCAACCAGCCTTCCAGCCGGTCCACAACGTTCGCCGCAATATCAGCGTCCTCAATCTCGTCCACCGCCTCGGCGAGAAACGCAAGCGTCATGAGATCGGTCGCTTCGGCATGCGGCACACCACGGGAACGCAGATAGAACAGCCCTTCTTCGTCAATCGCACCGGACGTGGAGCCATGCGAACAAGCCACGTCATCGGCATAGATTTCCAGCTCAGGCTTGGCGAGGAACTGGCTGTCATCGTCCAGCAACAAAGACTGGGAAATCTGATATCCGTCAGTCTTTTGCGCGCCTTCCTTCACCAGGATCTTGCCCTGGAATACTCCAGTCGCGCCATTGCGCAGCACCTTCTTGAAGACCTGACGGCTCTCACAGTTCACGGCATCATGGGTGATGAACACGGTGTCATCGTGATGGAAATCACCATCGCCAACGCACGCACCAGCAATATGGGCCACGGCATCATCGCCGATTAGCTCGATCACCGCCTCATTCCGGGTCAGCACGCCATTCACGGTCAGGGTGAAGGATTTGAACACAGATTCAGTGCCAAGACGCGCAAACAGATGTGTTGCCGCGCGACGCTCGTGGTCACGACCCTGCGCGCGCACCAGATGCAGGGAACCGCCGTCGGCAACGTCAATTTCCATGCACTTGTTGAACCGCGAGGCCGCAGGCCCGTTTTCCAGAATGGTCGCGGTGGCCCCGCTCTCAACACGGATCACGTGGTGCAGAATCGCATCCGAGTCCTCTGATGCGTGGCGATAGATCAAGCTGACCGGTTTCGAAGGCGTCCCGGTGACGCGGATCGCGACACCATCCTGCGCAAATGCAGTATTCAAAGCCGCCAGCGGGCGTGCGACAGGGGTTTGACCGCGCGCTTCAAGAACACCGTACAAGTCCTTGGCCCAATGGATATCTTTGGCGCAGATATCAGCAATGCGATCAATGCTGATCCCTTCCAGCGCCAGTTCATCCGAGGCATCAGCGTCAAAAACACCATCGACAAACACGATCTTGATGCGATCAAATTCGCTGAACATCGGAGGCTCGCCTGCATCAAAAACGGCGGCGGTTGGTGCCTCCGCTGCGGTCAGCGTATCGGGCCGAGTGTATTTCCAATATTCATCGCGACGGCCGGGCAGCCCCAGCGTCTGTACGCGGGACAGCGCGGCTTTGCGCGCCTCCGCCAGACAGCCGCCCTCCGGCATGGTCAGCGTGGCCAGACGCGCCTCTGTTTCGCTTTGTTTTCTGTCAGCAAGCGCCATTTACACACCCTCTGCCAGAATGTCGGCATAGCCGTTGTTCTCGACTTCCAACGCCAGCTCAGGACCACCAGTTTTCACGATGCGACCATCTGCCATGATGTGAACCACGTCGGGTTTGATGTGGTCCAACAGGCGCTGATAGTGGGTGATGACGAGGAAACCGCGGCCTTCGTCGCGCAGGGCATTCACGCCTTCGGAAACCAGTTTCATTGCATCCACGTCCAGACCGGAATCGGTCTCATCAAGGATGCACATTTTCGGCTCCAGCATCGCCATCTGCAGGATTTCGTTACGCTTTTTCTCACCACCGGAGAAGCCGACATTGACCGGACGCTTCAGCATATCGGCGTCGATCTTCAGCGTCTTCGCCTTGGCGCGGACCTCCTTCAGGAAGTCAGAGGCGCTCAGTTCTTCTTCGCCGCGGGCCTTGCGCTGCGCGTTCACTGCGGTGCGCAGGAAGGTCATGTTGCCGACACCGGGGATCTCAACCGGATATTGGAATGCCAGGAAGACGCCTGCGGCGGCGCGCTCTTCCGGCTCCATCTCCAGCAGATCTTCGCCCGCCAGCGAGGCCTCACCGTCGGTCACCTCATAGCCGTCGCGGCCAGACAGCACATAAGACAGTGTCGACTTGCCAGAACCGTTCGGCCCCATGATCGCATGCACTTTGCCAGCTTCAACGGTGAGGTTGACGCCTTTGAGGATCTGCTTGTCCTCTTCTTCAAGTTTGACGTGCAGGTTTTTGATTTCGAGCATTTTTTCCTCGTTTATATCTCTTCGGGGCGAACCCCGGTTGTTCCTGTGCCCCGAGGGGCGAATTTTTTAGCCGAGCACCACGGCTGTTCCGCTGGCCGACACCATAAGCATGGATTGGCCGACCACTTCGTAATCCAGATCGACGCCGACAACTGCGTTGGCGCCTTTGGCGCGGGCGCGATCTTCCAGCTCTGCCAGCGCAGTTTCACGCGCGTCCTGCAGCTTGCTTTCATAGGCGCCGGAGCGGCCACCGACGATATCGGTGATGGAGGCAAAAACATCGCGCACAACATTGGCGCCCATGATCGCTTCACCCACCACGATGCCTTTGTAGTCGGATATCTGGTAGCCTTCGACGTTTGGTGTGGTTGTGATGATCATGCCTTTACCTCCATGCGTTGATGCCCAGGGGCCTGTCATTACCCCACAGACCCTTCCAGCGAAATCGCAACCAGCTGCTGCGCTTCCATGGCGAACTCCATCGGCAGCGCTTGCAGCACGTCCTTGCAGAAGCCGTTGACCACCAGGGCCACCGCTTCTTCCTCGTCCATGCCGCGCTGGCGGCAGTAGAACAGCTGGTCGTCGTCCACCTTGGAGGTGGTCGCCTCATGCTCCACGCGGGAGGAGTTGTTCTTGACCTCGATGTAAGGAACCGTGTGGGCCCCGCATTTGTCACCGATCAGCAGGCTGTCGCACTGGGTGTAGTTGCGGCTGTCCTTGGCCTTCGGGTGCATCGACACCAGGCCGCGATAGGTGTTCTGCGCCTTGCCCGCGCTGATGCCCTTGGAGACGATGCGCGACTTGGTGTTTTTGCCCAGATGCACCATCTTGGTGCCGGTGTCGGCCTGCTGCATGTTGTTGGCAATCGCGATCGAGTAGAACTCGCCCTGGCTTTCCTCACCGCGCAGGATGCAGGAGGGGTATTTCCAGGTGACGGCAGAGCCGGTTTCCACTTGGGTCCACATCACCTTGGAGCGATCTCCGCGGCAATCAGCGCGTTTGGTCACGAAGTTATAGATGCCGCCCTTACCGTTCTCATCACCGGGATACCAGTTCTGAACGGTGGAATATTTCACCTCGGCATCTTCTTCGATGATGATTTCCACCACGGCTGCGTGCAGCTGGGCGATATCACGCGCTGGTGCAGTACAGCCTTCCAAGTAGCTGACATAGCTGCCTTTGTCGGCGATGATCAGCGTGCGTTCAAACTGGCCGGTGTTTTCCGCATTGATGCGGAAATAGGTCGACAGCTCCATCGGGCAGCGCACGCCCGGCGGCACATAAACGAACGAGCCGTCCGAGAACACAGCCGAGTTCAGCGTTGCGTAGAAGTTGTCGGACACCGGCACGACAGAACCGAGGTACTTCTTCACCAGTTCGGGGTGCTCTCGGATCGCCTCAGAGATCGAACAGAAGATCACGCCCGCTTTTTTCAACTCTTCCTGGAAGGTTGTGCCAACGGACACGGAGTCGAACACCGCATCAACCGCGACCTTGCGGCCCTCAGCTGGCATATTCTCCGCGCCTTCGACACCGGCCAGAATCATCTGTTCTTTCAGGGGGATACCCAGTTTTTCGTAGGTCGCCAGCAGCTTCGGATCGACCTCATCCAGCGACTTTGGCTTCACCTCCATCGATTTGGGGCGCGCATAGTAATACTGGTCCTGAAAATCGATTTCCGGATAGTCGACCATCGCCCAGGTCGGTTCTTCCTTCTGCAGCCAGCGGTCATAGGCTTCCAAACGCCAGTTCAGCATCCATTCCGGTTCTTCGTTTTTCTCCGAAATCAGCCGGACGATATCGGTGGTCAGGCCCTTGGGGGCGTATTCCATCTCGATGTCGGTTTCCCAGCCGTATTTGTAGGCGCCGCCAACCTCGCGGACGGCATCAACCGTTTCCTGGTCAACGCCTTCTTTTACCTGAACATCATCCAATGCTGTCATGGTCATCTCCTGCACTCACGCCACCCGGGCGCGATGTTTCTTCTGTTTGGCGCACCAGCTTTCGGCAAAGCGCAGCACATCCGTTTCTGTTGTGTCCGGCCCAAGCGAGACGCGCACGGCGCTCTGGGCGGTTAACTCGTCATATCCCATGGCGGTCAGCACAGCGCTGGCGCGCACCTTGCCGCTGGAGCAAGCACTGCCTGCGCTGATCGCAAAACCCGAAAGGTCCATTTGCATGACCTGGGTTTCACCCTTCCAGCCCGGGGTCGCAAAACAGCTGGTGTTGGGAAGGCGTGATGCCGATGTCCCAACAAAAATAGTATCGGGACTGCCAGCTGCAAGGGCCGCTTCCATTGTGTCGCGCAGCATCGCAACCTGCTCCCACACACCATTGGCCAGCGCCTGTACCGCAGCTTCGGCAGCGGCGCCGAAGCCGGCGATCCCGACAACATTCTCGGTGCCGGACCGACGGCCCATTTCCTGACCGCCCCCTTTGATCTGCGCCGCCAGATTGGTGCCGCGTTTCAGAACAACCGCGCCGATCCCCTTGGGGCCGCCCAGCTTATGTGCCGAAATCAGCGCCATGGTTGCGCCCATCCAATTGAAGGCCACGGGCAGCTTGCCAAAGGCCTGTGTCGCATCAGTCACCGCCAGCCCCTGCGGCAACGTCTGAATAATGCCCGTTTCGGAATTGGCCAGTTGCAGGGCAGAGGTCGCCGGGTCATTCACAAGGACATCGCCCTCAGGCGAAACCTGTAAATCTTCGACAGCCCAAGACCTTACCGCGTCATGTTCAACCGATGCGGCGTGAAGGTTGCGACCACTCATGGCCAAGGCAGCCCCCTCAGTCGACCCGGAGGTAAAGACGATATCAGCACCATCCGCCCCAAAAGCCGAGGCGATCTGCGCCCGCGCCTTCTCAACCAACGCCTTGGCAGCCCGACCCTCAGCATGCACTGAAGACGGGTTTCCACAAATCTCCAAGGCAGAGATCATCGCAGCCTTCGCAGCATCGCAAAGCGGCGTGGTAGCGTTGTGATCAAGATAGACGCGCGACATCTGCAGTGTTGGTCCTTGGCTCTTACCCCTCGCCGCCGCTCAGAGCAGGCACGCGATCGTTGATTTCGTCGGTACAGCGCACCAGCGCCGGTATGGATTTCCAAATTTGCGGGTCAGATCAGTCATCGACCACGGAAAACAAGGTCGGAACCGCCGGACAGGGCACCAGATCATTTTCGATCACATCCGACAGGCGCGTCTGATGCAGGAAAACATACACATGCGCGCTCAGCCCCTCCCATAGACGGTTGGTCAGCGATTGCGCGCGGCTTCCTGATAGCCCGCCAGAGGCACCGGCCCCCTTGTGCATGGCATCAACGGTTTCATCCACCGCACTCAGCACATCAACCACCCGGATGTCCGAGGGCGGTTGTGCCAGCCTGTACCCCCCACCGGGGCCACGCACCGACACCACGAGACCGCTGCGGCGCAGTTTGACAAACAGCTGTTCGAGGTACGGGAGCGAGATATCCTGACGTTTGGAGATATCCCCCAACACCACCAAACTGCCCTCCGGCTGCAAGGCGATATCCGCCAAGGCCACCATCGCATACCGCCCCTTGGTCGAAAGTTTCATATTTTCAAATCCTCAGACCCTGACGACACAGCGAAAAGATTGACCTCGAACGCTGCAATGCGTATCTCAGCGGGACGGCAGCGAAACTTGGCCTCTGCCACCAATTAGAACCGTTCTAAGGTGCCCTACGGAATTCGTCAAGTATTCCCGGCGGCATCCCCGAAAATAAGAGTAGGATTCACCCACACATGCCTGAGGTCATTTTTCCCGGACCCGAAGGCCGCCTGGAAGGCCGCTATCACCCGCAAAAAGAAAAAGACGCGCCCATCGCCATCGTGCTGCATCCGCATCCGCAGTTCGGTGGAACGATGAACAACAAGGTCGTCTACAATCTGCATTATGCGTTTTATAACATGGGCTTTACGGTTCTGCGGTTCAATTTCCGCGGCGTTGGCCGATCGCAGGGCGAATATGATCAGGGCGTTGGCGAATTGTCCGATGCCGCATCGGCGCTGGATTACCTGCAGTCGATGAACAACAATTCCAAGCACTGCTGGGTTGCCGGTTTCTCGTTTGGGGCCTGGATCGGCATGCAGTTGTTGATGCGCCGTCCTGAGATCACCGGTTTCATCTCGGTCGCGCCGCCTGCCAATATGTATGATTTCTCGTTCCTGGCGCCCTGCCCGTCCTCGGGTCTGATCATCAACGGGACCGCCGACCGCGTGGCGCCGCCTGCGGATACGGTGAACCTGGTGAATAAACTGCATGAGCAAAAGGGCATCACCATCACCCATACCGAAGTCGAAGGCGCTGATCACTTCTTCCAGGATCCGCATATGGATCCAATGATCGACAATGTCTCCGACTACGTCAAACGGCGGCTCACCGAAAGCTCCCGCTGATGGGCACAATTGAGACGCTGGCCCAAAAACTGGCCGCCGACACGCTAAAGGTACAGGACGCCACCGGCGAAGAGCGCCTTTATATGGAGGTGAGCCAAGTTCTGGGGGCGGCGTCTCAATCCCTTGAGGAAGCCTTCCTCACTGAAATGCGGGTGCGCCTTGCCGAGCGTAAGGCGCGCGCCTTCCTCAACAGCAAAATCAGCGCCGCCAAGGCTAAGATTGCATCCAAGGCTCCAGACCATGACTGACACCTCAACGCGGCTTGAAAGCCAGTTCCGTTTTTTGTTGGAGGCGGACAAGCTGCGCCGCGTGGATCGTCAGAACCTGATCCTGGACGGCTCGCGCTGCGAAAACTCCGCCGAACACAGCTGGCATCTGGCGCTTTATGCGCTGGTCCTGGCCCCGTTTGCACCGGCTGACGTCTCGATTGAACGGGTGGTGCAGATGTTGCTGTTGCATGATCTGGTTGAGATTGATGCGGGCGACCATCCGATTGACGGTGATGTGGACTGGGAGGCGGTTGCCAGCGCCGAAGCGGTTGCCGCGACCCGGCTGTTCTCGCTGCTTCCGGCGGATCAATCTGCCTTTCTGCATGGTCTGTGGCGCGAGTTCGAAGCGAGCACAACGCCCGACGCGCAATGGGCCAAGCGCATTGATCACTGTCAGCCAATCTTTCAGACCCTTTACAATGCGGATGTGCCAGCAGCGCATATCGAGGTGGTCCGTGGCAACCTCTATGGCGGGCGTGCCGCAGCACTGAAAGAGGCCTTTCCTGAGGTTTACACCCATGCGGTCACGAAGCTTGAGGGGGGCAATCCACAGGATGTGCTGACCGCGCCCCTTGCCTTCCTCAATGAGGTCGATGCGTTGAAGACCGTTCTGCGCGCAACCACGCTCGGCGACGGCAGCCGCCATGAGAATTCCGCCGAACACAGCTGGCACATCATGCTTTACGCTTGGGTACTGGCGCAACACAGCCACGCGCCGGTGGATATGGCCAAAGTGCTGCAGATGCTGATGCTGCATGACATTGTCGAAATTGATGCAGGCGATGTGCCGATCCATTCGACCCTGTCGGAGGCTGATCACGCTGCCATCGCCGCAAGTGAACAGGCCGCTGCAGAACGGATCTTCGCCCTTCTGCCAGAAGATCAGGGCCAGGCCTTCCGCAGCATCTGGGAGGAATTTGAAGCCGCAGAGAGCGCCGAAGCGATCTACGCCAAGGCCATTGATCGCGTGCAGCCGGTCTTGCTGAACCTGATGTCCGGCGGCGGCAGCTGGCGAGAGTATAACGTCACTCTGGCTCAACTGGAGGCGCGTGTTGGCCAGAAAGTCGCCCGCGGCGCACCTGCTGTCTGGGAGTATGTCCGGGCCACTGTTGCCCCTTGGTTTGCCGAAAACACCAGCGCCTGATCCAAGCGCTGCGTGGGCAGGCAGATCCCCACTGGAAGTCTAAACATGCCGCTTCACTATCTCTATCTGGTCCTTGCGGTTGCCGCAGAAACCATTGGCACCACCGCCTTGCAGGCCAGCCAGCAATTCACCCGGCTTGGCCCGTCACTGCTCGTAGTGGTTGGCTATGGGTTGGCGTTTTACCTCATGGCGCTCACCCTGCGGCACATGCCTGTGGGGATCGTCTATGCGATCTGGTCCGGCCTTGGCATTTTCCTCATCGCGATCATTGGCTGGGTTGTATTCGGACAACGGCTTGATCTGCCTGCTGTTCTGGGATTGTTGCTGATCCTGGCCGGCATCCTGGTGATCCATTTGTTTTCTAACACCACCGGACATTGACAGCGATCATCACGTCCTCACGTATGGCCAGCCAAACGCCACAACACGGGTTCGATTGGGGCCACGCGGGCAAAAAGATGTATTTCCTCTGGCCTTTGGTGGCCTATCACGCTATGCGCGCGTCAACTTCCTTACAAAGGCTGACGTCATGGACCTGCGCAACATTGCGATCATTGCTCACGTGGACCACGGGAAAACCACCCTGGTTGACGAGCTTCTGAAACAATCCGGCGCCTTCCGCGAAAACCAGGCTGTGGCGGAACGCGCCATGGACAGCAACGATCTGGAACGCGAGCGGGGCATCACAATTCTGGCCAAGGCCACTTCGGTGGAGTGGAACGGCACCCGGATCAATATCGTCGACACCCCTGGCCACGCCGATTTCGGCGGCGAGGTTGAGCGGATCCTGTCGATGGTGGACGGTGTTGTCCTGTTGGTGGACGCCGCTGAAGGTCCGATGCCACAGACCAAATTCGTGACCTCCAAGGCGCTGGCACTGGGTCTGCGCCCGATCGTGGTCGTGAACAAAGTCGACAAACCCGATGGCGAACCAGACCGCGCACTGGACCAGTGTTTTGACCTCTTCGCCAACCTTGGCGCGGATGACGACCAGCTGGACTTCCCATCCATGTATGCGTCCGGTCGCTCTGGTTGGGCAGATATGGAGCTGGACGGTCCCCGCAAGGATCTCTCTGCCCTATTCGACCTCATCGTGGATCACGTCCCTGCGCCAAAGCAGATCGAGCACAAAGACGAGCCGTTCCGCATGCTCGCCACCACACTGGGCGCCGACCCTTTCATGGGTCGCATCCTGACCGGCCGTGTTGAATCCGGTACGCTCAAGGCGGGCGACAACCTCAAAGCGCTGAGCCGTGAAGGCGATCTGATCGAGAACTTCCGCTGCACCAAGGTTCTGGCCTTCCGTGGTCTTGGCCAGCAGGCCATCGACGTCGCCGAAGCCGGCGATATCGTCTCCATCGCGGGGATGACCAAGGCCACCGTGGCGGATTCGCTGGTAGATACCTCAGTCAGTGAAGCCCTGCCCGCGCAGCCGATTGATCCGCCCACCATCACCGTCACCTTTGGCATCAATGACAGCCCGCTGGCTGGTCGCGATGGCAAGAAGGTTCAGTCCCGCGTCATTCGCGATCGTCTGATGAAGGAAGCCGAATCCAACGTCGCGATTCAGATCTCCGACACCCCCGGCGGCGAGGCCTTTGAGGTTGCCGGTCGCGGCGAACTCCAGATGGGTGTTCTGATCGAGAACATGCGCCGCGAAGGCTTTGAACTGTCGATCTCCCGTCCGCAGGTTCTGTTCAAAGAAGAAGACGGCGTCCGCATGGAGCCGGTTGAGGAAGCCACCATCGACGTCGATGATGAATATTCCGGCGTTGTCATCGAGAAGCTGACCGGTCACCGCAAGGGTGAGCTGGTCGAGATGAAACCGGCAGGCGTTGGCAAGACCCGCATTATCGCGCATGTCCCCTCTCGTGGCCTGATCGGCTATCACGGTGAGTTCCTGACCGACACCCGCGGCACCGGCGTTCTGAACCGCGTGTTCCACGGCTGGACCCCGCACAAAGGCTCCATTCCTGGACGTCGCGCGGGTGTTCTGATTTCCATGGAAAACGGCACCTCGGTCGCCTATGCCCTGTGGAACCTGGAAGAGCGCGGCAAGATGATGATCGGCGCGCAGGAAGACGTCTACACCGGCATGATCATTGGCGAGCACAGCCGCGACAATGATCTTGAGGTGAACCCGCTGAAAGGCAAGAAACTGACCAACGTTCGTGCCTCCGGCACCGACGATGCGGTGCGCCTGACAACGCCGATGAAGCTCTCTCTGGAAGAGGCGATTGCCTATATCGACGATGACGAGTTGGTGGAGGTGACCCCGAACTCCGTGCGTCTGCGCAAGCGCTACCTCGACCCGCATGAGCGCAAGCGGATGGCCCGCGCCAACGCTTAAGATACAGTTGATACAGAAAATATCAGAGGCCGCCCAGAATTCAGGGCGGCCTTTTTGCTATCCGTTTGCCGCGTGCTACCCTGCGAGAAACAGGGGTTCATCCAAGGGAAAGACAGCATGCGCAAACTACAGGTCCAGGGCGTTCATCATATCACCTTGACCGGTGCCGACCGGCAGACGTCAATCGAGTTCTGGGAGGGCGTGCTGGGGATGCCGTTCATCTTCGACCAACCCAATCTCGATGACCCGGACGAAGGGCATCTCTACTTCGACCCCGGCGATGGCCGCCTGATCACCGTCTTCACCAATGAGACCCGCACGGCTGACCGTCGTCGCACGCCGATGGATCCTGGCTGTGTCCATCATCTGGCCTTCAACGTCTCAAAGGCCACTTTTGCCCAGGCCGTTGAACGGCTCAACGAGCGCGGCATCGGACATTCCGGTCCGAAGGATCGCGGCTTCATGGATTCGATCTACTTCAAGGATCCGATGGGGTTGCTGATCGAACTCGCCTGCTACAAATTTGAACCCCCGATGGGGTGCTCCCATACGGATGTGATGATCACCGCACATAAGATCCGGGTTGCGGCCGGAGACTATAATATTCAGGAAAAACACCTGGCCGACGCGATAGAGCAGCTGGTTGAGCGGCGGCAACAGACCCTGTCTGAGGATCGCACACCCCGCAATCCCTATTGAGAGATCTGCCACACTGCTAACAACGCTTTGACAAATGAATAAGAGCGGCCAAAGGCCGCTCTTATCACATCTGCAAGAGGCTGATCAGTTGTTATTCGCTGATCTCAACCACCATCAACTCCCGCTCGGAGGCGTCCCGGGCATGGCTCAGCGCCTCTTGGTATTCGGGGCTGTTATAGCACTCCACCGCGGCATCGACACTGGGGAATTTTGCCACGACATTGCGCGGACGTTCCTTGCCTTCCAGCTGCACAAACCGGCCACCACGGGCGATGAACTGACCGCCATGTTTGGCAACCGCCGGGCCGGCCAATTCAGCGTATTTGCCGTAAGCGTCTGCGTCGGTGACGGTGACATGTGCAATCCAGAGTGCTGGCATCGGGGACGTTCCTTTGTCTGACGATCTTTCCGGCAGGTTACGGGAATTGCCGGAAAGACCAAGTCATTTTTGATCAGATGATCAAACAGATGTTTTACACAGCCAACAGGGCCTCAGCTGCCTTGATCGCCTCCTCGGCGCCAGCGAAGTCCTTGCCGCCGCCCTGCGCCATATCAGGACGACCACCGCCGCCTTTGCCACCGACTGCCGGAACGGCTGCTTTCAAGACATCAACCGCAGACACTTCTGCCGTCAGATCATCCGTGACACCTGCGGCCACCGCCACCTTGCCGCCGTCATTGGCGATCAGCAGGATCACACCGGAGCCGATTTTCTGCTTATGGGCATCAATCAATCCGCGAAGATCCTTGCCCGAAACACCTTCCAGCGCCTGACCGAGGAAGGTCTTGCCACCAATTTCTTTGGTCTCGGATCCGCCACCAGCGCCGCCGCCCATGGCAACCTGCTGTTTCAGCTGCGACACCTCGTTCTGCAGCGCCTTGCGTTCATCCATCAGCGCCTTGAGACGGTCCATGACCTCCTCCGGCTGAGCCTTGAGACTATTGGCGACCTCCGCCATCCGCAGGGCCTCGCGGTCCAGATGAGCAAAGGCCTCTGCACCGGTCAGTGCCTCGATCCGACGCACCCCAGCGGAGGAGGCACTGTCGCTCAGGATCACAAAGGTGCCGATATCTCCGGTCTGGCGCACATGGGTGCCGCCGCACAGTTCGATGGAATAGGTGGTGCCATCCTGTCCCTTGCCAGTGTCGGCCTCACCCATGGAGACGACGCGCACCTCATCGCCGTATTTCTCACCAAACAGCGCCTGCGCGCCCAGGGCGCGGGCATCATCCGGCGTCATAATGCGGGTTTCGACCGCAGTGTTCTGGCGAATAAACCGGTTCACATCAACGGCCACCCGGCGCAGTTCTTCCGCGCTCAGCGCCTTGTTGTGGCTGAAGTCGAACCGCAGCCGGTCATCCGCATTGAGCGAACCGCGCTGCGCCACATGATCCCCCAGCGCCTCGCGCAGAGCCTCATGTAGCAGGTGCGTGGCCGAATGGTTGGCGCGAATGGCGCTACGGCGGATGTGATCGACCTCCAACTGGGCTGCGGCACCTTTGGTGATCAGGCCGCTTTCGACCTTGCCAAAGTGGATGAACACGCCAGCGGCTTTCTTGGTGTCCGTCACCCGAACCACGCCACCCTCGACACGGATCTCACCGCTGTCGCCGACCTGGCCACCGGACTCCGCATAGAACGGCGTCTGGTTCAGAACCACCTGCACGTCAGTGCCGGCCCCGGCTTCGGCAACCTGAGCGCCATCAACCACAAGCGCCATGATCTGACCTTCAGCCGCCTCGGTCTCATAGCCAAGGAAATCAGTGGTGCCCGCCTGATCGGCAACATCAAACCAGATGGTGCTATCCGCAGATTCACCCGACCCGGACCATGCCGCCCGCGCCTTGGCCTTCTGCTCCGCCATAGCGCTGTCGAACCCGTCGGTGTCCACGGTCCGGCCCTTTTCGCGCAAGGCGTCCTGGGTCAGATCCAGCGGGAAGCCGAAAGTGTCATACAGTTTGAACGCCGCAGCACCGGGCAGCGGTGCGCCCTCATCCAGACCGGCCAGCTCGTCATCCAGCAGTTTCAGGCCACGATCCAGCGTCTGCTTGAAACGGGTCTCTTCCTGATGCAGCGTCTCTTCGATCATCGGCTGTGCGCGACCCAGTTCGGGATAGGCTGCCCCCATCTGCTGCACCAGCGCCGGGACCAGACGGTGCATCACCGGATCCTTGGCACCCAGCAAATGCGCATGACGCATCGCGCGGCGCATAATACGGCGCAGCACATAGCCGCGCCCATCGTTTGACGGCATCACACCATCGGCCATCAGGAAGGATGTCGACCGCAGGTGGTCCGCAATCACCCGGTGGTGGACGTTCTGGTCCCCATAGGGATCCACATTGGTCACATCGGCCGAGGCCTCGATCAGCGCCTTGAACAGGTCGGTGTCGTAGTTGTCATGGCTGCCCTGCAACAGTGCGCCGATCCGTTCCAGCCCCATGCCAGTGTCGATCGACTGCATGTCGAGCGCCTTCATCGTGCCGTCTTCGAATTGCTCGTTCTGCATGAAGACGACATTCCAGATCTCGATGAACCGGTCGCCATCTTCATCAGCGCTGCCCGGAGGGCCACCCCAGATGTGATCGCCGTGATCATAGAAAATCTCGGTGCAGGGCCCACAGGGACCAGTCGGCCCCATCTGCCAGAAATTGTCGGAAGTATCGATGCGAATGATCCGGTCTTCCGGCACGCCGACCTTCTTCCAGATCTCGAACGCCTCGTCATCGGTGTGATACACCGTGGTCAGCAGACGGTTCTTGTCGATGCCAAATTCCTTGGTGATCAGCTCCCAGGCAAAGGTGATCGCCTCTTCCTTGAAGTAGTCGCCAAAGGAGAAATTCCCCAGCATTTCAAAGAACGTATGGTGACGCGCGGTATAGCCGACATTGTCGAGGTCGTTGTGCTTGCCGCCTGCCCGCACACATTTCTGCGAGGTCGTCGCGCGTTTGTAGTCGCGGGTTTCAACCCCGGTAAAACAGTTTTTAAACTGAACCATGCCAGAGTTGGCAAACATCAGGGTCGGGTCATTGCGCGGCACCAGCGGGCTGGAGGACACGACCTCGTGCCCCTGCTTGGCAAAGTAGTTCAGAAAGGTAGAGCGGATATCATTGAGCGTCGGCATAATCGGGATCTCTCGGCTGGCTGTCTCAGCGGTTCGGGAAGATGTATCCGCCCCCAGAGAGCCTGTCCAGCGCTGCGGTGCGGAAAGCCGACATGAAAAAGGGCGCGGAGAGGTCCGCGCCCTGTTTTGATCAGATTCTTCCGGCGTCATCTGTGCTTATGAACGGGCACTGCCGCATCCATGGCACGTGACCGGGCGACCTGCGCCCCTGTCGTCAGGCTTCCAGGATGTCATCATCCGCGCCTTCCGGCCGGTCAAACTCAAGCCCATGAGCCGCGCGGATCTTATCTTCGATATCAAAGGCGATATGGGCGTTTTCGCGCAGATAGGTTTTGGCGTTTTCACGCCCCTGCCCGATACGCTCATCCCCGTAGGAGAACCAGGCCCCGGATTTCGCGACAACACCTGCGGCCACACCCAGATCCAGCAGTTCGCCCATCTTGGAGATGCCTTCACCATACATGATGTCGAATTCCACCTGTTTGAACGGTGGGGCCACCTTGTTCTTCACGACCTTCACGCGGGTTGCGTTGCCGACAACCTCGTCCCGATCCTTGATCGCGCCAATGCGGCGGATATCCAGACGGACGGAGGAGTAGAATTTCAACGCGTTGCCGCCTGTGGTGGTTTCGGGCGAGCCGAACATGACGCCAATCTTCATCCGGATCTGGTTGATGAAAATCACCATGCAGTTGGAACGGCTGATGGAGCCGGTCAGTTTGCGCATGGCCTGGCTCATCAAACGGGCCTGCACGCCGACATTGCTGTCGCCCATGTCGCCTTCCAGCTCCGACTTTGGTGTGAGGGCTGCAACGGAGTCCACGATCACCATATTCACTGCGCCGGAACGCACCAGCGTATCAGTGATCTCCAGCGCCTGCTCACCGGTATCGGGCTGTGAAATCAGCAGCTCGTCCAGATCGACACCCAGCTTGGCCGCATATTGCGGATCAAGCGCATGTTCCGCATCCACAAAGGCGCAAACGCCACCTTTCTTCTGCTGCTCTGCAATACAATGCAGGGTCAGCGTGGTCTTGCCCGAGCTTTCAGGGCCGTAGATTTCGACGATCCGCCCCATCGGCAAACCGCCGATGCCAAGGGCAATATCCAGCCCCAACGATCCGGTCGACGACGCCTCGATCTCGTTCAAGGGGTTGCCGTCGCCGAGCTTCATAATGGAGCCCTTGCCGAACTGCCGCTCAATCTGCGCCAGAGCGCTATCAAGCGCCTTTTGTTTGTCGCCGCTCTTCTTATTGTCTTTCATGGTCAAAAGATCCGCCATAGTCCCTTGTCCCTTTCTATGTGTCACACCCGCGAGCGGGCGGCAATCACTGCTTTGTTCGCCTCTTGTTCTATATGAGATCAAAAGGAGAACATTGCAATGAAAATCTGACGTGGCCACTCCTGCCCTGATCTGGTGGCCAAGAGGGTTAAGAGAGTGTTATCCAAGGAAGACCCTTCGTCTTAGCCGCGGATTTTTCACGCTATGCTGATCTTTTTCAAGGAACGACTGGCACTGCTGAGCGTGCCCAAAACCGGCACCACGGCCTATCAGGCGGCGCTGAGCGCCCGCGCCGATATGGTCTTTGCGAACCCGCCACAGCTGAAACACGCCCCTGTCTACCGCTACAATCGCTGGATTCGCCCGATGCTGGCCAAGATTTGCGATGCCGAAATGGAGCTGGTTGCGGTCATGCGTGAACCGGTCAGTTGGCTGGGCAGCTGGTATCGGTTCCGGCAGCGCGACGATCTGCGCGGCCATGCCAACAGTACGCTGGGGATCAGTTTTGACGATTTTCTGCGGGATGCCTGCAAAGGAAAGCCGCCGCGTCACGCCGATGTCGGCAGTCAGGCAAAATTTCTGGAAGCCCAGCCCAATGGCTGCGCCGTCAGTCATTTGTTCCGCTATGAGGACCCAGACGCGCTCCATGGGTTTCTTCAGGAGAGGCTCCAGACTGACATCAACCTGCCCCGGCTGAATGTCAGCCCGCCGGGCGATCTGGCCCCCAGCAGTGCTGCGCTAGAGGTTGTCAGACGCAAACGTGCGGATGAGTTCTCACTTTATGCCAGTCTGAGCTGACACGTTCATGATCGCCATCACACGGAGCACAGCAACACCGCTCGAGAGCCCGTGAAGATGCTTAGTGCAGCTGTTCGTGAACGGTTTCTGTCAACTGGTTGAGCGAGAAGGGTTTTGGCAGGAACACCGAATTCGGGACCGATGGCTCGGCCTCGCCAAAGGCGCCTTCGGCATAGCCGGAGACAAAGACCACGCGGGTATCCGGACGCGTCTTCAATGCCTCACGCACCCAGCTGGGCCCGTCCATGCCGGGCATCACCACATCCGTGACGAAGACATCGACGGTAAGACCCGGATCTTCCAGGGTGCGCAATGCGTCCTCGGCAGATTCCGCCTCAAGCACCGTATAGCCGCGCATCCGCAGCGCGCGGGACGCAAAGGCCCGTACGGGCGCTTCGTCCTCCACCAGGAGAACAACCCCTTCGCCGTGCTGGGCGGCGACCGGTTTTGCGGTGGTATCTACAGTGATCGCAGCAGCGGCTTCCGCCTCCACCTGCGTGTTCACCGGGAAGAACAGGGTGAACTGAGTGCCCTGATCTTTGATCGAGTCGACGAAGATATAGCCGCCGGTCTGCTTGATGATGCCATAGGCTGTCGAAAGACCAAGGCCAGTGCCCTCACCCGTCCGCTTGGTGGTGTAGAACGGTTCAAACACCTTCTGTAGCTTGTCCGGGGATATGCCGACGCCTTCATCAGAAACCTTGACCGTAACCCAGTCGCCCGCAGGTACCACCGCACGGTTGCGTTCCAATGGTTGATCCAGCACCACGGCCTCAGTCTCGATCCGGATCTCGCCGCCCTGTGGCATCGCATCGCGCGCATTCACCACCAGATTCATCAGCACCTGTTCCAGCTGACGTTTGTCTGCCCGGATCGACCGCATCACGGGATCATGGCTCAGCGTCAGCGTTACTTTCTCCCCGACCAGTCGGTTCAACAGATGGGTGAGGTCAGACAGGGTGTCGCGCACATCCAGAACTTCAGGCTGCAACGTCTGCTTGCGGGAGAATGCCAGCAGCTGACTGACAAGAGCCGCCGCGCGGTTGGCGTTCTCATGGATCTGGATCAGATCACCAAAGTCCTGATCGCCCTGATCATGACGCAACAGCAGCAGATCGCAATGCCCGGAAATGGCCGTCAGCAGGTTGTTGAAATCATGCGCCACACCGCCCGCCAGCTGACCAATCGCCTGCATCTTCTGGCTCTGCACAAATTGCGCCTCAAGCGTCTTCAGCTCGGTCGCATCGTTCAGCACCGCGATGAGGACGGTTTCGCCCTCCTCGATGACCCGGGTCAAGGTCACCTGCACAAACACTTCCTTGTCACGGCGCGTCAGGCGCAGGAACTCGGACTTGTGCGAGGCTTGTCCGTCAGCGGTGTCGCGCAGCCAGTCCGACATCGGACGGCCAAGACCATCCATCAGCTGGCCGATATTCAGATTGCCGCAGGAGCTGATGCCCAGCAGGTGCATCCCCATCTTATTGGCCGAGATCAGCGCCCCCTTCGGATCAACCTTCACAAATGGCACCGGCAGGCTCTCGAGAGAGGCCTGTCCAACCGAGGTTTCGCTGTCATCCAACTGCAGGAAATACAGCTCGCTGCGCCCCTGACTGCGGTTCTTCTCGCAGACCAGAACCTCAATCAGCCCAGTTTTGGTGCTCATGGTGTTGATCTGTCCGGACAGCACCGGCAACGATGTGAAGAGGCGGTCGGTGGACTTCACCCGTTCGCCGATCACCCCGCGGGCCGCCTCGTTCATGAACAGGACTGCCCCGGTGCGCCCAACCGTCAGCATCGGAATTGGCACCGCATCGGCGCCACGGCTGGTGGTGGGGCGATCCGTGATCTCCTCCACCCGCCACAAAAAGCTACCGCCCTGCATCTGATGGACCGCCAGCCGTACATGGCCACGGCGGGTCACGATATCTTCGCGCGCAGCCCCATCAACACGGGCGCGACTTTGCAGGCGGAACAGAACCGCAGAGGGATTGGCAAGGATCGAACGCAACGTGCCGGCCAGCGTCTCGGTATCGGCATCGGCAAACCGTTTCAGCGCGGCCCCGTTGGAGGCATGGATCATCCCATCATCATCACAGACGAACGTCGCGGTCGCGTCCTTCTCGATGAACCCGGTGAGCAGCGCTGCCGCCATTGAGCGCGCCCGCAACCGCGTGCGCGCCTGCACCAGCATCATCAGCGCGACGGCAATCAGCGTCAGGCCAACCGTCACAAGCCCGCGCGTGATCCATTCTGGCGTTTGGAACAGCCAAGGCGCAGTGATGACCATGGCCGACAATAGCAAAACCGCCGCCAGGCGAGCATGTTCCGGCGTGTAGACGCGCAACTGGGGAACGGGTGAAGCATGGCGACCGTTCATTGCGGCTCCCTCGATGAAATTTATGTGCTTATATCGAGACGAATTAGGTTAAAACTGCGTTAAGACCGCAGGTTCCGAATTGCCTTAGTGTCGATCAACCGTCGCTGAAATGGGACAGAACGGCAACATAGAAACCATCGGTTCCGTCCTGGACCTGCCAGCCGTGATCCCGTTGCAACTGCCAATCGGGGTTTCGATCCAGGAACGCTGCGACCTGGTCGCCATTTTCTGCGTCCAGCATGGAGCAGGTCGCATAGGCTAGCGTTCCGCCGGGGGCCACCAGCTGGCTGGCGTCGTGCAGGATCTGCGTCTGCGTCTGGCACAGCTCATCCAGCCGCGCCTGCGTCAGGCGCCATTTGCCTTCGGGTGCGCGCCGCCAAGAGCCAGAGCCGGAACAGGGCGCGTCACACAGAACCAGATCAAAGGGTGCCTTGGCAGCGACATCATCGGGGGCCAGCACTGTGATGGCGGCCCCGGCCCGATCTGCGCGTGCGGGCAGGTCTTTCATTCTTTGCGGCGCGATATCATGGGCAAAAACTGCAAGCTTGGCGCGCGCCGCGATGGCGAGGCTCTTGCCACCGCCACCGGCACAGTAATCAAGCACCCGCTGGCCATCAGCCAGGGGCAGCGCCTCGATCACCGCCTGACTGGCAGCGTCCTGCAATTCGACCAATCCGGTCAGATAGGCGGAACTGTTGCGCAGCTTGCGCGCGCCTTCCGTTACCGACAAAGCCGTGTCTGCAGCGGGGTGCGCCTCGGTAAGGATCCCCTCCTCCGCCAGCGCGCGCACCGCTGCGTCACGATCAGTTTTGTGCCGGTTGACGCGCAGATGCACTGGCGCGCGTTGCTGCAACGCGCGCGCGGCCGCCTCAGCCGCATCGCCAAGGCTGGCGGCAAAAGCAGGCCAGAGCCAGTCCGGAATATCAAGCGCCTCCGCCTGCTGCATCTGAGACGCGGCGCTGATTGCGGTCTCCTCAGCCTCCTCAAGCGGCGCAGGTGCGTGGCCCACTCCAGTGAAGATCTCGCCTATATCAGCGCCTTCTGCCCGCAACGCCCCCAAGATCAACTGCCGACCCGTTGTATTGGCATCCGAGATCTCCCCCGCGCCACCGCCGCCGCCAAGGGCCGCATAGGAGCGCAAGCATCGCAGAGCATCAAAGACGTGATCGCGCACCGCTGCGCGGTCTTTGGATCCGGCAAAACGGCTGCGCCGCGCCCAAGCTGTCAGTGCTTTTTCCGCAGGCTCTCCGGTCAGGATCTGATCGAGGATTTCGATAGCGGCCTGACGGCGGGCAGCCGGGGTCATACCCCGGCCTCATGGTGATGCGTCACAGTCATCCGGCAGCGCTCCTGTGTTTAGCCGATACGGTAATTCGGGCTTTCGCGGGTGATCTGCACATCATGCACGTGGCTTTCTTTCAGGCCCGCGCCGGTGATGCGAACAAATTCGCAGTTTTTGCGCATCTCATCCACGGTTGCACAGCCGGTATAGCCCATAGCCGCGCGCAGACCGCCCACCAGCTGGTGGATCACCGCGCCAGCCGAGCCTTTGTAGGCGACCTGACCTTCGATCCCCTCGGGCACCAGTTTGTCGCTGGCCGCGTCTTTCTGGAAATAGCGGTCTGCGGAACCGCGCGCCATTGCGCCCAGCGATCCCATGCCGCGATAGGATTTAAACGAACGCCCCTGATAGAGGATCACCTCGCCCGGGCTTTCGTCGGTACCTGCAATCATCGAGCCAACCATGGCACAGGACGCGCCTGCCGCGATGGCCTTGGCAAAATCGCCGGAAAATTTGATGCCACCGTCCGCGATGATCGGAATATCGCCAGCAGCGCCGGCACAATCCATAATCGCCGTCAGCTGCGGCACACCCACACCCGCCACCATACGGGTGGTGCAGATGGAGCCCGGACCAATGCCAACCTTCACTGCATCGGCACCAGCATCAATCAACGCGCTGGTCGCTGCTGCGGTTGCGACATTACCCGCCACAACCTGCACACCGGAGGACAGCGCCTTGATACGTTTCACGGCCTCGATCACGCCTTCGGAATGACCGTGGGCGGTGTCCACGACGACAATATCAACACCGGCATCAATCAGCGCCTCGGAGCGGGCAAAGCCGCTGTCGCCAACAGAGCTGGCAGCCGCCACGCGCAGGCGCCCCAGATCATCCTTGCAGGCGGTGGGGTTCAAAACCGCTTGTTCGGTGTCTTTCAGCGTCAGCAGGCCTGTCAGTTTCCCGTCACCATCGGTCACCAGCAGCTTTTCGATGCGGCGCGCCTTCATCATCGACTTGGCCTCTTCCAGCTCAGCCGGCTCATGCAGCAGCGCGAGATTGTCAGAGGTCATCATCACCGAGACCGGCGTGTTGTCATCGGTGGCAAAGCGCATATCGCGGTTGGTAACGATGCCAACCACGCGCCCGTCGTTATCGACAACGGGGAAGCCGGTGACACGGTAGCGCTCCTGCAGGGCCTTGGCATCGGCCAGGGTCTGATCTGCGGTCAGGGTGATTGGGTTGTAGACAATGCCGCTCTCAAAGCGTTTGACCCGGCGCACCTGACGGGCCTGTTCTTCCAGATCCAGGTTTTTATGAATGACACCCATACCGCCGGCCTGCGCCATAGCGATGGCCATCCGCGATTCCGTCACCGTATCCATCGCCGAGCTGAGCAAAGGAATGTTCAGAGAGATGCCACCCGTGACGCGCGTGCGCGTGTCAGCCGTGTTCGGCAGAACGCTAGACGCAGCCGGAACCAGAAGAACATCATCGAATGTGAGAGCCTCACGAATCTGCATTTGTCATCCCCATGCATAACCCCGTTTGGCGATGACCCTATGGCACAGAAGCCGAAGGGGGAAAAGAGGTGGCGCCGGAAAAACGGGAGAATTGCGACGGTTTCTCAACCGGTGATGTGATGACCGCTGCCCCGCCTGCGACACTGGCCATGGACACCACGGCTGACAGCCTGCTCACCAAGACCGGGCTGATCTGCATCAAGGCAGGCTGCGGAGCATTCCGCCACCAAGAAACCGCGAACAGATCAGATAGGAGCCTCGCCATGATCCGTCCCCTCAGCGATATTGTTGTCCTCGACCTCACCCATGTGCTGGCAGGGCCTTATGCCTCCATGACGCTGCGCGATCTGGGCGCACGGGTGATCAAGGTGGAACGGCCGGGTCTTGGCGATGACACCCGTGCCTTTCCCCCCTTCAAAGACGGCGACAGCGCCTATTTTGCCACCATCAACCACGGGAAAGAAAGCATCGCTCTGGATCTGCGCGCCGAAGAGGATCGCGGCACCTTCGAACAGCTGCTGACGCAGGCTGATGTCATCCTTGAGAATTTTCGCCCCGGCGTGATGGAGCGGCTGGGGTACGGCTGGGAGGCGTTGCATGCCCGTTTCCCGAAACTCGTCTATGGCGCGGTCTCCGGCTTTGGTCACACCGGACCTGACCGGCTGCGCCCGGCCTATGACATGGTGGTGCAGGCCCGTGGTGGGGTGATGTCAATTACGGGCGAACGCGACCGCGAGCCGGTGCGCGTCGGCGCCTCCATCGGCGATCTCGCAGCGGGCATGTTCCTGTGTCAGGGTGTTTTGGCGGCGCTCTATGCTGTGCAAGGGGGCGCGCCTGGTCAAAAGGTGGATATCGCAATGCTCGACAGCCAGCTTGCGCTGTTGGAACACGCGGTGGCGATCACCTCGGTAACGGGCGAACCCCCACGCCCGTCAGGGGCGCGCCACCCGTCGATCACCCCGTTTGAGACGTTCCACGCCAGCGATGGGTTGTTTGTGATCGCGGCCGGCAATGACGCGCTGTTTGCGACGCTGTGTACCGCGCTGGACCTGCCGTTGGCCACGGATGCGCGCTTTGCCAGCAATCAGGCGCGCTGCGAAAACGCCCGCCTTCTCAAACGGTTGATTGAGGCTGTGACGCTGGACCAGCCCGCATCCTATTGGATTGACCGGCTGCAGCGCGCCGGTGTGCCGACCGGTCCGATCCAGTCCGTCGCCGAGGTGATGCAGGATCCCCAGATCCTCGCCCGCAATATGCTGGTGGATGTCTGTGGCCACGACGGCGCGCCACGGTTCAAGGCGGCGGGCAACCCGGTCAAACTCTCCGCACTGCCTGATGAGACCACGCGCCCGCCTGCGCCGATGCTTGACGAACACCGTGGCCAGATCCTGCATTGGCTGGGCGACATCGCGTCAAGATCACCCGACAACAACACCTGAGGCGGCTTGATTTTTGTCATCAATCCGCCAGCCGCAGCGGTCTTTCTCCAAAACCGCGCAGAAATGACGCCACGAGACCGCAAAATGACGCGCGCCGCCTTTCCTCCCGCCAAAAACGCCATATGCTCCGCCCAAACCGCGCAAGCAAGATAGGTACAGGCATGGCAAACGATCCCGCCCCCGAGATCTCGACCGAGACCGCAACTGATCCCGCATCGCATCCGCTGGTGGTCTTTACACCGTCCGGCAAGCGTGGCCGGTTTCCGATTGGCACGCCAGTTCTGACAGCAGCCCGCCAGCTGGGAGTCGATCTGGATTCCGTCTGCGGCGGGCGGGGTATCTGTTCGAAATGTCAGATCACGCCATCTTATGGTGAATTCTCCAAACATGGCGTGACCGTCGCCGATGACGCCCTGACCGAATGGAACAAGGTCGAACAGCGCTACAAGGACAAACGCGGCCTGATCGACGGGCGGCGCCTGGGGTGTCAGGCCCAGGTACAGGGCGATGTGGTGATCGACGTGCCACCGGAAAGCCAGGTCCACCGTCAGGTCGTCCGCAAACGCGCCGAGGCGCGCGACATCACCATGAACCCCTCCACCCGCCTTTATTATGTCGAGGTGGAAGAACCCGACATGCACAAACCCACAGGCGATATGGAGCGGCTGATCGAGGCGCTGGATGCCCAGTGGGATCTGAAGGGTGTCAAAACCGATTTGCACATCCTGAACGTGCTGCAACCGGCCCTGCGCAAGGGCGGCTGGAACGTCACCGTCGCCGTGCATCTGGGCGATGAAAATCACCCGCCCAAGATCATGCACATCTGGCCGGGATTCTACGAGGGCTCGATCTATGGTCTGGCGGTTGACCTCGGCTCCACCACCATCGCCGCGCATCTGTGCGATCTGAAAACCGGTGAGGTCGTCGCCTCCTCCGGCATCATGAACCCGCAGATCCGCTTTGGCGAAGATCTGATGAGCCGGGTTTCCTATTCGATGATGAACAAGGGCGGCGACCGGGAAATGACCCGCGCGGTGCGAGAGGGGATGAACGCGCTGTTCACCCAGATCGCGTCTGAGGCGGAAATCGACAAGGCGCTGATCGTGGATGCGGTGTTCGTCTGCAACCCGGTGATGCACCACCTGTTCCTTGGCATTGATCCGTTTGAACTGGGTCAGGCCCCCTTTGCGCTGGCGACCTCCAATGCGCTGGCACTGCGCGCCGTTGAGCTGGACCTGAATATTCACCCGGCCGCCCGCGTCTACCTGCTGCCCTGCATTGCCGGCCATGTGGGGGCTGACGCCGCCGCGGTGGCACTGTCGGAAGCGCCCGACAAATCAGAAGATCTGGTGCTGGTCGTGGATGTGGGCACCAATGCGGAAATCCTGCTTGGCAACAAGGACAAGGTGCTGGCCTGTTCTTCCCCCACCGGCCCCGCGTTTGAGGGCGCGCAGATCTCCAGCGGTCAACGGGCGGCCCCCGGTGCCATCGAACGGGTTGAGATCAACCCGGAGACCAAGGAGCCGCGCTTCCGGGTGATCGGCTCCGACATCTGGTCGGATGAGGACGGTTTTGCCGCCGCAGTCGCCACCACCGGCATCACCGGCATCTGCGGCTCCGGCATTATCGAGGCGATTGCCGAGATGCGGCTTGCTGGCGTGCTGGATGCCTCCGGGCTGATTGGCTCAGCTGAACAGACCGGCAGTGCGCGTTGTATCCAGGACGGGCGCACCAATGCCTATCTGCTGTGGGACGGCTCGTCCGAGGGCGGCCCGACCATCACCGTGACCAACCCCGATATCCGCGCGATCCAGATGGCCAAGGCGGCGCTCTATTCCGGCGCACGTCTCCTGATGGACAAATTCGGCATCGATACCGTTGATCGGGTGGTGCTGGCGGGCGCCTTTGGTGCGCATATCTCTGCGAAACACGCGATGGTCCTTGGAATGATCCCGGATTGTCCGCTGGACAAGGTGACCAGCGCGGGCAATGCCGCAGGCACCGGTGCCCGTATTGCGCTGCTCAACACAAAGGCCCGCACCGAGATTGAGGCCACCGTCCAGCGGATCGAAAAGATCGAAACCGCCGTGGAGTCACGGTTCCAGGAGCATTTCGTCAATGCCTCTGCCATCCCGAACTCCGCCGAACCCTTCCCGATCCTGAACAGCATCGTCACCCTGCCGGAGGCGAATTTCAACACCGGAGGTGGCGACGGCAATGAAGACGGCGGACGCCGTCGTCGGCGGCGGCGCGGATAAGGCATTTTTGCCGGTCGCGGGGGTGGTTGGGCGCTTGACCCTCCCCCGCGAAACCGGTAATCACCCCTTATTGGCGCGGGTATGGTGAAAAGGTATCACGGCAGCTTCCCAAGCTTTAGTTACGAGTTCGATTCTCGTTACCCGCTCCAAAATCCCTCACATTAAGACAGCCTCGCAGTTCACTGGATTTTCAGTGGTATTTTGCATTCACGGCATGTTGCGAATGCCCCTTATGAGACATCCTGTAGCGGCGTGCTGACTTGCACCTTGCTGCCAATCTCGCTAGCGACTTTCGCATGGATCTGATCTTTCACACCCCGCTCAGCCCGGATGCCCAACGCCATCACGGTCTCAAAAGCCCGCAGCCGCTGGCAATGGCAGACCGGGTGCGGTTTTCCGAGCTGGATATTCTGCATCACGTAAACAACAAGGCCTATCTGAGCTGGTTCGAGACCCTGCGCGTGGCCTACTACAATCGGTTTTTCGCTCCCCATTTCAACGGGATGCCTGCCCCTCGCAATGTGCTGCGCAACGCAAATGTGCATTACATGAAAGAGATGGTGCTGGACGAGGACTATATCACCACGGCTCGCGTCGTGTCCTTCCGCCGGACCTCATATGTGATGGAGCAGCAGATCTGGTCTGGTGATCTGCGTGCAACGATGACCGGTATCATGGTTCTCCGCACACCAGATGGGCAATCGGGCTACCCGCTGCCAGACAGCCTCCGCACCGCCCTGATCGAGCGAGACGGCGCTGTTTCAGAGGGTTAAGCGGCGGATCTCAACCCTCAACACTTTACCTGATCTAGGGCGCCCAATGCACTGTCATTTCTGACAATACTGCCTGAATTGGCGCCTCCTCCGGCGGCAAGGATTTGGCGGTTTCAAGCGCCTCCCGCTTTGCCTCTCCGTAAATCACCAGATGTTTGGCAATCGCCGCGTCCAACACCCGCGCCGATAGGCTGACACGCGGTTCCGGCTGGCTGTCGGGCCGCATCACCGCCAACACCGGCGCATCTGGCGCCAGTGCCTCGCTCAGCCCGCGCACGCCGGGAAACAGAGAGGCCGTGTGCATGTCTTCGCCCATCCCCAACAGGACAACAGAAAGCGGCAGATCCGGCTCAATCTGGCTTTCGACCTCAGCCAGCACATCCTCTGGCGCCCGCGCAGGCACATGAAACGGCACGAAGGTCGCGGATGCCGCCCGATTGACCAGCAGACGCTCGCGGATCATGCGCGCATTGGAACGTGCGCTGTCGGCGGGCACCCAGCGTTCATCCGTCGCCATCAGGCGCACCCGCACCCAGTCGATATCCGCGGCGCACAGATCGTCGAAAATCGGCGCTGGGGTGGTACCGCCTGCGACGGCAAAGGACGCGCTGTCATGGTGCAAAAGATGGGTTTTCAGATCACCAGCCAGTTGATTGGCCACGTCAATCGCCAGCATATCCCGATCTGCATATTCGATAATATTCATGGGTTGATCCCCCGCCATTCCCGTTCATCGCGCCGCATCAGGAGATCCGCATCTCCCGGTCCGGTGCTACCGCTATCATAGGGTTTTGGCACATCTCCGCGCGATGTCCAGCCCGCAATGATGGGATCCGTCCAGGCCCAGGCGGCTTCCACCTCATCACCGCGCATGAACAGCGTCTGATTGCCCCGGATCACATCGGTGATCAGCCGCTCATAAGCATCGGGCGCGCCGTCGATATCCGCCCCCAGCGCCTGGGCAAAGCTCATATCCAGCGGCACATCGATCAGCCGCATACCGCCGGGTCCAGGCTCCTTGATGGTCACCTTGAGGGTGATGCCCTCATTCGGTTGCAGACGAATGGTCAGCAGATTGGCGTGGCGTCCGGCATCGGCGCCAAAAATCGAATGGGGCGCGTCCTTGAAGAACACATTGATCACAGAGGAGCGCGCCACCAGCCGCTTGCCCGTGCGCAGATAAAACGGCGTGCCCGCCCATCGCCAATTGCTGATATGGGCCTTCAGCGCGACATAGCTTTCGGTGGTGGAGCGCGGATCCCCCACGGTTTCGCGGTAAGATTGGTCGTCGTCGCGCCCTGCCCCGTCCTCAGCCGACGTGTATTGACCGCGCACAATATGGTGGGGTTCCACCGGCTCCAGCGCCCGGATTACCTTCAGCTTTTCGTCGCGCACGGCATCGGGATCGAATTTTGCCGGGGGTTCCATGGCAATCAGGCACAGCAGCTGCATCAGGTGGTTTTGCATCATGTCCCGCATCGCACCGGACTTGTCATAATACGACGCTCTACCGTCAACACCGACCGATTCAGCGACGGTAATTTGAATATGATCCACATACTGACTGTTCCAGAGGGGCTCAAACAGCATATTGCCAAACCGGATCGCCATCAGGTTCTGCACCGTTTCCTTGCCCAGATAGTGATCAATCCTGTAGATCTGACTTTCATCGAAGTGGCCTGCCAGAGTGCGATTGAGCGCTTTTGCTGAACTCAGGTCATGGCCGAAGGGTTTTTCAACCACAATCCGGGTCTGGTCATCCGCCAGCTGATGCGTCCAGATCTGCTCCGCCAGTGGCGCAAACAGCGCCGGGCCGACGGAAAAATAAAACACCCGCACTCGATTCGAACTTGGCAGACCAAGCATTTGTTTCAGCGCCGCCCAGCCATCGCGCGCCTCCGCATCAATCGCCAAATACTCCAGCCGCGCCAGAAATCGCTCCAGTTCCTCACCGCGCGCAGCAATCTCCCCGCCTCTCAACTCATTTTGCAAGGCATCGCGGATCAGATCGCGATAGCCATCGCTGCCGAGCGCCCTCCGCGCCGCGCCCACAATCCGCGCATCCTGCGGCAATTGGCCCGCACAATGGCGCCGGAACAGTGCAGGCAGGATTTTGCGCCGCGCCAGATCCCCCGTGCCGCCAAATATCACAAGATCGAAGGCCTGAACCGGAATAACTCGGGAAACCATATTGCGCTTTCTCTCAACCAGGGGGGCACATTCCAACTTGAGGCGCATCAAACACGTCCCACAGGCCAGCACCTGTCACCGCAGCACCGGCTTGCACACGCAAAAGCCACTGCCATCGGGTCCATTCGGCGCCAGTATAAGCAGTTGCCTCAGAAAGAAAACAGATCTCCGCCCATGGTCGTCGCGACGCGCAGCCGAGCCCCGCGCACCCGAAGCGCCACGGATCTCACTTATAGCCCGGACTGGCCATTTAGCGGCGCGATCAGTGCATATGCAGCACACCCTTCACGTTGCGCCACTCGCCGGGGCTGATCATTTTGCGATGGGTAAATCGAACCGAATGCAGCGGGCCGTCAATCTCACGGTTCCAGAATTCGATGAACTCAAACAATCGCGGATGGTCTGGCGCCAGATCATATTCCTGCCAGACGAAAGTGTTCAGAACATGGGTGTGATCCGGCATGTGATAGGTCATCTCAGCCGTTGTCAGACCGTAGCCCTTCAGCATCAATTCAGTTTCGCGTGTCTCCATTTCAGGTCTCCCTTACGGATCCCCCCAAAGTAGCTTACCACGGAAAGGGTTAATTCCGAACAAATACAGCCCATTGGCAGAAAACCTCCAACGCGGGGGCGCTCCGCCGCCCTGCTTGCTTGCGCCTTATATGCCCTGTCTGTTATGGTGCAGACACAATATATAGACCCAATAATAACAACGGGCAGCCAACGTGAACGATACGCCGGAAACTCCTGAAAACATGGACGAAAACAAACCTGAACGGCCCCAGTATGACGGCCCAACGGTGTCCATCGAATCCGAGATGCGCACATCGTATCTCGACTATGCGATGTCGGTTATTGTCAGCCGCGCCATTCCTGACCTGCGTGACGGGTTGAAACCGGTTCATCGCCGGATTCTCTACGCCATGCATGAGGTCGGCAATTCGCATGACAAACCCTACCGCAAATCGGCGCGCCCGGTTGGCGATGTCATGGGTAAATACCACCCCCATGGCGACTCCGCGATTTATGACGCCTTGGTGCGGATGGCGCAGGATTTCTCCATGTCACTGCCGCTTCTCGACGGTCAGGGCAACTTTGGGTCCATGGATGGCGATAACCCAGCCGCCATGCGCTATACCGAAGTGCGGATGGACAAACCCGCCGCCTCAATCCTGGCTGACATTGAAAAAGACACGGTCGATTTTCAGGACAACTACGATGGCAAGGACCGTGAACCGACGGTTCTGCCCGCGCGGTTCCCCAACATGCTGGTCAATGGCGCTGGTGGTATCGCGGTTGGTATGGCCACCAATATCCCGCCCCACAACCTGGGCGAAGTGATTGATGCCACGCTCGCGCTGATCGAAGACCCGGATCTGACCAGTGAACAGCTGATCGACTTTGTTCCCGGCCCGGACTTTCCGACCGGCGGCGTGATGCTGGGTCGGTCCGGCGCGCGCAAGGCCTATCTGGAAGGGCGCGGCAGCGTCGTCATTCGCGCCAAGACCCGCGTTGAGGAAATCCGCAAGGACCGCTACGCCATCGTGGTCGAGGAGATCCCGTATCAGGTCAACAAGGCGGCGATGATCGAAAAGATCGCCGAACAGGTGCGCGAGAAAAAGATCGAGGGTGTCAGCCACGTTCAGGATGAATCCGATCGCAACGGCGTGCGGGTTGTTGTCGAACTGAAACGCGATGCCACGGCTGAGGTGGTGCTGAACCAGCTCTATCGTTTCTCGCCCATGCAGACGCACTTTGGCTGCAACATGCTGGCTCTGAATGGTGGTCGCCCTGAACAGCTGACCCTGCGCCGGTTCCTGACGTCTTTCCTTGATTTCCGCGAAGACGTGATTGCGCGGCGCACCGCCTATGATCTGCGCAAGGCGCGGGAACGCAGCCATATTCTGTGCGGTTTGGCCGTCGCGGTTTCTAATGTAGACGAAGTGGTCGCAACCATCCGCGCCTCTGCGGATGCAGCCGAAGCGCGGCAGAAGCTGATGACCCGGCGCTGGCCTGCGGTCGACATCGCACCTTATATCCGTCTGATTGACGATCCGACCCACACCATGAATGACGACGGCACCTATAATCTCTCCGAGATTCAGGCCCGCGCCATTCTGGAACTGCGTTTGCAACGTCTCACCCAGATTGGTGTCAAAGAAGTCACGGATGAGCTGGAAGAACTGGCAGGCAAGATCAAGGAATACCTTGAGATCCTGTCCTCGCGTGAGCGTATTCTGGGCATCATCTCGGACGAGCTGCGCGAAGTACGTGATAATTTCGCCGTTCCCCGTCGCACCCAGATCGTCGACTGGTCCGGCGACATGGAAGACGAGGATTTGATCGAGCGCGAAGACATGGTCGTGACGATCACCAGCGGCGGCTATATCAAGCGGACCCCTCTGGCCGACTTCCGGGCGCAGAAGCGTGGCGGCAAAGGGCTGTCGGGTATGCAGACCAAGGAAGAGGATGTTGTCACCAACCTCTTTGTGGCCAATACCCATACCCAGCTGTTGTTCTTCACCACCGATGGCATGGTTTACAAGCTGAAGACCTGGCGCCTGCCGCAAGGTGGCCGCACGTCGAAGGGTAAGGCGATTGTCAACATTCTGCCGATCCCGCCGGGCGTCTCCATCGCGGCGATCATGCCGGTCGATGTGCCAGACGACGAATGGGAAAACCTACAGGTGGTCTTTGCCACCTCGGGCGGGGACGTGCGTCGCAACCGCCTGTCGGATTTCACCAATGTGCGCCGCAACGGCAAAATCGCGATGAAGCTGCCGGAGGATGGCTCGGTCAGGCTGGTTAACGCGCGCATCTGCTCCGAGGATGATGACGTGATGCTGGTGACCAATTCCGGGCGGGCAATCCGCTTCCGCTCCACCGACGTCCGCGTCTTCAACTCCCGTGAATCGACCGGGGTGCGTGGGATCCGACTGGTAAGCGATGGGGATGAGGTCGTCTCGATGTCGGTGATCCGCCACTTCAGCGCAGAACCCTGGGAGCGCAATGCCTTCATTAAACGGTTCCGCTCCGAGTTTGGCGGCGAGGTTGCCGAAGACGAAAATGGTGAAGAAACCGAAGGTTCACTCTCCGAGGAGCGCTATCAGGAAATGCTGGCGGCCAATGATCTCTTGGTGACCATCAACCGCTCTGGTGTGGGCAATCTGACCTCCGCACATGACTACCGTGTCAGCGGGCGTGGCGGACAGGGTGTTGGTGCCATGAAAGGCGGCGCCATCGTCGCGACCTTCCCGGTCGAGCTTGAGGATCAGATCATGCTGGCAACGTCCAAAGGCCAGTCGATCCGCTGTCCGGTCAACGGCATCTCGTTCCGTTCCCGCAGCGCCGGTGGTGTGCGCGTGTTCAACACGGCCAAGGGCGAAGAGGTCGTCTCGGTTGCCTGGATCGCGGAACGCGACGACGAAGATGCAGAGGTTCCCACGTCTGAGGGTGCCAGCGAAGCTGCTGAGGCAACCTGATCTCACCCCTGTTATTGCGCCATGACGTCACTAAAACGCCGCCCTCCGGGGTGGCGTTTTTCGTTAATCGAAACCTAAGCAGTTTCTGTCAGCCTTCCAGCGATACACGCCATCGCCAAGGGAGGCCTGACATGAACCTCTATCACTGCTCGATCGATTTGCATCACGAGGCGAAGGCGATTGCCTTTGCAAATGCCGTGGACCAATGGATGTCCTATCTGCGTGAACGGGATGTCATTCAGGGCTGGCGCCTGCTGCGCCGCAAACTGAACCTGGCCAGCGACAATCACCGGGATTTTCTGCTGGAAATCGAATTCGCGAATATGACCCAGCTGGATCAGGCGTTTCGGGTGCTGGGTGAAATGGACGAGAATGTCGAGCGGCTCTATGCCAATGTGAATGCGCTGATTGCCTCTGCTGACTTCGGCCTGTACCGACCCTTCCCTGATCCTGAACGCGCCGAGCGTATGGCGCTGATCTGAACGGACCTGCGCCAGCGAGACGCGCGCGGCACCGGAACGGAAAAAACCCCGCCAGTGACTGACGGGGGCTTCGTTGATTGTGTGGCGTGTCGCTTTACAGCCCGTAAAGCGCGCCGAACTTCTCTTCCAGATAGCTGAGCAGCGGCTCCGGGCTGGGCGCCATGCCTGCGGCATGGGTGATGGTCTCAACCGGGCTGCGCAGCCCGCCATGGGTTTGCAGATTATCGCGCAGCCAGCTGGTTGCGGCGACCGTATCCCCCGCCGCCAGTTGCTTATCCAGATCCGGCACCGCCTGACGCAGCGTTTGATAGAGACAACCCGCATAGACATTGCCCAGCGAATAGGTCGGGAAATAGCCAAACAGCCCCACCGACCAATGCACGTCCTGAAGGCAACCATTGGAGGGTTTATCAACGTCATAGCCGAAATCAGCGGCGAAACGGTCATTCCAGGCCGCCTCCAGATCCTGCACCTGCAAATCACCGGACATCAGCGCGCGCTCCAGATCAAAGCGCATCATCACATGCAGGTTATACTGCAACTCATCGGCCTCAGTCCGGATGTAGCCGTTGTGAACCGCGTTCACGGCCGC
Source organism: Phaeobacter piscinae (assembly GCF_002407245.1). Taxonomy (NCBI): domain Bacteria; kingdom Pseudomonadati; phylum Pseudomonadota; class Alphaproteobacteria; order Rhodobacterales; family Roseobacteraceae; genus Phaeobacter; species Phaeobacter piscinae. The sequence goes on along the minus strand of NZ_CP010681.1, from coordinate 1,508,041 downwards.
ATAGAACGCATCGGCATCTGCAATGCCAAAGTCACCGAACTGCGGCACCATTTGATCAAACAACCAGCCGGTAAAGGCACGGCTGCGGCCCAGTTGGTTCTCATAGATCCGGCTTTGGCTTTCATGCACACCCATAGATACGCCGCGCCCCAGTGGGGTCAGCAGATAGGCCTGATCAATGTTCTGCTCATAGGCAGCGTGGCCGACCTCGTGAATGGTGGAATAGAAACAGTTGAAGGGATCATCGTCGCTGGTCCGCGTGGTCACGCGCACATCCAGACCGCTTCCGGAACAGAAAGGATGCACTGCCTTGTCGACCCGACCATGGCGCATCTGGTAGCCAAAAGTCTCCGCCAGCGTTGTGGTCAACGCCATCTGCTTGTCGGCATCGAAATGCCCGCTGACGCCCTTCGGCGCGGGTTTGTCCAAAACGCGCGCGCGCAGATCAACCAGACGCGGGCGCATGGCATCAAACAGAGCTGCAATCTCGGCAGCGGTGGTGCCATGTTCATAGTCAGCGATCATCGCGTCATAGACATCGCCCCCGGCAGCCAAGGCCTGCCCCTCTTCGCGTTTCAGTGCGACCACTTCCTCCAGCACCGGCAGGAAGGCTGCGACGTCCTCAGCCGCCCGAGCGGCGGCCCATTTTCCCTGTGCCTCGGAGGTGACGCGGGCGATGCGTTTCGCCAGATCGCCGGGCACCTTGACGGCACGCTCATGACTGCGACGGATCTCGCGCAGCTGCGCCGCACCCACCTCATCCGGGGCCTCAGCCCGTGCCAGCCAGTCAGCGACCTGCGGATCGGAGCGCCGGGCATGCAGAACCGCCTCAATCGCGGCCATTTCTTCGCCCCGCTGGGGGGCGGCACCGCGGGGCATCATGGTCTCCTGATCCCAGCCCAATCGGCCCGCAATCTGGCCAAGCGCCTGGGTGTCCCGCTCATAGGCCATCAAGTCGTCAAATGCGCTCATTCTCAGTGATCCTTAATCGAAGTTGCAATGGGATAACCCGACAGATACCGCGCCCTGAGGATCAGGACCCAGAGGCAGACAGCCATCAGCTGATGCAGGATCGCGATCTGCCAGGGCGCCGCATAGAGCACGGTGACAATACCGAGGACCATTTGCAACAACAGCGCGGCAAAGACCGCGTTAAAGGCAAAGCGCGTGCGCAGGTGGGCGCTGTTACGCCCGCGCAACCACACCACCACGCCAAAGGCCAACAGGAGATAACCGCTGATCCGGTGAATGAACTGCACAAGGCCCGGGTTTTCAAAGAAATTGGTCCAGAGCGGCTGCAGCATAAACGGCTCAGGCGGCAGGATCTGCCCACCCATCAAGGGCCAGTCGGTGTAGGACCGCCCCGCGTCGATGCCCGCAACAAGCGCACCGAGGATGATCTGCAAAAAGCTGAAGTGCAGCAGGCCGGTAGAGAGACCAAACAGCTTGGTCTCCTTGGCCCGGCGCGCCTGCATCAGATCGCGCTCTTCGCGCCCCAGTAGGAACATATACCAAGCGATGAAGCCCAGAATGACAAAGGCCAACCCCAGATGCGTCGCCAAGCGGTAAGACGCGACCGAGGTCATGCCCTCGCCCTGCGTTACACCGGAGGCCACCATCCACCATCCGATCGCGCCCTGAACAGCGCCCAGAAGGCCGGGCAGTGCCAGCCGTCCGGCCCAACCAACCGGGATCTGCCGTGTAACCGCAAAGCCAAGGAACCCCAGCGCCCAGACCAGGCCAATCACCCGGCCCAACTGGCGATGGCCCCATTCCCACCAATAGATTTCTTTGAAATCCGCCAGCTGCATCCATTGGTTCTCAATGCGCCACTGATCGATTTCTTTGTATTTGTCGAATTCCGCCTGCCAGTCTGCCTCGCTCAGCGGTGGCATGGCACCGGTCACAGGCCGCCATTCGGTGATCGACAGCCCACTGTCGGTCAGCCGGGTCAACCCGCCGACAACAATCATCGTCACCACCAGCGCAAACAGCACTGCCAGCCACGCCCGAATTGCGCCTCTTGCGCCGCGGCGGGTGCGATCAATACCGCCGGGTGTCGCCTGTCGGCGTTCTTGCGGCTCGTTGCCAGAGACCTCTTCGAAAATGCTGCGCTTGCTCATGCTTGCCTCTTCCAATTTCCCGTCAAGCTAGGCCGCATGTTCGGCCCCGTCCAGTGGGCGACTGTGGTGCAAATTCGCCCGAAGTCGCGTCTCAGTCGCGTTTTTCTTTCCAGCGGACCATCTGTCGCATGACACCATGCAGCATCTGAACGTCTGCACGGGTCAGCGGCATCCGGCTGAACATGTTGCGGAACACTGTTTTCATGCTGGGCGCCTTATCCGGCGGAAAGAAGAACCCTGCCTCATCCAAACGGTCCTCATAATGGTTAACCAGCGCATCAACATCCGCGTGGCTGGCCCAGTCGGATTTGCCAAGATCGGTCACGACGGGCGCGACCTCAGCCATCTGACGCCGCCATTCATAGGCCGTCAGCAATACGCATTGGCCAAGGTTTAGCGACGCAAACTCGGGATTCACGGGGACCGAGATAATGGCGTTCGCGCGGGCAATGTCCTCATTCTCAAGGCCTGCTCGTTCAGGGCCGAACATCACCGCCACTTTTTCCCCTGTCGCAATTTTCTCTGCGGCCAGTTTCATCGCGGCTTCCGGGCTGTAAACAGGTTTCGTCAGCTCGCGCGGGCGCGCGGTGGTGGCAAAGACGAAATCGCAATCCTCTAGGGCGCCTGCCAGTTCCTCTGCCAGCCGCGCCTCATCCAGCAACCGCCCCGCGCCTGAGGCCATGGCGACGGCCTTGGGGTTGGGCCAGCCATCGCGCGGCGCCACGATGCGCATCCGGTCCAGCCCAAAGTTCCACATCGCGCGGGCGGCGGCGCCGATGTTCTCGCCCATCTGCGGGCGCACGAGGACAAAAGCGGGTTGAGGGGTGTCGCTGGGCATCCGGTTCTCCAAAAAAGCTGCACTGCTGTAGTCGGCACAGGCGTGATGGGCAAGGCCGCGCGGGGCGACTTCTGCGGGAAACCCGCTATATTCCTGATATATCAGCGCTGCATCACACGGAAATATCCCGCTCGGGATGTCGCCAAATCCTTGCGTCCAGTGGCAGATGCGCTAAACACCGACAACCACTGAACAGGAGCCCTCCCCATGGACAGCCCCGCTGACGCCCCCGAAACGCCGCAGATCTATCTGACGACGCCCCCCAGTTTTGAGCTTGGTCGCTTTCCCGACCAACTGGCGCGGGTGTTGGATTCGGTGGACATTGCCTGCGTCCGTCTTGAGCTGGCCAGCCGCGATGAGGACACGCTGAGCCGGGCGGGTGATGCCCTGCGCGCTGTGGCCCATGCCCGCGATGTGGCCATCGTGATTGCCGACCATCAGATCCTGGCAGAGCGTCTGGGCCTTGACGGGGTGCATCTGTCGGACGCCGCCCGTCCCATTCGCGCGGCACGCAAGGCGCTTGGCGCCGATGCGATTGTTGGCAGTTTCTGCGCGGCGTCGCGCCACGATGGTCTGACCGCCGCCGAAGCCGGTGCCGATTATGTCAGTTTCGGCCCGGTTGGGACCTCCGGTCTGGGCGATGGCAATCAGGCCCAGAAAGAGCTCTTTGAGTGGTGGTCCCAGATGATCGAAGTGCCGGTGGTGGCAGAGGGCGGCCTCACACCTGAGCTGGTCCGCGATCTGACGCCTTATACGGATTTCTTCGGCATCGGAGATGAGATCTGGCGCGAAGAGGACCCGCTCATGAGCCTGCGCAGCCTGCTGGCGGCGATGGAGGGCTAAAAGGCCCACACCGGTTGAATGTCGCCAAAGACACGTCCGAGACAGCACATCTGACCGGCGTCCCGTCCGGTCAGAGGAACAGCCGCTCCACGCACCAGTAGCCACCGATCAGCGCAATGGTGAAACTGGCCGGGATGGCGACCCGGCCCCGATATTTCGGATGCCGCCAGAACCAGAACCCGAGGAGCGCATAAGCCGCCCCCACAACGGTCAGCTGCCCCAGTTCGACGCCAACATTGAAGCCCAGCAACGCAGGCAGGAACTGCGCATCCGGCAGGCCAAACTCGCCCAACACCGAGGCGAACCCCAGCCCGTGCAGCAACCCGAAGCCAAAGATCACCAGCGTTCGCCAGCTGTGCAGTTTCCGGGCAAAGATGTTCTCCACCGCGACGAATACAATTGATCCGGCAATCAGAGGTTCCACAATGGCAGGATTGATCTGCACCAACCCCAGAGCGCCAAGCGCCAGGGTGATGGTATGTGCCACCGTGAAGGCGCTGATCTGCCAGATCAGAGGCCGCAGCCGGGTGCTGAAGAAGAATAAGCCCAGCACAAACAGGATATGATCCAGCCCCTTTGGCAGAATATGGGTGTAGCCGACGGGGATATAATCGACAAACGCCTCACTCGGCGTCTGCGCCAGTCCGCCAGACAGGGGAATGGTCGGGGTGGTTTCCCCGCCCTGCAGATAGCCGGTGTAGGGACCTTCGACACCATTTTGGCGCAGAACCACACCGCCCGACCCCTTTGGCCAGCCCAGTTTCAGCCCGCGCGCGCCGTCCGGGATTTCGCCCGAAAGCCGCAGCAAGGTACTGCGCGGCAGGCCAATGTCCCCCGGTTCCGGGATCTCAATCGCGGTTACCTCCATCGCGATAGCGCCGCGTGCCTCTACCTGAAGGCTCTGCAACCAATCTTCGGCAAAGAGCTGCACCATCGGCGCCAGCTCATCCGGGCCGAGCGCGCGCAGGTCGTCATAGTCCTGCGCCTGATCAGCCGTGTCAGTATCGGACATGCCATCCAGATCAATACCCGCCACAAATGCCTCGGCGTTGATCCGCAGATCCATGGCCAGCTGATCACCGGAAATCTCAAAATCCGCAATCGTCGGCGTGACTTCATGGGCGAAACCGCTAGAGTGTGAGACGCTCCAGAAGAGCAGGACCAGCAGCAGACGCCTCAGGTGATGCCGCCAGCGGATCAGCCCTCCGCGCGGCATCTGCGCCGCGCTCTGCCAATGTCTGTAACCCACCGTCCCAGCCAGAGGTCTCATCTGCGCCATGCGTTTTGCCCGCCCTGTTGCTTTTATCCTGCTCGCGCTTGCCGCAAACACCGTCGGTCGCGCTGCCCTTGCCCACGAGTTTTGGATTGCGCCAGAAAAATATCAAGTAAAATTAGGCGCCTCGGTTCAGGCAGATCTGCGCAACGGGCAAGTGTTCAGCGGTGCGCGGCTGCCATATTTCGACCGAAACATCGCCCGCTTCGAGATCTGGGATCAGGCGGAGGCCCGCCCCTATAGCGGACGCATGGGCGACCTGCCTGCGCTTCAGCTGGAGCCGCCTGCAGAGGGGCTGCTGGTGGTGGCTCACGAGACCACACCGGACGATCTGACCTATGACAGCTGGGAGGATTTCGCAAAATTCGCGGCCCATAAGGACTTCCCGGATATCGAGCAGCGCCACAGCGCCCGCAACCTGCCCCGCACAGGGTTTGCCGAGCGGTACACCCGCCACGCAAAATCACTGATCGCTGTTGGCAGTGGTGCGGGATCGGACCGCGCGGTTGGCCTGCTCACTGAATTTGTCGCGTTGGCCAACCCCTACAGCGATGATCTGAGCACCGGCCTACCGGTCGACCTGCGGTTTCAGGACCGCCCACGCAGCCACGCTCAGGTTGAGGTCTTCGAACGAGCGCCGGATGACACTGTGTCGATCACATTGATCCGCACTGATGCAGATGGCCGCGCCGTGGTGTCTGTGAAATCAGGCCACGTCTATCTCCTGGATGCCGTGGTGCTGCGCCCATTGGATCCTGAGGCCACATCCGGGCATGATAGCGCGACCACAGGCAAGCCCGCGCCGGTCTGGCAGACGCACTGGGCTGCCCTGACTTTCGCCATTCCCTAGGTCTGTTGTCGCTTGCGGGGGGCGAAAAAACGCGGCAATACGGGATTTATGACACAGCCTCCGCATGTTCCCGCCTCGCATCAATCTGACGCCACGCCCCCAACCGGCGGCACTGCCTCAGCGCAGCCTGATATCCTCTGTATCGGATCAGTGCTCTGGGACATCATTGGACGGTGCACCGCGGAAATGCAGCGCGGGTCGGATATGCCGGGGCGGATCACCCGCCTGCCCGGCGGTGTTGCGATGAACATTGCGATGACACTGGCCCGTTTTGGCCTGCGCCCGGCCCTCCTGAGCGCGATCGGTCGCGATCCTGAAGGGGATGAATTGGTCCATGCCTGCGCCCATCTTGGCCTGATCACGGACCACCTCTACCGCTCTGAGGATCTGCCCACCGACCGCTATATGGCGGTCGAGGGTGCCAATGGTCTGATTGCCGCCATCGCAGACGCCCATTCGCTGGAAGCCGCAGGTGCGAAGATCCTGCGCCCGCTGATTGATGGCGCCCTTGGCAGCGAGGATGCACCATATAGTGGCCCGGTGGCGCTGGACGGCAATCTGACCTTGTCGCTGCTGGATGATATCACCGCCAACCCGGCCTTTGCGAAAGCAGACCTGCGCGTCGCCCCTGCCTCACCCGGCAAGGCCGAGCGTCTGCGCCCGTTCCTGCTGCGCAGCTGTGGCACGCTTTATGTGAACCTTGAGGAAGCAGGCCTGCTCTGTCAGGACGAATTCACCGACAGCCCCACCGCCGCTCGCGCCATGCTGGATCGCGGCGCCGCGCGGGTACTGGTCACCGATGGCGGCAGCACCGCCACCGAAGCGGACCACAATGGGCTGATCACCCAGGCCCCGCCGCGCGTGACCGTCGCGCGCGTGACGGGCGCTGGCGATACCTTCATGGCTGCACATATCGCAGCCGAGGCCCGCGGCGAAGACCGCGAAACCTCCCTTGCATCGGCGCTGAAGGCCGCTGCAACCTATGTTTCAGGAGAACCCCCCCTTTGATCAACATGACATTTTCCGCCGAAGTCGCAGCAGCCCGCGCCTCCGGCCAGGCCATCGTTGCGCTTGAAAGCACCATCATCACCCACGGGATGCCCTATCCCCAGAACGTAGAGGTGGCCGCACAGGTCGAGGATGATATCCGCGCCGCGGGTGCCGTTCCGGCCACCATGGCCGTGATTGACGGCGTGCTGCACATCGGGCTTGAGGCGGACCAACTGCAGGCGCTTGGCCAGGCCAAGAATGTCGCGAAGATTTCGCGTGCGGATATGCCCGCCTGTATCGCCACCGGCGGCACTGGCGCCACCACCGTTGCGGCGACCATGATCGCGGCCCGGCTGGCCGGGATCAGTGTTTTTGCCACTGGCGGCATCGGCGGCGTCCATAAGGGCGCAGAAACCAGCTTCGACATTTCTGCCGACCTTATGGAACTGGCGCAAACCCCGGTTACCGTGGTGGCCGCAGGCGCCAAGGCGATCCTAGATATTCCCAAAACGCTTGAGGTGCTGGAAACCCAAGGTGTGCCGGTCATCGCCTATGGGCAGGACAGCATTCCGGCGTTCTGGTCGGCGACCTCTGACTTGGCTGCCCCCCTGCGCATGGACAGCGCCGCAGAGATCGCCCGCGCCCATGCCACCCGTCAGGCTATGGAGCTGCCCGGCGGACAGCTGATCGCCAACCCGACCCCGGCAGGCGACCAGATCGCTGCCGAAGATCTGGCACCGGTTCTGGCGCAGGCCCAGTCCGAGGCGGATGCGCAAGGCGTCGCCGGCAAGGCGGTAACCCCCTTCCTGCTGCAACGCATCTTTGAGCTGACCGAGGGCCGGTCACTGACCGCCAATATTGCGCTAGTGCGCAACAATGCCCGGCTGGCCGCTGAAATCGCCAAGGAATTGGTCAACTTGAAGCAATAAAGGCTCTTTCTGCGCAGCTGCCCATTGCGGTTGCGCAGATCCCTGCCTAGCTTCCTTACGTTCCTCACCGGTGAAACGCACAGATGACCACGCCATTTGACGACGAAAACACGCCCCGCCGCCCCGGCCTTTTTGCCCGGCTGCGGTCGTCCTTCTTTACCGGCATCGTGGTCATTGCACCGGTCGGGCTGACCATCTGGCTGTTATGGACGGTGATGGGCTGGATCGACGGTGTGGTGCTGCCGCTGGTGCCGCATACCGTGCGGCCCGAGCAATATATCGGAATCAACCTGCGCGGGGTTGGTCTGATCATCTTCCTGCTGTTCACCATTGTGGTGGGCTGGATCGCCAAGGGCATCATCGGCCGTTCACTTATCGGTTTTGCCGAAAGCCTGGTGGACCGCATGCCGGTGGTGCGCTCGATCTATTCGGGGATCAAACAGATCTCGGAAACGGTGTTTGCCCAGACCGAACGCAGCTTCGACACGGCCTGCCTTATCCAGTATCCGCGCCGTGGCATCTGGGCAATCGGATTTGTCTCCACCACCGCCAAAGGTGAGGTGGCAGCGCGGGCCGAGACGGGTGGCAACCTCCTGTCGATTTTTGTGCCGACCACACCAAACCCCACATCCGGGTTTCTGCTGTTCTTTCCTGAGGAAGATGTGATCCCGCTGGACATGACTGTGGAAGAGGCTGCCAAACTGGTGATCTCCGCCGGACTTGTCTATCCCAACGCCAAGGATCCGACGAAACCTGCCGAGCTCGTCTCAGACTGACTTCCGGCGCTCCCTATAGGGGGCACCATCAGGCCGAGGTTCTGCGCTCAGCCAAACATCTCCGCCAGATCCACCGTGGACCGGAGGCCGATGGCGTCGCTGTCCTGCTCCAGAAACTGCTCCGCAGCTGCACGTCCGGCGGCTTTCAGCTTCGCCAGAATCTGTGGGATCGGGATCAGCTTGGTATTGACGGACAGCTCCCGCATCAGATCATCATCGGCGATCATATGCACCAACACCCGTTTCATCTCTCCCGCCGCCAGCTGTCCCTCCGCCAGCAACCGCTGAACGAAGGAAATCGCCCGCAGCTCTCGCAACAGAGATGAGTTGAAGCTGATTTCATTCACCCGGTTCTGGATCTGCTGCGGCGTGCGCGGCAGCTCATCGCGTTCCAGCGGGTTGATGCTGACGATTACCACATCCGATGGCAATTCAGGCCGGTAAAGCGGAAACAGCGCCGGATTGCCGGTATAACCGCCATCCCAATAGCGCTCCAACCGTCCGGTCTTCGGGTCTTCAATCTCAATCGCCTGAAACAGGTTCGGCAGACAGGCTGAGGCCAGGATCGCGTCGGTCGTGACCTCCTCACCGGAAAACACCCGCACCTTGCCACTGCGTACCGATGTGGCGCAGATGAACAGCTGTGGCCCCTGATCTGCGCAAACCTCGGCAAAGTTGAACCCCTCCACCACGGGTCTGAGCGGATTGCGATAGAACGGCCCATAGCTATAGGGCGACAGGATCTGGCCCATGGCCTCACGCGGGGAAAACGGCGCGATCCAGTCCAATGCGCCCAGCAGCGGTGCTGCATCAAGCCCAGCCAGCCAATGGGCAAACCGCATGTCACCCACCGCCCCCATCCGGTGCCAGAGATGATCAAGACAGGCCCGCGCCCCTGCACGCCCTCCCTGAACCAGCCCGGATTTCAACGCCGCCCCGTTCAGGGCACCGGCAGAGGTCCCGGTGATCGCGGCGATCTCCAGATTCTCACACTCCAAGAGCCGGTCCAGAACACCCCAGGTAAACGCCCCATGCGCGCCGCCGCCCTGCAGGGCCAGATTGATCCGCTTTGTCACACTCTATCTCCTGACCGGCGGCGCAGATCGGGGCCTGCGCATTTCGCTTTTCACCTTTCCCAAAATACTCCGGGGGTGAATTGCCCCTGATGGGGCAAGAGGGGGCTGGCCCCCTCTCCACGTCTGCATCGCGACTACAGCGCGGTCCAGCCACCATCGACGCTCAGGGTGGTGCCTGTCATCTGCGCCGCCGCATCGGAACAGAGAAACACTGCCGTGCCGCCCAATTGTTCGACCGTTGCAAACTCGCGCGAGGGCTGGCGCTCCAGCATCACCTTTTTGATCACCTCTTCCCGGCCCATATTGTATTTTTCCATCGTGTCGGGGATCTGCGCCTCCACCAGCGGGGTCAGCACATAGCCCGGACAGATGGCGTTTGCGGTGATCGGTTCCTCTGCGGTTTCCAGCGCCAGCGTCTTGGTCAGACCGACCACGCCATGTTTGGCGGCGACATAAGCCGACTTGTAGGGTGACGCCGTCAAACCATGCGCCGAGGCGATATTAACCACCCGACCCCACCCTGCACTGCGCATCATCGGCAGGGCCGCGGCGGCGGTGTGAAAGGCCGACGACAGGTTGATGGCAAGGATGGCATTCCACTTGTCGACGGGAAATTCATCGACTGGCGCCACATGCTGAATACCCGCATTATTGATCAGTATATCGCAGCGGCCGGATTTGGTGATCAGGGCCCGACAGGCTTCCGCATCGGACATATCGGCCTGTATATAGCGTGCCTCAACACCGAATTCGGCGGCGATCTCGGCGGCCAGCGCATGGTCCTCGTCCCGGTCGGTGAACGAATTCAGAACCACATCTGCCCCGGCGCGCGCCATCTCCCGCGCAACCCCAAGACCGATCCCAGAATTCGATCCGGTAATCACCGCACATTTGCCGCTCAACGTCATCTTGCTCTTCCCTTCCCGTGCAAAACCTGATTGGTGCAACTGTGGCATGCTGCACCTGCAAAGGAAACGGCAATCACTGCGTGAAAGTTGCAAGAAACCGGTCAGAAAAATGCGCGTCCAGCAACCGGTGAGGCAGATCAGATGACATCCGGATCCGCCCTCTGCGGTGTAACAGGCTGATGCAATTGGAAACCGCTAAGCCAAAAAAAAACGCCCGCACGAAGCGGGCGTTAAGTTATTGAGGCAGGTTTCATACAGGCAAGAAACCTATCGAGCAGTGAGACCTTTATAAGCAATTTCCCCCGCTCATCCAAGCTAAAAGTTTGAATTGACCTGACAGCGCCGTTAGCGTTGGTGTTCATGAAAATAAGGCCAGAGCAGGATTGTTGCAAAAGTGCGTCCAGATTTTTTCTTTAGAGTTCGACCGGTCTTGGCCGGAATCATCCTCAGCGCAAGCGTTAATTTTGCACAAGCAGAATCAGCGCACGGCATAGCTATGTATGGGGACCCGGCATTACCACCGGATTTTGTGTCTTTACCCTATGCAAACGCTAATGCGCCCAAGGGCGGCAGGGTGGTCTTTGGCAACACCGGCGGCTTTGATACGTTGAACCCCTTCGCCGAGAAAGGCACCCCCCCTTGGCAGATGAGGTTCTGGGGATATGAGAGTCTGATGGGTCGATCCGCGGACGAGGCGTTCACGCTTTATGGGCTGCTCGCCGAATCGATTGAGGTGCCGGAGGATCGCGCATGGGTTGAATTCACACTGCGTCCGGAGGCCCGATTCTCCGATGGCTCACCAGTCACGGTCGCAGATGTCATCTGGTCTTATGAAACCCTCGGACAGGAGGGGCATATCCGCTATCGGCGGTTCTGGAACCAGATCGACAGCATCGAACAAACGGGCGCGCGCAGCCTGCGCATTACATTTAATGAGGACAATCGTGAACTGGCGCTCATCGCAGGTCTGCGTCCGATCCTGAAAAAGGGACAGTGGGAGGGCAAGGATTTTGCCGCCTCCGGTCTGGATGAGGCACCGATTGGCTCTGGTCCCTACACCGTCGCTGATTTCGAACCGGGCCGCTTCATCCGCTTTTCCCGCAACCCTGACTACTGGGGGCGCGATCTGCCGCTCAGACGCGGCACCAGTAACTTCGATGAGATCCGGCTGGATTTCTACGGCGACCAGACTGTTCTGCTGGAAGCCTTCAAAGCTGGCGAGATTTCTGCAATCCGCGAATTCAACGCCGCCAAATGGGACAAGGCCTATGATTTTCCTGCGGTGACATCCGGCGAGGTGATCAAGAGCGTCATCCCCAACGGCAAACCCTCCGGCATGACGGGTATCGCGATGAACACCCGCCGTGCCCCATTGAACGATTGGCGGGTGCGCGAGGCGCTGATCCAGGCGTTCAACTTCGAATATATGAACGAAACACTGACAGGTGGCAGCCAGCCGCGGATTTCCTCCTATTTCTCGAACTCCACCCTGGCCATGCAGCCCGGAGCTGCCGAAGGCAAGGTGCGCGAGCTCTTGAGCCCATTCAAAGACAGCCTGCTCCCCGGCGTGATGGAGGGCTATACGCTGCCGGTCAGCAACGGCAGCGAGCGCAATCGCAAGAACCTGCGCATCGCAACCAAACTGCTGGCGGAGGCCGGATGGACGGTCCAAGACGGCATCATGCGCAACGCAGATGGCGACGTGCTTGAATTCAAGGTGCTATTGACCCCCGGCAATCTGGGCGAGGGTGAGATGCGTTCGGTCGTGGAAATCTATGCCCGCGCGCTGGAACGCCTCGGCATCGCGCTCGAATCCGACATGGTGGACAGCGCCCAGTTTGTGCAGCGTCAGCAGGCGTTTGACTACGACATGACCTTCTTCCGCCGCTCGATGTCGCTCAGCCCTGGCAACGAGCAATATCTGTATTGGGGCAGCGCCGCTGCGCAGCAGCCGGGATCACGCAATCTGATCGGGATTGAGGATCCGGCGGTGGATGCAATGATCGACACCATGCTGACCTCCAAGAGCAAGGAGGATTTCACAGCCGCCGCCCGCGCGCTTGACCGTCTGCTGACAGCGGGACGCTATGTGATGCCGGTCTGGCAATACGCCGAAGCGCGCATTGCCCATCGCAAGGAGTTGAAATTCCCCGAGCAGCTACCAGTCAGCGGCGATGGCATCGCCTATATGCCCGAAGTCTGGTGGTATCAGGCCGACTGACGCCAGGACCCGCGCCGACATCCCGGCCCGCTCCGACCTTTTTCGGGGCGGGCCTTTTTATGGCCAGAACTTCTCGTTGACCCAACATATATAATTCTGTATTTCGTGAAATATGGAAATAGAGATCACATCGCAACTTTCGGCTTTGGCGCATCCAAATCGGCTGGCGCTGTTTCGCCTGCTGATGCGGCGCTATCCCGATGCTGTTCCGGCGGGTGAAATCGCCACCGCTTTGGCGCAGAAGGCCAACACCGTTTCCAGCTACCTCTCGACGCTCAGCTCCGCCGGCTTGATCCGCGCCGAACGGCAAGGCACCTCGCTGCTCTACCGGGCGCAGTTGGAGGGGCTGCGGAGCTTGTTCGACGATCTGTTGTCTGATTGCTGCTACAATCGACCCGATATCTGCCAGCCTGCCGTGGTTCAGCAACCCTTGGTGCCTCGCAGCGACCATCCCCTGAACGTTCTGTTTCTCTGCACTGGCAACTCCGCCCGCTCCATCATGGCAGAGGCGATCCTGCAAAAGGAAGGCGACGGACGGTTCCGCGCCTATTCCGCAGGTAGCCGCCCCTCCCCCGCGCCGCGTCCGGAGGTTCTAGATCTGTTGCAAGAGAAAGGCCACGAAACCAATGGGCTTCGTTCCAAGGATCTCACCGCGTTTTCGACCGGTGCTGCGCCGCAAATGGATTTCATCTTCACCGTCTGCGACCACGCCGCGAACGAAGACTGCCCCACTTGGCCCGGTCAGCCCATGAGCGCCCATTGGGGGCTCCCCGATCCCGTCAAAGCCACAGCACCTGATCTTGCATATCAGCAGACCTATGAGGCGCTGCGCAACCGCATCCGCAACTTCGCCACACTCCCCTTTGAAAGCCTCGACCGAATATCGCTACAGCACCAGCTGGATGACATCGGCCGTCTTACATCTTCTGCATAGCCATCAAACGAGTTCATCATATGAATATTCTGGTCCTCTGCACCGGCAACTCAGCGCGCTCTATCCTATTGGAAACCCTCCTGAACAGCCATGGCAACGGGCGCGTCAACGCCTATTCCGCAGGCTCCAGGCCGGCTGGGGCTGTTCACCCGCAGTCGCTCACGCTTCTGGCGGAGAAAGGCCATGACGCCAGCGCTGCACGGTCTAAGAGCTGGGATGAATTTGCCACCGAGGGCGCACCTCAGATGGATCTGGTGATCACCGTCTGTGCCTCCGCTGCGGGCGAGACCTGCCCGATCTGGCCCGGCACCCCGTTGCGCGCCCATTGGGGCGTCGAAGATCCGGCGGCAGCCGCGAAACCTGACTGGGATGCGGCCTTCCGCGTTGCCTATGATCGGCTGGAGCGACGCGCGCTGGCGTTTCTGGACCTGCCACTGGAAGACCTCGACACTGACACACTACGCCAAGACCTGATCCGTATCGGAGAGCTGCCATGACCATACAAAAACTGATCGCCGAAACGCTCGGCACCGGCTTTCTGCTGATCGGCGTTGTGGGGTCGGGGATCATGGCCGAAACCCTGTCGGGTGGAAACATCGGCTTGGCTTTGCTGGCCAACGCCGTAGCGACGGGCGCCATGCTCTATGTGATCATCACGACGCTGGGGCCGATTTCTGGCGCACATTTCAACCCGGCGGTCACGCTGGCCTTCGCGCTGCGAGGTGATCACAGCTGGGGGGCGGTGCCGCCCTATGTGGCCGCGCAGATCATTGGCGGCATCCTCGGCGTCTGGGCCAGCCATGTGATGTTTGATCTGACCATCCTGCAGACCTCTACTACCATGCATCGGACCGGGGGCGCCCAATGGTTCTCGGAAATCCTCGCAACCTTTGGTCTGTTGTTTGTGATCTTTGGGGGGCTGCGATCACGCCCCGATGCAGTGCCCGCCCTTGTCGCTTTTTATATCACCGGAGCCTACTGGTTCACTGCGTCGACCAGTTTTGCCAATCCGGCGGTGACCATTGCGCGCGGGTTCAGCGATACATTTGCAGGCATCTACCCCGGTCATATTCTGATGTTCATCGTCATGCAGTTTATCGGTGTTGGCCTCGCGCATCTGGTGCTGACCCGCCTGTTTCGGCCCGATTAACTGCGGCCCGGCCCAAAGCAAACCTCAGGTGAAACCCGGCCCCCGGATGCATTCGACAGGACGCGGACTTTCTTTTTTTGCAAAAAATGCTAGCATCAATACCCATTCGAAATTTTGACCCGGAGGGAGCCCCCCATGCCTGTTCAAACAGCCCGCGCCAGCTGGTTCGACAGGATGCCCCGTCTCAAACAACGGTTTCCGCATCTGCAGACCCGCTCGGCCCCATCCCTGTTCGACGATAAAGATAAGTTCGTCGCCTATCTGGCCCGCACCCATCACCTGACGCTGACAGAAGCGCGGGAGGAGGTGGATGATTTCCTCTACACCGAGAGCCTGCACCGGGAGCTGGAACGTAAATTCAACTGATCTAAACCGACCCTGCTGCGGTCGAAAACACACCCAGGGACGGCTAGTCTGTGGAAATCTGAATGATGTAATCAGTCAAGAACAGATCCGTTTTGACCGTGAAGTTCACGCTCGGCGCTGGACTGGCGAGAGATTTGTTTCAAAGCCACCTGCTCAGGACAGCGATGTCACCCAGAGGATCGTTGCATCCTCGT
Source organism: Phaeobacter piscinae (assembly GCF_002407245.1). NCBI lineage: Bacteria > Pseudomonadati > Pseudomonadota > Alphaproteobacteria > Rhodobacterales > Roseobacteraceae > Phaeobacter > Phaeobacter piscinae. The sequence goes on along the minus strand of NZ_CP010681.1, from coordinate 1,492,570 downwards.
CGCTGAGCGAGATCACGTTATGCCCCATGGCCGCGTCGTAATAGGCGCTGTCGCCACGCCGCATTTCGATCGGTTCGTAGAACTCAGTATAAAGCCGTACGACACCGGTCAGTACGTATAGGAATTCCTCACCGTCGTGGCGCACCCAGCCCTCGAACTCATCCATCGATCTCGCCCGTACACGGGCGCGATAGGGCAACATCTGTTTGCGTGTCAGGCTGTCGGCCAGCAGCTCATGTTCATAGGTCGTGGTGGCATGGGCAGATCCCTGACCGGTTTTGGTAACAGTCAAACGGCCATTCACCTGATCCCGTTGCGGCTGGGTAAACAGCTGTGGAACCGAGATCTGAAGCCCCACCGCCAGCTTCTTCAACGCCTCGTAAGTCGGTGACATCTGACCATTTTCAATCTTCGACAGGGTTGATCGCGCCAGCCCCGCCTGATTGGCGGCATGTTCCAGCGTCCAGTCCCGCGCCTTGCGCAACTCGCGCACCCGAGCGCCGAGATCCAATGGCTCGGTTTCGGCAGCCTCACCCGATGCACGGGCAATAGTGATAAGCGATTTGGGATCACGAGCGGTCATGCTTTTTCCTATAGGCCGGGGGACGCAATCTTGCAACGCGTGGTTTGCCAAGTTAGCCAATCGAGATGCAATCTGTGTTTGACAGCGGGCCTTTCGCGCCCTGCCCCATGCCGTTCAATCTGGCCGACCACGTGCTCTACCAGCGCGCGGCAGCGCGTCCCGCAAAAGCGGATGCAGACGCGCTGCGCGTGCTGTCGCCGCAGTCTCAGCCCGACGCGGACACATCAGATCAATTGCAAGCGCCGTCGTCAAAGATCTACACCTACGGGGCCCTGCGCGCTGCGGTGCGTGGACTGGGCGCCGGACTGCTGGCCGAGGGGCTGTCTCCCGGCGACCGGGTGCTGTTGCGGCTGGGCAATACGCCGATCTTTCCGATTGCCTATCTGGCCGCCATCGCGGTCGGACTGGTGCCGGTTCCAACCTCCGCGCAGCTGACCGAGCCTGAGGTGGCGCGCATCATAGATGACCTGTCGCCTGCTGCGATCCTGCGCGATCCGGGGATCGCCTCAGCACCGCACCCCTGCGAGATCAACCGCGACTCACTTGAGGCCATGCAGCGCGCCGCACCGCCTGAAAACCAGTTTCAGATGCAGCTCGGCGATCCTGATCGACCGGCCTATATCGTCTACACCTCCGGGACCGGCGGAAATCCGCGCGCGGTTGTGCATGCCCACCGGGCAATCTGGGCGCGCCAAATGATGATCCGTCACTGGTATGATCTGCACCCCACAGATCGCCTGCTCCATGCCGGTGCGTTCAACTGGACCTTTACGCTGGGCACCGGGCTGATGGACCCGTGGAGCCTCGGGGCAACGGCACTTATCCCAGAAGATGGCACCCCGATCGCCGCGCTGCCCAACCTCTTGCAGCAGCATGATGCCAGCCTCTTTGCCGCAGCGCCCGGCGTCTATCGCAAACTGCTGCAAAACGACCGGACGCTACATCTACCCGTCCTGCGCCACGGTCTCTGCGCCGGGGAGAAACTCTCAAGCCAGGTGGCGTGGGATTGGCGGGCAGCCACCGGCACCGCGCTCTACGAGGCGTTTGGCATGTCGGAATGTTCCACCTTCATCTCGGCCGATCCGGCGCGCCACCGCGATCCGGCGCAGGTGGGCGACACATTGGGCTGGCCACAACCGGGGCGCCGGATTGCCATTCTGGATCCAGCCGGGCAACCTGTGCCCCCCAACTCCCCCGGCGTCATCGCCATTGATCGCCGCGATCCGGGGTTGATGCTCGGCTATCACAACGCCGCAGCCGCCACCGAGCACCGCTATCAGGGTGAGTGGTTCCTGACCGGCGATCTGGGCGCGATGACAGAGGACAATCAGATCCGCTATCTCGGCCGCAACGACGACATGATGAACGCAGGCGGCTATCGCGTCTCCCCGCTTGAGGTGGAAGCCGCGTTGGCAACCCACCCCGATCTGGAGCAGGTGGCGGTCGCCTCTGTCGAGGTAAAACCCGATACCCACATCATTGTCGCGTTCTATACCAGTGCCAAAGACGTGACCGCTGAGGCGCTTTCGGCTTTTGCCAAGGACCGACTGGCGCGCTACAAACAGCCGCGCGCCTATCTGCGTCTCGACGCGCTGCCCAGCGGTGCCAACGGCAAACTGCTGCGTCGCGCCCTGCCCGATTGCTACATCCGACACCAAAGGACCCCGTCATGAGCCTTGTAAAGCTTGATATACTGTCCGATCCGATCTGCCCCTGGTGCTATATCGGCAAAACCCATCTGGACAAGGCGCTGGCCGAGGTTGGCGATCATCCGTTTGTCATTGAATGGCACCCGTTCCAGCTCAACCCCGATATGCCGCGCGAAGGCATGGATCGGCGCAGTTATCTTGAGGCGAAATTTGGCGGCAAGGACGGCGCGGTGAAAGCCTATGCCCCGGTTGTCGAACACGCCAGCGCCGCCGGGCTTCAGATCAATTTCGAAGCCATGGAGCGCACGCCGAACACGCTGGATGCGCACCGCCTGATCCACTGGGCGGGGATTGAGGGCAAGCAGAGCGCGGTGGTCGATGCGCTGTTTGATGCCTATTTCGTGCAGGCCAAGGATATTGGCGACGCAGAAATCCTCGCCGATATTGCTGAGGCTGCGGGAATGGACCGCGCCGTTACCCTACGGCTGTTGTCTGGCGACACCGACGCCGAGGAGATCCGCAACCGCGACGCCCACTCGCGCAAGATGGGGGTCACATCTGTGCCAACATTTGTTGTCGCGAACCAGCACGCCGTGCCGGGCGCGCAGCAGCCCGAACTGTGGAAACAGGTGATCGCCGACATCCAGAGACAGCTGCAGGAAGGTGACGCCGCGGAGGCCGACTAAGCCTGAACGCGCGCCCTCAGTACACCTAGCCCTATATTGAAAGTCTGGATCTGCTGCACAGGGCAGTCCAGACCTTTGCGGCGCGGCCAGATACAACGATGCACATAAAACTGTGCGTTTTGGCTGCTGGTCCAATCCCGAGAGATATGTTAGCGCGGACAGAGCGCCGCCCAGACAGCTCCCGATTACCGGGGCTCCTGATGTGTCGCCTGAGGTTTCAAATGACAAAAGATATACAGATCAGCATGTCCAAAGCTGAGTTCATTGCCCTGATTGCGATGATGTTCGCAACTGTTGCATTTTCCATCGACGCCATGCTGCCTGCGCTGCCCGAAATTGGTCAGACGCTCAGCTCCGACAACCCCAACCGCGCGCAGCTGGTCATTGCGACCTTTGCGCTTGGCATGGGGATCGGCACGTTTTTTACCGGGCCGCTCTCCGATGCCTTTGGCCGCCGAACCGTCATTTTTGCCGCTGCGGGCCTTTATATTGCTGCCGCGCTGGTGGCCTACGCCAGCTCTTCCATCGAAATGCTGCTCTTGAGCCGTGTGGTGATGGGGCTCGGTGCTGCCGGACCGCGCGTCGTGGCACTGGCGATTGTGCGCGACCTCTATTCTGGTCGGGAAATGGCCCGGATGATGTCCATCGCCATGCTGATTTTCACCCTCGTGCCAGCCATCGCTCCGATGATGGGCGCGGGCATTATCGTGCTGACCAGCTGGCGCGGCATCTTCCTGGCCTTCGCGCTGTTTGCGGTCATCATCGTCCTGTGGATGGGCCTGCGCCTACCCGAGCCGCTGCCCGTCGAAAACCGCCGCCCGTTTCGCCTGCCAAATCTTAAGGCAGCCCTGATCGAGATGCTGCGGCATCCCACGGTTCGGCTGTCGATGATGGTGCAATGTTTCTGTCTTGCGATGCTGTTTTGCATGATCACATTGGTTCAGCCCATCTACGATGTGGTCTTTGATCGCGCAGCCAGTTTCCCGTTCTGGTTTGGTTTCATAGCCATCATGTCGGGCAGCAGCAGCCTCATCAACGCGTCGCTTGTGGTGCGCCTTGGCATGCGGCGTATGGTGTCCTGGGCACTGGGGGGGCAGATCATCTTCTCAACCCTCATGCTGAGCCTCGAGACATTTCCACTTTCCGGAGATCTTATGTTCGGGCTGTTTGTGGCCTGGCAGACCAGCGTGTTTTTCATGGCCGGTCTGACGCTTGGCAACCTCAACGCCATGGCGATGGAGCCGATGGGCCATATCGCAGGCATGGCCGCCTCTATCGTGGGTGGTGTGTCCACGGTGTTTGCCGCCGCAGCTGCCGCGACGGTGGGTCTGTTGTTTGATGGCTCCATTGCGCCACTCACTGGGGCGATCCTGCTGATGGTGGTCGCAGGCTACGCCATCATGGTGCATATGGCACGGGTCGAAAACCGGGTGGCGGCGGAGTAACCCCGCATATCACGATAGAAAACAAAGCCCCTCCAAGCAGTTGGAGGGGCTTTTTCATGTCCAGCGCGTCAGCCTATTCAACCAGATTTCGCCTTCGCCTTGGCTTTCTTCTTTTCGGCAACAACCTTTTCAGCCAGATCCCGCGCGATGGCAAAGGCACCTTTGATCTTGTCGCTGTCTTTCTTCCAGTCACGGCGTACGACAATCTTGTTGTCCTTCACCTTGGCCAGACCGTCCTGCGCCTGAATGAATTCCACCAAACCCTGCGGTGAGGCGAATTTATCATTGTGGAACTGAATGGTTGCACCTTTTGGCCCACCGTCTAGCTTGGCGATCCCGGCGCGTTTGCACATCGCCTTGATCCGCACCACCAGCATCAGCGTGTTAACCTCTTTGGGCAGCGGCCCAAAACGGTCGATCAGCTCCGCGGCAAAACCTTCCAGCTCCACCTTGCTGCTCAAATCCGAGAGCCGTCGATAAAGACCCAGACGCACATCCAGATCCGGCACGTAATTCTCCGGGATCAACACAGGTACGCCAAGGTTGATCTGCGGCGCCCATTGGTCATCGCTGCCGGACAGGCCTTCCAGCTCACCAGATTTGATCTTGGCAATCGCCTCTTCCAGCATGGATTGATAAAGCTCATAGCCCACATCGCGCATCTGGCCGGATTGCTCTTCACCCAGGAGATTGCCCGCCCCGCGAATATCCAGATCCTGCGAGGCCAGCGAGAACCCTGCCCCCAACGTATCCAGCGATCCCAGCACGCGCAGACGTTTTTCCGCACCGGGCGTCAGCCGCACACGGGGCTTGGTGGTGAGATACGCATAGGCGCGCGTTTTTGACCGCCCCACGCGGCCCCGGATCTGATAAAGCTGCGCCAGACCGAACATATCCGCGCGATGCACCACCATCGTGTTGGCGGTCGGGATATCCAGACCGGATTCGACAATTGTTGTGGCCAGCAGAATGTCGAATTTGCCATCGTAAAAGGCATTCATCCGGTCATCCAGATCGCCCGCCGCCAATTGACCATGGGCGACGACATAGGACAGTTCGGGCAGCTGCTCCTGCAGGAAGGCCTCAACGTCCGGCAGATCGGTGATGCGCGGCACCACATAGAAACTCTGCCCGCCGCGATAATGCTCCCGCAGCAGGGCTTCTCGGATGGTGACCGCATCAAACTCGCTCACATAGGTGCGGATGGCCAGACGGTCCACCGGCGGGGTGCCGATGATGGAGAGATCCCGCACGCCAGTCAGGCTCAATTGCAGCGTTCGCGGGATTGGCGTTGCGGTCAGCGTCAGCACGTGGATGTCGCTGCGCATCTGCTTTAGCCGTTCCTTATGGGCGACACCGAAATGCTGTTCCTCGTCGATAATCAGCAGGCCGAGGTTCTGGAACCGGACGGATTTTGCCAGCAAAGCATGGGTGCCAACGACAATATCAATGGTCCCTTTGGCCATACCCTCGCGGGTTTTGGCGGCTTCCTTTGCAGTAACAAACCGCGACAACTGCCTGACTTCCAAAGGAAACCCGCGAAACCGCTGCGCGAAGGCCGCCGCATGCTGACGGGCAAGCAACGTGGTGGGCGCAACAATCGCGACCTGTACACCGGACATCGCCGCAATGAAGGCAGCGCGCATCGCAACCTCAGTCTTGCCAAAACCGACATCACCGCAGATCAGCCGATCCATGGGAGAGCCGGATTGCAGGTCCTCCATCACTTCGCCAATCGCGCGCAGCTGATCGTCGGTTTCCTGATAGGGGAAGCGGGCGGAGAATTCTTCCCAGGCATGCGGCGGTGGATCCATCATCGGCGCCTTGCGCAGCGCGCGCTCTGCGGCGACCCGGATCAGCCGATCCGCCATCTCGCGGATCCGCTCCTTCAGCTTTGCCTTTTTGGCCTGCCAGGCACCGCCGCCCAGACGGTCCAGAAGACCCTCGTCATGGCCGTATTTGGACAGCAGCTCAATATTTTCAACCGGCAGGTACAGCTTTGATTGCTCTGCATATTCCAGCAGGATGCATTCATGCGCAGCGCCTGCGGCAGTGACAACCTCAAGCCCCTTGTAGCGGCCAATCCCGTGGTCCACATGCACCACCAGATCGCCGGGGCTGAGCGATTGTGTCTCGGTCAGGAAATTCTCCGCCTTGCGGCGTTTCTTTGGCGCGCGGATCAGCCGATCCCCCAGCACATCCTGTTCGGAAATCACCGTCAGATCATCGGTCTCAAACCCATGTTCCAGCGCCCAGACTGCCAGATGCAGACCGGATTTGCCAATCCGGGTTCCGTCCTTGATCGCGATGACCTCCGCCAGGCCCTCATCCTCAATCAGACCGGTCAACCGCTCCCGTGCGCCCTCGGAATAGGAGGCGACCACAACCGGTCCCACCTGCATCCGTGCTTTAATGTGATCCGCCAGAGATTTGAAAAGGCTGACACTTTCCAGCTGTCGTTCAGGAGAAAAATTACGCCCTATCCGCCCCCCCGCATCAATCACACCCGGCTCGCTGGCCTGTGGCAGCGGATGGAACTGGATCACCCGATGATCCCCGATTGCCGCCTCCCAAGATGCGTCATCAAGATAAAGCAACCCCGGCGGCACAGGTTTGTAGACCGTGTCCATCCGCCCCTTTTGCGCCATCGCAATCTTGCGGGTCTCATACTGATCCACGATGCTGTCCCAGCGCGCCAATCGGGCGGGCGTCACCTGATCGTCCAGAGTCACTGTGGCCTGCGGCAGATAGTCAAACAACGTCTCCAGCCGATCATGGAAAAACGGCAACCAATGTTCGATGCCCTGGTATTTCCGCCCTGCAGACACCGCCTCATACAGCGGATCATCCGTGCCCGCCGCGCCAAACTCGATCCGATAGTTCTGCCGGAACCGGGTTACCGCGGCCTCGTCCAAAATCACCTCGGAAACCGGCGCCAGCTCGACAATCGACAGCTTCTCCGTGGTCCGCTGGGTCGCCGGATCAAACCGCCGCGCTCCATCCAGCACATCACCAAAAAGATCCAGCCGCACCGGGCCGCTCTGCCCGGGAGGAAAGATATCAATGATCCCGCCCCGCACGGCAAAATCGCCCGGCTCCATCACCGTCGGGCTCTTGGTGAAGCCCATCCGCGTCAGGTAGCTGCGCAGCGCCTCCTCATCGATACGTCGATCCACCTCCGCCACAAAGGCGGCATCCTTCAGAACCTGGCGCGCAGGGACACGCTGAGTGGCCGCATTGAGCGTAGTCAGCAGCACAAACTGCCCCGGCATCTGATGCACCAGCGCCGCCAGCGTGGCCATCCGCGCGGCGGCGATATCGGCATTGGGGGACACCCGGTCATAGGGCAGGCAATCCCAACCCGGAAAGCTGATCACAGGCATATCCGGCGCAAAGAAAGCCAACGCCGCCCGCGTCGCCTCCATTCGCTTGTCATCCCGTGCGACATGCACCACCGGCGCATCGCTGCTTGCGGCTTCCTTCAGGATCAGCCGCGCATCAAAACCCTCTGGTGCGCCGCCTGCGGTGATTGCCCGTTGCGCCATCTCTGTCTCTCTTTCGTCGTCTGCCCGCAGGCAATTAGCCGAGGAACCCGATCTGCAGGTTCTGATACATGCCCCAGAGCGCGGTCACAAAAATCGCGACCATACCCACCAGCTGGATGAACAACCGGGTGATGGTCAGTTGCCGGGCCAGGGCCTCCCCCGCCAGCCCCTCGCGATGGATGCGACGCGCCGAGCTCCAGTTAATTAGGCCGACGATCGCCATGGGAAAGGCCAGAAGAAACACCGCTTGGGCAAATTCCACCCCGTAGTAGAAGCCCAGCATCCCCAGCATCGCGAGCACAAAGCAGGTCATCCCCAGAACCCAATGGCCCGACACCTCAGTGATATACATCATCCGGTTCACATTGACGCGGGCAATGGCCTCCAGATCCAGCGCAGCCTGCCCGCCTTGCTTGCGGGCGCGATAGACCATGTCAAACGGCACCCCCATCACCCAATGGCTGGCGGAGGACCAGACTACGGCCAGCGCGATCCAGTACCACAGGTTGGAAAAGGACCGCAGATCAATCAGCTCGGTCAAGGTATGAAACAGATCCACTGCGCGGCCCTTCTCTCGTCCAGTCGTTGCGCCCCTATATCCCTCGCGCGGCACTCTGGCACAAGGGGTGGTCCCACTGGCCACAGGATAGGCAGGCTGGCGCGGCGAATCTGTCACTTGTCGCCGCCGCCATTCCATGCGACCCAAGGGATCAACTGCGACCGCTTGCCGGATCGCACCCTGATCTGCGAGGACCCGATGAAGCCGACCGTCGCCCCTTTTCCTGCTGCCCGCCCGCGTCGTTTGCGCAGCGCCCCTGCCCTGCGCAATCTGGTGCGCGAGACCACGTTGACCAGCGATGATCTGATCTGGCCAGTCTTTGTGCGGGATGGCGACGCGATTGAGGAGCCGATCCCCTCCATGCCCGGCGTTACCCGTCGCAGCATCGACAAGGTGGTGGAGGCCGCGATTGAGGCGCAGGCGCTTGGCATCCCGGCGATCTGCCTGTTTCCCTATACCGACCCCGCGCTCAAAACCGAGGATTGCGCCGAGGCCTGGAGCCCGGACAACCTGGTGAACCGGGCCATTCGTGCCATTAAATCCGCCGCGCCGGATATAGCAGTGATGACCGATGTGGCGCTGGATCCTTATAATATCAACGGGCACGACGGCTATGTGGTGGACGGTGAGATCGTCAATGACGAAACCGTCGAGGCGCTGGTGAAGATGACCGTGGCCCAGGCCGATGCAGGTGCCGATATCATCGGTCCGTCGGATATGATGGATGGCCGGATCGGAGCCATGCGCCGCGCGCTGGAGGCCGCAGGCCACCGCAATGTCACCATCCTCTCCTATGCCGCCAAATATGCCTCTGCCTATTACGGCCCGTTCCGTGACGCCGTCGGTGCCTCCGGCGCGCTCAAGGGCGACAAGAAAACCTATCAGATGGACCCCGGCAACACTGATGAGGCCCTGCGCATGATCGAACGCGATCTGACCGAGGGCGCAGATATGGTTATGATCAAACCCGGTCTTGCCTATCTCGATATCTGCCAGCGGGTGAAATCCACTTTCGGCGCGCCTACGTTTGCCTATCAGGTCTCTGGCGAATACGCGATGATCGAGGCCGCCGCCCAGAACGGGTGGATCGATGGCGAACGTATCATGATGGAGAGCTTGATGGCCTTCAAACGCGCAGGCTGTGATGGGGTGTTGACCTATTACGCACCGGCAGCTGCACGGCTGCTGAATGGCTAGGTGACATAGGCGGCACCACCGGACCCGCAGGGTGAATGATCACGCAAAATTGCCGGCAGGAAGCCGCTGATTGCACCTGTCTCAGTGATGACAGGCGGCAGCTTTCCGCGTATACCTTGCCGCAGAGCCAGAAAACTGGCCGCAATTGAACAGTGACAGGCCGAGACAATAGCCCCGCGCGGCCCCGGCCCCAGATAACAGGCAACCCAAGATGAGCAGTTCTTATTCTTCCCGTTTGACCCGGCGTGGCTTTGCGCTTGGCGCGCTGGCTGGTGCTGGTGTCACCGCCGCATGTGGCAATGGTATCGGAAACAGCAACGCCTCCACCATCGACGCCCGCGTCGATGCGACCCTGAGCCAGATGTACAGCCAGTACCCCGGCGCCGTCACCCTGGCTGAGAAATCAACCGGCATGCTGGTGATGCCGCTGGTGACAGAGGCCGGCTTCTTCGTCGGCGGGGCCTTTGGTCGTGGCGCCCTGCGCATTGATGGCGTGACGGTCGACTATTATTCCACGGTAAAGGGCAATGCAGGTCTGCAAATCGGCGCCCAGCAATATGCCCATGTGCTGTTCTTCATGACGCAGGACGCACTCTCCAACTTCCGCCGCTCCTCCGGCTGGGCCGCAGGCGCCGATCTGGAGTATGTGATCCGCGACGAGGGCGACTCGCTGGCGGCAGACACCAATACGCTGAACAGCCCGGTTCTGGCCGCTGTCTTCGGTCAGGCAGGCCTGCGCCTGGGTGCCACGCTGGAAGGCACCAAGTATACCCGGATCATCCCCTGATCCGACCCGGCTGCGTGCCGTAAGATCCGATTTATCTTCTGGCTGAAAATATCCCCGCCGGAAGCATGGCCTTTCCGTCAGGAAAGGCCATTATCATTTCGTGCTTTTACTTACTCAAACGCCTTCAAACGTTTGAACAGGCTGGAAGTATCCCAGCGCCCGCCGCCCAGTTTCTGCACCTCTTTGTAGAACTGATCGACCAGAGCGGTGACCGGCAGGCTGGCCCCGGTCTCCTCCGCCGCATCAAGGCAGATGCCCAGATCCTTGCGCATCCAGTCAACCGCAAACCCATGCTCAAAATGGTCATCCAGCATGGTCTCATGCCGGTTGGCCATCTGCCAGCTGCCTGCGGCCCCCTGGCTGATCACCTCGACGACCGCGCGACCATCCAGCCCAGCCTTTTCGGCGAAATGCAGTGCCTCGCTGAGCCCCTGAACCAACCCGGCAATCGCAATCTGATTGCACATCTTGGTCATCTGACCGGCGCCGCTTTCGCCGATCCGGCGGCAGATCCGAGCGTAAACTGCGATAGTCGGCTCGGCCTTGTCGTAGGCCGCCTGATCGCCGCCGCACATAACTGAAAGCACACCGTTTTCTGCCCCGGCCTGACCGCCGGAAATCGGCGCATCCACGAAAGACAGCCCCAGGTCCGCCGCCGCCGTGTTCAGCTCGCGGGTCACCTTCGCCGACACCGTTGTGTGGTCCACGAAAATCGCGCCCGCATCCATACCACCAAAGGCCCCGGCATCGCCAAGGCACACGCTGCGCAAATCATCGTCGTTGCCAACGCAGGCCATCACGAACTCCGCGCCCGCTGCCGCCTCCCGTGGTGTCGCAGCGGCGGTGCCAGTATGCTCCTTTGCCCAGGCTTCCGCCTTTGCTGCGGTGCGGTTGTAGACTGTCACCTCATGTCCGGCAGCGGCCAGATGACCTGCCATCGGATAGCCCATCACTCCCAAACCCAAGAATGCAACCTTCGCCATCTGCTTTCCCCCTGATGCGTCTTGTCCTATGTTGGCGCCACCCTAACAGCCGCGCCGCCCGGTGCAATCTGCGAGGGCGAGAAACTGCGCCGTAACCGGGCCAATAACGTCAAAAATCTGAGGAAACGCACCACCGATGGGACTTCTCTTTCGCTGGCTTCTGCGCCTTGCCGCCGCTTTGATTCTACTCTTGGTGATGGGGCTTGGACTGGTCTATTTCCTCGCGGCGCAATCACTGCCGGACTACAATAAGGAGATCACCCTGCCCGGCCTTCTGGCGCCGGTGGAAATTGTGCGTGATAACGCCAATGTGCCACATATTTTCGGCAGCTATGGCGCCAGCGACGAGGATGTCTATTTTGGCCTCGGCTATGCCCATGCCCAGGACCGCCTGTGGCAGATGACTACGATGCGACGTACCGCCATGGGCCGCCTGTCGGAGATCTTCGGCAGCCGCACGCTGCAGGTCGACACGCTGATCCGCCGCCTCGATATCTACCGTCTGGCGCAGCAATCCGTCGCCGCCCAGACCCCCGAAACCATGACCGCGCTGCGCGCCTATTCTGCCGGGGTCAACGCACGCCTGCAGGAAATCAATGAGGACGCACTGGGGCGCGGGGCGCCGGAGATGTTCCTCTTTAACGTCCCAATGGCGCCGTGGCAGCCTGCTGACAGCATTGCGGTGATGAAGTTGATGGGGCTGAAACTCTCCGGTCATATGCAGGAAGAAATCCTGCGCGCCCGTACCTCTCTGGCGTTGCCCGACCCCGAACGGTTGAAGGATATTCTGCCGGATGCGCCGGGCAACGGTGTTGCCGCGCTGCCGGAATATGCGGCGCTGTTTCCAAACCTGCCGCGCCATGCCAGCGCCAGCACGGACATCAGCCGGACCCTGCCCTTCATGCCGATTGCTCCCCGTGGGCTGGCAGGCGCGTCCAATGCCTGGGCTGCCGCACCCAGCCGGTCTGCCGCAGGCGGCACGCTGATGGCCAACGATCCCCATCTGGAGCTGACCGCCCCCGGCGTGTGGTATCTGGCGCGGCTGGAACTGGGCACCGGCGGTGTGATCGGCGCCACCATTCCCGGTATCCCCGCTGTCATCTCCGGCCGCTCGGACCTGCTGGGCTGGGGCGTGACCTCCTCTTATATGGATGATCAGGATCTGTTCATCGAACAGCTGAACCCCGACAATGCCGAGGAATACAAAACCGCCGACGGTTACAAGCGCTTCACCAGCCGCCCCTCGATCATCAACATCAAGGACGAAACCCCGGTCACCCTGACCCTGCGCTGGACCGACAATGGCCCGGTTCTGCCCCGGTCCCTGTTTGATCTCGCGGCAATCACGCCGCCGGGTCACGTTGTCAGCCTTGGCTGGACGGGCCTCAGCGCTGAGGACACCTCCATCAGCGCAGCGCTTGAGCTGATGCGTGCGAACTCCGTGGCTCAGGCGATTGAGATCAGTGAAGGTTATATCGCCCCCTCGCAGAACCTGACCCTTGCCGACAAGACGACTGTTGCGCTGAAAACCGTTGGCGCCATTCCGCAACGTGACGCCCGCCATCAGAGTCAGGGCCGGATGCCGAGCCAAGGCTGGCGGAGTGAGAACCAATGGCAGGGCCGCGCGCCTTATGCTGCCAATCCTGAGTTCGTCTCCCCCATTGGAGGCATCCTCGGAAACACCAACAACAAGCTCTTGGACCGCCCGTTTCCCAATCACGTCTCTTACACTTGGGGCGATACCCAGCGCATCAATCGCTGGAAGAAGCTGATGCAGGACCGGCAGGTCCACACCCGTGACAGTTTCATCGAGGCACAGCTGGATACCGTCTCCTATACCGCCCGCAGCCTGTTGCCACTCATTGGCGCCGATCTGTGGTTCACCGGCGAAGCCGCGCCCGAAGGCACCCGTGAGCGGCAGCGCCAGATTGCACTGACGCTGCTGTCGGAGTGGAACGGCGAAATGAACGAACATCTGCCAGAGCCGCTGATCTATGCCGCCTGGGTGCGGGCTTTGCAAAAACGTCTGATCACAGACGACCTTGGGCCGCTGGCTGCTGAATTTACACAGGTGGATCCGTTGTTCCTTGAGCGGGTGTTTCGCGATGTGGAGGGGGCCTCGGTCTGGTGCGATATTCGCCAAAGTGCTCCCACTGAAACCTGTAGTGAGCTGGCTCGTCTGGCGCTGGACGATGCGCTGATCTGGATCGAAGAAACCTATGGTAACGCCTTGGAAGCGCTGCGTTGGGGTGATGCGCATCAGGCGACACAGAACCACGAGGTGCTGGGGGATGTACCGCTGCTTCGGGTCTTTGTGAATATCCGCCAGTCCACAAGTGGTGGCGACAATACACTGCAACGGGGGCGCACCTCCGGTGAAGGGAAACACCCGTTCCGCAATGTGCACGCCGCAGGCTATCGGGGGGTCTATGATTTTGCTGATCCCGATAGTTCCGTCTTCATCATCGCCACCGGCCAATCCGGGCACTTCCTGTCACGTTACTATGACGACATGTCCCAGCTCTGGCGGCGGGGAGAATATATCCCAATGTCACTGGATGAGGATCTGGCCCGCGCGGCCGCCGTTGGTGTCACGCGCCTAATCCCGGCCACCGCCACCGAATGACCGCGACAGAAACCATCCCTAACCGACTGCAGTAAAACAAAAACCCCCGCTACCGAATGGGCTGCGGGGGTTTCTTGATGTCCTGTCAGAAACGCTGATTAGAGCGCAGCGAACCGGTTTTTCTGGGTTTCGGTCCACAGAACCGTCAATTCGAACCCGGTCTCTGTCTGGGTTTCGCTTTGCACAACATCCTGCTCAAACAGCCAGGCACGTTGCTTGCCTTGCGCAAATGTCAGGGTGATCTCATCTTCATGGCGGATCAAACGCAGCTTTGCGGTGATATCCGCAAGCAGATCCTCCAGCCCCTCACCGCTGATCGCAGAGATGGCGTGGATGCCCTCTTCACGCTCCGCGCGCTGGCGGCGCGCCTCAGCCTGCTCATCGTCCAGCAGATCCAGCTTGTTCCAAACCTCCAACCGCGCGCGGCTGTCATCAACCCCGAGAGAGGTCAGAATGCTTTCGACATCTGCGGCCTGGTTCTGGGTCTCGTCATGGCTGATGTCGCGCACATGCACGACCACATCAGCGGCCAGCACCTCTTCCAGCGTGGCGCGGAAGGCCGCAACCAGCTCCGTCGGCAGATCCGAGATAAAACCAACGGTGTCAGACAGGATGATTTCCGGCCCATCCGGCAGCTGAACCCGACGCATTGTCGGGTCCAATGTGGCAAAGAGCATATCCTTCGCCATCACCTCTGCACCGGTTAACCGGTTGAACAAAGTGGATTTTCCGGCGTTGGTATAGCCGACCAGCGCCACAATCGGATAGGGGATCTTCGCCCGCGCCGCACGATGCAGGGTCCGGGTTTTGACCACCTTGTCGAGCTGACGACGCAAGCGCACCAGCTGTTCGTCAATGGCACGACGGTCCGCCTCGATTTGGGTTTCGCCGGGACCACCGACAAAGCCAAGCCCACCCCGTTGACGTTCTAGGTGGGTCCAGGCCCGCACCAACCGCGTCCGCTGATAGCTGAGCGCCGCCATCTCCACCTGCAGCACGCCTTCACGGGTGCGCGCACGATCCGAGAAGATCTCAAGGATCAGCCCGGTCCGGTCAAGGATCTTGACCTTCCAGGCCTTCTCCAGATTGCGCTGCTGCACCGGTGAGACCGGGCCATCAATCAACACCAATTCCACCTCTTCATCGTGGAACAGCGTTTTCAACTCATCGATTTTACCCGATCCAAACAACATCCCCGCATGCGCCTTTGGCAGGCGCACAACATCGGAGCCGATCACCTCAATGTCGGGCAAGGCCTCGGCCAGGGACACGCCCTCAGCAAGGGCGGACACCGGGTCGCGGCGGTCGCGGTCTGATTTGATATCGGGATGCACCACCCAGGCACGGGTGGGCGTCCTATCATGCTCCATCAAGAGGCGTCTTCACCTTCATAAAGGCTGATCGGCTGGGCAGGCATGATCGTCGAAATGGCGTGTTTGTAAACCAGTTGCGACTGCCCGTCCCGACGCAGCAGGACACAGAAATTGTCAAACCATGTGATCACACCCTGCAACTTAACGCCGTTGATCAGAAAGATGGTGACCGGAACCTTGGTTTTACGAACGTGGTTCAGGAAGGCATCCTGAAGATTCTGTCTGTCCGAAGCCATTATTATTATCTCGCCTTTGTTCTTGTCGCGCTGCGGACCAGCGCCCTGTTAATGAATACTATGAACGCAGATAGTCGGAGTTTCCACCCGAAAATTACTCATATGACATTCACGGTAACCATGATTGATCAACTGCGCCAGAGGTTTGGTGTCATCAGCGCAATGATCGCCAGAGTTTCCAGCCGCCCCAGCACCATGGCAAAGCACAGGATCAGCTTTGCAGTGGCCGTCAGATGGATGAGCGCGATGGGTTCGGACCCTGCGATTTCAGTCAGCGGCCCTGTGGTCGAGAGTGTCGCAATGGTCAGAATCAGCGCCTGCTCAAAATCCGACCCCACAGCGGCGAGGCTGATGCTGATCACTGCCAGCGACAGCGCAAACAGCATGAAAAATACCCAGGCCACAAAGGCGCCATTGCGTTGGAGACGCCGGTTGCCCTTGCCCTCATTGCTTACGGAAGAGGGATGAATCAGCCGTTCCATCTCCCGCAACCCATTGAGGTAGAGCGCATAGACCCGCAGCAGCTTCACACCGCCCGCGGTGGTTGCCACACCACCGCCGATCACTGCCAACCCCAGAAGGATCATGCCTGGCGTGTCCAGCCCCGACCATTGTCGCGCGGTTTCCCAATCGGCACTTTCGAACCCAGTGGTCGACAGGAACGACAAAACGGTAAACGTCGCCCCCCACCAGGAGTGCAGCCCCTGCACCAGATCGCTGGTGGTGGCGACGTCAAAACTGGCAATCCAATGGCGCAAAATCAGCAGCAATGGCACGCCAAAGACAATCAGCAGACCAATGCGGAACTCAGGATCCCTGTCCAACCGACTATGACCACTGGTCACTGTATCGGTCGAAAACGTGAGCCGCGACAGGGCAAAGAACATGAACAGGAACATCACCATTTCGCCGGCAATGCCGCTGGCACCATTCTCCGCCCCGCCAACCGCAGAAATACCGGAGGTGGCCAGAACCGACATCGCATGGCCGAGCGCCACCAGGGCCGTCTCACCGGTGACGATCAGCAAAATCCACAACACCAGTGTCAGCCCGGCATAAAGCGGCGCCAGGGTTTTGGTCACCACCACCAGTTTGCGACGGGGATCTGCGCGCTGCATATGCAGCGGTGTTTCGGTGCCGCGTCCCGGCTCGCCCCGTGCGGTAACCTCAAACCCGCCCAGCGACAGCGGTGCCAGAATGGCCGAGGCCGCCACCCACATCAGCAGCCCTCCAAGCCAGCCAACCATGGCCCGCCACAGATGTACGCTGGGCGGCAGCCGGTTCGGGTCGGCAAATACATCCGCGCCCGTCGTGGTAATGGCGCTGACCATGTCGAAATATGCGTTGAGATAGCTGGTATTCCCTAACGCATCCTGCACCGGAACCGCCAGAAACGCAGGCAGCACCGCAAAACTTGCCAGCAGCGAGGTTAATTGCCCAGGCATACTGTAGCGCGGCACGCGGTTGCCCATCGACAGCCCGACCAGCACAACGACGATCAGCCCCACAACGCCAGAGTAGAAGAAGCTGCGCGAGGTCTGATGATCATCAAGGATCAGCGCGTGGATGGCCGGCACCCACATCGCCAGCGCTGCCACCAACAGGATCAGCAGAAACAGCGGCAGGCGCAAAAGGCCGCGCGTCCTCTCCTGCGAGGGTTTGCGGTGCCGCGACATCCTAGAAGAAGTCAATCGAGACCTGCATCAGGCGCTCGACCTCGGGCACATCCGCGGCCATGGCGAAGAGGGCAATCACATCGCCTTCCTCAATCCGCATGCCGCCCGTTGGGCGCATCACAACACCGTTTTTGCTGACGGCGCCAACCAGCACACCTTCAGGGAAATCGATATCGCGGATCATCTGCCCGGCCATCGGGGAGGTCGACATCACCTCGGCCTCGATCACCTCGGCTTCGGCGTCGCCGATCGAATAGACCTGTCGCACCCGGCCATAGCGAATGTGGCGCAAGATCGAGCTTACGGTGGTGGCGCGCGGGTTGATATAAGCATCAATGCCCAAGGGCGCCATCAGCGGCACCAGTGTCGGATCATTGATCAGCGCAATGGCCAGAGGGCAGCCTTCGGCCTTCGCGCGCACAGCTGCCAGCATATTGACCTTATCGTCATCGGTCACAGCCAGCATGGCGTCAGCGCGGTCTATCCCCGCCTCAATCATAAGGCTGCGATCCAAGCCATCGCCGTTCAGCACGATTGTCCGTTCCAGCGTCTCCGCCGCACGTTCGGCGCATTTGCGGTTCCGCTCAATCATCTTGGCGCGCGTGCGTCCTGTGCGGGATTCTAGCGCCTTGGCCACTTCAAGGCCGACATTGCCGCCGCCCACGATCACCACACGATCCTGACGTTTTTGTTGTTTGCCAAAGACTTCGATGGTGCGGCTCACATCATCCACATGGGCAAACACATAAGCACTGTCGCCGACGAAGAGCTGGTCGCCCGGCTCCGGTGCAAATAGGCTGCCGTCCCGGCGAATGCCGACAACGATGGCCCGCAGGGTCGAAAACAGATCTGTCAGCTGGCGCAGCGGCGTGTTGACGACAGGACAATCCTCGTCGATCTGCACCCCAAGCAGCTGCGCGCCGCCTTCCATGAACATCTCAGTATCAAAAGCAGCCGGCGCCGACAGGCGTTGCATCGCCGCAGCGGCCACCTCGCGCTCGGGGCTGATCACCACATCAATCGGCAGATGGTCACGGCGATACAAATCCGAGTAAATCGCCTCCAGATAGCTCTTGGAACGCAGCCGCGCGATCTTGCGTTGGATGGAAAACACGGAATGCGCCACCTGGCAGGTGACCATATTCACCTCATCCGAATGGGTGGCCGCGATGATCATATCCGCATCCCGCGCCCCGGCCCGGGTCAGCACATCCGGATAGGAGGCAAACCCCGCAATCCCCTGAACATCCAGCGTATCCGTCGCACGACGCACCAGATCAGGGTTGTTATCCACCACCGTCACGTCGTTGTGCTCACCCGACAGGTGGCGGGCGATCTGCCAGCCGACCTGACCTGCGCCACAAATAATTACTTTCATGTGCTTGTCCCTCGGGGCGCTGATACGCGCAATCGCCGGTTTTGAATGACAGAAGCCGCAGTAACGGTCAATTCAATTGTCTTGCAGAGGAATTTGCAGCACAATCACAGGATGTTCTTCGCAAAACATACGTTTGCCGCACTGTTGCTGGTCTCGGGACTGGCGGCCTGCGGACCGGTTCCGGTCTATTACCGCGCGGGCGCGGATGTGGCCCGACGCGACGCGGATCTGCTGTCTTGCGAGGTCAGCGCCCTGCGGGATGCACCCGTCGCGACCCAAATCCGACAGCACCCACCCATCTATCGACCCGGCGGCGAAATCTGCCGCAATGGGCGCTGCTATCACCGTGCGGGCTATTGGGAGGACGGCGGCATCTATACCGTCGACGTCAACGCAGATCTGCGCGGGCGGGTGGAGCAGTCCTGCATGGCGTCCAAAGGCTATCAGAGCATCGCCCTGAAACGCTGTCCGCAATCGATGGCGGATGCCGTGGGCAGCCGCCGTGCATCGACGCTTCCGCCGCTGACCCAGACATCCTGCGCCATTGCGCGGCGCGGTCAGCCCCCTCAGATTATCGCCTCCGCTCCCTGACGACCCGCAGCATGGTTTACCATTGACCGCCAAGACATTGATCTGAAACCAAACATGGGCCGTGGGTAGGTTCAGGTCAAACCATATCCTCCTCTGCTTCTTTCTCAACATGTGCAATCCGCGCGCCCGCCTTGTTGGAGGTCACCACCCCCAGCGACTTCAGTTTGCGATGCAACGCAGACCGTTCCATACCGACAAAGGACGCGGTGCGGCTGATATTGCCACCAAAGCGGTTGATCTGTGTGAGCAGATACTCCCGCTCAAACGCCTCACGCGCCTCCCGCAATGGCAGGGTTGCTAGTGCGCCGGACAGAACAACACGGCTTTGATCTTCCGCGGCCTCATCTTCGCGCGGAAGGTCTTTTGGCTCGATTGGACCACTGCTTTCACCAAGGATCAGAATACGTTCCACCATGTTCTTCAACTGGCGCACGTTGCCAGGCCACAGCATCGTCTGCATCAGCGCGATGGCATCTTCGCTCAGCCTGCGCAGTGGTAGGCCTTGGCTCTGGTTGAACTGTGCAATGAAATGATCAGCCAGCAGCGGAATATCCTCGCGCCGTTCCGCCAGTGATGGAACTGGGATCGGCACCACATTCAGGCGATGATAAAGCTCCTGCCGAAAGCGATCCGCCTCAATCTCGCGTTCCAAGTCCTTGTTGGTCGCGGAGATAACCCGCAGATCGACGCGCACCTTGTCAGAGCCGCCAACCCGCTGGAACTGCTGATCAACCAGCACGCGCAGGATCTTTGACTGGGTGCCAAGCGGCATATCCGCAACCTCATCAAAGAACACAACGCCGCCATGTGCCTGCTCCAAGAGACCCGGCTCAACCCCGCGCTCGGCACTTTCGCGGCCAAACAGCACCTCCTCCATCCGGTCGGGTTCAATGCTGGCACAGTTCACCGTCACAAAAGGCGCTGAGGCGCGGTTGGACTGGGTATGGATATACCGCGCGGCAATTTCCTTGCCGCTGCCCGCAGGCCCGGTCAGCATCACCCGCCCGTTGGATTTTGTCACCTTATCCAGCTGGCTGACCAATGCGCGATAGGCAGCTGAGGCGCCAATCATCTCGCTGGCGCCGGAGTCCTGACGTTTCAGATCCGTGTTCTCGCGACGCAGCTTTGAGGTTTCCATCGCGCGGCGAATAACGACCAGCAACTGGTCAATATTAAACGGTTTTTCAATAAAGTCATAGGCGCCCTGCTTGATCGCAGCGACCGCGATCTCGATATTGCCATGACCGGAAATGATCACCACGGGGATTTCCGGATTGTCCCGTTTCACCACTTTCAGAATGTCGATGCCGTCCATCTGGCTGTCCTTCAGCCAGATATCCAACACCATGAGCGCGGGCGGCGCCTCATTCAGAGCGGCCATGCATTCCTCGGAACTGCCAGCCTTGCGCGTCGCGTAGCCTTCATCCTCCAGGATATCAGAAACCAGCTCACGGATGTCGCGTTCATCGTCAACAATCAGAATGTCACTCATGTCAGACCTGCTTTCACTGTACTCTTATGATGGTCTGCCGCCTCATGTGCAGCAGGCAGGCGGATCACAGCCATGGCCCCGTAGTGGGTCTGACCGTCGAATACCGGCGCATCTTCCAGCGCCAGTGTTCCGCCGTGTTCTTCGATAATTTTCTTGACGATCGGCAGGCCAAGACCGGTGCCTTCGTCGCGGGTGGTCACATAGGGTTCAAACAAACGGGCGCGGTCTTCTGGCAGACCGATACCATTGTCGGCGATGGTGACCTCATAGCCGGATTTCGTCGGACTTACTGCGATGCGGATTTCCGGATCAAGATCCGCAACGGTGCCTTTTTGTTTCAGCGTTTCAACGGCTTCGCCCGCATTCTTGATCAAATTGGTCAAGGCCTGGCCAATCATCGTCGCGTCCAGATCCGCCAGCATCGGCTCCGACGGCAGATCCGCGACAATACGCAAATCAGGCTGACCGGCCTTTTGCAGGGTCACCGCCTCGCGAAGCAGCTTCACCAGATCTTCCTCACGCCGCTCGGGTTCCGGCATCCGGGCAAATTTGGAAAACTCATCAACAATACGGCGCAAGTCGTTGGTTTGACGCACAATCACATCTGTCATGGATTGTAGAAGGTCACTGTTTTCCTCGCCCAATTTCGGCGCAAATTTGCGTTTGATGCGCTCCGCGCTCAACTGGATCGGTGTCAGCGGGTTCTTGATCTCATGGGCGATCCGACGTGCGACATCGCCCCAGGCCGCCATCCGCTGCGCACTGACCAGATCCGTGACATCGTCAAAGGCCACCACATAGCCCTCAAGCCGGTCTTCCTCGCTCCGCCGGGGGGACATCCTCACCAGAAGGTTCTCCAGCTGCCCCTGACGGGTCACCTTGATCTCACCCTGCACCACATCGGCGCCAGTTTCGGTCAATTCCTGAAACAGCGGTCCGAACTCCGGCACGGCCACTGCCAGGGCCAGCGACTGGCGATCACCGC
Organism: Phaeobacter piscinae; assembly: GCF_002407245.1. Classification (NCBI taxonomy): domain Bacteria; kingdom Pseudomonadati; phylum Pseudomonadota; class Alphaproteobacteria; order Rhodobacterales; family Roseobacteraceae; genus Phaeobacter; species Phaeobacter piscinae. The sequence continues at coordinate 1,470,779 of NZ_CP010681.1, read as the reverse complement.
TCCAACCCAAGAGCCGCTCCGCGGACCGGTTCACAAAGGTCACCCGCCCCTCAGGATCCAGCCCTACCACGCCCGAAGTCACCGACATCAGCACGGAATCAAACAACCGGCGGCGGCGTTCAATCTGATGGGTGTTTTCCAGCAGCGTGTCGCGTTGTTCCCGCAGCTCCAGTGTCATCTGGTTGAAGTAGCGACCCAATTGCGAGATCTCATCATCGCCATCGTCCTCTGGCACCTGCACATTCAGGTTGCCTGCCCCGACGCGCCGCGCCGCAATGGTCAGCCGCCCAACCGGGCGCGACAGCCGTTCGGCAAACCACATGCCAAGCCACATTGCCGCGAGGATCAGGATCACCGCAAAGCCCAGATACAGCAGGACAAAGTCAAACAGTACCCGCCCCCGCTCGCTCTCCAACTGCTGATAGAGATGCGCAGTCTCCTTGGTGTCATCCAGGAGGCTCAGCAATTCGCCGTCCACATCCCGGCTGACATAGAGAAACCGGTCGACAAACGCATCCAGCCGCACCAGTGCGCGCAGTTCGCTGTTCTCCCAATCCTGGATCAGGGTGACACCTTCAAAAGAGGCCTGGCTGATATCCGCTGTGCTCGGCTCTTCAAAGTCGAACTCGTAAGACCGCTCACCACGGGCCCGAATAGCGCCTGCACCATCCACCACATAGGCTTCTTGCAACCCGCGTTGGATTTGCAACTGCCCCTGTGTCAGAACCTGGCGCAGTTGCCCGTCACTGATAAAAAAATTGCGGTTTCGGCTGTTGTCAATATAGCGCGCCAGCGCCACTGCATCCTCAGAGAGGTCACGCTGCTGCTGGTCCTGATAGGCCTCGGCCGCCGCAAGAGAGCTGCCCACGACTTGCCGCACCCGGTCAGAGAACCAGCCTTCAAGGCCAACATTAACCGTCAGCCCAGCAAAGAGCGCCACAATCACGGTGGGCGTCAGCGCCAGAAAGGCGAAGGCCCCGATCAGACGCAGGTGCAACCTGGAGCCTGCGGATTTGGCCCGGCGCGCGGCGATCAGACGTCCCACCTGCGTCAGCACAAGCGCCGCGACAGCCAGCACATAAATCAGATCGGCAAGCAGGATCAGCCGCAGCGACAGCGACGCCACCCCTTGCGAAAACGGGCCAATGATCAAAAATGTCGAAAGCGCCAGCACCGGCCCCAAAACAACCAGCCCGAGCGCGCCAACATTGCGCGCCCTGCGTGTTCTGCGCCACCGGTCAAGGGCCGCAAATGGCCCATATGCCGAGCGAAGATGTGACCTCTGCGCCACGTACTGCCCTCATCCTGATGTGCGACCCTTCTGGTCGACCGCCATATGTCGTGATCATCACCAGCCTAAACGCCGATCCGCCACGGTTCTGTGGCTATATTACATCAGTTTGCGACGGCGTGTCACCTCAATATCAAGATCCGTGATCTTCTTGCGCAACGTATTGCGGTTAATGCCAAGTAAATCCGCACATTTTGCCTGATTTCCGCCTGTCATCGCGAGCGATATTTCGATCAATGGGGTCTCAACTTCGCGCATCAAACGGGCATAGAGCCCCGGCGGTGGCAGAATATCGCCATGCAGATCGAAATACCGCTGCAGATGGCGCGCCACTGATTCCGACAGTTTTTCACTGCTGAGTGCGCCACCAGTCGCCGCCATCGGCTCACCGCCCGTTTGTGCGCCCAGCGCCGCGTTGACTTCGTCGAGGCTGATCTCCTCGCTGCGGGCCGTCAGCGCCAGACGGCGCACCACGTTTTCCAGCTGACGCACATTGCCCGGCCACGGAAACTGCCGCAACGGCTCACGGGCCGCCTCGCTCAGCCGGCGGTGCGGCGCGCCCTCGTTCTCAGCACGCGTCAGGAAATGCGCGCAGAGCAGGGAAATATCGTCCACGCGGGCACGTAAGGCAGGCACCGGCAGCTCGGTGCCGCTGATCCGGTAGTAGAGATCCTGTCGCAGCGTGCCGGCCTCCATCGCCGCAGTGAGATTCTGCTGACTGGTGGCGATAAATCGGGGCTGATGATCCCCCGGCGCATCCATCATCCGCACCACGCGGGCCTGCGCCTCCTCCGACAGATCCGCCAGCTCATCCAGCAACAGCGTTCCGCCACGGACCTTGGCCAGCAGCTGCGCCGGACCGTCAAGTGACGCCAGATCAGCCGCCTCCGCCCGGACAAACGGCAGCGTGCGGCGGTCCGACAGATCATGCATCGACCGGGCAATCAGGGATTTTCCGGTGCCGCTTTCACCGGTAATCAGCAGCGGGATATCGGTGTTCATCACCCGCGCGATCAGCCGGTAAAGCGTTTGCATCACCTCGGTGCGCCCGACCAGCGGCAGATCCTCATGGCTCTCGTTCGCGGTCTCCGCCCCATCCGGCGTGGCGCCAGTCTGCGGAGCAGCGCGCAACGCCCCCTGCCCGCTCCGCCTTTCAGTCAGCGCCTTGGCCGTCCGCTTCATCAGCTCCGGCAGATCAAACGGTTTGGGCAAGTAATCATAGGCTTCCGCCTCCGCCGCCTTGATCGCAGTCATAATGGTGTTCTGCGCCGAAATCACGATCACTGGCAGCCCGGGACGGTCATCAGCAATCTTCGGAAGCATTTCCAGCCCGTTGCCATCCGGCATCATCACATCGGAGATCACGACATCGCCTTTGCCCTCTCCCACCCAGCGCATCAGCGTGGTCAGGGAGGAGGTCGCATGGACCTTACACCCGGCACGCGTCAGAGCCTGGGTCAAGACCGTGCGAATTGTGCGATCGTCATCTGCGACCAGAACGGTGCCGTCCATGATGTGCTACTCCTGCCGTGGGGCGTTTGGGATGGGTACTGGACGCGGTGCGGTCGGCACGCGCGACAGTGACAATCGAAAAACCGTCCGGCCAGGTTCGGAATTGACCGAGATCCAGCCCTGATGATCGGCGATGATTTTGCTGACCAGCGCCAACCCCAGTCCGGTGCCATTCTCCCGACCCGAGACAAAGGGATCAAAGATATCGTCGCGGATTGCCTCAGGCAGGCCGGGGCCATCATCCGAGATCTCAATTTGCAGCGGCAACAGCTTGCCGGACCCGTCACTGCGGCGCAGCCGGAAGGAATGTTCATAGAACGTCCGGATCCGAATGGTGCCACCCCCCGGATCCGCGGCCTCAGCTGCGTTCTTCAGAAGATTCAGCACCACCTGCAACAGCTGATCCCCATCCCCCCAGGCCATCGGGAGGGAGGGATCATAATCTTCGACAATCGTCATCTGCGCGCCAAAACCCAAAAGCGCCGAACGGCGGGCGCGGTCCAGCACATCGTGAAGATTGACCTCCTGAAAGGCCGGGACAGAGAGATTGCCGAATTGCTCGACCTGCTCCAACAGCTTCACAATACGTCGGCTTTCGCTGACGATCAGATCGGTCAGCTCCAGATCATCGCCCGACAGCCCCATCGACAACAGCTGCGCAGCCCCGGTGATCCCAGCCAGCGGGTTCTTGATCTCATGGGCCAGCATCTCCGCCATGCCGATCGCAGATTGCGCGGCAGATTTGGCGGAGTGGTTCTGCGTCAGCCGCCCGGCCAGTTCGCGCGGGGAGAGCAGGATCAGCATCCGCCCCTCAACGCCCTGCACCCGCGCCACCTGTACATTGCATTGCAGCGGCGCACGCCCCGGCGCACCAACATCAATGTCATTGACAAACAGGGGCGTGCCATTGTCGCGGGCACGCGCCACCGCCTCGTCAATGGCCGGAGCAATGATCACATGCTGCCAGATCGCCTTCCCCAGCAGCGCCTTGCGCGAGGTGTTGAGGAACCCTTCACCAGCGGAGTTCACATCTTCGATCCGGGCCTCTGGATCTATCACAAAGGCCGGCACGGGCAACGAGGCCCAAAGCGCACTATCGGCCCCGTTCCATCCTGTAACCCCCGCAGGGGCCTCCCCCACGTGGCCGGTCATGCTGCCTGCCCTTGCGTCAGGTCGGGGCTGCGATCGGGCCCAGCGCCACTGGTCAGCGCATCAGGCAATAGCTTCAGCACCGCCTTAGGGTCTTTGGCCGTGAGCACCTCGCGGCGCAGCGGCGCCGGTGTAGCAGCCTCATCCATATACCAACCCAGATGCTTGCGCGCGACCCGCAGGCCCAGGTCAGTGCCATAGAACGCGATCATCGCCTCATAGTGGGCGCAGACCATCTGAACCAGTTCCGCACCGGTGGGAACATCGGGGGCGGCGCTGCCCCAGATGTCATGGGCCACCTCAGCCAGCAGCCAGGGTTTGCCCTGCGCGCCACGACCGATCATCACACCATCCGCGCCAGACTGGGCCAGCGCGCGACGTGCGCTCGCCGTATCGACAATATCGCCATTGGCCAGCAGCGGCACGGTCAGAGCGGTTTTTACGGCAGAGATCGCCTTCCAATCCGCGCTCCCCTTGTAGAACTGACAGCGGGTGCGGCCATGAATGGTGACCATCTGCACGCCCGCATCCTGCGCGCGGCGGGCCACGTCAGCGGCATTGAGGCTGTTGTCGTCCCAGCCAAGCCGCGTCTTCAGCGTGACCGGCACTGAAACCGCAGCCACCACCGCCTCAATCAGCGACAGCGCGTGATCCGGTGTCTTCAGCAGCGCGGAGCCGGAATAGCCATTGGTCACCTTCTTGGCAGGACAGCCCATATTGATATCGATGACCTTGGCCCCGCGGCTCTCCACCTGGCGCGCGGCCTCTGCCATCCAATAGGCGTCGCGCCCGGCAATCTGCACGGCGGTATTCTCGACATCGGCGCTCAGCTCGGCGCGTTCACGCACACCGGGCTTGGCCTGTACCATCTCCTGACTGGCGACCATCTCGCTTACCATCAGCCCAACACCAAAGCTGCGCACCAGATCGCGAAAGGGACGATCCGTGATTCCGGCCATCGGCGCCAGCGCGATGGGAGGTGTCAGAGAAGTGGAACCGAGAGTGAAGGACAACTGCCTAATCCTTGTGCATATGAAGCGTTTCTAACCGAAGCAGCCTCTATGCGACAATGAAACCCCCGGCGGCAAGGCTGCATCTTTTGGCATATGCCTAATTTTTGAGCATATTACGCGGGGTGACCTGCTGCCATTGCCTCCCCTTGCATCACCTCCTAAACAATTGCGACCCAACAATGAGGCGCCTGATGCCGTCCGATCCCTTCCCCTCCCCGTCTGTAGCCGTCGGCGCAGACACACCCGAGGCGCCCCATGCCCCGGAACACCGAACCGCCGCACTGATTGTCGCCGCAGGCAAGGGGCTGCGCGCGGGCGGAGGTCTGGCCAAACAGTGGCGCCCGCTGGCGGGACGCCGGGTGATCGACTGGACGCTGGATGCCTTCCTCACTGCAGGCGTAGACCGGGTCGCACTGGTCCTCAATGCCGAGGATCACGACCACTGGCGGGAGTTTTCTGCCCAGCCGGGCCTTCTTCTGGCCAGTGGAGGCAGCACTCGTGCGCAATCGGTGGCAAACGGCCTTGATCTCTTGGCCGCACACGGTCTCGACCGGGTGCTGATCCATGACGCCGCCCGCCCTTGTGTCTCAGCACGCATGATCCGGGGAGTAATGACCGCGCTCGACACCCATCTGGCGGCGGCCCCGGCGCTGGCCGTGACGGATGCGCTTTGGCGCGGGGGCGATGGTTATGTCACCGGCACTGAAGACCGCAATGGGCTGTTTGCAGCGCAGACCCCGCAAGGCTTCCACCTGCCCCAGATCCGCGCTGCTCATCAGCAGCTTGCGGCAAATGGCGGTGACGCCGCCGATGATGTGGAGGTCGCCCGCGCGGCAGGGATTGACGTTGCCATCATTCCGGGCGACGCAGACAATATCAAAATCACCCGCCCGGAGGATTTCGATCGGGCTGCGCGCAATTTAGGGGGCGACATGGATGTAAGGCTTGGCAATGGCTATGATGTTCACCGGTTTGGACCGGGGGATGAGGTCGTGCTCTGCGGGGTGCCGGTGGCCCATGATCGCGGCCTTCAGGGGCATTCTGACGCCGATGTCGGGCTACATGCCATCACCGATGCCCTCTACGGCGCGCTGGCAGAGGGCGACATCGGCCGCCACTTCCCGCCGTCTGATCCGCAATGGAAAGGTGCCGCCAGCGATATCTTCCTGCGCCATGCCGCCGAGCTGACGCGTTCCAAAGGCTACCAGATCTCCAATGTGGACTGCACGCTGGTCTGTGAATTCCCCAAGATCACCCCCCACGCCCCCGCCATGCGCGCCGCCGTGGCGGAGATCCTGTCGATTGATCTCTCACGCGTCTCGATCAAGGCGACAACCTCCGAACGGCTTGGGTTCACCGGGCGCGGCGAAGGCATCGCCGCCATTGCCACAGCCTGCGTGGTGAAACCATGAAACGGTCGCGCCTCGCCTTTCTGATTGGCACCGTCGGCGGTGTTGGCTATCTGCGCCCCGCCCCCGGTACATGGGGCTCACTGGCAGCCCTCCCTCTGGCGTTTGTCCTGCACCAGCTGGGCGGCTTTCTCCTGCTGGCGCTTGCGACCGTGATTTGCATGGTGGTCGGCGTCTGGGCTGCAGAGGCGATGACCCGCAACCGCGAGAACATGGACCCCTCCGAATTTGTGCTAGATGAGGTGGCAGGCCAGTTCGTCGCTCTTTGGGCAATCTCTTACCCTGCATGGGCGCATGACATCGCAATCACCGCGCTCTGGCCGGGCTGGATCGCCGCCTTTGTGCTGTTTCGGCTGTTCGACATCTGGAAACCTGGCCCCGTCGGCTGGGCCGACCGCCAGAAGGGCGCCACAGGCGTAATGATGGACGACATCATCGCCGGTATCCTTGCCGCGATTGGCGTCGCCGCCCTTGCTGGATTCTCACATGGGGTGCTTGGCCTCTAATCTGAGGAGAGGGTGATATGGACACGACAGACATAATCCGTGAGGCCCGTGCCAAAGGCCTCACCCTTGCCACCGCAGAAAGCTGCACCGCCGGCATGATTACGGCGGCCCTCACCGATGTGGCCGGATCCTCCGCGGTCGTGGACCGGGGCTATGTCACCTATTCCAACCGCGCCAAGCAGGAGATGCTGGGTGTCGAGCAGGCAACCCTGGAAGCCGTCGGCGCCGTCAGCGAGGAGGTGGCCATTGAGATGGCTGAGGGTGCGCAGAGCCGCGCCGATGTGGACATCGCCGTAGCGGTCACCGGTATTGCTGGTCCCGGCGGCTCGGAGCACAAACCTGAGGGGCGGGTTTGCTTTGCGCTGGCACGGCGCAACCAACCCACGCACGTCGAAACAATTGATTTCGGCCCGCTTGGCCGCGACGGCGTGCGCATAGCGACACGCGACCATGCGCTGACCCTGATCTGGCAATCGCTCACTGCCGACCCGCTGGGCTGACGCAAACCGCAGCCCATCTGCCGCTATTTCGTAGAACGGGCGGGAATTGAGCAACACGCCCGCAGGGTCGCTCATTTTTTCAGCATTTTGACAAAAGCCCGGTTTTCTGGCGCCGATATGAAACCTGCCGCTTTTTTCAACGCCCCAGTTCCGCTTTGTCAGGCTTCAGATCAAGAAACAGCCTGCAGATGCGGAAGGAACGGCGATGAACGCAGCCGATACAGCTTGGATTATTGTGGCCACGGCCCTTGTCCTCTTCATGACTTTGCCGGGGCTTGCCCTGTTTTACGGCGGCCTTGTCCGTGCCCGAAATGTGCTCAGCGTGTTTATGCAATGTTATGCCATTGCCTGTTTGATGAGCGTTCTGTGGCTCGCCTTTGGCTATTCCATTGCCTTTGGTGGCGGCACCTCTGGCCTCTGGGGCGGGCTGGACAAGATGTTCCTGTCCGGCGTCACCGCAGACAGCCTCTCTGGCACCCTGCCCGAGGTGCTGTTCTTTGCCTTCCAGATGACCTTTGCCATCATCACGCCTGCCCTGATCGTCGGCGCCTATGTTGAGCGCGTGGGCTTTGGCTTTGTGCTGGTGTTCTCCGGTCTCTGGATGCTCCTGTGCTACGCGCCCGTCGTGCATTGGATCTGGGGCGGCGGCATGCTGGCCGATGGCGGCATCTTTGGCGAGATCGGCGTGCGCGACTTTGCCGGTGGCATCGTGGTGCATGAAACCGCAGGTCTGGCGGCGCTGATCATCGCGGTGTTCCTTGGCCCGCGCAAAAACCGCACCACTCCGCCGCATAACCCCGGCTATGTCTTCATCGGCGCGGCCATGCTCTGGGTTGGGTGGTTCGGCTTCAACGGTGGTTCGCAGCTGGCCGCAGACGGTGGCGCGGCGATGGCCCTCACGGTCACCCATATCTCCGCCGCCACAGCCTCGCTGACCTGGGCGCTCTGGGAGAAGATCAAATACGGTAAGGCGTCCATGGTGGGCCTTGTCACCGGCACCATCGCGGGCCTTGCCTCTATCACGCCCGCCTCCGGCTTTGTCGGCCCGGTTGAGGCCCTGGTGATCGGTGCTGTCGCAGGTATCCTCTGCCAGGAGGCCGTGAACGTCGTCAGAAACCTGCTGAAGATCGACGACACGCTGGATGTCTTTGCGGTGCATGGTGTCGGCGGCATCTTCGGCACCATCATGATCGCGGTCTTTGGTGCGGGCAGCTGGCTGGCGCAGCTGGGTGGTCTCGCGGTTGTCGGCATCTTCACGGCTGTCGTGACCGTCGTTCTGGTCAAGGTTACCGCCGCTATCACCCCGCTGCGCGTCGACCTGGAGACGGAGACCAACGGTCTGGATATCACGGTTCACGGTGAACGCGCCTACGACATGACCAGCTGACGTCAATCAGCCAATATCACAAACGAAAACGGGCCTGCATCGCGGGTCCGCTTTTATTCAACGGCTTAGCCGTGGTTGCGGATCAGCCATAAAGCTCCGCCGCGCGACGTTCAAAGGCACGCACGATCCGCTGCATCGCCTCGTTGAACACCACACCGATGATGCCCTGCAGCACGGCGTTCTTGAATTCGAAATCAACATAGAACGACACATCACAGCCACCATCCGCGCGATCCGCAAAGGCCCAATTGGATTTCATGTAACGAAACGGCCCGTCCAGATATTCCGTGTCGATTTTCTTCTCCTCTGCGAACAGCGTGACCCGGCTGCCGAAGCGTTCGCGAAACACCTTGAAGGAGATCACCAAGTCCGCCTCCATCACCTCAGCCTCCCCCAAGGGCGTGCGGCTGCGGATACGGGCAGCGGAACACCAAGGCAGAAACTTGGGGTAATCCCCGACATCAGCCACCAGATCATACATCTGCTGCGCCGTGTAAGGCATTGGCCGGGTTTCTGAATGGGTAGGCATAAGAGGCGCATTTCCTGCTATGATCGTCCCGCGTCATGTCATATGAACGCGCGGGAAATTCAAGGGGGCACCCATGACACAGCGGCCATATGTCATCGATGTGATGATCTCAGCCAAGGCCATTGCGGCCCGGATCGAAGAGCTTTGCGCCGAGATCCAGACGGAATTTGAAGGCACCGACAAACTGGTGGTGGTGGGGCTCTTGCGCGGCAGCTTCGTCTTTATCGCCGATCTGGTGCGGGAGCTGGATCTGCCGATCGAAGTCGATTTTCTTGAGGCATCTTCTTACGGTGATGCTATGGAAAGCAGCCGGGAGGTTCGCATTCTCAAAGACTTACGCGGCGCAATTGAAGGGCGCGATGTGCTGGTTGTTGAGGATATCGTCGACACCGGCCACACGCTGAACCACGTGACGCATCTGTTGCGCAGCCGCCAGCCAGCCCGGCTGAAATCCATCGCGCTGCTGGACAAACCCTCCCGACGAGAGGTGGATTTCCGCTCTGATTGGATCGGTTTTGAGATCCCGGACGAATTTGTCGTCGGCTATGGAATCGATTACGCGCAGCGCAACCGGAACCTGCCCTTTATCGGCAAGGTTCGCTTTACCGAAGAGGGCTGAACCCGCGCCCGGTCCCTCCCGGTCGCCAATATCCGCCGAACAATCCGACGTGGGGCGCAAACATCCGCGCCCTGCGCCCTGCGGTTTTTAAAACCGGCACCAGCCCGCCGATGACCCGCTGTTGCGTCAGCGTCTTTCGGCACAGTCCATTTGCCAAATCCCCCGATCCCCGCCAAGCCTCATCCAAGTGTTGAGATCATGAAGGAGATCGCCAATGAGACTGGCCTATATCGCTGCAGCCTCGCTCGCCCTGTCCCCTGTCGCAGGCGCCGCCGCGCCCCCGAAATGGGCCCCCGACCACAAAAGCACTGTCGCACACCATTCCCCCGGTCAGATCAAGAGACAGCACAAACCGCGCCACAAGGGTTTCCAGCAGCTGCGCGGTGACTGGGACTATATTGACGATCATGCCCGTTGGGGGCTGGCGCCGCCTGCTCCGGGTCACCGCTATATCCGCAAGGATGACCGGATTTACGAAGTGGTGCGGGACACGCTGGCGATTGTGGGCGCGGTGGCGCTGGTTGATGCGCTGATCGATTGATCGCCGTTTCTCAACATCAACATGCGCAGATAAGATACTGTAAGATAAAACTTATCTCAGCATGTTATCGATGACAGCCGTAAAAATGGACACGCCAACCGGGATCGCATCATCGGGGAAATCATAGTCAGGATTATGAAGCTGCGGCTGCATTTCACCTGAGCCAAGCCAGAGCATCGCGGCCCGTGCGCTCTTCCCAAACTGGCCGAAATCTTCGGACCAGCGCTGCGGTTGATCACGCATTTCAACCGGGTGCCCTGCGGCGCGGCAGGAAGTCTGCAGGAGTGCAACAGCCTCAGCCTCATTGGTGCACGCCTCAAACACATCGTCAAAGCTGATCTCAACGCCCAGGCCACACTCCGTGCAGATCTGACGTGTCAGATCCTCGGCCTCAGCGATCAACGCCTCCATCCGCGCATCATTCACCGTGCGCAAGGTCGCCCAGACCTCGCCCTCACCGGGCGCGATGCCAAAGGTTGCCTCGCCAAGGCGCGCATGGGTGAGCGTGACCAGCGCATAGTCAGCGCCAAGATCGTCCCCACCGCCAAGCGCCACCAGCCCCGGCAGCAGCTGCGCCATGGCACCGGCAGGTGAAATCCCGTCCTGCGGGGCCGCCGCATGGGAGGTCTTGCCCGTTAGTCGGATGCGCATCCCGCGGGACGCACAATTGGCCGGGCCGCTGCACAGGGCAAGCTGCCCCACCGGCAGCCCCGGTAAATTGTGAAGGGAAAACGCATAGTCTGGCGCAAGTTCGCCAAAGGCCGGATCGGCAATGACCGCAGGCGCGCCCTTGCCGGTTTCTTCGGCCGGCTGAAACATCAGCACGACACGGCCCCGCGCAGGGCGCCGTGCGGCCAGATCCTGCGCCAGCGCAGCCACGATGGTCATATGTCCGTCATGCCCACAGAGATGGCCCCGCCCGGCATGGGTGGAGCGATAGGGTTGGTCAGATATCTCTTCGATCGGCAGCCCGTCCAGCTCACAACGGATCATCACGGTCGGCCCATCCGCCGCGCCGTCGTAGACTGCCGCAACACCGTGCCCACCTAGGCCCGTCAGCAGCTGGTCAGGATCATACCCGCGCAGATAGTCGGTGATGAAGACCGCAGTCTTTTCCTCGGCGCCCGACACTTCCGGGATCTGGTGCAACGCGTGGCGCAGCTCTGTCAGCTGCGCCAGACGGTCCGGCGTCATGCCAAGCCGAGCTTCTTGTTGCGGGCGGCGCGCAGCTGGGCGAAATCATCCCCCGCATGGTAGGACGACCGGGTCAGCGGCGTTGCCGAAACCATCAGGAAACCCTTGCCATAGGCGGCTTTCTCATAGCTTTCAAACTCTTCCGGCGTCACAAACCGATCGACCGCATGGTGTTTCGGCGTCGGCTGCAGATACTGGCCAATGGTCAGGAAATCGATGTCCGCGGCGCGCATATCGTCCATCACCTGCTTCACCTCCTGCGCATTCTCGCCAAGGCCGACCATGATGCCGGATTTGGTAAAGATCGCCGGATCCATCTCTTTCACCCGCTGCAGCAGCCGCAGGGAGTGGAAATACCGCGCGCCGGGCCGCACACCGGGATAGAGGCCGGGCACAGTTTCCAGATTGTGGTTGAAGACATCGGGCCGCGCTTCCACCACGGTTTCCAGCACTTCAGGTGCGCATTTCAGAAAATCCGGCGTCAGGATCTCAATCGTGGTCTTCGGGCTGCGGTGACGCACCGCACGGATGGTCTGGGCAAAATGCTCCGCGCCGCCATCTTCCAGATCGTCGCGATCCACAGAGGTGATCACCACGTGATTCAGTCCCAGCTTCTGCACCGCATGGGCCACCCGCCCCGGTTCAAACGCATCCAGCGTATCCGGACGACCAGTGGCAATGTTGCAGAAGGTACAACCCCGGGTACAGATTTCGCCCATGATCATCATGGTAGCGTGACCCTGGCTCCAGCATTCGCCAACATTCGGGCAGCCGGCCTCTTCGCAGACGGTGACGAGGTTATTCTCACGCATGATCTTATGCGTCTCCGCGTAGCCCTTGCCCCCTGGCGCCTTGACCCGGATCCAGCTTGGCTTTTTCGGCTGAGCATTGTCAGGGCGATGGGCCTTTTCCGGGTGGCGTTGCTCGGGGATTTTCAGATCTCGCACGTCGATGTTCCCTTGCGGCAATGGTCTTTTGATCTTCGTAACATAGTTGCAATCGCTTGGCACGACCAGTTCTCGGCCCGGTCCACATTCCCGCGCGACGCAACTCACCAGTGCAATACACTGTTTATATGAATATTTTGATCCAGATTGCGGATGGTGCAACCCCGCCACCCGGTTTTGAACAACCGGGCAATCTGCCCGCTGGTCCCGGCTGCCGAGTCGCTGCGGGCAGGTCGCATCACTCTCGCTAAACGGCGCGAATTGGCAACCCTTCTGGTGCGATCCGCATCCCGTCATCCGCTGCGGCATTGCGCCCGCGAAAACCCCATTGCAGGCGATTTAGAACTATTATAAATCACCGCGCGACGACGAATTGATCCTTAAGGAGCCGATGATGAAAGCTGGCGTAAAACTGCCCGACGTGACCTTCCGCACCCGTGTTCGCGACGAATCCGTAGGCGGCCCCAACCCGTTCCGCTGGGAAGACAAAACCACCGCCGACTATTTTGCCGGCAAGCGCGTTGTGCTGTTCTCCCTGCCCGGCGCCTTCACCCCCACCTGTTCGACCTATCAGCTGCCCGGTTTTGAAAAAGGCTTTGCCGATTTTCAGGCCGAAGGCATCGACGCGATCTACTGCATGTCGGTGAACGACAGCTTTGTGATGAACAAATGGGCCGAATCCCAGAACCTGAAAAACGTCGGTGTTATTCCTGACGGATCCGGTGAATTCACCCGCAAGATGGGCATGCTGGTGGCCAAGGACAACCTGGGCTTTGGCAACCGCTCCTGGCGCTATGCGGCCATCGTCAACAACGGTGTGGTCGAGGCATGGTTCGAAGAGCCAGGCCTGTGCGACAACCACGGCGAAGATCCCTATGGTGTGTCCTCGCCGGAGACCGTTCTCGAGTACCTGAAAACTGCCAAGGCCGAAGTCGCCGCCTGATCGACAGGTCTTCAGATGCGCCCTGATCTACAGCATCCCGGTGCAATCTGATTTGATTAACAGAACGAAACCGGCGCCCGATGGCGCCGGTTTTTTAGTTAAAGTGCAACGCGTTCAGCCAATCAACTCATCCCGTGTCTGCTGTCTGTCATAGTGTAGTTTCAACTGTTGCAATGCAATGCGCAGCACCACTTTGCCGGATCGCGCTGACCAACCCAGTTGACGTTCGGCGGCTTCCAAGCCTTCCAAATGGCAACAACAACGCATTACGATATCACTCAGCCCTTCACCAAGCGCATTCAGCGCGGCGGCGGCTCGCTTTTTGGCCGCTGAAGCGGCCTGTCCAGGCCGCCGACGACGGGCCGTAGCGGGACAGCAATCCCCCTCACTGAACTGCGCAGTCGATTGCGCGAGATGTTCAGCCACCTGCGCAAGCTCAAAATCCTCGCGCAGGCGCTCTCCCGCACGTACCAGATCGGTGGTCAGAAACGGAGTGCCATTGCGATCGGTCAGCCGTGCCAGCATATGCAACGGGGTCTCTCCCAGGCCATAACGGGCCCGCCGGGGGCGGCGTCGGTTGCGGCTGGATTTGCGCGTCGCCAAGCTGGCGCTTTCCAGCCGTGACCGGGCGCGGTTTTCACGACTGGCCACAAACTGGCTGAGCGCGCTGCGGCCCTCCGATGTAATATGATAGCGGCTAAGCCGCCCGGGCGCTTGACAGGCAATCCAGTCGCGCAGCGCCAGCGCCTCCGCCAGAGTGCGGTCGACAACGACCTTCTTGTCACCGGCCGTTGCCTCGCGCACCACCACCGCCTTCTCCATCCCATCCGCCACCGCAAGGACAGCGCCCTGCGGATTTAGACAGGTCAGAACCTCAACCGCCTCACTCTCGAAAGCCTCAGCGCAGGCTGGCACGGTCCCCAAAGCCAACGCACGGGCTGACATCGGTCGGGGCCCCGTCATGCCAGCGGAATAGTGACTGGCAGCAAGCGACGCCAAGGCCGCATCAACCAGCGGATCATCGCGCCGGGTCTCAACCCGACGGACCTGTCGCAGCACGGTAGACGGGTGGCAGCCCGCCTGTTTCGCCAGATTGCGGATCGACCGGCCCGCTTCGGTATGTTCAAGATATCGGCACGCCTCCTCAGGCACCCATTCCGGCAAGCCGGATACAGCCATAGTTTGCATTTTATCACCCCACATGTGATCATTCGAAACTATCCTCCCACGGGCCGCTTACGTGTTATTCACAGACACAATTCACCGTACTGGCCTGATTTTTTTGGATAGTCTCAGTCAGAGCATCATTGGTTTCAAATTTTCATCAATCAATATCGAATAGACCGTTCGCAGAACCGCCCCTTTCGGCAACACCCGCACTGGTTGTGTTAAACAGCGCTATCGACGGAGCTGGAAAGGACATGACGATGCAGGATATCTTTGCTCATCTAGCCGCTTTGCGCCGCCCTCGGCTGTTGGTGCGGACAGCGAGGATCGGGGCGCGCGACTATAGCCGACGGCGTGATCTGAAACGGGTGCTAGGGTATGGCACATTGCCCAAACCCGCAGCAGCTGTGATGCGGCTTCTGGATCTGGAGCGCGATCACAACCGCAGGCGTGAAGCGGGAGATGCCGGGTATTCACTGACTCGCCACGTTGACGTATTGATCGCGCTGATGGGCGAAGCAGACGGGCTGCGCCGCCCCCGTTTGAACGTCGCCTGACCGACACATGCGATGAAACCGCAAAACGGCGGCCCCTTGGGACCGCCGTATGCCAGCCGGGCTATGCCGGTTGGTGCATGTGCAGATATAAACCGCCGCTCTTACATGAAGGCGTCAGGCATGGAGGCTTTTTTCTCAGCAACATAAGCTTCCAGCTTACCCAGGATCTCAGGATCCAGCGGCGGCGCCTCATAGGCGTTCAGCAGGGTTTCAACCCGGTTGCTGGCCAAAGCAACAGTGTCGCGCGCGCCTTCCTCTTCCCAGGTTTCAAACGGTTTGTAGTCCAGAAGATCGGATTTCCAGAACGCGGTTTTGAAGTTGGCCTGCGTGTGTTCGCAGCCCAAATAGTGACCGCCCGGACCAACTTCGCGGATCGCGCCCATGGCCAACGTGTCGTCGTCAACCACAACACCTTTGGCCAAACCATGCAGCGCGCCCAGCTGATCGGCATCCATCACGAATTTCTCAAAATCAGCAACCAAACCGCCCTCCAGCCAGCCACAGGAGTGCAGCTGGAAATTCACACCGGCCAGCAGACCCATATTGAGCGAGTTCGCCGTTTCATAAGCCGCCTGTGCATCCGGCAATTTGGAGCCGCAGAAGGAGCCGGCGGACCGGAACGGCAGGCCCAGACGGCGGGCCAGCTGGCCTGCACCATAGGTGATCTGGGAGGCTTCGGGTGTGCCAAAGGTGGGCGCGCCGGAATTCATGTCGATCGAGGTCACCATGGCACCAAAGATCACCGGCGCACCGGGGCGGATCAACTGGCTGTAGGCGACACCGGCCAGAACTTCGGCCAGGACCTGAACCAATGTCCCGGCAACCGACACCGGCGCCATCGCGCCACCAACGATGAACGGCGAGATGATGCAGGCCTGGTTGTGTGCGGCATAGACCTCCAGCGCGCCCATCATCACATCGTCAAATGTCATTGGCGAGTTGATGTTGATCAGCGAGGTCATCACCGTGTTGTCGCGCACAAAATCTTTACCGAACAAGATTTCGCACATCTCGATGGAATCCTGCGCCCGGCTGGGTTCCGTCACCGACCCCATGAAGGGTTTGTCGCTCAGCGTCATATGCGCCATCAGCATGTCGAGGTGACGCTTGTTCACCGGCACATCGGTCGGCTCGCAAACGGTGCCGCCGGAATGGTGCAACCACTTCGACATATAGCCCAGCTTCACGAACTTCTGGAAATCATCCAGCGTCGCATAGCGACGGCCGCCCTTGGCATCGCGCACAAACGGCGGGCCGTAGACAGGTGCCAGCACCATGTTCTTGCCACCAACTACCACAGATTTCTCAGGGTTGCGCGCATGCTGGGTGAATTCGGACGGGGCGGTTTTGCAAAGCTCACGCGCCAGACCACGCGGGATGCGAACGCGTTCCCCATCAATGGTGGCGCCAGCTTCACGCCAGCGCTCCAGCGCGGCGGGGTTGTTCACGAAATTGACGCCCACCTCCTCGAGGATGGTCTCGGCGTTGGCTTCGATGGCCTGCAGCGCCTCTTCGCTCAGCACCTCAAAGTTCGGGATATTCCGCTCAATGTATTTTGCGGTGTCGATCTTGACGCCGGTACGTTCTGCGCGACGGGCGGCACCACCGCCTCCACGTGCGCGGCGGCGCGGTGCTGCTGGAGCTGCTTCTGTCATGGTTTTTCCTCACCACAGGCATTTCGTTGCAGCTGTGATTATATCGCTCAGACAAAAGGCCGCCGCAGGATTACGGCCATTGAAGTTGAAAAGCGACATTCCCGACAGGTTTCTCGCGAAACCGGCCGGGATTTTCACCTTGCCACCGGCGCAGCGACCGCACGCGGCAGATAGCGCAAACGCGCTCCGAGGCGCGAAAATCCCTTGCGAATTCTGCGCCACTGCCCTATGGCGCGTGCATGACAGAGACATCCCACGACAGCCTTCTCATCATCGACTTTGGCAGCCAGGTGACGCAGCTGATCGCGCGCCGCCTCCGCGAGCTGAATGTCTATTGCGAAATCCATCCCTACCAGAATGTCACTATGGACTTTGTGCGCGAGATGGCGCCCAAGGCGGTGATTTTCTCCGGTGGACCCGACAGCGTGACCCGCGACGGCAGCCCCCGCGCCCCGCAGGAGATCTTTGATCTTGGGGTGCCGATCCTGGGCATTTGCTACGGCCAGCAGGTGATGATGCACCAGTTGGGCGGCAAGGTGCTATCCGGCCATGGCACCGCCGAGTTTGGTCGCGCCTATGTGACCCCAACAGTCAGCAGCCTGCCCCTGCTGGACGGCTGGTTTGCCGACGACAGCGACCGTGAACAGGTCTGGATGAGCCACGGTGACCACGTCAGTGAGATTGCACCGGGGTTTGAGGTCTACGGCACCTCCCCCAATGCGCCCTTCGCGATCACCGCAGATGTCAGCCGCAATTTCTACGCCGTGCAGTTCCATCCGGAGGTGCATCACACCCCGAATGGCGCCAAACTCTACGAGAACTTCGTGAAGATTGCCGGCTTCACCGGTGACTGGACCATGGGTGCCTACCGTGAGCAGGCGATCCAGGCGATCCGCGATCAGGTTGGCGACAAGAAAGTTATCTGTGGTCTCTCCGGCGGTGTCGACAGCTCGGTGGCTGCGATCCTGATCCATGAGGCAATCGGCGATCAGCTGACCTGCGTGTTTGTAGACCATGGCCTGCTGCGCAAGAATGAGGCTGAAGAGGTCGTCACGATGTTCCGTGACAACTACAACATCCAGCTGATCCACGCGGATGAGCAGGAGTTGTTCCTGGGCGAGTTGGACGGTCAGTCGGATCCCGAAACCAAACGCAAGATCATCGGCAAGCTGTTCATCGACGTATTCCAGAAACACGCCAACACGATTGAGGGCGCCGAGTTTCTGGCCCAGGGCACGCTCTACCCGGATGTGATTGAATCGGTGTCCTTTTCCGGCGGCCCATCAGTCACCATCAAGAGCCACCACAATGTCGGTGGCCTACCAGAGAAGATGGGCCTCAAGCTGGTGGAGCCGTTGCGCGAACTGTTCAAGGACGAGGTCCGCGCCCTGGGCCGCGAACTGGGCCTGCCGACAAGTTTCATTGGCCGCCATCCCTTCCCCGGACCAGGTCTTGCGATCCGCTGCCCAGGTGAGATCACCCGCGAGAAGCTGGAGATCCTGCGCGAAGCCGATGCGATCTATATCGACCAGATCCGCAAGCACGGTCTCTATGACGACATCTGGCAGGCCTTTGTTGCAATTCTGCCGGTCCGCACCGTGGGTGTGATGGGCGACGGGCGCACCTATGACTACGCCTGCGCCCTGCGCGCGGTGACTTCTGTTGATGGCATGACGGCGGATTACTATCCATTCAGCCACGACTTCCTTGGTGAAACCGCCACGCGAATCATCAACGAGGTGAAAGGCATCAATCGCTGCACCTATGACATCACCTCAAAACCGCCCGGCACCATCGAGTGGGAATAAACCTACACACCAAACCCCGGCCCAGCGGCCGGGGTTTCTCTTTTTTGGAAAGCCCTGCTCTTATTGTGTTTTCATCTGTCTATTAATGATTTGAACAATTCTCTCTGCGAGGTTTCGTAGAACCTTAATTGAGAGTATCTTCAGAATGATCATCTGCCATCCGCTCAAGCTTATTTTCATCAAGACAAAGAAAGTTGGCGGAACCTCATTTGAGATCGCACTGTCCAGTTATTGCGACGAAAACAGCATCATTACGCCGATCAGCCCAAAGGATGAAGAGATCCGGAAGGCATTGAGCTACCCGGGGCCTCAGAACCATCAAACCCAGACCTGGCCAGATGGAAATGAGGGCAAGCAGGCGTTCGTCAATCACATGACCGCCGGGCAGATCCGCGCCGCTGTTCCGCAGGAAATCTGGGAGAGTTACACCAAGATCACGATATGGCGTGATCCCTATGATGCGATTATCTCGCGCTACTACTGGGAGGGCATGGACAAACGCAACATTCCATTTGATCTGTTTGTCGAGAACTTCCGCAGCGTTTTGAGCGAGAACCGTCGTATCGCGCCGCTGGGTGGGCCGAACAGCCCCGACATCTTCCTGCGATACGAACATCTTGAGGAGGATGTCAACGCGCTGGGTGTCGATGACCTCTGGGCGCGGTTCTCAAGCCTAAGCGCCAAGGCCGCACTTCGTCCCAAACGTGGCGCCGATCCGGCAACCCTCTTCGCCAAGCATCCCGATACAGCTGATCTGATTGAACAGGAAGCCGCATCCGAAATTGCCCGGTTCGGCTACACGCGCCCAAATCCAACGCCAGCCCCCGGCACAGCCGAGCATGCCCCCCCTCGTGCGTCCGGCGACACCCCCTCAGTCAGCGCCCCGTCAGATAGCTCTCAGCCCGATTTCATCTTCACTCTCTCTGCAGGGCGCACCGGCACCGCCTGGCTCGCGCGATTTCTTAGCGATAACCTGAATATTCCGTCAGTGCATGAACCCCTTGGCCTTGATGCCTATGGCACCCGCCTGCCCAGTATCGGCCATATGAGGCACTTCAACACCTACGGCATGAACGGACCTCTCTGCGATTTTTGGGAGGGCAAGCTTAGTGAGCTTCAAGCGCCCTACGCTGAAAGCAATCACACCTTAGGAAAGTGCGGACTCATTGAGGCCCTTATTGACCACGGTCTTGCGCCGCGCACCACCATCATCATCCTGCGTCGCAACCTTGCCAAACAGATCGCAAGCTATGTCGTGCGCAATGATTTCTTCAATATCACCATCCCTTGGCAATGGTACCTGCATCCCGATTATCACAACAAGATTGTGGATCCGGCTCCTCTGAAGCATTTGGGAGATGTCGGCAGCGCGATCTGGTATGCGTTGGAAATGGAGGCGCGATATGCCTACTATAAACATATCTATGGTGGTCAGCTCCAATTCATCGAGTCTACATTGGAAGACGCCGTTACCCCGGATGGAGCGGCGAAACTGCTTCGGGCGCTAGGACATAAAGGGCACCCAAAGCTGCCACCCAAGGCGAATGCATCACCGCAAAATGGCAATATAACGGATACACTTGTTGCTGAGGTGGAAACACTGCTTTCACGGGTGAATTTCGATGCCGAAGAGGCAGCCCTGGCCTTTATCCAGCGCGGGAACCGGCTCGATGTTCCAGCCCTGCCACGCCAGTGCGCGGCGACCGGGAGGGTTGCTGCCGAATAGCTGTCACGGCATATCAGTGTCCCGGCACTGGACCGCGCGGCGAACATAGCTTGACCTAAGTTGAAAACTGACCCCTTCTGCCCGTTAGAATGGCGCATGAGGGGCAGTGATGGAATTGAACGACCGACCGATTGGGACGGCTGCGATCTGGATGATCGGGGCGATTATTTCTTTCTCCTCAATGGCGATTGCCGGACGGGAGGCGGGTTTGAGCCTCGACACGTTTGAGATCATGACCTACCGCAGTGCTGTCGGCCTGGTGATCGTCGTCGTGGTTCTGACCGCCACGGGCAGCTGGCCACAGGTGCGGCGCGACCGGCTGGGCCTGCACCTCATCCGCAACGCGGCCCATTTCACAGGGCAGAACCTCTGGTTTTTTGCTGTGACCCTGATCCCGCTGGCACAGGTTTTTGCGCTGGAATTCACCTCTCCGCTCTGGGTGTTGATGCTGTCACCGCTGCTGCTGGGCGAAGCTTTGACAAAACCGCGCGTGCTGGCGGCGGCTCTTGGTTTTATCGGGATCCTGATCGTGGCGCGCCCAAGCCCAGAGACCCTGAACCTCGGCGTGATCGCTGCGGCCAGCTCTGCTGTCTTCTTCGCGCTTACCATCATGTTTACCAAGCGGCTGACCCGGCATGAGCCGATCAGCTCCATCCTGCTGTGGCTCACCCTGATGCAACTGGCAATGGGTCTGGCGATATCTGGCTGGGACGGGGTAATTGCAATCCCAAATGCCGCAACGGCACTTTGGTTGCTGATCATCGGCTGCGCCGGGTTGGCCGCGCATTTTTGCATGACCAAGGCGCTCTCTATTGCTCCGGCCACTGTTGTCGTGCCCATCGATTTCGCTCGCCTGCCCACCATCGCTGTGGCCGGAATGTTGATTTATGGTGAAGCGCTTAACCACTGGATCTTGCTGGGCGCTGCAGTGATCTTTTGCGCCAACTACATCAATATTCTGGATGCTGCCGGGCGTCTGCCTAGGTATTTGGACCAGGAAACATCAGCCTGAGTTTCTCACCGTAGATTGCCTTTGCGTCAACATTGACCGAAAAATTCCCCCTTGCTAGCGTTTTCCAATGTTAAAACCAGACGCTCAAGTCTGGACAGGGAGGAACAATGAAACGCTATCTTGCAACGTCAGCGGCGCTGGCGCTGGCTTCTGGCTCAGCTATGGCCAGCGGTCTTGACCGCACCGGTCAGCCGATTGGCATCATCTTCGAAGAAGGCTCCTATGCCGAATTTTCGATCGCCACCACCTCGGCTGACGTCTCGGGCAAAGACCTGACGACGCTCAACCCGTTCGGGTCTGCCTCCGGCGATGTTGGCGATCGCTTCAACATGTTTGGCGCTGGCTACAAACGGGACATCAATGAACAGCTGTCCTTTGCTGTGATCTTCGATCAGCCCTGGGGCGTTGACATTGCCTATCCCGTTGGAAACTCGCTGCTTCTGGGCGGCACCACCGCCGAGGCAAATTCGAACGCAGTAACCGCACTGCTGCGTTACCGGTTCAACGAGAACTTCAGCGTCCACGGCGGCATTCGCTACCAAGAAATCGACGGTGAGATCAATCTGGCCGGAGGAGCCTACGCCTCTATTCCCGGTGGCACTTATAATGTCCGTGTGAATAAGGATGGTGCGTTTGGCTGGGTTGCCGGTGTTGCGTATGAAATTCCAGAAATCGCCCTGCGCGCAGCTCTGACCTACAGCTCCGAGATCACTCATAATTTCACCACCAATGAGAACCTCACTCCCGGCGGTGCCGCCACTTCGGCTGAGACCAAGACACCTCAATCGGTAAATCTGGATTTCCAGACCGGCATTGCGGCGGATACATTACTGTTTGCGAATATTCGCTGGGCCGAGCATAGCGTGACAAACCTCATCCCAACGACCTTTGGCCGTGACCTGATCGATCTGGACGATTCCTTCACCTACACGATCGGCGTTGGGCGCAAATTCAATGAGAATTGGTCCGGATCGCTGGCGTTCATCTATGAAGATGCCGACGGTGACAACCGGGTCTCCCCGCTTGCACCAACCCAAGGCATGGAAGCCATTCGCCTGGGCGTCCAGTACCAGCAGGATAAGATGAAAATCTCCGCTGGCATCCGCTACACAAAGCTGGGTGATGCATTCGCCTCGCCAGGTGGCACCCCCGTTGCCTATTTCGAGGACAACGACGCCGTCAGCTTTGGCCTGAAAGTCGGCTACAGCTTCTGATCCTGCGTAAAACCTGCGTGCGCTACAGGCCGCGCTGTAACAAAGACAGGGCCAGGACCAGCTTTGCCCCCGCACCCATGGTGCGGGGGTTTTTCGTGTCACGACTACATCTGATCAGGTCACCTTCGGGTGCTGCTGATTGACCCACGCGACATTGGTCAGTAGCAAGGCAAGGAACCAACAGGGACCGGATTTCAAATGCTCTATTCGTCTGCCGAAGAGTGGCGTAAGGCGCCGCATAAGCGGGTTTTGTTCTTTGGCATGTCCGGTCTGGGCAAGACCTATGTCAGCAATATCCTGCGCGGTGCGGGCAGCTGGTTTCACTATTCCATCGATTACCGCATCGGCACCCGCTACATGGGCGAATATATCGCCGACAATGCCAAGGCCGAGGCGATGAAAGTGCCGTTCCTGCGCGATCTGCTGTTGTCGGACTCGATATACATCGGCTCCAACATCAGCTTTGAGAACCTGACACCGGTCGCGTCCTACCTGGGCAAACCCGGTGATCCGGCCAAGGGCGGGCTGGCGATGCAGGAATATACCCGCCGTCAGGACCAGTTCCGCACGGCTGAGCTGAACGCGCTGCGTGATACTGGCTATTTCATCCACCGGGCTGCGCGGCTTTATGATTATCCGAACTTCATCTGCGACACTGGCGGCAGCATCTGCGAATGGGTCGACGCAAGCGACCCCAACGACCCGCTGCTGACGGCGCTGTCGCAGCAGACGCTGATGGTCTGGATCAAGGGCGACGAAGCCCATACCCAAGAGCTGATCCGCCGGTTCGACCGCGCGCCGAAACCCATGGCCTATGAACCGGCCTTCCTCACCCGCGTTTGGCAAAAGTATCTAAAGGAAAACACCCTATCAGAGGCCGATGTGGATCCTGATAGTTTCATTCGCTGGACCTATGAGCAGGCGCTGGCCCATCGCCAGCCGCGCTATGCCGCTATGGCTGAGAACTGGGGCGTCACGGTGACAGCCGATCAGATATCAGGCATCCGCACCGAGGCTGATTTCACAGACGTGATCGCGGGCGCTCTTGAGGCGCGCGGCTAGGCCTTCTACATCACGAGGGGCCAGAGACAGGCCCCTCGCCGGAGATCATCTCCGGATCAGAACGATCCCGACCGCTATGGGCGGGGCAAACATACCAAAGGACACGATATGCCGATCAAGATCCCTTCAGACCTCCCTGCCTATGACGTTCTCACGAACGAAGGCGTGATGGTCATGTCGCCGGATCAGGCGGCCCGTCAGGACATTCGCCCGCTGCGCATCGGCCTGTTGAACCTGATGCCGAAGAAGATCCAGACCGAGAACCAGTTCGCCCGGCTGATCGGCGCGACGCCCTTGCAGATCGACCTGTCGCTGATCCGCATGACAGAGCATCAGACCCGCAACACTGCCGCTGAACATATGGCCGAATTCTACCGTCCCTTTCAGGAGATCAAGGACCAGCGCTTTGACGGGTTGATCATCACTGGCGCGCCGATTGAGCATCTGGAGTTCGAGGACGTCACCTATTGGGACGAGCTGTGCGAGGTCTTTGACTGGACCCAGACCAATGTGCATTCCACCTTTGGTGTCTGCTGGGGCGGCATGGCGATGATCAACTACTTCCACGGGGTGAAAAAACACCTCCTGGATCACAAGGTCTTTGGCTGTTTCCGGCATCAGAACCTTGATCCTGCCTCGCCCTATCTGCGGGGGTTTTCGGATGATTGCGTCATTCCGGTGTCGCGCTGGACCGAAATCCGCCAGTCCGAGATCGACGCACGCCCCGGCCTGCGCAGCCTTCTGGGCAGTCAGGATGCCGGTCCCTGCCTGATCGAGGATCCGAGCCACCGGGCGCTCTATATCTTCAACCACTTTGAATACGACAGTGATACGCTGAAGCAGGAATATGACCGCGACGTGGCCAGCGGGACGCCGATCAACGTGCCGATGAACTACTACCCGGATGATGATCCTAGCCGCAAACCGCAAAACAGATGGCGCAGCCATGCGCATCTTCTTTATGGCAACTGGATCAATGACATCTACCAATCCACCCCCTTCGACATGGCTGAGATTGGTCGTTAAGGGCATGGTGACCGCCGGGTTGGTTCTGGCGCTTGGCGTTGGCGTGACGCTGTGGCGCGCAAACGCGCGCGAGGCGGAAGCGGTGTCGGCTTACCCACCGCAGGGCACATTTGTGACTGTCGAGGGGCAGCAGATGCACCTGCTGGATCTGGGACAGCCTGCCACCCTGCCCGCAGGCGAACGCGCGCCGGATCTGGTGCTGATCCACGGCGCGAGCGGCCATATCCGCGATATGACCTTCCGCCTCGCACCAGCCCTCAGCGACCGCTACCGGGTGATCATCGTCGACCGGCCCGGATTGGGCTACAGTGACCGCACCCGCGGCGCGCAAGCCTCCCTGAGCAAGCAAGCCGCCCTGATCCGTGGTGCGGTGGCCGACCTGGGGGCAGAGCGTCCCATCGTCTTGGGGCAAAGCTACGGCGGCGGGGTTGCGCTGGCCTGGGCGCTGGATGATCCCGACAGTCTCTCAGCGCTGGTCACCGTGGGTGCGGTCTCTCACCCCTGGCTGACGCCGCTCAGCACCTTCTACAAGGTGACCTCCTCACCCTTGGGTCAGCGGCTGGCGGTCCCCCTGCTGACCGCCTATGTGCCGGAGACCACCATTCGCGACACGCTGACTGAGGTCTTCGCCCCGCAACCCGTTCCGGCGGGGTATTTTGAGCATTTCGGCCCCGGCCTGACCCTGCGCCGCTCTGCCTTGCGGGCCAATGCGCGCCAGCGCGCTGACCTTCTGGCCGAAATCAAATTGATGGCGCCCCGATACAATGCCCTTCGCCTGCCCATTGAGGCGGTCCATGGCAGCGCGGATACCACCGTCGGGCTGGATCTGCACGCGCGCCAGCTGGAACGCGATGTGCCCACGCTCACTCTCACGGTGCTGGATGGGATCGGCCATATGCCGCATCAGGTCGCCACCGATGCGGTTGTGGCGGCGGTAGACCGGGCGGCAGCGCGGGCCGCACCGACAGAGAATTTGCGTTAAAACGATTCACATTTCTCTGCAAAGCCCCATATAAGGGACAGAAGACAGAAGGAATTTTCGAATGCCCCTGCCCTTTGACGGTGCCATCAGCGCGTTTTACCAGACCGAAGCCCCGGATGAGATCCGCGCCGCCCTCAAAAGCTCGGACAAGGACGATGTGCTGGATCCCGGCTTTCCCTATGACACACGGATGAGCCGCAAGCGCTATGACAAAGAGATGAAGCGCCTGCAGATCGAACTGGTGAAAATGCAGTCCTGGGTGCGCGCTACCGGCGCGCGGATTGCGATCATTTTCGAAGGCCGCGATGCGGCTGGCAAAGGCGGCACCATCAAGAGGTTCCGGGAAAACCTGAACCCACGCGGTGCCCGCATCGTGGCCCTGTCGAAACCCAGCGAACGCGAACAGACGCAGTGGTATTTCCAGCGCTATATCACCCATCTGCCTGCGGCCGGTGAAATCGTTTTCTTTGATCGCAGCTGGTACAATCGAGGCGTGGTGGAGCCAGTCTTTGGCTTTTGCACCGACGGCCAACGCGAACGGTTCTTTGATCAGGTCAACGGGTTTGAGGATGCACTGGTTGAGGATGGCATTCAGGTCTTCAAGATCTGGCTCAACGTCGGGCGCGCGGAACAGCTGCGCCGGTTCCTGTCGCGCGAAACCGATCCTTTGAAACAATGGAAGTTGAGCCCGATTGACGTAAAGGGGCTGAGCCTCTGGCAGGAATACTCCACCGCGATTGCAGACACGCTGACGCGCAGCCATTCGGACCACGCGCCCTGGACCATCGTCCGCTCGGATGACAAACGCCGCGCGCGGCTGGCCGCCATCCGCCGGGTGCTGCATGCGGTTGATTATGCCAACAAGGACGCCAAGGCGCTTGGTGATCTGGATGGTACGATCTGTGGCGGACCGGAACTTTGGGATGCCTAAACGCGGATATCACCACGGCAACCTGCGTCAGGCGCTGGTCGAAGCCGCATTGCACCTGATCGAGGCGAAGGGTCCAACCGGGTTTACGCTATCAGAGGCGGCCAAGAAGGCAGGCGTCACCCCAGCTGCGGTCTACCGTCATTTCGACGGGCGAGAGGATCTGATTGCCGAGGCAGGCCGACAGGGCTACGTCATGTTTGCCGATCTGATGCAGCACGCCTATGACAAATATCAGCCCTCTGCCCTGGCCGCGTTTGAGGCCACAGGCCGGGCCTATCTCGCCTTTGCGCGCAAACATCCAGGCCATTACATCGCCATGTTTGAAAGCGGCATTTCCGTGAACCGCACCCCGGAGCTGGCCGAGGCCGCCAATCGCGCGCGTGCCATTCTGGAGCGGGCCGCAGCGGATCTGAGCCAGCACATCCCGGCCGAAAAACGCCCGCCCGCCTCCATGTTCTCCGCTCATATCTTGGCGATGAGCCATGGGGTGGTTGAGCTTTATGCGCGCAACTCACCCGGTGCCGCCTCTCCCTTCCCGCCTGAGGATCTGCTGGAAAGCGGCATTGGCATCTATCTGCGCGGGTTAGGTCTGATTGAACCGGATAGCTGAGACTGACGGCCGGTGGCATCTGCACCGACTGACGTAGCCTCTAAACAGTCCAGACAACGAAAAAAGGCCGCAGATTGCTCTGCGGCCTTTTCCAATCCATGTGATCCAGCGATTAACGCTTGGAGAACTGGAACGAACGACGCGCTTTGCGACGACCGAATTTCTTACGCTCAACGACACGGCTGTCGCGGGTCAGGAAGCCAGCAGCTTTCAACGCGCCACGCAGGGACGGGTTGTAGAGTTGCAGCGCCTTGGAGATGCCGTGCTTGACCGCACCGGCCTGACCGGAGAGGCCACCGCCCTTGACGGTTGCGTAGACGTCGAATTCGCCTTCGACACCGGCAACCTGGAACGGCTGGCGCAGGATCATCTGCAGCACAGGGCGTGCAAAATATGCGTTCAGCTCTTTACCGTTGACGGAGACCTTGCCGGAACCCGGCTTGATCCAGACGCGGGCAACCGCATCTTTCCGCTTGCCGGTGGCATAGGCGCGGCCCAGTTCGTCACGAACGGGTTCGCGCGAAATGGTTTCTTCGGCTACGGTTTCTACGCCTGCAACGGCGCCGAGCTCTTCGAGAGTGTTGATCTGATCAGCCATCGGTCTCAGCTCCGGGTGTTTTTCTTGTTCATGGATTTAACATCCAGAACCTCGGGGGACTGGGCTTCATGCGGGTGCTCGGCACTTGCATAGATGCGCAGGTTGGTCATCTGCTGGCGCGACAGGCGGTTGCCGGGCAGCATGCGCTTCACAGCCTGGTAGACCACGCGCTCAGGGTGCGCGCCTTCCAGAATTTGCTGTTTGGTGCGGGATTTGATGCCACCGGGGTGACCGGTGTGCCAGTAGAAGTGCTCTTCGCGCTTCTTGCCGGTCATCTGGATTTTGTCAGCGTTGATCACGATGACATTGTCGCCCATATCCATGTGAGGAGTGAAGGACGGCTTGTGCTTACCACGCAGGCGCATGGCGACGATCGAGGCAAGACGGCCCAGCACCACGCCTTCGGCGTCGATGATGATCCACTTCTTCTCGATGTCTGCCGGAGTAGCAGAGAAGGTTTTCATATCAGGTCAATCCTGTTTGACGTGAAGGGCACACCAAGGCGGCACGCCCGAATTCGATGGACGGGGTTTACGGCAGCCCAATGCGCAGGTCAACACCCGTAAATCAGATTTAATTGTTCAAAAACATACACTTAAAAAATAGGTATAATAATACCCCAAATTTTGACACCGACCGACGCGCTGCTGCACCGATCAAAAACCGCAACTGTCGACGCGGAGCAGGCTAACACGCCTTTTCAGCCGTTACCCCACACGTTAAAGCTGCATCGGAAAGACGAATTATAGGATCTCACTAACATGTTTCGAAAACTTGCTCTGGCTGGCGCCCTGCCGCTGGCCCTTGGTGCCTGCATGCAAAACGCCGAAGTTACCGCTCCCCCGGTGACGGTGGCGCTCAAGAATCAAAATGCGACAGCGCCGCGCATTCAGGGCTACAAAGAGCTGACCTTCCGCACCCATGTCGTGCTGGACAAGGAGAAGATGAAGGCGACGGGCGGTCAACCCAGCAGCGCCAATATGCGCGAGGTTGTTGGCGCCAGGTGCACAGTCGAAAGCACCGAATTCAAGGCAACATTCATCACCCCGGCAAAAGTCAACGTTCCGGTGCTCAAACGTCGTCCGACACCGGCTTATGTGCAATGCAACGCAGGCGAACAGTCCGGCCGGACCATGCTCAAGCCTGAGCTGAACGGCACAGTGGTGGGCGGCGCCTCGGCTGCAGGTCTTCTGACTGCTGCCATTACCGCAGGCATCGCTGCTGGTCGCGACAACTGGTCGTTCATCGGCAACCATACCTCGGGCGTGTCGATCCTGGTCGAATAACCGACCCGGTCGATCATCCTATCATATATAAAGGGGCCTGACTGTTCAGGCCCCTTTCTCCTTCGCCGGACAGCCCTCCCTGAACTGGTCAACATCACACGCTGATTTGCTCTGGCGGGTTGTCCAAGAGGGCCCGCAGGCGCAGCATGGCGTCTTCGAACTGCTTCGGCGTGACATGGCCGTTCACCGCGATCCGCACCGCATTAGGGGCGCGGCCATCGCGCAGGGCAAACTCATCGGCCGACCGGATCTGAACGCCCTCGGCCTCCGCCGCGCGGGTAAAGGCGGCGGCGCGCCAGCCCGAGGGCAGTTTTAGCCACAGAAACGGCACGCTCTGCGACCAGATCAGATCAAACCCACCCAGAGTGTTGACCGCGATCCGTATGTAATTGTCCATTTCGCGACGCACATCGGCGACCAGCTTTCTGGTGCGCGGATCAGACAGCAGAATACGCGTCAGCTCAGCAACCGGCTGCGCAATTCCGAAGTAGCTGTATTCCGCCATCCGTCGCAGATCCCGGCCACGCCCCTTGGGGGCCAGCGCAAACCCAACCCGCAGCGACGGTGTCAGAGTTTTGGAAATCGACGAAACATGCCAAGAGAGATCCGGCGCCAGCGCGCGATAGCTTGGCGCGCGGGCTTCGCCCATGCGATAACAGTCATCCTCAATGATCTGCACCTCATGGCGGCGCAGCACTTCAAGGATCTGCTGGCGGCGTTCCAGCGGCGTATAAAGCCCGGTTGGATTATGCACCTCGGGACTGGTGCAGAGCACCATGGCGCCGGTTTTGCGGATCGCAAGTTCCAGAGAGTCGGGCAGAATGCCATGCTCATCCATCGCAACGCCCACAACCCGCGCGCGCACCAGTTCCGCCGCGCGCCGGAACCCAGCATAGGAGAGATCTTCCACCAGCACGGTCGGTTGCGGCCCCTTCAGAATAGCCTGCATCACCGTCAGGATGCCGTTCTGTCCACCATGGGTCAGCACCACGTCACGCTCATCCAGCGGGCCCAGCGGGTCCTGCGACAGCCAGTCGACCACAGCCTCACGCAGGGGGCGGTAGGCATCTCTCGTTGGGTAATTCAGGAGCTGTAACGGGTCCCCTTGCGAAATCTTGACCAGCGCCTCCCGGATCGCCGCCACCTGCCCCACATCCACCAACCGGGGGCTAAACAGGCTGACATGACCCGGATCTTTGACTTCCTTCAGGTGGAGCTGCCGCGACCAGACATCGTCCTGAACCTTGGTTTCCGGTTCCGCCACAAAGGTGCCGCGCCCCACCTCAGCCTGCAAAAGCCCCGCATCCGTCAGCAGAGAATAGGCCCGCGCCACAGTGCCCGGGGTGATCTTCAGCTGGTAAGCAAGCTCCCGCACCGGCGGCAGCTTTGTACCGATACAAAGGGTGCCATCCTCAACCGCGTTTCGGATTGTATCGGCGACCCGCTGATATTTGGGACCGGATCGGCCAGAAAGATCAGTTGGCAACTCATTCGGCCAAATTGTACCCATTACAATCCTTCCTTGGACATGATGCCTCACAAATTGTACCCAAGCATTGTGATATTAACACAGGATTGTATCAATACAATAGGAAAATGCCATGACACAGAACGCAACTCCCCCTTCGACGGATATGCTCTATCTCTCCAGCCGCCCCGCCCTGCCGGTGCTGGCGGAGGTTGCAGTCTCCTTTGCGGTTCTGGTCACCAAATGGACAGTGCGCCAGCGCACCCGCCAGGCATTGCGGCAATTGCCTCCGGAACTGCTCAAAGATGTTGGGCTGACCCGTGAAGATGCGCGACATCAAGGAACTCTTCCGTTCTGGCGCCCATGATCCCCGGGCAACGGAACCACCTGACGGCCGGGGCTTGCCCCGGCCTTTTTTATGGGCAGACCGCATCCATTTTAGAAAAAACCTCTTGATCGAATCCCGCACCCACCATAGATGCCGCTTCACTTTCGGTACCGATCCCAACCCCGGACTCTTATCCGGGGGGGCGCTAAGGGCCGGCTGGATTGTCATCTACTGGAACGAAGGGGAGTGTCATGACGGACGCCAACCTCTTCCAACTGGGGATCGGTCTGGAGACAGGCGCCCAAGAGGAAGATACCGCCCGCAGTGCAACCACTGCGATCGTAAACTCACTTGTGGATTCGGATCGCGAAGACCATTTCATCCGTCGGGATGGAAAGGTGTTTGCCGGAACCCATCTTATTATCGAGGTCATGAACGGCAGCGGTCTGGATTGCGAAACCCGCATTCAGAACGCATTCCGTAAATGCGTGGACGTCTGCGGCGCCACGCTGCTCCATATCCACACGCATAAATTCTCGCCGCAGGGCGTGTCCGGTGTCGCGGTGCTGGCCGAGAGCCATATCTCCGTCCATACTTGGCCCGAGATCGGCTATGGCGCCTTTGACGTCTTCATGTGTGGCGATGCCGAACCATGGAAAGCGGTTGATGTGCTGAAAGAGGCCTTTGACACGCCCACCGTTGAGGTGCGTGAACTGCTGCGCGGTGAGGAATTCCTCGCCAAGGGCATTCCTTCGAAGGAGGCGGCAGCATGAGCGATCAGACCTGGATCACAGAACGCCTGCACGCCCATTATGCGCAATCCCTGCGCGTTGATGAGATGCTCTATGACAGCAACACCGAGCATCAGCGCCTAAAGGTGTTTCAGAACGGCCAGTTCGGCCGCATCCTGACGCTGGACGACGTGGTGCAGACCACCGAAGGCGACAATTTCATCTACCATGAGATGCTGACCCATGTGCCGATCCTGGCGCATGGCAATGCAAAGCGCGTGCTGATCATCGGCGGCGGCGACGGCGGCATGGCCCGCGAGGCGCTGCGCCACACTTCGGTCGAGCATGTCACCATGGTGGAGATCGACGGCGGCGTGGTGGATTTCTCGAAAGAGTATCTGCCGATGCTGAGCGACGGCGCCTTTGACGATCCGCGCCTCAATCTAGTGATCAATGACGGTGCGCTCTTCATGAAAGAGAACACCGAACAGTTCGACGTCATCATCGTCGATTCCACCGATCCGATTGGCCCCGGTGAAGTGCTGTTCACCGACACCTTCTATGGCCACGCGGCCCGGTCGCTGTCTGAGGATGGCATCATCGTCACGCAGAACGGCGTGCCCTTCATGCAGGGCGATGAGCTGACCGGCACCCTGCGCGCGTTCAAGGCGCTGTTTGCCGATGCCTCCTGCTATCTGGCGACCGTGCCCACTTATGCTGGCGGACCGATGGCCTTTGGCTGGGGCAGCCATTCGGACAAGGCCCGCAATGTGCGCCATGAGGATCTGGAGGCACGCTTCGCCGCGGCTGGGATCGAGACCGGATACTACAACCCCGAGGTTCACAAGGCCGCCTTTGCCTTGCCGAACTACGTCAGAAAACTGTTCCCCTAACGGGACAGGCATTTGGGGGCTTCGGCCCCCTTTTTCTTTTGCGCTGACTTTACGCTTGCAGCCCGCGCTCTGCGCAGCTGACGCTGCTCTGCAGGGAGAGACATATGGCTCATATCAACAAGGTTATCAAATCGATCAACTTGGACGGCGAGTTGATCTGCACCGATATTTTTCAGCGACCTGACGGGAGTTATGGCTTCGACGAGTTCCGCCGCGATCCCGAGGATGGACGCGGTTGGTACAGCATTGGTCATTACGGCGAACAGGTGTTTACAGATGCCGAAGCCGCGATTGCCGCTGCAAAGACGCAAATCCACTGGGTACAGGATAAGATCGATTGAAGGACACGGCCCGGTAGCGAGGGTCGTTAAACCCTTGGCCCGGGGCGCGCTTCTTGCTAGGCGCGACGGGAGCGAAACAAATTCTGGCAGGCCCCTATGCAGCGCGACCCGATCCTAGTTGTTGACCGCGACACCGGCGAAACCTTTGAGGAGGTGGTGCTTGGGGAAAAATGGATCCGCTGGGCCTATCAGAACGCCAGCGCAAAACCGGTGGAAAAACTGCTGTTCCGCTCCGCCCTGATCAGTCGGTTGATGGGCGCGTGGTTCGACTCGCGGTTCTCCAGAGGCAAGATCAGCGCCGTGATCGAGGATCTATCCATCGACATGAGCGAAGCCACCCAACAGGCTGATAAATATAAGACATTCAATGAGTTTTTCGCACGGAACCTGAAGCCTGAGGCGCGGCCTTTTGATCCTTCCCCCAGCGTGATTGCCAGCCCCGCAGACGGCCGCGTGCTGGTGTTTCCTGAACTGGCCGAGGATGTCTTTGTCCCCGTGAAGGGTCATCCGATGTCCATTCGCACCATGCTGCCCGGCATCGCGGATCGTTTCATCGGTGGCGCGCTCGCCATCGTGCGGCTGTGTCCTGCGGATTATCACCGCTATCATTTCCCCGCCTCCGGTCGGATCAGCGCCGCAAAGGATCTGCCCGGCGCGCTCCATTCGGTGAACCCGATTGCACTGGGCGCCGGGCCGGATGTCTTTGGCGAGAACAAACGCAGCTGGACCCTGATCGACACAGACGCCATCGGCAGCTACGCCTTTGTTGAAGTGGGCGCCTTTGGCGTCGGCTCCATCATCAACACCCGCACCTCAGGCGCTGTCGAGAAGATGGACGAAAAAGGCTACTTCAAATTTGGTGGCTCCACGGTTGTGGTGGTGTTTGAACCGGGCCGCGTGCAGTTCAGCGACGATCTGGTCGCCAACAGTGCCAAGGGCCGCGAGACGCTGGTGAAAGTCGGCCAGCCGCTGGCCACGGCTATCTGACGTCTAGCGCCCAGGTGCTTATCGTTCTGGCGGGATCGCATAGGTCATGGTGGAGCGCGCCACCGGTCGCGGATCCCCTTCCGAAAACAACAGCACATCGCCCACCGCAAGCTGGCGGCCCAGTTTCAACAGCTTGCCCTCCGCCACCAGAGGCGTGCCGCCGACCGGCTTGCGCATGAAATCGAAGGAGGCGTTGGTGGTCACCGCCAGCGCCTTGCGCCCCAGTCGCGACAGAACCAGCGCATAAACCGTGACATCGGCCAGCCCGAACATCGACGGGCCGGAGATCGTCCCGCCGGGGCGCAGGTGGCGCTCATCCACCAGAAGCCGCATGGTGATGCCGTCCTCGTCCAATCTGTCGATGACAAAGTCATTGGCAACCTCTGCAAATACCTCTTGCAGATACGCCCCCAGCCCTGCGGCATCAAACGCCAATCCCATTATGTGCTCTCTCCCTCATTTTCCCGGTTCCCTGCGAGCGGATGTCGCATGGGGTTGCCGCGCAATACCGGTTCCCCCCTTTGCGCAACATGGTCTAACGTTGGCCTCAATCCGGGGAGGGACACAAGATGACAATTTTGGAACGTCACGACAGCAACGGCATCGCCACGCTTCATCTGAACGCGCCGGAGCGGCTAAATGCGCTCTCAGATGCGATGCTGGGCGCCTTGCAGACAGAAATCGACCGCCTGCGCCACGACAGTGAAACCCGCGTGGTGATCCTGGCCGGACGAGGCAAAGCCTTCTGTGCCGGCCATGATCTGCGTGAAATGACCGCGGGACGTCAGGCAGAAGATGGCGGGCAGGCCTATTTTGCGGACCTCTTTGACCGCTGCACGAAGGTCATGCTGGGCCTGCAGCAGATCCCCCAGCCGGTAATCGCGCAGGTGCACGGCATCGCCACCGCAGCGGGCTGCCAGCTGGTTGCCTCCTGCGATATGGCTGTCGCTGCGGAGGGCACGCGGTTCGGGGTCAATGGCGTCAATATCGGCCTGTTCTGCTCCACGCCCATGGTGGCGCTCACCCGAAATATCTCGCGCAAACACGCGTTTGAGATGCTGACCACGGGCGAATTCATCAGCGCCGCGCGCGCAGAGAAGTTGGGCCTGATCAACCGTATCGCCGCGCCTGAGGATCTGACAGAGGTCACACAGGCTCTGGCCCGAACCGTTGCCGACAAGCTCGGCGCCGCCGTTAAGATCGGCAAACGCGCGTTTTATGACCAGCTCCAGCTACCCACCGCCGAGGCCTATGCCCATACCGGCGCGGTGATGGTTGAAAACCTGATGCTGGGCGACACCATCGAAGGCATTGATGCCTTTCTGGAAAAACGCGACCCGAACTGGAAAAATCGCTGATCCGCTTAAAAAATATAAAAGATGTCGAAAATTTTAGTCTTTGTTTACGATTGGCGATTTATTGTTTCCATGTCGGGTCTTTCAAACAAGGCAAGATCATGGCAAAGATTGGGCAGGGCTTGTGAGACACGGTCACAAACCCCGGCACAATTAGGGTCGCTGATGCGGACCGTCCCTCCACCGGGTCTCTCCCCCGGCCAGACAGTTCCCCAGCGACCCCAATACCCCTCCCGCGCAGACCAATCGACATTGCGACTGATGGCGTTGGGTTAGCACAGACCCAAAAATGCCAGTTTTTCGCACCGATCAGCACAAGCCGCACCGCGCAATATTGCGTGACGGCCCCAGCTGCCCTATGTGGCGGGCATGACAAAAACATTGCATATCGTGGGCGGCGGCATGGCCGGCTCAGAGGCCGCATGGCAGGCCGCACATATGGGCGTAGACGTGGTGCTGCATGAAATGCGCCCGAAGGTAGAGACCTTTGCCCATCAAACCGGCAATCTGGGTGAGATGGTCTGCTCCAACTCCTTCCGTTCGGATGATGATGAGCAGAACGCCGTCGGCCTGTTGCATTGGGAAATGCGAGCGGCAAACGGTCTGATCATGTCCACCGCCGAGCAGCATCGCCTGCCCGCAGGGGGCGCATTGGCCGTGGACCGTGAGCCCTTTGCCGAAACCGTGACAGCCCGGCTGAAAGCGCTGCCGAATATCTCCGTTTCTTACGAGGAAATCACCGACCTGCCCACGGACGGTCACTGGATCTTTGCCACCGGCCCGCTGACCTCCGCCAGCCTGGGACAGGCCATTCAGCAGGAAACCGGCGCCGAGGCGCTGGCCTTCTTCGATGCCATTGCGCCAATCATCTACGCCGACAGCATCGACATGTCGAAGGCCTGGATGCAATCGCGCTATGACAAAGGCGAGACCGAGGAAGAGCGCACCGCCTATCTCAACTGCCCGATGGACAAGGACCAGTATGAGGCCTTCATCGACGCGCTTCTGGCCGCCGACAAGACCGAGTTCCACGACGGCGAGACCGCAGGTTATTTTGACGGCTGCCTGCCGATCGAGGTGATGGCCGAACGCGGCCGTGAAACCCTGCGCCACGGCCCGATGAAGCCCGTCGGCCTGACCAATCCGCATCAGCCAGAGGTCAAGGCTCATGCGGTCGTCCAGCTGCGTCGCGACAATGCGCTGGGGACCCTTTTCAACATCGTCGGCTTCCAGACCAAGATGAAATACGGCGCCCAGACAGAGGTTCTGCGGATGATCCCGGGGCTGGAGAACGCCAGCTTTGCCCGGCTCGGCGGCATTCACCGCAACACTTTCCTCAACTCGCCCACGCTTCTGGACAATCAGATGCGGCTGAAATCGAAACCCCATTTGCGCTTTGCCGGGCAGATCACCGGGGTTGAGGGCTATGTCGAAAGTGCCGCGATGGGTCTGCTTGCGGGCCGGATGGCAGCAGCGGAAATTCTGGGCAAAACCCTACCCGAAGTGCCGCAGGACAGCGCCATGGGTGCCCTGATCCACCACATCACCGGCGGTGCCGAGGCGAAGACCTTCCAGCCGATGAATGTCAACTTCGGACTGTTCCGCCCGGTGGAAGGGTTGAAAGGGGGCCGCCGCGGCCGCAAAGACCGCTACAAGGCCTACACCGACCGGGCAAAGGCCGCTTGGCAGGAATGGCTGGCAAACTTTTCCTAGACGCCTCATGCGGGCAGCGCCTAAACTGCCCGCATGAGCAAAAAGTTTCTCGACAAAGCCTATGACCTTGAAACACCGGAAGCGACCCTGACCCACTACGACCGATGGGCCGCTTCCTATGACGCCGAGATCGCCGAAAACGGCTATGCCACCCCCGGTCGCATTGCAGAGGCTTTGGCAAGCGTTCAGTCCGATATGTCCGAACCGGTTCTGGATTTTGGCTGTGGCACCGGACTTTCCGGCCTGGCGCTGCGACGCGCGGGATTTCAGACCATCGACGGTATGGAACCCTCTCGCGAAATGTTGGAACAGGCGCGTGCCAAAGGCGCCTATCGGCACCTGACGCAGATAGAAGTGACCGACACCCAACCAATCACCAAAGGCGCCTATCGCCTGATCACCGGTTGCGGCGTATTGGGAACCGGGGCCGCCCCACCAGCGGTATTTGATATGATTATGCACGCATTGCCACGGGGCGGGTTGTTTGTGTTCTCCTACAACGATCACGCGCTGGCGGATCCCGCCTACACGGGCAAGCTCAATGAATGGCTGGACTGTTCCGCTGCGCGGCTGCTATCTCGGGAGCATGGCGATCATCTCCCCGGTATCGACCTTAAGTCCACCGTCTACGTAATTGAGAAATCTTGACATTCACCACCCGCTTTGCGCCCTCGCCAACCGGTCCGCTGCATCTTGGCCACGCCTATTCCGCCCTTCTGGCACAGGACATGGCCGCCGCGAATGACGGCGTCTTTCTACTTCGGATCGAAGATATCGACACGGCCCGGTCTCGCCCGCACTGGGAACAGCAGATCTACGAGGATCTGGCCTGGCTGGGGATTGACTGGCCGCAGCCGGTGATGCGGCAATCACAGCGGCTGCCCCGTTACCGGGCCGCGCTTGATCAGCTCAGCACCATGGGGCTCACCTATCCCTGCCGCTGCAATCGCCGCGATATTGAGGCCGCCGCAGGTGCACCCCAGGAAGGTGTGCCGCAATTCGGCCCCGACGGACGCATCTACCCCGGCACCTGCCGGAACCGCGCGATGGCGGACGCTGGCGCCGAGGATGTGATCCGCCTCAATATGGAAAGCGCCGTGCGCGCTGCCCGGCTGCGGTCCTTCACGGAGACCGGTGAGACATATGGCGGCCAATATCCGCTTGATCCTGAGCGACTGATCACAACCGTCGGGGACATTATCCTTGTGCGCCGCGGCATGGGCAGCGCCTATCACCTCTCGGTGGTGGTAGATGATGCAGACCAGCATATCACCCATGTGGTGCGCGGCGCTGATCTGTTTGAGGCAACGCAGATCCACGTGCTGCTGCAAGCGCTGCTCGGCCTGCCCACGCCACTCTACCACCATCACACTCTGATCCGCGATGACAGCGGCAAACGGCTCGCCAAACGCGACGATGCCCGCGCCATTGCCAAATACCGTGCCGAAGGCGCAACCCCGCAGGATATACGCGCCCTGGTTGGCCTCATTGAGGCCAGCCCAGCCCCATCGTCTGGCTAAAAATATCCCCACCGGAGGCGCGGCCCCTCAGGGCCGTCTCCAGCGGGCAGCACGCCTTAGACCATTGGCTGCATCAACTCCACCTCTTCGCCATCGCGAATGGCGGTGTAGAAACAGCTGCGCCGGTTGGTGTGGCAGGCCGCCCCGGTCTGACGCACCACCGCCAACAGGCAATCGCGGTCGCAATCCACCCGCAGATCAACCAGCTCCTGCACATGGCCGGAGCTTTCCCCTTTGATCCAGAACGCCTGACGGGATCGTGAC
This sequence comes from Phaeobacter piscinae, assembly GCF_002407245.1. Taxonomy (NCBI): domain Bacteria; kingdom Pseudomonadati; phylum Pseudomonadota; class Alphaproteobacteria; order Rhodobacterales; family Roseobacteraceae; genus Phaeobacter; species Phaeobacter piscinae. The sequence continues at coordinate 1,432,005 of NZ_CP010681.1, read as the reverse complement.
CAATAGGTGACCCGGCGGCTCTCCAGCGTTTTCATCACCGCATCAGCATTCATCCAGGCCATCATCAGGACCTCACCGCTGTCTTCCTCCTGTGCAATGCAGGGGATCAGACCGGCCTCATTATACTTTAGGCTAAGAGGATCAAACGACATGGCAAAAACCTTTTGCATCTGGGAACTGGCCCCCTATGTATTGGGAACAGCGCATAAGGGAAAGCCCGAGGTACCCCATGTCCGGCGAGACTGATCTGATAAAACTCTACTCCGCACGGATCCTGGCGCTGGCCGCCGATATTCCGCATCTGGACCGGCTCGACACCCCGGATGTGACCGTGAAAAAACGCTCCCCCCTCTGTGGCTCGACCGTGACGGTGGATCTTCAGATCAAGGAGGGCGCCATCGCCGCCTTTGGACAGGATGTGAAAGCCTGCGCGCTGGGTCAGGCCTCCGCCGCAGTTGTGGGTGATGTCATCCTTGGCCGCACCCTGCCTGAGGTCGCGCAGGCCCGCCAGCAGCTGAAGGCGATGCTGACCGAAGACGGGCCAGTCCCGGATGCACCTTTTGACGGGTTTGAGGTGCTGATCCCGGCGCGGGAGTTCAAGAACCGCCACGCCTCGATCCTGCTGGCGCTGGATGCCACCTTTGAGGCGATGCAGACCCATCAGGAACAGACCTGCGCCTAAGCGGTCTGCGCTCAAGCCTGACCACAGGCCCGCAAGCTGCGTGGCTACGACGCAGCCCTGACATCCGCGCACGGCGGTCGTCGGATCCATATTCCACGAACCACACGAAAAAACCGCCGCACACCCGAGGGGGTGGCGGCGGCAGTATGCTCTCTCATGCGGGACCCGAACGGGACCTGTTGACCTGAGGCAGGTCGGCCAGACCGGCAGGCAAACCGGGCAGGCTTGGGACAGGCGGCCCCGTCCGGCATAAAGAGTGCGATCAGGAAATCTAAAACCTCACAGCTGGCCGGTCGGTCGCATCACAGCAGGCCGGGCAGGTGCAAACCCGCCACCAGCATCACAACCAGCGCTGCCGCGCCAATGGCGTCCTGCAGCAGTGTCGATTGGGCATTCTGAACAGTCGTCTTGATTTGGGTCATCATGGTACGTCCTCCTGTCTGTCTTGCTATCGCTCTCTGGCGTCTTGTTGCCTATTTGTTCTCATATCCAGCGGAACCTGTAAAGAACTTTATGAGAACATTTGCGAACACGAAAGAACATGGAACAGGAACAGCGACAGAAACGCCGACAACGGATGCCGCGTTTTCTGTACTCCCTCGACGCTGGGACGAGATTAACCCACAGAAATCAAACGAATTGCTTGGTCCTGCTTCATCAACCACAGAAGAACCCGCGCCGCCTGCCCTCGTGGGCTGGACAGATCAGGATCAGAGGCCAGCAAGGCCCGCGCATCACTTTGCGCCACTGCCATCAGACCCGCCTGCCGATCCAGATCGGCGATACGGAATCGCGGCAAACCCGATTGCGCGGTGCCGATGACATCCCCCGCACCCCGCATCTCCAGATCGGTCTCGGCAATGCGAAAGCCATCCTCGGTCTCGCGCAGGATCTCCAGGCGTTTCTGCCCGCCCTTGCTGAGCGGCGCTTGGTACAGCAGAAGACAGGTCGAGGCCGCCTCCCCGCGTCCGACACGTCCACGCAGCTGGTGCAGCTGCGCCAGGCCAAAGATCTCTGCCCGCTCAATCACCATGATCGAGGCATTGGGCACGTTGACGCCCACCTCAATCACTGTGGTCGCCACCAGCACCTTGGTCTCCCCGGCCTGAAACGCCGCCATCGCCGCGTCTTTCTCTGCGGGTGGCATCTGCCCGTGGACCAGCCCAACCACATCGTCCCCCAACACGGCGCGCAGTTGCTTGAACCGCTCTTCGGCGGCAGTGAGGTCCATCACTTCGGATTCTTCGACCAGAGGGCAGACCCAATAGCATTGCCGCCCTTCGTCGATTGCCCGGCGCAGGTGGCTGACCACCTCCTGCATGCGCTCCGTGCTGATGACGGCGGTTTTCACCGGCTTACGCCCGGGTGGCTTTTCGTCCAGCACCGACACATCCATATCGCCGTACTGCGTCAGGGCCAACGATCGCGGGATCGGCGTTGCGGTCATCACCAGAACATCGGCCCCCTTGCCCTTTTCCGCCAGTTCCATGCGCTGGCGCACACCAAACCGGTGCTGTTCATCGACAATCGCCAGACGCAGATCCCGGAACGCCACATCTGCCTGAAACACCGCATGGGTGCCCACCAGAATTTGGATATCCCCCCGCGCCAGCGCCGCGCATTTCGCAGCCCGTTCCCGACCTTTGTCACGGCCGGTCAGAATCTCCAGCACCACGCCAGCAGTTTCCGCAAGCGGGCGCAGCGCCTCCAGATGCTGACGGGCCAAAATCTCGGTTGGCGCCATCATCACGCCCTGCCCGCCCGCTTCAACTGCGACAAGCAAGGCTATGAAAGCAACCAGAGTTTTCCCGGCGCCGACATCGCCCTGCAGCAGGCGGTTCATGCGCGCGTCCCGCGCCATATCGGCGGTGATTTCATCAATGGCGCGGGCCTGTGCGCCCGTCGGACGATACGGTAAGGCCGCCAGCACCCGCGATTGCAAACTGCCATTGGCCAGACTGCTGCGCCCAGGCAGTCCACGATCCCGCAGCCGCGCCAGCGCCAGCGTCAACTGATGGGCAAACAGCTCATCATAGGCCAGCCGTGTCCGCCCCGGCGATTCTGCCGCCAGCGCATCCATACCATCCGGCGTATGGGCGGCAATCAGCGCTTCCTGCCAGGTCGGCCACTCCTCCTGTCGGATCTGCGAGGGATCCGCCCATTCCTGAAGCTCCGGCAGCCGCGACAGCGCGCTTTGCGCTGCCTTGAACATCGTCTTTTGCGAGACCCCATGGGTCAGATGATAGACTGGCTCAAACTCCGGGATATCACCCGTCTCTGCCACCGGCACCATGTGATCGGGATGCACCATCTGTGCCATCCCATCAAACAGCTCCAGCTTGCCCGACACCACCCGGCGCGCGCCCTCCGGCAGCTGCGCCTCCAGATAGCGGCTGCGCCCATGGAAGAACACCAGCTGGAACTCTTCCTCCGCATCGCTCACATGGATGCGGTAGGCACCGCCCTTGTTGCGCGCAGGCCGATGGGCACCGATGGTGACCTCCACCGTGGCAACCGTGGGGTAATCAAGTCCGCGAATACTGTCGCGGCGGCGGCGATCCACAATCGAATAAGGCAGCGAATACAACAGGTCACGCGGCGTTTCTATATCGATCTGCGCGAAATGCTGCGCCGTCTTCGGGCCGATCCCCTGTAAGGTTTCCAAGCCGGCGAATAGTGGAAACAGGATCTCTGGTCTGCCGCTCATGCGCCTGCAATCAGCTCCAGCCAGCCGTCCTCATCCAGGATCCGCACCCCCAAATCGCGGGCTTTCTGCTCCTTGGACCCGGCACCGGGGCCTGCGACCAGAATATCGGTTTTCTTTGATACCGAGCCCGCCACTTTGGCACCCAGACCTTCGGCGCGGGCCTTGGCCTCTGCGCGGGTCATCTTCTCCAATGTGCCGGTGAACACCACTGTCAGCCCGGTGACGGGACTGTCATTCTGGGGCGCCTCTGGCGGAATGATGTCCAGATGGCCGCGCAGCGCATCAAAAGCCGCCCGTTCTTCCGTATTGGCAAAGGCATCGGACAGCGACAGCCCAAGCGTGGCGCCAATTCCGTCAATTCCTGTCAGGTCGTCCCATGCCGCGCGGGCCTCGGACGGCACGTTCAGCGCGGCGATGGCGCGGTCGCGTGCTTCCTTGATCCGGGCGCGGCGTCCCTCCTGCGCGGCCGCGATCCGTTCACGGTCCTCCGCCTCATCCGCCGCCCGCTGCGCCAGGGCGGCTGGACGCGCTATATCCACCGCCGCAGCCATCGCGTCCCAGTCGCCATAATGCAGTGCCAGATCGCGCGCGCCGACCTCGCCCACATGACGGATCCCAAGGCCAAAGATCAGCCGTGCCAGCTCAATCCTGCGCTTTTCCTCAATCGCGGCAAAGAGATTCGCAGCCGAGGTCTCGCCCCAGCCATCGCGGTTTTTCAACTTGGCGAGCGTCTTTGCATCCCGCGCCTGAAGGGTAAAGATATCGGCAGGGGTTTTGATCGCCAGCACCTCGTCACCGTAGAAGGCTTCGATCTGCTTCGCCCCCAGTCCGTCGATATCAAACGCCTTGCGGGAGACGAAATGCTTCAGCTTTTCAACCGCTTGCGCCGGGCAGATCAGACCACCAGTGCATCGGCGCACCGCGTCTCCCTCCTCGCGGACCGCATCACTTCCGCATTCAGGGCACACCGCAGGGAAGGCAAAAGGCACCGCGTCCTCGGGGCGTTTGGAGAGGTCTAAATCGGCAATCTTGGGGATCACATCGCCCGCGCGATAGACCTGCACCCAATCGCAGATCCGGATATCCTTGCCGTTACGGATTTCGTCGCCCTTCGAATCCAACCCGGCGATATAGTCCTCATTGTGCAGGGTCGCATTAGAGACCACAACGCCACCCACGGTGACCGGCTGCAATCGGGCCACCGGGCTAAGCGCGCCGGTCCGTCCCACCTGAATGTCGATGCCGTCCAGTCGCGTCCACGCCAGTTCCGCCGGGAATTTATGCGCGATGGCCCATCGCGGCGTGGTTGAGCGAAAGCCGAGACGCGCCTGCAACGCCAGCGCATCCACCTTGTAGACCACACCGTCAATATCATAACCCAGCGTCGCGCGCTGTGCCTCAATCAGGCGATATTGCGCGATCAGCGCGTGCGTTGTGGTGCAGTGTTTGGTCAGCGGGTTGGTCTGAAAGCCCATCTCCCGTAACCGCGCGAGCGCCTCAAACTGCGTTTCTGCCAAAGGTTCCGACAGCTCCCCCCAGCTGTAGGCAAAGAACCGAAGGGGCCGCGACCGGGTGATCTCCGCATTCAGCTGGCGCAACGATCCCGCCGCCGCATTGCGCGGATTGGCAAATGTCTTGCCCCCCTGCGCAGCGTGGCGATCGTTCAGTGCCGCGAAATCCTCGTGGCTCATATAGACTTCGCCGCGCACCTCCAGCACCGCCGGCGCGGCACCGATCTCTTGCGGGATATCCGCAATTGTGCGGGCATTTTCAGTAACATTTTCCCCCACTGCGCCATCCCCGCGGGTGGCGGCATGGATCAGTTTGCCGTTCTCATAGCGCAGCGACAGCGACAACCCGTCGATTTTCGGCTCCGCCGTATAAGCAAGCGGATCCGAGGCGCCGAGGCCTAAGTATTTGCGCAACCCCATGTCGAAATCCCGCACATCCTCATCGTCAAAGGCGTTGCCCAGTGACATCATCCGCTGCGCATGGGTGATCTTGCCAACGCCGGAGGCCACCGGCGCACCAACCGTCTCCAGCGCGGTTGCGCCGTCTGCCAGTTCCGGAAATTGCTCGGCAAGTGCGCGATATTCACGTTTCTTGGCGTCGTAGTCGGCGTCGCTGATCTCTGGATCATCCGCCTGATGATAGGCAAGATCCGCCGCGCGCAGCTCGTCCTGCAACGCCAGAAATCGGCTGCGCGCCTCGTCGCTGGTCAAATCCTTAAGATCGTTCTTGCCTGACTGGGTCACGGTTCTCGCCTCGCTCTGTCTAAGCTAGGTGATAGGACGGTGACGCCATCGCGTCCAGCCGCAGCAAGGTTCGCGATATGAAAAATCCCGCCGCGGCGGGATCGTTCGGGTATCAAACTAGAGTGGTAAAGTGCCCTCTCAGGCTCCTACCGCCATCCGATGACCACCGGACATCTGATCGTCCTGCGGGTCGCGCAGCACATAGCCCCGGCCCCAGACCGTTTCGATGTAATTGTCACCGCCCGTCGCCGTGCTCAGTTTCTTGCGCAGCTTGCAGATGAAGACGTCGATGATCTTCAGCTCAGGTTCGTCCATGCCACCATAAAGATGGTTGAGGAACATTTCCTTCGTCAGGGTGGTCCCCTTCCGCAGGCTCAGCAGCTCCAGCATCTGATATTCCTTGCCGGTCAGATGCACGGCCTTGCCACCAACCTCGACAGTTTTTGCGTCAAGGTTAACAGAAATCTTACCGGTATTGATAATCGATTGCGAATGCCCCTTGGAGCGACGGATGATGGCGTGAATACGGGCCACCAGTTCCTCGCGATGGAAGGGTTTCGTCAGATAGTCATCGGCCCCAAAGCCAAAGCCCTTGATCTTGTTCTCGGTGTCATCGGCACCGGACAGGATCAGGATCGGCGTCTCGATACGGGCCATCCGCAGCTGCCGCAGCACCTCGTGGCCATTCATATCGGGCAGATTAAGATCCAGCAAAATCAGATCGTAATCATAAAGTTTGGCCAGATCGATCCCCTCTTCACCGAGATCGGTCGAATAAACGTTGAGGTTCGCATGAGTCAGCATCAACTCAATGCTCTTCGCCGTTGTTGGATCATCCTCAACAAGAAGAATGCGCATATTATTTTCTCCGCCTGTACACTGTTTCCCTCAGGTCGAATTAACCTTGCTGGAAAAAAGTTAATGGCCCGTTACCATGATGGTTAATTTGCGCGATCACCTCAAGTGTGAATGATTTTTTTGTATCAGGATTTACGATAGTCCTTCAAACGGGTGGCTTTCAGCGCGTCCTCCCCGAAATCAGCCACGGCTGAGACCCAGCTGCGAAACTCTTCCTCGCTCAGGCTGTATCGGCGCAGTGCCTCGCTTTGCGGGATCAAGCCGTAGAGCACACCACGCACGACTGCTGCCTTGCGCGACGCGACCCAACGCCGTGTGGTCTTTGGCGGCAAATCCGCACGCGTCATCACCGTGCCATCCGGCAGGGTGACAGCGCGGGGGCCATCGACTTTCTTCAAGAACATCTTCTCTTCCTTCGTGTGGAGCATCGAAATTGGTCCGTCCCCACATTTCGCGCAAACGCCTTAAGGAGGGGTGAACCTGCCCCCTTGAGGATCATTAGGATTTTCCTATATTCTGCGGTGTCTTTCCTACATATCCGAGGAGTCGCCTGATGGCGCAGGATGCACATCCCCAACTGAATTCGCTTGGCTTTGCCAAACCACCCGCCGAAACTCGGGTGGTCGTGGCCATGTCCGGCGGCGTCGACAGCTCTGTTGTTGCTGCACATTTGGCCGATGAGGGCTATGATGTGGTGGGTGTGACCCTGCAACTTTATGATCATGGCGCGGCGCTTGCGAAGAAAGGTGCCTGCTGTGCCGGCATCGATATTCACGATGCCCGCCGCGTTGCGGAGGAGCGGGGCTTTCCGCACTACGTGCTGGATTATGAGAACATTTTTAAGGATGCGGTCATTGATGAGTTCGCAGACAGCTATCTGGCTGGCGCAACCCCGGTGCCCTGTATCCGCTGTAACGAACGGGTGAAGTTCAAGGATCTGCTGGAAACGGCCCGCGATCTGGAGGCCGATTGCATGGCCACCGGCCATTATATCCAGCGCAAGGACGGCCCAAACGGGCCGGAGCTGCACTCCGCCGAAGACGCCAATCGCGACCAGAGCTACTTTCTGTTCTCCACCACCCCGGAGCAGCTGGACTACCTGCGCTTTCCGCTCGGCCATCTGCCGTCCAAGGATGCCACCCGCGAGATGGCGTCTCAATACGGTCTGGCCGTCGCGGATAAGCCGGACAGCCAGGACATCTGTTTTGTCCCGAATGGCGATTATGCCAGCGTGATCGAAAAACTGCGCCCCGGCGCGGCAGACCCCGGCCAGATCGTCCATGCCGATGGGCGCGTGCTGGGCAGCCATGAGGGCGTCATTCACTACACCATCGGACAGCGTCGCGGTCTTGGCATCGGCGGGCTGAGCGAGCCGCTCTACGTGGTGAAGCTGGATGTTGACACCAAACAGGTGGTGGTCGGCCCCAAGGAGATGCTGGCCACCCGTACGATCCCTGTGCGCGAGATCAACTGGCTGGGGGATGAGGCGTTCACCAGCCGCGACGCATGGCATCTGAAGGTCAAGGTGCGGTCGACCCGCCCCCCGCGTGACGCCATCATCCGCCCGATTTCGGAGACCGAGGCGGAGGTCGAACTGCTGACCCCCGAGGAAGGCATCTCCCCCGGTCAGGCCTGTGTGTTCTACGCCGGTGAGGGCAGTCGTATTTTTGGCGGCGGCTGGATCTGGCGCGGCTACTGACAGGCACCTCTAAAAAACAAAATCGAGATAGTGTCTGAGGGCAGAGCTGCCCTCAGGCGCGGCTCTGCATCCGGCAGGCGTCAGGTCGGGGCGGAGGACTACGTCGGCAGACGATCCAACACGGCGCGGGCCGCGCGCAGGCCGGGATCTTCGCCGCCCTCACCCAACCGCTCCATCGTGGTGGCCATGGCAGAGGATTGCGCGGTCGGCTCCGCCTTCACTTTGATCAGCGCCTTGGCAATAGCCTCCGGCGTGCACTCAGGGCCAAGGCATTCCGGCACCACGCGGGTGTCGCTGACCAGATTGACCAGCGTCACAGTATCAATCAGTGCCATCCGCCGCATGATGTGCCAGGTGAGCCACTGGAACTTATAGGCGATCACCATCGGGGTGCGCGCCGCCGCCAGCTCCAGCGAGACGGTGCCAGAGGCTGCCAATGCCAGATCCGCCGCTGCGAAAGCTGCGCGTTTGTGCGCCTTCGCCACCTCAGGCTCCAGCGTATTGGGGTCAATCACCACCGCCGTATCCGACCATTCCGCCAGATGGCTGCGGACCAGATCGGCAACCGGACCCGCAGCAGGCACCACGATCCGGTATTCCGGGTGACTGTTCTGAAACTGTTTGAGCGCGGCGCCAAACACCGGCGCCAGACGTGTCACCTCAGAGCGGCGCGACCCCGGCAGCGCCAGAACAGTTGGCGTATCGTCAAGCTGGTAGGCACTGCGAAATCCGGCAATCTCCTCCGCCGATGCCTGTGGTTCGCCCACAACGGGGTGGCCAACAAAATCACACTCCATACCAGCCGCCTGCATATAGGGCGGCTCAAACGGCAAGAGCGCCAGCACATGGTCGATCACCTTGGCCATCTTCTGTGCCCGTTTGGGGCGCCAGGCCCAGACCGAAGGCGCGACGTAATGCACCGTGCGGATATTGCTGGCCTCTTTCACCAATCCAGCGACCCGCAGGGAGAAATCCGGGCTGTCGATGGTGATCATCACATCCGGCTTCATGTCCAGCACTGCATCCGCAGTTTCACGAATGCGACGTTTCAGGTGACGGTACTTCGGCAGCACCTCCGCCAGCCCCATCACCGACAATTCCGACATATCGAAGCGCGAGACCAGCCCCTGCTCTGCCATCAACGCGCCGCCCACCCCCTCGAAACTGACATCCGGGCGAAGCTGGCGCAGACCAGCCATCAGGGCCCCTCCCAGCCGGTCACCCGAAGGTTCCCCCGCAAGGATGAACACCCGCAGGCTCATGCGCTGCGCAGCCAGAGAAACAGGCCCAGACGATTGCAGGTGGCCACCACATCATCCTGGTTCAGGACAATAACGCCCCCCGCTTCCAGCACGATCCCGGAGAGCCCGGCCTTCGCCGCCAGCTCAACCGTCTGCACGCCGATGGTGGGCAGATCTGCGCGGCGGTCCTGCCCCGGTTTGGGCGCCTTGAACAACAGCCCACCGGTGCCATCCGGGCGTTTTTGCAGCGCGCTCAGCATCCAATCGGTACCAAAGAGGTTCTCCACCGCAATCGCCTGCCCCCGACGCACAGCACAGGACTGGCCCACATCGGCGCGGCTCATGGCGTCCACAACCTCGGCGCCACGCTCTGCATCGGGCTTGTCCAGTTCGCCCGGTTTGATCTCGGTCGGAATGCCTTCGGCCATCAGCAGATCCGGTGCCACCTCATGAGCGGCGCGCACGGTCATACCTGCCTGTTCAAAGATACCGATGATGGCCCGCAGCGCGCCGTCATCGCCGGCCGCCAGAGCGCCCTGAAGCACCGGCACCAGCGGCAGGGTCTCGGCGTCAATCTCGCCGGGCTCAATCGCCGGACGACGCACCGCCCCCGCAAGGCAGATCTCCGTCACGCCTGAGGCTGCCAACCGCGCGATAAAACTGCCGAGTTGTTCCAGACGAAAGGTCAGTTCCGGCTCGATGTGATCCGGCTCCGATCCGCGCATCGCGCAGATCAGCGGTCGATCAGACAGGCGTGCGGCCAGTTCGGCAGGCAATGCGCCCTGCCCTGCAATCAATGCCAGCATGTGATCAGCCCCCCGGCGTCAGGAAAGAGCGGTCGCTCTCACCGGTGATGAATTCGACGATTTCCTGCACGTATTCACTGTCGCTTTCGGCACCCAGACGGCGCGCACGCTCCTGAAAGGTGCCTTCACCCTGTGCCAGCATCTGAAACGCGGCCCGCAGCGCGGTGATATCAGAGCGTTGCACGCCCCGGCGTTTCAACCCGACAAGGTTCAGCCCGTCCAGCTCCCCGCGCGGGGCCTGCACCAACCCATAGGGAATCACATCATTGGTCACCATGGTGACGGCCCCAACGATGGCACCGTGCCCGATCCGCACCCATTGGTGGATGCCAGACAGACCGCCGATGATGACGTCATCTTCCAGCACGCAATGGCCCGCGACCGCGGCCGAGTTCACAACGATCACCCGATCCCCGACCTGCGCGTCATGGGCGATGTGACAGCCGGCCATGAACAGGCCATCGTCGCCGATTTTGGTCACACCGCCGCCGCCTTCTGTGCCGGCGTTCACCGTCACATGCTCACGGATACGGTTGCGCTTGCCGATCACGGTCTTGCAGCGCTCGCCCTTGAACTTCAGGTCCTGCGGGATCTCCCCCAGAACGGCGAAGGAAAACACAACTGTATCTTCGCCGATCTCGGTATCACCGGTCACCACAACGTGAGATTTCAGCTCCACCCGGTCGCCAAGCACGACATCAGAGCCAATCAGGCAGAACGGGCCGATGACGCAATCCGCACCGATCTTGGCCCCCTCTTCAATCACCGCGCTGGGGTGGATCCGGCTCATCTGGGTCAATCCTTTTGCACGTCGACCATAGCGGAGAATTCCGCCTCTGCCGCCGTTTCACCATCAACAGTCGCGACGCCCTTGAATTTGAAGATCTTGCCGCCGGGCTTGCCACGGGTGGTTTCCACGCGCATTTCCAACACATCCCCGGGGATCACTTTGCGACGGAATTTGCATTTGTCGATGTTCATGAAATAGATCAGAAGCTCGGTGTCGATCATATCCATGCCAACGCCCAGCATCACCCCGGCGGTCTGCGCCATCGCCTCAACGATGGTGACGCCCGGCATGATCGGCGTGCCCGGGAAATGGCCCTGAAAATGCGGCTCATTCATAGTGACATTCTTGATGCCACAGGCCGAGGAATAGCCATCGATCTCGACGACCTTATCGACCAGCAAAAACGGGTAGCGATGCGGCAAAATCCGCTGGATCAGGTGAATGTCGGCGCTTTTCAGCTCGGTTGTCATTGCGGTTTTCCCGTTTTCTGAATGTTAGGTATGTCCTAGCAAGTGGCCACAGCTTCGGCAAGCCGCCGGGCAGGTCCGGGCAGATCTGACCTCTGCCAGACCTGCGATCTCCAAATCACTCGCTGTCGACCTCAGACTGACTGTCGCGACCATCGCCCAGAACCTCATTCACCCGCGCAATCGCCAGATCTGTCACATCCGCCGCATCTGCACTAAGGAACACGCTGGCATGCTCCAGAATGGCCCCGGCGCCCGCTTCCAGCATGATCTGCTGCAGCACGGGCAAGGACGCAGTGAAGAAATCGCGTCGCGCGTCTTCGCCCATCTGGTTGATATCACGCAGTTTCTGATCCTGATTGCGGCGGGTTTCCTGGACCTTCTTGTCAAAGGCATCCGCCAACGCGCGAAAGGCCTCGGGATCCATACTGCTGCGCCGCTCCGTCAGATCCAGCTCCTCCGCACGCAGCTCCGCCTCGATCCTGCGGTTCTCCGCCGTCAGCACCGCGCCCTCGGCGTCCAGCTCCTGCGTGACCCGTTGGCCAAAGGCACTCTCGGCATAGAGCCGCTCGGACTGGATGGTCAACAGCCCCGTCTGTGGCGACCCCAGTTGCAGTGTTTCCCCAATCGGAAACCCCGCCGCGGGCACCGTCGCCTCCTGCGCGATACCGGGCAGGCTCATCAACGGCAGCACGACAAGAGCGCGCAGAAAAGGCGCCAGCCAACCAGCCAGCGCCCCCCTGTGCCGTGTGTCCACAGCTTGTGTCATTGCGATCAGAACCGCGCCTGAAGTGTCAGGTCAAAGCTCTGCTCCTGGTCGAAGTCTTCTTTCTTCAGCGCCTTGGAGAAGTTGAAGCGCAAGGGCCCGAAACCTGTGGTCCACAGCAGCGAGAAGCCAACAACATGACGATAAGAGCCGCCGCGTCCAACGATATTGCCACCGGCAGCGCCGGTATCGGCGTTGTTCAAACCCCAAAGGTTGCCAACATCATAGAACAGACCACCGCGCAGTCCGATCTCTTCGGGCAGGCCCAGCGGGAATTCCGCATCAAAACGCGCAGCTGCGTAGTAGTTGCCGCCGAGGAAGTCGTTGTAATTTCCGCCGCTTCCGTTCGGTGACTGATCCCGTGGGCCAATCCCACCGGGTTCAAAACCGCGCAGGATGCTGGGCGACAGAACAAACCGGTCGATGGAGCGGCTGAACCCGTCCCCTTGCCAGCTGAATGCACCCGCCTCGATGGTGGCGCGCAACGTGACCTCTTCGTTGAAGACACGCCGCTGGGCGATGAACTTCGCGGTGCTGCGCAGATATTCAGAGTCTCCGCCAAGCCCTGCATAGTCAGCGCCAACCTGGATCAAATACCCCGAATTCGGGTCCAGACCGTTCAACCGGCTGTCCACCGTATAGGTAAAGCCGATGGTGCTGGCGTTGATAGCGCCCTGATTGATCTCGCTTCGAACAAGCGGCCCGGCCAGCGGGAAGCCAGAGGAATCGTCGCCCCGGCTGATCATCTCGTCCTCATCCCAAGTATAGCGCACCTGAAGATTGCTGTTTTCAGAGGTCTGGAAGGTCAGCGCAGGCGAGAAAAACGCCCGCTTGGTATCATAAAGGGCAAAGCTGGAATCGGTCTCCGAAAAGCCCAGATCCAGATCGAACCGCAGGTCGCGACCCAACAGGTAGGGCTCTGTAAAGCCGAGAGTATATTCTTCTTTATCCTGCGCAGTGGAGATGTTGAACGACAGACGCTGGCCACGGCCAAGGAAGTTGTTCTCCGACAGGCCCAGGCTGATGCCGAAACCATCGTTGACCGAATAGGCCCCGCCAAGGCTCAGCGATCCGGTTGGTTTCTCTTCGACGTCCACATCGACAACCACCTCACCGGCGCTGCCGCCTTCACGAACGTCTACTTCTGCGGTCTCAAAGAACCCAAGCGCCCGGATGCGTTCTGCGCTCTCGCGGATTTCACGCGGGTTGAACGGGTCGCCTTCAACTGTGCGGAACTGTTGACGGATCACCCGGTCCAGAGTGGTTGTGTTGCCTTCGATATCAATCCGCTCAACAAACACGCGTGGTCCGCGGGTCAGAACAAAATCGACATCGAGGGTCAGATCCCGATCATTGCGGCTGATGCGCGGCTCCACCCGCAGGAAATCGATCCCCTTGCGGATGGCAAAGGTTTCCAGCCGCCGGATCGCATTTTCAACAACGCTTGGGGAATAGGTCACGCCGGGGCGCACCTTCAGCACCTTGCGGAACTCATCAGCGTCGGCTTCCGACATTTCGCTGGTGACCGAGATCTCACCGAACTCAAACTGCTGGCCCTCGGTGATATCCACCACCAGGAAGGCGGCGTCGCGTTCTTCGGTGACTTCGGCGTTGGTGCTGTTGATACGCACATCCACATAGCCGCGCGACAGGTAGAAATCGCGCAGAACCTGTTTGTCGAACTCAAGGCGGTCTTCAATCAGCGTATCCGCCCGAATGAAGGTCCGCAGCAGACCCGCCTGTTTGGTTTCCAGCACGCGACGCAGGCGACGGTCGGAATAGACCCGGTTGCCCACAAATGACACGCGCTCCACCTCAATGGTATCGCCTTCGGAAATTTCGAACACCAGATCAACGCGGTTGTCGCTGCGCCGGATGATGCGCGGTGTCACAGTCGAGGCCAGACGCCCCTGCGCGCCGTAAGCTTCCGCGAGGTTGGAGGCATCCCGTTCGGCAACTGTCGGGTTAAACACCCGGCGCGGCGCTGATTCTATCAGCGCCAGCATTGCATCATCTTTGATACGGCGATTGCCTTCAAAGCTGATTTTGTTGATGGTCGGGAATTCGGTCACCTTGATCACCAGCGTGTTGCCCTGCGGCACGATCTCGACGGTTTCAAAAACACCACTGTCGAGAATACGCTGATAAGCATCATTGAGCTGACCGGCACTGACGGATTTGCCCCGTTCAATGCCTGTATAGGCCACAATTGTTGAGGTCTGGATACGTTGATTGCCCTCGACCTGAACGTTTGTGAAACTGTAGCTCTGCGCCACTGCGACCTCTGGCGTCAGGACAAACCCCAATGCAATTGCCAGCGCCGCGGCAGATACGTTTCTATACAAAATATGGGCACCCAATTTGCGCCCCCCACAGGATGTACCCGTGTGCTTCCCCCGAACCATCAGTCAAAACCCGATTTTTTTACAGCTTAATCCGTGCGTATCGGGTTTATCGGCGCTTGTCAAAAACAACAAAAAGGCGCGCGGGATCACCCCACACGCCAGATCGCTTACAACAGCTTGAAAACTCAGAGACTGCCGATCCAGGCACCGGCTGCAAGCGCGCCCAAAATCGTCGCCGCAGACATGGCGCGATCCCAGTTGAGGCGCATAAATAGACCAAATCCAGTATTGGTAATCTGCAGGGTGCTCATGTCGTCCACTCTCCCACTATCAATAATGATCCCACATCCGCCACAACCTTGCCGCGCTCTGCGACACCGTTGCCCACTGGCGTCTTACCAAAGGATTAACAAAGGAATGTGGCGACAGTTGGGCGCGCCAACCCGTCACAGGATCCGGACCCGGATCACAGCGCCAACCGGGCCATCCCCGGTCGGCGAAAAAGCGCTTAGCAGAAGATGTCGTTAAAGAGCGCAAACATCATCAGGCTGAGAATAGCAGTGATCCCCACAGTCATCAGGATCCGCATCACCGCGTCATTGGGCGGTTTCCCGGTGACGGCCTCATAGGCGTAGAACACCAGGTGGCCACCATCCAGCGCCGGGATCGGGAACAGATTCAGCAGCCCGACGGCGGTGGACAGCACCGCGATAAACCGGATGAAGCTTTCGGCCCCCTGGCTCGCCATCGCGCCGGAGGTCTCAGCAATGCCAATCGGACCGGAGAGGTTACAGGTGCTGATCGCGCCGGTGATCATATGCCCCAGCCCAGAGAGTGACATTTCAACCACGCCCCAGACCTGCGCCGCGCCACCGCCGAGGGCCTCGCCGACACCAACCGTCTCCGTCGCCGGGTCAAAGGCAAGACCACCGGCAATCCCCATGCGCCAGCGCGTGGCGAACCCGCCCTCTGGCTGTGGCTCATCGACACGCCGTGGTGCCAGCGCCATCTCAAACTCTTCGCCCGCGCGCCAGACATCCAGCAGCAGGACCTTGCCCTCCGCGCTTTCGACTGCCCGTTTCAGCTGATCGAAGGCAAAGATCGGCGTGCCATCAACGGCAGTGATCACATCCCCCGGCTGCAGGTCGATATCGGCGGCGGCACTGCGCGGCGCCACACCGCGCACATGCGGCGGCCAGGGATACGGGCCTTCGACCTCGACCTCCCGCTCATCCCGCAGCACAGTATAGGCCAGCGGTTGCTGCTCCGGCACCGCATCGCGGAAGGCGGTAAAGGCGGCACCGTCCTCCAGAGAGGGCACATCGACCCCTTCGATCTGCAACAGCGCGTCGCCTTCGCGCAGCCCCGTCTGCAGCCCCGGCAGCGGCACCAGCCGCTCCACGGTCAGCGGATCGCGCATAGTGCCTTGCAGCATGAACACACCCGCAAAGATCAGCGCCGACATGATGAAGTTGAACACCGGCCCCGCCGCAACCGTTGCCGACCGTGCCCAAAGCGGCGCGCCATGCATGGTCCGGCGCAGGGCGACCGGATCTGCGGCAGCATCTGCCATCGCATCCGCATCCTTGCCCGAGGCCGCATCAGCATCCCCAAGGAACTTCACGTAGCCGCCAAACGGCAACAGCGCCACCTGCCAGCGGGTGCCGCGTTTGTCGACGCGGGAGAACAGCACCGGGCCAAACCCCAGTGAGAACACCTCAGCGTGAATCCCGGACCAGCGCCCGACGATGTAGTGGCCATATTCATGCACAGCGACAATCACCGACAGCGCCACCAGAAAACTGGCAATCACATAGAGATACCCGCCAAGCTGCGGAAGAAAGGAGACGAAATCCAAGGGCTTACCTTACATAGTCTAAAATTGCGTTGTCGGCTTCCATACGGGTGAGATGGTCGGTCCGGCTCACCGTATCAAGGGTCATTGCCTCATCTAGCCCGCGATCCGCGCTGTCAAACTGCGCCAGCACCCGCGCGACCACCGCCGCCATATCCAGAAACCCGATGCGCCCGGCGATGAAATGATCCAGCGCGCGCTCCTTGGCGGCGTTGAACACCGCCCCCATCAGGCCGCCCCGGTCCATCACGTCATAGGCCAATTGCAGGGCCGGATACCGTGCCGGGTCAGGCGCGCGGAATGTGAGCGTTGCCAACCGCGCCAGATCGAGCCGCTCAACCGGCAGCTCCCGCCGCTCCGGCCAATGCAGCGCATAGCCGATGGCATGGCGCATATCCGGCGCGCCCAGATGCGCCATCAGCGCCCCGTCGCGAAACCCGACCAGCGCATGAACGATGGATTCAGGGTGAACGACAACCTCGATCTGCTCAGGCGCCACGCCAAAGAACTCACGGGTTTCAATAACTTCCAGCGCCTTGTTAAACATGGACGCGCTGTCGATGGTGATCCGTTGCCCCATGTCCCAATTGGGATGGGAGGAGGCCTGCGCCACCGTGGCTGTCTTCAGCTGCTCCTGCGGCCAATCCCGGAATGCCCCGCCAGAGGCGGTGATCACCACCCGCTCTACGGCGGAGATATCCTCGCCGACCAGCCCCTGAAATACCGCCGAATGCTCACTATCGACCGGCAACAGCCGCGCCTTGTGGCGCCGCGCCGTCTCCAGCAGCAGCGCCCCCGCGCAAACCAGCGATTCCTTGTTGGCCAGCGCCAGCGTGGCGCCCTGTTTCAGCGCCTCAAGCCCCGGTGCCAGCCCGGCCGCGCCCACAATGGCCGACATCACCCAATCCGCAGGCCGCGCCGCCGCCTCAGCCAGGGCCGCCTGCCCTGCGGCAGCGGCCACACCTGACCCGGCCAAAGCGGCCTCAAGCGCAGGCAGCTGGTCATCATAAGCGGTGACAGCGATATCCGCCTTCAGCGCAATCGCATCCTGCGCCAGCCGGGCAATATTGGCGCCACCAGTCAGCGCCACCACATCATAATCGCCGGGCGCCCGCCGGATCAGGTCAATCGTGTTCTGACCAATGGATCCGGTGGCCCCGAAAATCGAGATCTTCCGCATTACATCGTCCCGCCGGGCAGACCCCAAAGGCTGAGCACCAGAAGCACCATCGCCGCGGCTCCCAGCATCCCGTCAAACCGGTCGAACAAGCCGCCGTGGCCGGGGATCAGCGCGCTGGAATCCTTCACGCTCATCTTGCGCTTCAGCGCGCTCTCGGCCACATCACCGGCCTGGCTCGCCATGGAAACCAGCACCGACAGCACCACCACGCCAAAGCCCAGCCCCGCCTGCGCTGCAAAAATCGCGCCGACAATCGCCGCCGCGACCCAGCCGGCAGAGGTGCCGGACCAGGTTTTCTTGGGGCTGACACGGGGCCAGAATTTCGGCCCGCCAAAGGTTTTACCGGCAAAATAGCCCGCGACATCCGTAGCCACCACGACCGAGATCAGCCAGACCATCCAGTCCAGGCCCAATGTGCTGCGCATCCAGATGAAGGCATAGGCGGCGAACAGCACCCAAAGCGCAAAGCCAAGGTAAATGCCGCGGCGAATATCCAACGCGACCGCGCCGAGGATGGCCGGGATCAGCAACAGACCCACGGCCCCGCTGCCCGCCATCAGAGCCGCCGCCAGAACCGCGCCCATCGACAGGACACCCAGCGGCAGCGCCACCCCCTGACGATGCGGCGCAACCATGCGCAAAAGCTCCCAGATCATGCCACCACCGGCCGCCGCGATCAGCAGGTCAAAGACCACGCCACCACGCCAGACAGCCCAGCCGCCCACAAGGATCATCACCACGGCAGAAATCAGCCGGGGCATAAGGTCGGCCCAACGCCCTGCGCCGCTCATGTTTTCACCGCGCCAAACCGGCGATCCCGCTGCCCGTAGCTGCGACACAGCCGGTCCATTTCATCAGCAGTGAAATCCGGCCAAAGCGTATCAATGAATTCATATTCGGCATAGGCCGACTGCCACAGCAGGAAGTTGGAAATCCGCGCCTCCCCGCTGGTGCGGATCACCAGATCCGGATCCGGCAGCACATGGGTATCAAGATAACGCGGCAGAGTTTCCTCATCCACATCCGCAGGGTTCAGCCGCCCGGCCGCCACATCTTCGGCCAGCCGTTTGGTGGCACGCGCCACCTCATCGCGGCTGCCGTAATTCAGCGCGATAGTCAGATGGGTGCCGTCATTACACGCGGTTTCCTGTTCCAGCTGATCCATCAGCGTGACCAGTTTCTTGTCCAGCCGAACCCGGTCACCGATGAAGCGCACCCGCACGTTGCGCTGCGACAGCGCCTTCATCTCTTTGGAAATGTAGCGCCGGAACAGGCTCATCAGGCCTGCCACCTCAACCTGTGTGCGTTTCCAGTTTTCCGTCGAGAAGGCAAAAATGGTGAGGTATTTCACCCCCAGTGCCGGGCAGCATTCCACCACCTCACGGACGCGTTTGGCGCCCGCATGGTGGCCGAACAGCCGCGGACGGCCCCGTGCCTGAGCCCAGCGGCCATTGCCATCCATGATGATGGCCACATGTTTGGGACCGCGTTGCGGGGCAGGCTCGCCCTCACTCGGCGCCAAGGCGGTGTCTGTGCTCTGTGACATCTGCAGGTGTCAGACCTGCATGATTTCGGCTTGTTTGGTTTCCAGCGCTGCGTCAACGACCTTGATCATCTTGTCGGTCAGCTCCTGAACTTCGCCTTCCCACAGCTTCTGGTCGTCCTCAGACATGCCGTCAGCCTTGGCTTTCTTGATCTGGTCCATACCGTCGCGACGCACATTGCGGATCGACACGCGGGCGTGTTCGGCATATTGGCCGGCCACTTTGGTCAGATCCCGGCGGCGCTCCTCGTTCAGCTCGGGGATCGGCAGCATGATGATGGTGCCGTTGAGCTGCGGGTTGATGCCCAGACCGGATTCGCGGATCGCTTTTTCGACCTTGCCGACCAGACCTTTGTCCCAGACGTTGATGGTGACCATACGCGGCTCGGGCACATTGACAGTGCCAACCTGATTGATCGGTGTCATCGACCCATAGGCATCCACCATAACCGGCTCCAGCATCGACGCGGAGGCGCGACCGGTCCGCAGCGACGCAAATTCGGTCTTGAGGTTGGCCATGGCGCCATCCATGCGGCGCTGTAGATCATCGGTATCGAGAATAAAATCGTCAGACATTCTGCTCTCCCCTGACTTGAGGCGGTGTTTGTATTGCTCATAAGACATTGACGGGGGGTTGTATAGCGATCTTGCCGCAGTTTTGAAGCGCCGGCCTGCCCCGCCGCATGGCCCGCCGCGCTCAGGGATCTGCCATCAAACACGCCCTCGGCGCCTGGTTCAGCCCCCGGCACACCCCCGTCACAACAAAGCCGCGCGCTGGATTGATCCAAACGCACGGCCCGTTTCTGTCTCACCCGCAGGCCGTACGGCCCGGACTGAGCGCCCTCAAATAATGGAGAGGGGTGTTAGCCATGCACCTTGGTATAGGTGCCCTTCCCGGCCAGAATACCGCGGAACCCGCCGGGTTCATCCAAGGGGAACACCATCAGCGGCAGGTTATTGTCGCGCGCCAGCGCAATGGCCGAGGCATCCATCACCTTCAGACGCTTGGCCAGCACCTCATCGTAGGTGATATCATCGTAGCGCACCGCGTCATCATGCTGCGCCGGGTCCTTGTCATAAACGCCATCGACGCCGTTCTTGCCCATGAAGATCGCCTCACAGGCCATCTCATTGGCGCGCAGGGTCGCGGCGGTGTCGGTGGTGAAATAGGGATTGCCGGTCCCGGCGGCAAAGATGCAGACCCGTTTTTTCTCCAGGTGGCGGACCGCGCGGCGGCGGATGTAGGGCTCGGCCACCTCATCCATGCGAATGGCGGAGATCACACGGGTGAACACACCCAAACCTTCCAGCGCCGACTGCATCGCCAGCGCATTCATCACCGTGGCCAGCATCCCCATGTAATCCGCCGTGGTCCGCTCCATCCCCTGGGCAGAGCCGGACAGGCCGCGGAAGATATTGCCGCCGCCGATCACCATGCAGATCTCCACGCCCATATCGCGCACGGATTTCACTTCCTGGGCAATGCGCTGGACGGTCGGCGGATGCAGACCATACCCTTGGTCCCCCATCAGTGCTTCACCTGAAATTTTCAGCATGACACGTTTATAGGTTGCCGCCGGCGTGGCCTCCGGCTGATCGTTGGTAAGGGGCATGTTGCGCTCCGGAATATGACGGGGTTACTTTGCGCGCAAAATGAAGCAAATCGGCGGCAGGATCAATGCGGCCTGACATGTTTTTCGGCGCCGCCTTGCTACTCTGCCCGGCGCGCCGGGGAACATCCGAAGAACAGGACGCCCTGCATGACCGACTTGACCGCGCTGCCAGAGATCCCAGCCCACCTACCGGTGCTGATCGCCGGGCCAACCGCCTCCGGCAAATCCGCACTGGCCCTGCGGATTGCCGAAACTCAGGGCGGGGTGATCGTCAATGCCGATGCCAGTCAGGTCTATGACTGCTGGCGGGTGATCACCGCCCGCCCCTCGCCTGAGGAAGAGGCGATGGCGCCACATCTGCTCTATGGTCACCAGCCCTATGATGCCGACTATTCCGTGGGCCACTGGCTGCGCGAGGTGCGGCCGCTGCTCAGCGACGGCCCGCGCCCGATTATTGTCGGTGGCACCGGGCTGTACTTCGCCGCGCTCACGCAGGGGCTGGCCGAAATACCCGCCACCCCGGTAGAAGTCCGTCAGCAGGCCGATACGCTGTCGCTCGCGGAGATGTGCGCGGCGCTGGACGCGACCACCGCCGCCCGGATCGACCTGCAAAACCGCGCCCGTGTGCAACGCGCCTATGAGGTGCTGACCGCAACCGGGCGCGGGCTGGCCGACTGGCAGGCAGACACGCCACCGCCGCCGTTGCCGCTGGATCACTGCACCGGAATTGTCTTTGACACCGACAAGGACTGGCTTGAGGCGCGCATTCGCCGCCGCTTTGATGTGATGATGGATATGGGGGCCATGGCGGAGATCGCTGCCATGCAGGACCGCTATGATCCAACCCTGCCCGCCTGCCGCGCCATCGGAGTGCCGGAACTGATGGCCCATCACCTTGGCGACCTGCCCGAAGACGAGGCCCGCGAGCGTGCGGCGGTCGCCACCCGGCAATTTGCCAAACGCCAGCGCACTTGGTTCCGCGCCCGGATGAAGGGCTGGCACTGCCACCGCCCCGACTAGCTGCCACCGCGTGCTCAGTGCGAGCCCAATGCTACTCTGCGCCCCGGCCGAGCCTCGCTCTGGGCTGCACACTCAGCCAAATTGTCCGTATAGAGGCGCTTCACCTCGAACAGCTTGGACAATCCGTCCCGCTGACTGTGCGGAATGCGCGCAATGTTGCTCAAAACCCATGCGGCGGCTGCGATTCGACTAAATCCTTACGCATTTTTCGGCAAAAACTTGCCAGAATCAGTTTTTCATGGCCATTTGCGCGCACGGAAAATTACGAGCAGCACATACCATATCCATCCTATGCCATTTGACCCCACCCATATCGGCGAGATCACTGTCGCACCGCTGTCGCAGCTGACCCCCGATGGATCTTGGCAGGTCGAATTGGCGCATGATCTCACCGAAAACTTGCTGATCTGGATCACCCGTGGTCAGGGACGGGTTTTTCTGAATGGTCAACAGCGGGGATTTGGTCCCAACAGCGCGATCTTTGTACCTGCTGGCACGTTGTGGTCGCTGGAACTGGGCCGTCAGTGTATCGGGCAGGTGATGACAATCCCGGCCTCAACGCCGATGGATTTCCCTGACAGTGCCGACACATTGCGCATCCCGGACGCGCAGGATCAGGCGGTGATCAACAGCATGTTTCAGGCCATGCAGGCCGAGCAGCAGGATCGACCGGCTCTGTGGTATCGCGCCATGCAGGCCCATGGCACGCTGATTGCAATCCATGTGCGACGCCTGATGGCGGCACGCAACAGCGCCATCAGCAAACCCACCGCGGCCCAGAGACTTGCGCAGGGCTATTGCGGCCGGATTGTCGAATGCTATGCCCAGCACGCCAGCATGGCGGATCACGCGGCAGCGCTGAATGTGACGCCCACCCATCTGACCCGTGTCTGCAAATCCGAGACCGGCAAGACCGCAGGCGCCCTGCTGACCGAACGCCAGCTCCACGCCGCGCGCAGCCTGCTGATCACCTCTGAACTACCGATGCGCGATATCGCGGCCACGCTTGGCTTTGGCAGTGCGGCCTATTTCACGCGGTTCATCACCCAGCATACCGGCGAAACACCGAGCCGGCTGCGCAAACAGGCCCGGGACAAACTGAAGCGCAGCGCCTGATCCGGCAATTTTGGTGCCTCCCACCAGCCGCTCCAGGTCGGCCGAATTTCACCATCCAACCAACCTTTGACCAATATGGATCTACCCGCACGCGACAGGCTGCGCTTTCTGCAAAGCCATGTCGCGAGTCACCTTGGCAAAGGAGACATGGCAGGACATTGCACTGGGCACTTATGCCCAGTACTAAGGCTTTCGAAGGGGCCTTTCAGCACTCAAAATCAAAAAACGACATTCAAAATGTCGCAAAATACATAAGAAAGGTCGATAACCTACATTGACCTACCCCGCGTTCTGGGGCCGAATGGTCATACGGGGAAACAATCGTGAACACAGCACCACAAACGGCACTCGCCAGATCCGACTGGCCCGCCGTCCCAAAAGACAAAATCTTGCGGTGCAACAGGGAGAGCCACATGACAAAAGACACCACCACCGGGACCGATCTGCACCCGGCAGCAAAGATGTATGCGTCAGAAACCCTTGCAGGGAAGATGGACCGCCGCGAATTCATGGCCCGCGCCACTGCGCTTGGCCTCAGCTCGGTGGCGGCATATGGCCTCCTTGGGCTGGACGCACCGGTCCAGGCCGCCGGAGATATGCAGGATGGCGGCACCATGCGCATGCAGATGCTGGTGAAGCCACTGAAAGACCCGCGCACCTATGACTGGTCCGAAATGGGCAACCAGAGCCGCGGCACGCTGGAATATCTGGTCGAATACAACAACGATGGCTCCCTCTCCGGCATGTTGCTGGACAGCTGGGAGATCAATGAAGACGCCACGGTCTATACCCTTAACGTCCGCAAAGGCGTAAAATGGAACAATGGCGATGATTTCACCGCCGAGGATGTGGCCCGCAATATCGCTGGCTGGTGTGACAAGGGCATGGAAGGCAACTCCATGGCCGGCCGTTTTGGCTCATTGGTTGACGAAGCCTCCGGTCAGGCCCGCGACGGTGCAATCGAAGTGGTGGACAGCCACACCGTCCGCCTCAGCCTGCCGAACTCGGATATCTCGCTGATCCCCGGCATGGCCGACTATCCCGCCGCCATTGTCCACTCCAGCTTCCAGACCGACGATTTCACGGCCAATGTTGGCACCGGCCCCTACAAGCTGACCGAGCTTGAGGTCGGCGTGAAGGCCACGCTGGAGCGCAACGAAGATCACACATGGTGGGGCGAAGCCGTCTTTGGTCGTCCGGCGCTGGACCGGATTGAGTATATCGACTTTGGCACCGATTCCTCTTCCTGGCTAGCAGCACTGGAATCCGACGAGGTGGATCTGCTTTATGAATCCGTGGGTGAGTTCATCGACGTCATGGATGGGCTTGGATACCAGAAGTCTGAAGTTGTCACCATGGCCACCATCGTTGTCCGGCCAAACCAATTGGCGGAAGTGGACGGCAAACAGCCTTATGCCGATAAACGTGTGCGCCAGGCGATTTCCATGGCCGTGGATAATGCGGTCTGCCTGGAACTGGGCTACGGTGGCCGCGGTGAAACTGCCGAAAATCACCATGTTGGCCCAATCCATCCCGAATATGCCGAACTGCCCGCCCGCAAGGTCGACGCTGCCGCGGCAAAGGCTCTGATGGAAGAAGCCGGTATGATGGATTTCGAGCATGAAATCATCTCCATTGACGATGACTGGCGCAAGAACACCACCGATGCGGTCGCAGCGCAGTTGCGCGATGCCGGCTTCAAGGTCAAACGCACAGTGCTGCCCGGCTCCACCTTCTGGAACGACTGGGTGAAATACCCATTCAGCTCCACCAACTGGAACCACCGCCCGCTCGGCGTGCAGATCCACGCGCTGGCCTATCGCTCGGGCGAGGCCTGGAATGAATTTGGCTGGTCCAACGCAGAATTCGACGAGCTGCTGACTGAGGCGCTGGCTATTGCGGATGCTGACAAGCGCCGTGAGGTCATGGCCAAGATGGAAGCGATCATCCAGGATGAGGGCGTGACCATCCAGCCTTACTGGCGCTCGCTCTACCGCCACATGCGGGAAGGCGTCGTCGGCGCGGATATGCACATTTCCTATGAGCATCATCACTACAAATGGGGCTGGTCGGCCTGATCCTGCCAACTCACCTATCCCGCATCTGCCCCGTCACCGGGGCAGATGCTGCCAGCGCAGCTGCCACAGCCGCCAGCTCACCCGCCGTCGGACCTCAGCTCTAGCGCAGCCTCTGCGCTGCCTCCGATCGCGCATGGCAGACCAACCGGACTTTGCCAACAGGACTTTGCATGGGACTTTTTATTCTGCGCCGAACGGGCGTGATGATCCTGACGGCGCTCTGCCTCACCTTCATCGTGTTCATTCTGACCAACCTCTATCCGAACCTTGAAAAACTGGCCAAGACCGAGGGCAACTTCCGCATGTCGGATGAGGCCGTCGCCAGCTGGTTGGACAAAAACGGCTATCTGCAGCCAATGCCGGTAAAATACGGCCAATGGCTGGGGGTACTCCCCGGTTGGCGTACCACCACGGATGAGGGGATCACCGGCCGCTGCATCACCGGCGTTGTCAGCGCAGAGGAGGCAGAAGACGCCCCGTCGTTCTGTGGCGTTTTGCAAGGGGACTGGGGCTATTCCACCCGGTTCAAGGATGAAGTCTGGACCATTATTCAGACCCGGCTTGGCAATACCGCCTTCCTGATGATGTGGGTGCTGATCCTGATGGTGCCTTCGGCGCTGCTGATCGGTGTTCTGGCCGGTATGCGCGAAGGCTCGGTCACCGACCGGTCGCTCTCCACCGCCTCCATCCTGACTACCGCCACCCCGGAATATGTCTCCGGCGTGATTTTCATTGCGGTGTTCACCTCCTCCGCGGTGGGGCTCAAATGGTTCAAGGGCACGGCAACCTCTGCGATGACCGATGCCAATTTTGAGAATTTCTTCCTGCCGGTGCTGACCATCGCCCTTTATGGGATCGGCTATATCGCCCGGATGACCCGCGCCTCCATGACCGAGGTGATGACCGCGCAATATATCCGCACTGCCCGGCTGAAGGGCGTGAGCTTTCCGAAGATTGTCATGCGCCACGCCCTGCGCAACGCATTGATTGCCCCCTTCACCGTGATCATGCTGCAGTTCCCGTGGCTGCTGAATGGTGTGGTGATCGTGGAGACGCTGTTCAACTACAAAGGCTTCGGCTGGGCCCTGGTGGAGGCGGCAGGCAACAATGACATCGAACTGCTCCTCGGCATTTCCGTGGTCTCCGTGGTCGTGGTGCTGCTCACTCAGCTGATCTCCGATATCGGCTATGTCTATCTCAACCCCCGCATCCGGATTTCCTGAAGGAGGAACGCACTATGGACCCTCTCAGCTGGACCGGGAGCCTCTCTTTTCTCACCCCTGTGCTGATGCTTGCCCTGGTGGCGCTTGCCGCCTCTGTGATCGCCTGGCTGGTGCTCAGCATTGTGACCACAAGCCCCACAATGGCGGTGAACGCCCACCGCAGCGCTAGTCTCGCCACAACGCCGGATGTGCTGGCCGGTATCGCCGTGCGCTACAGTTTTCTCGCGGTGATCGTGCTGATCGTCATCTACATTCTGTTTGGCGTCATCTTCGGCGCCTCCGGTGGCATCGTTGGTGCCATGGCGCAGTTGCTCTTGCCGGTGTGGAGTGCATTGATCGCACTTTTTGCCGTCTCCATCACCTTCAAGCGGCGACTGGGTCTCTACGGGAAACTGTTTGACAGCCCCATCGGCATGATCGGCTTTGCACTGGTGATGTTCTGGGTCTTTACCGGGGTGCTTGGCGCGATGGATCTGATCGCACCGCATGACCCGCTGGCGCAGGTTTCCGGCCTCAAGAACAAACTGCCCGGCACCCCGCTGCCGGGTGCCGAGGCCGATGCAGGCATCGCGGCCTGGTATCTGCTTGGCGGTGACAATCTGGCGCGCGATGTGTTCAGCCGCCTGATAGATGGCGCCTGGGTGGTGGTGCAGATCGCGCCGCTGGCGACGCTCTTTGCCTTTATGGTGGGGATCACGCTGGGGCTGCCTGCGGGGTATTACGGCGGCCTATGGGACACGGTTCTGTCCTTCCTTGCCAACCTGATCCTCGCCTTCCCGGTGATCCTGCTGTTCTACCTGCTGGTCACGCCGGAGATCATCGAAACCGGGCTGCCGCAATATATCGCCGTGGTGCTCTTTGCCTTTCCGCTGATCTTTGTTGCGGTGCTGATCCATTCACGCTTTCGCACCCGCCCGCAACATAATACCATCTGGCTGGCCATTGTGCTGGTCCCCGGTCTCCTCGCCTATCTGTCGCTGATCAATGAGGCCGGGTCGAAGATCACCTTCTGGCCGCTGGATCTGTTTGACGTGCCGGGCGGTATACTGGTGGTCTTTGTCTCCGTGGTGTTTGTGAATTCTCCCACAGTGTTCCGCATCGTGCGCGGCCTGACCATGGATATCAAAACCCGCGACTATGTCGCCGCCGCCCAGACCCGGGGGGAGCGCCCCTGGTACATCATGCTCTGGGAAATCCTGCCCAATGCCCGTGGCCCGCTGATCGTAGATTTCTGCCTGCGCATCGGCTATACCACCATCCTTCTTGGGACCTTGGGGTTCTTCGGGCTGGGGCTGCCGCCGGAAAGCCCGGACTGGGGCAGCACGATCAATGACGGGCGTAAGCTGTTGTCGATCTATCTGCATCCACCGCTGCCACCGGCGCTGGCGCTGTTGAGCCTTGTTCTGGGCCTCAACCTGCTGGCGGATGGCCTGCGCGAAGAAAGCCTGCGCGACTGATATGACCCTCTCCGGGGGCGCTGCCCCCGGACCCCCGAGATATTTGGAGCCAGAAGATGCCTCTTAGGCATCAACCAGCCCTCCAGGGAGACCAAGATGACCAAACTCGCAGAGTATGACGGCCCGATTCTGGAAATCGACAAACTGTCGATCTCCTTCTTTACCCGGCTGCGGGAAATTCCTGCGGTGATGGATTTCTCCGTCTCGGTGATGCCAGGTGAGGCCGTGGGACTGGTCGGTGAAAGCGGCTGCGGCAAATCCACCGTGGCGCTGGGTGTGATGCAGGACCTCGGCAAGAACGGCCGCATTGTTGGCGGCTCGATCAAGTTCAAGGGCCGCGATCTGGCGGAGATGTCGGCGGACGAGCTGCGCGACGTGCGCGGCAATGAGATCGCGATGATCTATCAGGAGCCGATGGCCTCGCTCAACCCGGCAATGAAGATCGGCAAACAGCTGATGGAAGTGCCGATGATCCATGAGGGCGTCAGCAAGGAAGAGGCCTACAGGCGCGCCCTTGAGGTGGTCACGGATGTGCGCCTGCCTGATCCCGAACGGATGCTCAATTCCTTCCCGCATCAGCTGTCCGGCGGCCAGCAGCAGCGCATCGTGATCGCCATGGCGCTGATGTCAAAACCCGCCCTCCTCATCCTGGATGAGCCGACCACCGCGCTGGATGTGACGGTGGAGGCCGCCGTGGTCGAGCTGGTCAAGGATCTGGGCAAGAAATACGGCACCTCGATGCTGTTCATCTCCCACAACCTTGGTCTGGTGCTGGAAACCTGCGACCGGCTCTGCGTGATGTATTCCGGCGAGGCGGTGGAGCGCGGCTCCATTCATGATGTGTTTGACGAGATGCAGCACCCCTATACGCAGGCGCTGTTCCGCTCCATCCCGCTGCCGGGCGCGGATAAAAACGCCCGCCCGCTGGTGGCGATCCCCGGTAATTTCCCTCTCCCGCATGAGCGCCCGCCCGGCTGCAACTTTGGCCCGCGCTGCGATTACTTCGAGGCCGGGCGTTGCGATGCGCAGGACATTCCGATGGTGCCGGTGCATGGCAATGACCGCCATCACACCCGCTGCCTGCGCCATGATGAAATCGACTGGAACGCGCCGATCACAGTTGGTGAGCAGAAGGAGAAACCCGAGGTTGGCGAGGTTGTTCTGAAAATTGACGCGCTGCGCAAATATTATGAGGTCTCCGCCAATGCGCTGTTTGACAGCGGCGCGCGCAAGGTGGTGAAGGCCAATGAAACCCTCAGTTTCGAGGCCCGTGAGAGCGAGACGCTCGCTATTGTTGGCGAGAGCGGCTGCGGCAAATCCACCTTCGCCAAGGTGCTGATGGGATTGGAGACCGCAACCGCAGGCGCCATTCAGCTGGATGGCAAGAACATCGAAACAACCCCGATTGAACAGCGCGACACCCGCACCGTCTCCGACGTGCAGATGGTGTTCCAGAACCCATTTGACACGCTGAACCCGTCCATGACCGTGGGCCGGCAGATCATGCGGGCGCTGGAGATCTTTGGTATCGGCGACAGCACCGCCGCGCGCAAGGAGCGCATGCTGGAACTGCTGGATCTGGTGAAACTGCCGCGCGCCTTTGCCGACCGGATGCCACGGCAGCTGTCAGGCGGGCAGAAACAGCGCGTCGGCATCGCCCGCGCCTTTGCCGGTGGCGCGCGTATTGTGGTCGCCGATGAACCGGTCTCGGCGCTGGATGTGTCGGTGCAGGCGGCCGTGACCGATCTGCTGATGGAAATCCAGCGCAAGGAGAAGACAACGCTGCTGTTCATCTCCCATGACCTCAGCATCGTGCGCTATCTCAGCGACCGGGTGATGGTGATGTATCTGGGCCATGTGGTCGAGCTGGGCACCACCGATCAGGTTTTTGCCCCGCCCTATCACCCCTATACCGAGGCACTGCTGAGTGCGGTGCCGATCGCCGATACATCGGTTGAGAAACGCCACATCGTGCTGGAGGGCGATATCCCATCGGCGATGAACCCGCCGCCCGGCTGCCCATTCCAGACCCGCTGTCGCTGGAAATCCAAAGTGGCCGGCAACCTCTGTGAGGCAGAGGTTCCGCCGGTGCGCACCCTCGCAGGCGGCCATCAGGTGAAATGCCACCTCAGCGATGCCGATCTGAAAGAAATGGAACCGGTCATAAAAATCGCCGCCGAGTGATCGGCGGCGCGATTTGACCGGTGCTGGATCGGGGCTGCTGGCGGGATTATCCCAAGAGCAGCATCACGATGATCAGCAGGTTCATCGACGCAAACTGCATCAGGCGCGGCATGTCGTGACGGCGCAGCACGGCATAGGCGGCCAGCGCCAGTGACAGGCCCGCGCCAGCCATGGAGGCGCCGCCGATCAGCAGACCGGTCAGGCCGGTGTTCGGCCCCCAGGGCGCGCCGGGGGTATAAATTCCCTTAAGGCCCACCCCGATCAGGATCCCCAGGATCGCGCCTGCGAGGGTGAACTCCACCCCCCGCACCGCCAGCGGCGGGCGGTCGGCCATCACGCTGTCAACGATCTGTGGCGACGGGCCGGACTGGGGCTGCCACTGCATCTGGGTAAGACGTTCGTCAAAGCGTTTGAAAGACACCGGGATATTCCTCTTCTGAAGCTTCCCACTAGGTGCCAAGAGATTAAGGCAACTTTCTGGCAGACAGACGGAGTTAACACGGCATTAAGGAAGATTATCAGCAGATTAACGCCGATCCCCGGCGCAATCGGCAATGCGCTGCCGAAACGGCGCCAAAATATCAGGACGGGTGAAAAAACGCCGCCGCATCAGGACAGCTTGGAACCACAGATCTGCGCGCAGGGGGGCACACCTCCCCCGCCAGATACATGCCTGTTTCCACAGCAGTCTGGCAGCGCCGCTGTCAGCTGCCCCAGATCTTCTTCACGTAATTCTGAGTTTCGCGGTAGGGCGGCACGCCGCCGTGTTTACGCACCGCCTCAGGCCCTGCGTTATAAGCCGCCAGCGCCAACCGCCAGGAACCGAACTTGCGGTATTGCCGCGCCAGATACCGCGCGCCGCCTTCCAGGTTCTGCTTGGGATCGGACGCATCCACCCCCAGCGCCTTGGCGGTGGCGGGCATCAGCTGCGCCAGTCCTAATGCGCCCTTGTGGGATTTCGCCGTGGGGTTCCAGCCGCTCTCCTGCTGCACCAGTCGCAGGAACAGATCTTCGGGCACGCCATGTTTCTGCGCCGCTGCCCGCGCGACATTCAGGTATTTGCCGCGGTATTTGCCACTATAGGGAAGGCTGCCGTATTTCGACGGTGTGTGAATGGTCGGCGGCTGCAGGCGGATCGAATTCTTGTACTGCCCAGACGCCCGTTCATCCAACACCCGCGCCTGCGAAGCAAACAGCTTGCGCTGGCTCTTTGTGCTGAACATATCCGCAGTTGCAACCTGACCTGACAGAACCCCGGTCACCGCAACCCCCACCAACAGTTTACGCATTAAAAACGCCTTGTCCCGCCCCGGTTTCCCTGTCCTTGATTGCGCGAAACTATAGCCGGATTGACTAAAAAGAAAAGCACCATCGCATATTCCCGTCCGCCACCGCCCTGCCTCACGGCGCGCCTGCGCAAAATCTGTGGATGATCCCAGATATCCGGGCCTGCCGACTTTCATGTGGCGACCTTGGGCGGTACTGTGGCCGCCAACCCGGCGCGACCAGATTCGGACCGGACAGAATTCATACCCCGACGGGGTCCGCTGAAACCGCTGAGCTGGAAGGGAAGACCACCTGGCTTTGGCTGATTTTCGCGGCTTCGAACGACCAGACCAAGAGGACAGACCCATGGCAGGCTCAGTCAACAAAGTAATCCTGATCGGCAACCTCGGCCGTGATCCCGAAGTGCGCAGTTTCCAGAACGGCGGCAAGGTCTGCAACCTGCGGATCGCCACCTCGGAAACCTGGAAAGACCGCAACACCGGCGAGCGGCGCGAGAAAACCGAATGGCATTCGGTCGCCATCTTCTCCGAAGGTCTGGTCCGCGTGGCAGAGCAGTACCTGCGCAAAGGATCCAAGGTCTATATCGAAGGCCAGTTGCAGACCCGTAAATGGCAGGACCAGAGCGGCCAGGACCGCTATTCGACCGAGGTCGTCCTGCAGGGCATCGGCGGCACGCTGACCATGCTCGATGGGCGCAATGACGGCGGCCAGGGCGGCGGCGGCGGCGGCTACGGTGGTGGCAGCGGCGGCGGCTATGGTGGTGGCGGTGGTGGCTACGACAGCGGTCAGGGTGGCGGTAATCAGGGCGGTGGCTTTGGCGGCGGCAACCAGGGTGGCGCGTCACACAACATCGACGATGACGAGATCCCGTTCTAAGGACGAATCACCTCTTCATCCGGGCGGCAACGCCCTGATACAAACACACCAAAAAAGTGCAGGCCTCGACCAGGCCTGCACTTTTTTAGTGTAAACCTCTGAATTCTAAAAAGGAACGACCTTGCGTTTTCAGCGACGTCACCTGCCTTAAAAATACGGGTATTTTGCATGTATCTTTTATTTGAACTGCTCCAAAGCGTTTCAAATACACATTCTATTAGGGTCTCAAACACTACAATTTGTGCAGTATTAACGTTACGCCGGAGCGCAGAGTATGATTACCCGCCTGTTACAAAAAATATCCATCCGTACCAAAATACTGACCATGATAGGGTTGCCCCTCCTAATCATTATCGGGATGTCCGGGGCGGTTTTATACTCGCTCAATAAGCGCGCCAGCTTTGATACATCACTAACGCGGGACATCATGCTGACGGTTGGAGATCTCGTCCATAATCTGCAGCTGGAGCGGGGGCTATCGGCGGCATTTCTGACCGGTGACTCATCTGCCGTACCACAGACACTAACCGAACAGCGGCAAAAAGCGCAGGATCTGCGCCTCCATATGCTTGAGGTAATCGAATCTGCGGATCTGTCACAGCTGCACGAAAACACCCGCGGCTTCGTCGAACTCGCCCACGATGAATTGGAAGCCTTGGACGGCATCCGCACCCAGATCGAAAACCGCAGCATCAGCGCGCCCGAAATGATCGATTTCTACACCGAGGTGAACATACATCTGCTGGAAACTGCTCTGGCGTTCGAGGTGCTGGTACCCGATACCGAACTGGCGGAACGCGCGATGGCCTTCACCTATTTTCAGATGGCTAAAGACGCCTATGGGATCCAGCGCACGATCGGTGCAGAGGGCTTTGCACACGGTTGGAGCGACATGCTGCGCTCCCGGATGACTGTATCGTATCTGCAATCAAAAGAGAGAATGCGGGTGTTCCGCGAGCTTTCAGACAGCAAAAGCGTGCATCTCTTCGACGACCGCGCAGAAGGCGAGGTTTATCAGAGCTTCGACAGGATCCGGGCGGCCGCTATCGACAACAATGCGCCGGAAACTCTAACCGCGCAGCAATGGGTCAAGCTCGCAACCGCGGCGATCGAGGTTGTCGTAGACGTCGAATCCGAGATCCGCAGAGAACTTCTGGCCGACTTCCAAACTTTTGACACCTACAACAAAAATGCCTTCTACTCGGCGCTGGTCGGCCTTTTGCTGGTGCTTGTGTTCATTGGCCTCAGCGCTACCTTGATAGCCCGGGACATCGCCGGCGGCGTGCGCATGGTCACCTCCGCCCTGGAGCGGATCAGCGCTGGTGAACTGGATGAAGATATCTCCGGTAAATCGCGCCGGGATGAGGTCGGCAGCATCGCACGTCAGGCTGAAATCCTACGTGGATACGCGGTCGAGAAGCGAGAGGCCGATGAGCAGCTCAATCGCGCGATGGCCGAGCAGAAACAGGTCTCCGACGCCATCGCCACGGCGCTGAATCAGCTTAGCAATAAAGTTCTGGTCTATCGTCTGGACGATAACTTTCCTGAGGAATTCAAGAAGCTTCAGATCGATTTTAATGATCTGGCCCAATCGCTTGAGGATGCCATGGGCACGGTGCGCAGCACTGCGCTCACGGTCGGGGATGACAGCCAGACCATCGCGGCGAATATGGATGACCTGTCCCGCCGAACGGAATCGCAAGCCGCTGCACTGGAGCGGTCGACGCAAGCGATGAACGAAATCACCACCAGTGTCGGCGAATCCGCCCGCAACGCCAAAGATGCCGAAACCATCGCAGGCACCACCCAGGACAAGGTCAACGATTGCGAAGACATCGTGCAGAAAACCGTGACCGCAATGGAGGAGATCCGAGCCTCCTCGGATGAGATCTCCCAGATCACCAAGGTGATCGAGGATATCGCCTTCCAGACCAATCTCCTTGCGCTCAACGCCGGGGTTGAGGCCGCCCGCGCCGGAGAAGCCGGACGTGGCTTTGCCGTTGTCGCCAGCGAAGTGCAGCGCCTGGCGCAGCGTTGCTCCGATGCGGTGTCGCAGATCGACGAGATCACCGCCCGCAGTTCGTCTCAGGTCAATACGGGCTCCACCCTTGTTGGCTCCGCCGGAACGGCAATGGCCGATGTCAGCACGCAGGTGAGCGCGATTTCCGAGCTGATCGTCTCCATCGCCAGGGGGTTGGATGCCCAGTCTTCACAGCTGAGCGAAGTCAATCACGCCGTCGGCGAGATGGAGCAGATGACCCAGACCAATGCCGCCATGACCGAGGAAACCACCGCCTCCGCCACCCAGCTGTTCCAGCAGGCGCGTGAGTTGAACACCATGATCGGCGCCTTCCAGCTGGACGGTCCCGCCACCTCCTCGACACCGGAAGAGATGGCGCACGATGCTGAGATGGCGGCACAGATGCAGGCCACCGGCGACGGCGCATCGGATGTTTCCAATGAGGGCAGTTTCGACACACCGGACGACGAATCCTGGGTGGCCTGAGCTCCTCTCTCCCCGATCACGACAAACGACAAAAGCCCTCGCGTTCTGCGGGGGCTTTTGTCATGTGACGGTCAATAAAGTGCACGCCTTGGCAGACCTTGGTCCTGTCGTTCTCTCGAACTGCGGGGACCGCTGCTGGGTAGGCGACTATTTCGCGGCCAATGCGTCCCGCAGTACATCCAGCACCGCCGCTTGCGGTACATCCCCGGTGACAAAGGCCTGACCGATGCCGCGTGCGAGGATAAAGCGCAGCTGACCGTCAACCACCTTCTTGTCCTGCCCCATCAGCGCCAGCAGCGCCTCGGCATCCGGCAACTCGCCTGGAATATCCGCAAGGTCGGTCTTCATGCCCATCGCCTTCAGATGGGCCCGCACGCGGCTTGGATCCTCCTGACTGCACAGCCCCAGCCGCGCCGACAGCTCAAACGCCAGCGCACAGCCGATCGCGACGCCCTCGCCATGCAACAGCCGGTCGCTATAACCCGTTGCCGCCTCCAGCGCATGGCAGAAGGTATGGCCAAGGTTCAACAGCGCACGGTCGCCCTGCTCGGTCTCATCGCGCACCACAATGTCGGCCTTCATCTGCACCGAGCGTGTCACCGCCTCGACCCGCGCTGCCATGTCACCCGCCGCTAGCGCCGGGCCTTGCGCCTCCAGCCAGTCAAAGAACTCCGCATCGCCAAGCAGCCCGTATTTCACCACCTCGCCATAGCCGGCCAGAAAATCGCGCGGGGTCAGCGTACCCAGCAGCGCTGTATCCGCCAGCACCAGCGAGGGCTGGTGAAAGGCGCCGATCAGGTTCTTGCCCTGCGGCGCATTGATGCCGGTCTTGCCGCCGACCGAGCTGTCCACCTGCGCCAGCAGCGACGTCGGGATCTGCACAAACCGCACCCCGCGCCGCAGCACTGCCGCCGCAAAGCCTGCAAGATCGCCAATCACACCACCGCCAAAGGCGAGGACAATATCGCCGCGCTCCACTTTCTGCGCCAGCAGCCATTCCACCGCGCGGCTGAACTGCGGCCAGGCCTTGGTGCTCTCCCCCGGCGGCAGCGCCAGCGCCGCCATCTCGATCCCGGCGGTCGCTAGGCCGGCGCGCAACCCCTCAAGGTGATGCGCCGCCACGGTTTCATCGGTCAGCACCGCCACCTTTGGACGGCGCAGCATCGGTTTCAGGCGTGCGCCCGCATCTGCCAGCAGATCCGGCCCGATCACCACATCATATGCGCGCGCTCCCAGCGCCACATGCACGCTGCGTTCCAGCATTGCCTGCTCCATCACACCCACTCCGTCACACCCACTCAAGCACATCCGGGCGGGCGCGCAGCGCCTCGACAACCCGGTTTACCATTTCATCAATCGACGCCTGCCCATCCGACCGCACCGTCAGATCCGCCTGCGCATAATAGGGTACCCGATCATGATAAAGCGCCGACAGCGTCGCATGGGGATCCTCAGTGCGCAGCAGCGGCCGGGTGTCGCGATGTTTCACCCGGTTCCACAGCACCTCAAGGTCGGCATTCAGCCAGATCGCAACACCGCGCTCCGAGATGATCTGACGGTTTTCCGCCGCCAGAAACGCGCCGCCGCCTGTAGACAGCACACCGCGTTCCTCATCCAGCAACCGCCGGATCACCTGACGCTCCTTCTGTCGAAAGAACGGCTCGCCATCGCGGGCAAAGATTTCGGGAATCGTGCGGTTGGCCGCGGCCTCGATTTCATGGTCACTGTCCAGAAACGGGGCCTTCAGACGGGCCGCCAGGGCACGGCCCACCGCCGTCTTCCCTGCCCCCATCATGCCCACCATCACGATGGTTTTTTTCAGCGCACCGGGCACCCGGCGGTCACCCGCGCCACTGAGTGTTTGCTCTTTTTCGCTCATTCTTCAGTGAATGACGTGATATTGCTAAAAAGGCCATATATAACTTGCACAAAAGCCAAAGAAGCAGTGAGCGGACACCCATGGGGCGATTGATCAAATACTTCCTTTATTTAGTTGTTCTGGCAGCGATCGGTCTGGTGATCTATGCCTATGTGGGACCGTGGTTCGGGGCGGATTTCGACGCCCCCACCGCAGAGGTCCGCAAACCGGTGGTTCTGAATGCCGACTAGACAGCGGCGTGGTGAGTCGGCTCTGGCGGCTCTGCTTGCGCGCAGCATCTCTGCCAGCGCAGCCCCACGGCCCAATCATCTGCTGAACCACGTGCTGGCGCTGGGGCTGGGCGTCGCGACATCCGGGTTTTCTGCGGCGGCCACCGCCCAGACGCCAGCCGCTCCTGCGGCCTCACCTGTGGCGCAATCCGGCCCGCCCGGCACGGCGACCAGCCGCAACACCCCCCGTGCGGGCAGCGGTACAGCCAAACCCGACGACCCGCTTGCCGCCATCGACTGGCTGGCCACACCGGCGCCCGACGCAGGGCTGCCGGGCACCGTCCTGCTGGAACCACCCGTCGCAGGCTCCGCCCGCCGCCCGGAGGTGACCGTCACCCCGCTGGCCAGCCTTGTGGCGCCCATCGGCCTTGTCAAACCAGCCTCCACCGGCCTGCCCGTCGATCTCTGGCGCGGCAGCAACGCCGAGGCGCTCGCCACGCTGCTGGCCTCCGTTCCCGTGCGGAAATCCCCCGCGATGCAGTCGCTAATGTTCACCTTGCTGCTGTCGGAGACCCGCCCACCGGTTGAGGGCGGCGAAACCCTGTTGCTGGCACGGCTTGACCGGCTGATGGATCTGGGCGCGCCGGACCCCGCACAGGCACTGGCCGAACAGGCGGGCCCCACCCGCAGCAAGGCACGATTCAAACGCTGGTTTGACGCCACCCTCTTGACCGGCGACGAGCAGCAGGCCTGCAGTGCGCTGCAGGATCGGCCCCATCTCGCGCCGGATTACGCCGCCCGGATCTTCTGCGCCGCCCGGCTTGGCGATTGGCCCACCGCCGTGCTGCTGCTGGAGGCCGCCCACGCGCTGGAGCTGGTGGACAGCCGCCAGCTTGACCTACTCGACCGGTTCCTGAACCCCGATGTGTTTGAGGATGCACCGCCGCTGCGCGCGCCAAAATCCCCGGACCCGCTAACCTTCCGCCTCTATGAAACCATCGGAGAGCGTCGCCCCACCAGCAACCTGCCGCGCGCCTTTGCGGCGGCGGATCTGCGCGACATCGCCGGCTGGAAGGCCCAGCTTGAGGCGGCAGAGCGGCTGACCCGGATCGGTGCGCTGAACCCCAATCACCTGCTCGGTCTTTATACCGAGCGCAGCCCCGCGGCCTCCGGCGGTATCTGGGACCGGGTTGCAGCACTGCAACGCTTTGAAACCGCACTGGAAACCGGCAGCGCCGAGGCGGTCAGCAAAACCCTGCCCAAGGTCTGGCGCGCCATGCAGACAGCACAGATCGAAGCCGCCTTTGCCGATCTCTTTGCCGATCAGCTGGCGCGCATCCCGCTGGAGGGTCAGGCGGCCAATCTGGCTTGGCGCATTCGCCTGCTCGCCCCAACCTATGAAACCGCCTCTCACAGCCCGCCCCCGTCGCCGGGACGCAGCGCCTTTGTTGCCGCCGTGGCGCAGGGGGTGCCCACACAGGAGTTGGCCCGGAACGGTGTCGAACAGGCCATCGCCGCCGCCTTTGCTGCCGACAGTGCCGCGCCGCGCAAATTGCAACGGCTGCTCGACAACGGCCAGCTGGGTGAGTCGATCCTGCGCGCGATGCAGCTCTTTGCACAAGGGGCGGACGGCAATCTCGGCGATCTGACCGATGCGCTGGCCACCTTCCGCGCTGTCGGGCTGGAGGACACCGCCCGCCGCGCCGCGCTTCAGCTGTTGTTGCTGGACCACCGTTGACGGTCCCAGGCATGACATGAAACACCCCCAGCCATGACCCCACCCATCGCCCAGCCAGCCAACGCCCCGCAGGATGATCTGCAATGGATCGCCACCTTTCTGGATGCGCAGGCCGCCGATCTTGGTGCGGCGCGCAACACGCTGCTGGCCTATGGTCGCGACCTGAAGGATGTGGCCAGTTGGCTTGCGCATAAAAACCGCGCCTTTGGCAGCGCCTCCCGCGATGATATCGAAGCCTATCTGATCGCCTGCGACGCCGAAGGGCTGGCGCGCGCCACCCGCGCCCGCCGCCTCTCCGCGATCAAACAGATCTACCGTTTCGCCTTCGACGAGGGCTGGCGCAGCGACAACCCCGCCATCCAGATCAAGGGACCGGGCCGCAAAAAGGCGCTGCCCAAAACGCTGGAAGTGATCGAGGTGGACCGGCTTCTGGATGCGGCGCGCCAATCCGGGCGCAGCACCGCCGACCGGCTGCGCAACACCTGCCTGATGGAGCTGCTCTATGCCACCGGTATGCGCGTGAGCGAACTGGTCGGCCTGCCCGTCGCCGCCGCGCGCGGCGATCCCCGTATGCTGCTGGTGCTGGGCAAGGGCGGCAAGGAACGGATGGTGCCGCTCTCTCCCCCCGCCCGCGACGCGCTGGCCGCCTGGCTCACCACGCGCGATGCCGCTGAGGAGGCCGCCGTGGGCAAAGGCGCCGCCCCTTCGCGCTTCCTGTTTCCCTCGCGTGGCAAATCCGGCCACCTAACTCGGCACCGCTTTTATCTGCTGATCAAGGAGTTTGCCGTCACTGGCGGCCTCCCGCCCGAGGCTGTCTCGCCCCACACCCTGCGCCACGCCTTTGCCACGCATCTGCTGACCAATGGCGCTGATCTGCGGGCCATTCAGGCGCTGCTGGGCCACGCTGATATTGCCACGACGGAGATTTACACCCATGTGCTGGACGCCCGCCTGAGTGAATTGGTGCTGGAACATCACCCGCTGGCGCGCAAAGACACCGGATCAGACACCCCCCCGCAGCCGGGCGACGACGACGCGACAGACTAATCATCCCCAATAATCGCCCCAAGGTGCGACAGCTCGGCACCTCCCCCTTGCGACAGCGCGGCAGGCACCCCATAACCA